>CAWKIF010000073.1:0-18966 GCA_963849485.1 candidate division FCPU426 bacterium | reverse complement strand
GAGGTCGATAGATTTTCCAGTTCCGTGATCGAACGGTACCTTTCTTCCCAAACCGTTTTCTTATCCAGCAGGTCTTCCGGTATTTGTTCCCCCTTGAGGATTTCCGGATGAACCTTCGCGATCAGCACTTCCTCGTAATAGGAACGGTTGAAGATGCCGATTTTGCCCCTTTCGGGCAGATTTCGCGTGGTACGCCAAAGGAAATCATGCTGAAGTTCCAAGGCGGTGGGATGCTTGAAGCTGAAAACCTGGCAGCCCTGGGGGTTGACGCCCGACATCACATGCTTGATGACCCCATCTTTACCGGCGGCATCCATGGCCTGAAATATCAGCAGCACCGCGTAATGGTTGTCCGCGTAGAGGAGACTTTGAATGGCGCTCAATTCATCCACGTGTTCCGCCAGGACCTTTTTGTACTCTTCCTTCGAGCCGTAAAGGGATTTCACCCGGGTGGGCCATTTCTTGAGGTCAACTTTCTTCCCTTCCTTCACCCGATAATCTTTTGGATCGATTTTCACAGGTTCTCCTTAATTTATTGTTTTACCCAACCTGAATCCCATCGGTAACGCTTTGCCCAGAGGCGGTATCCACCCCGAAACGCATTGGAATTATCCCCCAGCCGCGTGCCGGGCGGGAGTTCTTTGATCAGCCGGGCATTCCCGCCTCCGAGCACCACATAATCCGCCTGCATCGCGTTTTTGAGCCGTCCCACGACGTCGCGCACCAGGCGAAGCCATTTTAACTTACCAAACCGATGTAAGCCCGCCTGGCCCAAATAATCCTCATAGCTTTCGCCCTTTTGGTAGGGCAAGTGTCCCAGTTCCAAGGGCACCAGCGCACGGTCCTCGATCAAAGCCGAACCCAGGCCCGTTCCCAAGCCCAGGAAGAGCATTCTTCCTCCCCGATAACTGCCCAGGGCCTGCATCGCCGCGTCATTGGCAACCTTGACCGGGCATCCGAATGCCTTTTTAAAATTAAATCCCACCCATCCCAAGCCCAGATAGCGCGGATTCACCGCGATCCTGCCATGCGCCACGGGCCCGGGATAGCCGATGGAAACAGCATCGTATTTCCAACCGGCCGTGGCGATCTTCGCCTGGGAAACCATCCTCTCAGGCGTCATGCGCGGCCCGGATGGAAATTGAACTTGTTTTCGCCGCCCAGTGGCCAAGGCCTTCACGTGAATGCCCCCCACATCCAACACCAGGATCTTCATCCGATGGCCTCCAGTTCCCTGAGGTGAAATCATTTTGTTACTGACTAAGCGGACTACATTACAAATTCGTTCCGGGTTTCATTCTGACTTTCCCCCTTTCTCCATGCCTCTTTTTGGAAAATGACATGAGGCATGGGGACGTCCCCAATTTCATTTATTGGTATTTCCAAATGAAGAAATGGGGGTGAAAAAGGGGGAGAGGGGGGCATTAGCTGTTTCCGATGCAGTACGATAAAACGAACTCCCCCTTGGTCCCCCTCTTTCAGAGGGGGTGGAATCACGCAACCAAAAACCCGGAACGGACTTATGAATCGCTCCATTAAGGATCAAAGAACAGGCCGATGGCCCAATGATTGTCGTTTTGCCGGTAAAACTGCCCAAAATCATTGTTGCCGTTGTAGTACATAAGGGCCAGGCGGATGGCCTGGTGGGTTTCTTTTTTCCGTCTCCACTGGAAACCGGCCGCGAAATTCTGGTTGAGAACCCCTCCAAAGGCCTGGCTGGCCTGAATGTCATAGGTGAAATATCCGCGGCCCATCGTGCCCAGGATCAGGCCGAAAGAGGATGTGTATAGTTCGGTTCCCATCTGAATATAGAAAGGCGGGTCCCCGGGAACGTTCTCGGTATAAACTCCCCCTCCCGCGTAAAGACGAATCCGGTCGGAAACCAAATAAGAGGCCGTGTAACGGAAACTTCCCTGGGTGTAGGGAACGCTTTGGGCCGAATTGAAGAACCCGTCCCCGAGCTGGGAACTGACATGCAGGAACTCCAGCCGGTTGGAAAAGCTGCCGCTGGATTCGCTCAAGTAGGTGTCCAGGTACCAATCGCTGACCCTTTCCGGCAAAACCAGGTAATAATCCGAGTCGGTCAGGGAGTAATGTCCATAACCCGGCGCCTCCACCTGGACAAAGGTATCACCCTCGATTCCCCATCCCCATTTGGTTCCGTTCTTTTGAATCCATTGTAAAAACTCAGGGGTGGCGGCGATCGACCCGTCAAAACGTTCGTAGGTCATCTCGGCAATGAGGGCACTTTGGAATTCCCTCGGATCCCCGATCAAGTGTTCAAAAACCGAATTACCCGGTAGGAAAAGCAGACGGTCTTCCTGGGCCCCAAGACCCACGGGAAGCAGGCCGACAATGGCCAGGACCAGCCAAAAGCACCGCCGGCAGAGGTTTCTTGTCTTAGGGATCAAAATAAACCCCGATCCCCGCATGTTCGTCGCGGCTCATATAAAACTGGCCGAATTCCGAATTCCCATCATAGTAGGTCAAGGCAACGCGCAAGTCCCTGCTTTCCTCTTTCTTGAATTTCCACTGGACGCCCAATTGAAAACTCTTGTTGCAACCACCTCCAGCCTCATCCTTCCACCCGAAATCGACGGTGACATAGCCCCTCGTGTAAGTCCCGCCTAAGTAGAAACCGGGTGTATAGGCCTCCCCCTCCAGGGTTTCGAAAAATCCCTTGGCCGGCGGCAGGCCGGAAACCCATAGGCCTATCTGCGCGGTGAGGCGGATATACTCCGAGGGTTTGAAGGAATCGGTTAAATTGATGTTCTCGCCGTTATAAATAATGGGGTTATCAATTCCTTGGAGGGAATCGCCCAGGTGGGAGCTTTCATGTTCATACTCGAACCGGTTGGAAAAGGAACCGTAGGATTCGCTCAGATAACCGCCGACAAACCAGTCTCCCACCCTCATGGGATAGATGTCGCCCATTTCGTCGAAAAGAATATGGCCGCACCCGAAGATACCCTGGGCCCATTGGGTTTGATCGGGGCGAAGATACCGGATAATTTCGGCCGTGGCCCCGAGCGATCCCTCGAAACGGGTTTCATCGGTATACCCGATGATCGCGGTGGTGGTTTCATTGGGATCACCGATCACGGGTTCAAAAAGGGGGGCCGAGGGCAGGAATATCCATTTTTCCCCAACCGCTTGCGCTGTCCGGGGAATCAGCAGGAGCAATAACAAGCCCAATATTCCGGCTCCGCGATGCCGGGTGGCCGGGCGCCTCGAAATATCAGAATGCGGAATTATCCAAGCGCCCTTTAGGCCCCCTCGTTGAACGGGACAAAAAGTTCCTGGTTTTTCTTGGCGCTTGGTGAACCCGCCGGATAAACCCTTTTCATTCTTGGATTTCACTCATTATTTTCTTGCCGTTCAAACGCCCGGCACAACGTTTGGCCCGCATGAAACTTCCACCCTGGCTCCCGGGCCGATGATAGGAGCTGGAACCATGGATGAGGAAAAACGAAAGAGTGGAGGCCATCCCTTGGATCAGCGAACCTGCTGGGACCGGCCTCCCGTTAAACCCTTTTCAGCTGACCCGGGGATACCAGTAGTAGTGACTGGTGCCAAAAATCAACAAACATGCGACCAACAGCCAAAAGAAAAAGTCGATCGCGATCCGGCTTTCCCTGGCCGTCTCCGCCTCTGCCTTCGTTGGTATGGGCTTGATATATTTGCGTGGGCTGGCCGACGTAAGCAACAAGACCGCCAGGAAACCCATGAAGAAAATGGGGAACCAGCCGATGCCCATCCATGTGGGACCAAAAGGCACGAGCCATACCCCACCGGCCCAAGCGAAGAGGCCGACGACCAGGAAGAACCACAAGAAACTATCCCACGGTCCCTTGGTTCCGAAAAAGCTGGTAACAGCCCAAACGATAAAAAACCCAAAAACCAAAGCCACCAACAAGTCGGCGATAAACATGAAATTCTCCTTTTTTTTGTTTGTATCCATTCTGTCAACACAAAAACCCAACCAACATAAAGCCGCGAAGAAAACCCGCTTTCCGGATTCATCCCTTAACCCGGCCATCCTTTGCCACCTAAAATCCCGGGTCTATTCTTCGCGTCTTCGCGGTAAATTTGGTTGTCTTAAAACCAATATTGGTTGTAATAGGGCCCGTAGTAATAAAAGAATTCTTTCCCCTCGTGGAGGACTATGGAGTTGGCGTCCAGCGTCGTGTTGAAGGCCACGTATTGCTCCTGGGTCAGCCTCATCTTGGTATTATTAGAGCCATTGGCCTTGTAATCCGTCTTCATTTTATTTTCCACGGATCTCAACACCTCCAGACCCGCCGAGGCCTGGGTCATCGACAGCGTGTTGGCGGTTAATCCCTCATCAATCCGGTCCCTTTGGTTTCGGATACGGTCCCGGAGCTCAAAAATCATCGGGTGGTCCTCTTCCAGCGCGGAAACGATGAGGTGTTGGGGCGCATCGAAAACCGGATCTTCGGCGTAGTAATGCTCAAAATAAGGGTCGTAGTAATAAAAGTAGGTTTTCATCTCATGGATCGTTTTGGAATTCGAGTCCAAAATGCCGTTGAGGGCCGAATATTGGTCTCTTTTTAACTTCATTGTTTTTTCGGTCCCATTGGTTTTGTAATCGGATTTCATCTGTTTCTCGACCGACTCCAAAACCGCGCGGCTTTCCATGGCTTGTTCAATCGCCAGGGTATGTTCCATCACGCCCTCGTCGATCCTTTCCCGCTGGTTCCGGATGCGGTCCCGAAGTTCGAAAATCATGGGATGGTTTTGTTCCATAGCGGAGATATCGGGTGTGACCTTCTCGAATGGCATGGAATTTTGCGCGCGAACGAAGCCCGCGCCTCCCACGGCCCAAAGCAACGGCAATAACAAAGCGAATTTCTTCATCCAAAACCTCCCTAATTATTTTAGAAACTGGACTTCACGGCACCCCATGAAACCCCATAGGGTGGTTAGAGCAAGGAACGTGCCCCGGAGCGGAAGCCCTATCTCCATAAACCATCGCAAATCTAGAGAAAAGCCCTTAAAACGGACGGGTGAAGAAACCTGGGAAGAGCCCTTCTATTCCAGATCAAATTGATCTTCATGATTCTCTATTCGGGATAGATGCTCTGATAAAAAGCGTTAAGAAAAGATTTGCCAGCGTTTTACGGAGTAAATGTTTATTTCGTCAAATATACGGGCGATAGTACCGGTTAGTTCCCCGGGGCGAGTGTTGGTTTCACGGAAAGGTCAAAATGTTCATGGGGCAGGCTGACCGCTGCGTCCAAATCCATGGCTAGCAGCTTCAGGTTGACCTCTTTTTGGGGGAGGTTCACCCCATAATTGCGGTGGTTAATAATTCGGCCTCCCACCAGAATCGCATCGCCCCTGCGGGGGATAGGCTGAAAATAATCATACAACTCGTTGATTTTCAGCCTGACGTAATAGCCTTCCTTGGGAAAGGGTGTTAATCCGGCGATCAGGTATTCCGTGGCGCCGTCAGAATGCGCGGTTTGAGTGATGGCGCGGTAAATATAAAGTTTCCAAACCACATGGTTCCCCGGATCGGGATTATCAGTCCCCGAAAAGGCCTTATATTCCAGAATGGCCTGAGAGGTGGGTTCGGGTATTAAATCAACCGGCCAGGCGGGCGCTGCCCATCCCAAGGCGAAAATGAGCCATAGGTACTTATTCATATCCGTTCCTTCCCAATGGGGCGATAGCAAAAAAACCAGATGCCACGTTCCGCACGATCCGTTTGATCCGGCTTATTCCCGGCCTTCCAGCATATCGGTTTCGGCCTCTAACCAGGCATTCAACCGGTCACCCGGGAATTCATTAAAACCAAATTCCAAACCGCTGTAATAATCCACTTCTTGAATCACTTTTTCCATTTGATCCTCTTTTTCGAGGGTCGCTGTGTTGTTCATTTTTCCTGAGTTCATCTCGGCTTCCTTGCTTGCGTTTTTAAGCCCAAACCATTCGGGGCTGCTTACCCTTCCTATGTAAAGCAAGAAGCAAGCCGCTTTATGCCCTTACGATTGGCCCCTTTTCGGCCCGTGGGATAGGGGAGCCCGGTGAAAGGAATCATAAAAGACCTATGAATTCCCAATTTGATCGGAAGGCGGGTTGGTGCCACCCTGGGAATTACAGAGAAAGGAAACTTGGAAAGACAGAGCCAAATACAACACAAGAAAGCATAGAAAATTTTCACCACCCAAACACATGCCGACCTTCCATTAGGCATTTAAGAAGGCCGGTAGAGTCCTGCTTCCCTTCGCCCAAAGGGCTAAGGTGAACAAAGACACCCAGCTGGCATGATTCGTTTACTAATCACGCGGGGTAGTAACGCCCTCATTAATCTTTTTTAAATGAGGGGCCGGACGCCAAGATAAGCAAGGCAATACCCAGGAAAGTTATCGGTGACTCTGTCTAAGACCGGCTCAACGGGTTGTCCCCGCAGGGGACCCATCGCGGACACCTAAAATTGACAACACGGTATAATAACGGTATCTTTTAGGTATCTTTCGGGGGGGAGGCCTTTATGTCGAGCCTGCTGATTAAAAACATTCCCGAGAATCTCCGGAAAAAATTGAAAGAGCAAGCCGAGCTCAACCACCGATCCATGAACAAACAAGTGGTTTCCATTTTGGAGCAGGCTTTAGAGAGAAAAGGAATTGGCGGCTTTCCTGTTCCGGTGAAAGCCAAAATGTTTATTACGGACAAATGGCTTAACAAAGCTAAAAAAGAAGGCCGATTGTGATCGTCGTAGACGCTAACGTTATTGTCTATAGTTTGGTAGAGGGCGCTCATACCCTTCAAACCCATCAATTGCGCGAAAAGGACCCCGACTGGCGCGTACCCTCGTTATGGAAATATGAAGTGGGGAACGCCTTAACGCAAATGACTAGGCAAAAACTAATCGTCTCTGAAACTGCCCATCGATTGATGGACCAGGCCGAGGAAATTTTCGGATCCGGTGAAATGAGCTTAGAAAGCAAACAAGTCCCGGAAAATGCGTTAAAGAAAAATCTTACCTTTTACGATGCGCAATATTTAACGCTTGCTCAATTACTGGATGTTCCGTTAATAACCGAAGACAAGGAATTGAGAAAAGCGGGAGGCAAATCGTCTCTTAGCATCCATGATTTCTTGGATTAACATTATTTCTTAACGGGTCTTTTTTGGTTGGATCTCGAACGGGAAAAACTTTTCAATTCTTCTTCCCGATTTTCCCTATATTTACCCGGTGTAACCGGCTGGGTCTGGTAATCCCGGCGATAGATGTCCCAAAAAGCCAGGAAAGCGGTGACCACCATCGGGCCTAGGAACAAACCCATAAAACCGTAAAGTTTGATCCCTCCAAAAGTGCTGAAAAGTATGACAAGAAAAGGCATGCGGGCCTGGGACCCGATCAGCTTCGGCTTCAAAACATGGTCCCCCAGCACCGAGACCAGGATGCCCCATGCGAGCAGGAAAATTCCCCATCCCATGTGTTGGTTCATCACCCAAAGGGCCGCGGGAATCGCAATTAAAACTGAAACGCCCAAGAGGCCAAAAACAGTAGCGGCCAAGCCGAAGAAGATCGGCAAGGGCACACCCGCCGTCACAAAACCGAGCGTATCCGCCACCCCCACGACCAGGGCGGTCACGAAAACACCAGCCGCCACCGCCCGAAAGGTCCCATAAACCTTGCTCAAGATAGGCTGTTTATTTTGGGAACCCATCGGAAGGGCCGAAAGAACCGTTTCCGCCCCTTTTCTCCCATGCCGAAATGCGAAAAAAAGCGTCAACATCAAGATGATCCCATTGAAAATCATATTGACCATATGCCCCGCCAAATGGCTTCCTAGGGAACTCATTTGAGCGCCAATCTCCCCAGATTCCTTCAAAAACAGGGGTTTCAGCTCGACATGAAAACCGTCGAAAAACGTGAAGATGGGGCCTAGGAGGCCTTGCGCGTAGGAAGGCGTCTGAAAGTCTTCGATAATCCGAGTGAGGGTGGGGCGGAGGAATTCAGCTTCCTGGACCGCCATCCAACCCATCCAAACGGCGGGGAGCACCGTAAGGAGAATGATCCCGATCGTCAGGATGGACGCGGCGATATTCGGGTTACGGACCCATCGGAGAACCCGTTCATATAAGGGAAGGAAAACAAGCCCCAGGATCGCGGCGCCCAAAAGCCCCGGCAGGAAAGGTTTGGCCAAAAGAAAAGTCTGATAAGCGATCCACGCAAAACAGATAAAAAAGAAAATCGCGACCCATCGGCCCTGTTCCGGCGCTTCCTTAGGTTTCATCTTTTACTCCCGATACACTGTTTCATGGCAAAAGCGACACACGCTGAATATCGAAAAACCGCACGCTCACCGGCGCTTTAAGCCGGAGAGGGCGCCTGTAAAAAGTAGTCTTTCAAGACTTCGAAATCCTCTTCTTGGATGACCTCAAAATGAAGGCCTCCCCCCGTACCGTTGGCCCAGATCACCTCGGCGTAAGCTGAAACGACACGGGATAGTTTCGGAAGGGTTATATCCAGCCAAAGAACACTCCCCACGCCGGGAATCTGATCGGCAACCAGGTACATCCCACTTAAACTCACATCCATGGTTTGGCTGGTTTGGCCTCTCTTCGGGCCTTCTCGGACCGTCTTTATTTCTTCCTTATCCTCAATCAAACGGTACTTCACCGGAATCTCTAGCGTTATTCGGGGATGAACCCTTTTATTGATCACCATATTCGCGTTTACCATAGTTTCACTCCTCTCATTCTATGCGCCCGGACGCTGGCCCAGGCTATGTAACGCCGTAGTCTCCGCAGTTTCGCGGGCTCAAAAATCAAAACTTCGAGGCCGCGTGCCGATCCTGGGGGCCTAACCGACGGCGGCGAAGAGTCCCCTGCGCTCCCAAATCCGCTGAAAAGAATTTTTTTCCGGGTTGGAAGGATTGTTCGATCGCATCGTCCTTGAAATATTCCCTTATTTCCCCAGGCATCTCCCAGAGGGGATTAACGGGAGGAAGGTCTTGGGCTGGAGCACCGATCTGAACCTCGTTGGATCGGGCCAAAACCAGATAACGCCCCGACCCGGTCTTTTGGGAAATTTCCAGAAAATAGCTTCCCCCCTCCTCTTTCAGATAAATGTAACTATTCATTTCCCCCGGCTGGACCTCTTTTTCGAAGAGAAACCCGAAAGTTCCATCGGCCAGTTTTTGGAATATCCTCAAAAACATCGAACTGCCGGCGTATTGCTCCCCTAATTCGCGCTTGGTTTCTTCCACAGTTTGCGGTGTAATTTCCCAGAAAGTAAAAAGACACTTGAGATCACGGACGAAAGCCAATAGTTGGTTTTTACCAAAACGGGGAAGCCGGAAAAGCCGATGGGGTTTCTCGACGACCCCGGGGACTAGGACAGGAATAGAGACTTTCGCGTCTCGTGCTGAACCCCTGGGCGATTTTGACCCGACCATCAAATCATTTTGAAAAGAGTGTTTTTCCGCTGCCCTAACTGGGGTTGAAACGGTTTTCGTAGCCTTCTTTTTCGTAGGGACTTTTAAGGCCGTCATCTTTTCTTTCTTCTTGAACATGATTCCTCCTAGATTTTCTTTGCGGTTTTCCCACTTCTAATTTCCCTAGCCGCCTGTTCCCAATCCCGGGCCGCGTTCCCATCCCGACGGCCCCACCGTTCATAGAGTTCATAGGCTCGTTTAGCGATCATCGGGTTGAAGTCAAACGGAACGTTCGCCACCGAGTTTGGAACCCGCCATCGGATCATCACTACTTTAAGAACCTCATTCACGATCAAACTCATGGCCAGGGCATAACTAAAAACCACTAGGACCTGCCACGCGGGAAGAGGCGCTAGTCCGGGCAATCCCGCGTAGGTGATGAGGGTGCCGACGATCGTTTCGGCCAGGAGGGTGGTTAAGAACAGCTTGCCGGGCAGGGTCGACCAAAACCATCGGCGTTCCCGGACCGAAACGATGGAGAAAACGGCAAAATAGAGCAAAATCAAAAAGCTGAAGGTATCGAGGACGCTGGGGTTGGCGGATAGGCCAAACCAGGACCAGGCGCGCCATAAAAGAAAAAGGGTTTCCGCCAGCATGGCGAGCCCCAGGGTCGCGGAGACCGTCACGAAGCCCCCGATATTCCACGTCTCCGGCTTCTGGGACGGCCGGACTTGGTCGGTGGCAAGGGTAATCACCGCGAAGTCCGTCACGAATACCAAAAGGAGCATGACGAAGGCGGTGATGACGAACTGGCCCGTCACCACGTAGGCGATGGCCACATAGGAGGCCTTCAGGATGGTCCGGCTAATCTTGTTGATGATCCAGGTGAGGATGCGCTGATAAATGGTCCTTCCCTGCCCGATCAGGGCCACGATGTTGGTCAGCCCCGGTTCGGTCAAAACGACGCTGGCGGCACCCTTGGCCACATCAGTGGCGGAACTGACGGCGATGCCCACCTCGGCCTGGCGCAATGCGGGAGCGTCGTTGACGCCGTCGCCCGTCATACCCGTCACATGGCCCCCGGCCTGCAGGTTCTTCACGACGGTGAACTTGTCCTCCGGGTATACCTCGGCGATCCCATCGGCATCCGCCAGCAAATCTTCCTTCTTATTATTCGCGTCCTTGCAATCGGCCATGTGCCGAATATTCACAAGCCCGACGCCCCGCCCAATTTCACTCGCGACCGCCAACGCGTCGCCGGTAAGCATCTTGACCGATACCCCCAATTCTCTCAGTTGGGCGATCAACTCCTTGGCATCAGGGCGAGGAGGATCAAAAAGCGTCACCAGGCCCAGCAGGTTGGGAGTTCCCGTCTCCGGCCCCCTCGCCACCGCCAGGGTGCGGTATCCCTCGGAAGCGGATTCGGCGACCTTTTTTTCCAAATCCGCGAGAGCCTCCGGCGAAAGGGCGCAGGCCTGGGTGATGGTTTCCACGGCGCCTTTCATCACCCGTAAACGCTGTCCGTTGAGATCCACCAGAACCTCCGTGCGTCGGCTTTTCGAGTCAAAAGGCTTGAAAGTGCCGGGTACGGATTGGGGTAGGCCCTCAAAAAGGTTCCGTTTCTTCGCCGCGTCGAGGAAGGCCAGGTCGATCGGGTCCTGGTTGGATTCCTTCGAGGCGAGCGCTCCCGCGTATATGACGTCGCCCTCCGCCGCGCCTCCCATCGGCTGCACGCCGGTGACGGCTAGCTGGTTCATGGTGATAGTGCCCGTCTTATCCACGCAAAGCACGTCCATAGTGGCCGCGTCTTCCACCGCGCTTAAGCGCGTCACCAGCACGCCCCGCTTCGCCAGATCCTTCGAACCGAAGGCCATGCTGACCGTAAACATGACCGGAAGGGCGACCGGCACCGCGCTCATCAGCAGCACGATCAGGAGCGGAACCATCGGCAGCAGAGGCGTCCCCCGGGCCAGGGACAAAGCGACCACCCCGGCGAGGAGAACTCCCACGATCAAGAAGAGCCAGCGGACCACCCGGGCCACCACCTTCTCGATATGGAGGACCGGCCGCGCTTCCTTCACCAATTCGGTCGTGCGGCCCAGGGAGGTCTGGGACCCGGTCAGCACCACCACGCCGTTGCCCTCACCCTGCCGCACGACGGAGCCCGAGGGAAGCATGCCACCGGGGCCCTTTTCGGCGTCCCTCGACTCGCCGGTTAGGGCCGACTGGTCCAGGCTTAATAATCCGCTCAAGAGTTTCACGTCCGCGGGGACGATGTCCCCCGAGCGCAGGCGGACGATATCACCCGTCACCAGAACCTTGGCGGGCAGAACCTGCCAAACCCTCCCACGCTTCACGCGGGCGCCGATCCTCAAGCGTTTTCTTAGCGCCTCGACCACACCCGCGGCCCGGTGTTCCTGGGTGAAACTTAAGACCGCGTTCACGACCAATAACACCGCGACCACCAAAAGATCGGGAATATTGCGTGTGATGATGGATAACACGATGATCAGTTCGAGCATCCAAGCCGAGAGGCCCCAAAATTTCCCAAGGAACAGGAGGACCGGATGGGTCTTTTTTTCCGCCACTTCGTTGAACCCGTCCACCTTCCGCCGGGTTTCAACTTCCTCGTTCGAAAGCCCCGATTCCGGGTCCACATGAAGCTTGGCGAGAGTGTCGGGAATGGACATGGTTGAGATTTCGGAAATGGGCTCCTGTGGGGTAACGGAGCTCGGATTTTTCGGATTTTGGCTCGCACCCCCGTCCCCGGGAAGAATGTTTCCCTCAGGCTTTACCGGGGTTGATTCAACTTCAGGTGGGGAGGAGGAGGAAGGCATAGATATTTTTACAGAGTCCTCACGCATCGGAACCCGTAGAGGTTTTTGCGGTAGTCCCGATCAATGCCGTTCCGGCTCGCGGGACGGGCGTTTTCCACGGGGCTATACCAAGATCCTCCCCGCATGACATGGGCCGTTCCCTTGACCGGACCTTGGGGATTTTTCCCCGGGCTCACCCCATAGTATTTTTCCCCATACCAATCCGCGCACCATTCCCACACGTTTCCCGAAACGTCATAGACGCCGCAGGGGTTCGCTTTTTTTTCTTCCACCGGATGGGTCTGACCGCCTGAATTGCCGCCGGTCCAGGCGTAATCCCCCGTATGGGAAGGGTCCTCGCCCCAGAAAAACCGCGTGTTCGTCCCTCCCCGGGCCGCCTTCTCGTACTCCGCCTCCGTCGGCAGGGTTTTCCCGGCCCATTGGGCATAGGCGGTGGCGTCGTCCCAACTAACGTTAATGACCGGACGCCGGCCCCGGCCCCAACCCGAATCATCCGGTTTGTTCCGTTGGGTCGCGTCGCAGAACTTGTCATATTGGTCGAAAGTCACGGGATGTTTGTCGATATAAAAGGCGTCCAAATAAACCTGGTGCGCGGGTTGTTCATCGGGTTTACCCACCCCAGCCGGCGATCCCATGGTGAATTCCCCGGCAGGGATCAATACCATTCCCCGGGAGGACCCCTCCTCCACCCCGCCCGCCTGGGCATATACCGCCCCTCCTTTCAGGATGAAACAGCCCAGCAGAACCGCTATCATTTTCCAATTCATTTTTCACTCCTTGTCTTTTTTATCCGGCTCATTGAAGAATTTTCCACTCGTAAATCCGGTAGCCGTCCTTTTGGGCCACTCCCTCGAACAAGTTTCCCTTTTGATCCACATAAAGCGCGTGGTCATGATCCGCGTTAAGGCCTTTATCGGCCGCGAGTAGATCGACGAAAGCGCAGTTCTTACGCACTAAATCCTCCACGAAAACGGCGTAGTAAAATCCGGCGGGGGAATCGCAGATGATCTTGTAATAGATTTTCCCCGTTCTTTCGGCCAGGGAAGCCGTGCCCTCAACCAACAACCGGCCCATCAGTAAATACTTTGAGTCCTTTTCGATACGGGGTTTTCCTTGGAGGTCGCGGGCGGTTCGGTTTTCAGCGTGAAAGACCGGAAGGGTTTTCACGTGCGCCTCCCATTGCCACCGGTCATAGGCAATGGCCGCGAAGTTTCCAAAAGCCTCGTCCTTCCCCGACTGACTCAAGGAATCCAATTCCGTGAAGGTTCCATCATCATGGATGCTATAGACCTTGCCGTTTTCCACGTAGTAATCCGAATGGGGTTCCAAGGGGTCCACTTCCACCCGATCCTGGCCCACCCGACCATCGGCCTGAAGGACAACCCATCGGGCCCCCGGCTTGGACCGAAGCTCAAAGTTATCCTTCCCAAATTGCTCCAAGGGGCTTTCCAGGCGCTCCAAGAGGTCGATGCGGCCGTCCCGCAGGGCTTCCAGGGCGTAAAAACCATAGAAGTCCCTTCGTGTTATCAGGGGGGTGATCGTTCGAAGAAACTTCCCGTCAGGGGCGTAAAGGCCGAATTCCTGGTCCGATTCCAGCCAATAGCGGCCCTGGGAGTCCACGATCATCCATTCGGCACCGTTACGGGGAACGCCCCGGCTGAAACCCTCGGCCCAGGGAAGAGTCGCCAGAAGTTTCGGTTTGGAAAAGGACAAGGTACCATCCGTCCAGGGTGGGGCACACCAAGCCATCCCGGCCACGGACAGACAAAAAAGGAATAATAAAAACAACTTCTCACCATTCGATGTTCGCTTAATCATGATGCGCCCCTGAGTGCTTAGGATCCGGGTGCCGGCTATCGGCTACCAGATTGCCATCGGTATCTTTTTTAAATTGAAACTCATCCGGCCTTTCCCAGGCCGTCATGATGCTGTAGGCGCAAGGCACCACCACCAGGCTCAAAAGAGTGGAAAAGAGGATACCGCCGATGACGGCCACCGACATGGGCTGGCGCAGGGCCGATCCCGGCCCCAGGGCCATGGCCGCCGGAAGGGCGCCGGCCACGGTGGCGAAGGAAGTCATCAAGATCGGGCGCAACCGCATGGGGCAGGCGTAAAGAAGCGCTTCGGTCAGGCTTTTTCCCTTTTCCCGGGCCTGGTTGGTGAAGGACACGATCATGATGGAGTTTTTCTTCACCAGCCCCAGGAGCAGGATGAGGCCGATGAGGCTATACATGTTCAGGGACTGGTTGAAGAGCCACAAACCGGCGAAAGCCCCCGTGATGGAAAAAGGCAAAGCCAGCAGGATGACCCAGGGCTGGAGGAAACTGTTGAATTGGGTGGCCAAAACCATGTAAGCCACGATGATCCCCAACCCCATGGTGATGAGGAGCTGGATGTTCGTTTGGGAACCGGCCTGGGAGGTGCCGGTCAGGCTGGCCGAGTAGCCTTCCGGCAAAATGGCCTTCGCGATCTTCATGGCCGCGTCCATGGCTTCCTGGCCGCTGGCAGTGGGGGAGGCGTTGGCCAGGAATGAGATGGCCCTCACGCGGTTATCCCGGGTGATCTGGATCAGGGCGGGAACCTGGGTGACGGCGGCCACGTCGGCGACCGAAACCAATTCTCCCCGGTTGTTGCTGGTATAGATCTGTTCGAGATCGGCCGGCTTCAGGCGCTGGTCCTGGGGCATCCGGATGAAGATGGGGTTATCGTGTCCCGTTTCGTGGTAATAAACCGATTCGAAGGTATAACCGCCGACCATGACACCCAGCACCGTTCCCAGGTCCGCGATGTTCACCCCTTCCGCGGCGGCCTTGGCCCGGTCGGGAACAACCTGTAGCTCGGGCAGCCCATTCATGTAATTGTCGTTCACATCCGCCAGTTGGGGGCTGGCCTTCATTTGTTTTTTTATTTCCGCCGAATAGTCACCCAGTTTTTCCCAATCAGGACCGGTCACGATAAATTCAACATCATAGCCCTTCCCCGTCGAAAGCCCACGCTTGGAAAGGTCCACGAGGAAAACCTGTAGGTCGGGGGATACCTTAACCAGGGTCTTTCGGCAGACCTCCATGAATTCCGCCTGGGAAAGCCTCGGCTTGGTGAATTTATTCCAGAGGTTACTGATAAAGGCCAGCGGCCCCGAAGGTGGAAATTTTTCCGCCCAAGTCGCCACCGGCCTTTTTCCTGGGGGCTTCAGGGTGGTGAATATAATGGCGGTATTGGAGGAACTTGCCCCGAACCCACCGATCGCGACGTACATATTTTGTATTTCTCCCCGGGGTTTCAGGGCCGCTTCACATTGCTTGACCAGGCCATCCGCACGGAAAATGGAATAATCCGTGGGAAACTGGAGATTAATCATGAAAACGCTCTGGTCCGTGGAAGGCACCATCTCTTCTTTGATGACCTTGGCTAGGAACATGGACCCCGCGAAAATGAGCATGGCCCCGAAAACTACACCCCATCGGTGGTCGTAAAAAAGATGGGCAAAAAAGAAATGGCGGTTCTTCCAAAGATAAACCAGCACGGCCAGCAGGAAGAGGCCGCCGGTGATTTCAAATGCCAAGGGTTTCCAGAATTTCGCCAGGGCGAGCAGGCACAATCCCACGATAAACCAGAGGATCGGGGCCAGGGAGTAGCGGGGGTTCTTGATTTCCTCCTGCGCGTCCGCCACCAGGGCTTTGGGGTTCGTGAAAAAGAACTTGGAGAAAAGGGCCTTGAACCAAGGTAAATGGCCGCTCCGGGCCTCGGCCATCAGCCGGTCCGTTCGGTATCCCAGGCACCAACCCAGGAACCGGCCGTAAAGTGCGGTCAATCGGTGCATGTGGTCCTGCACCCAATGGTTGAAACCCTTCGTCGAGTCGGCCACATGGACGAATTGGGAACAGCGCATGGGGGTCAGGGTGACGGCCTCCAAAAGCGAGATCAGCACCGCCCCCGAGAGGGTGATCCCAAACTGAAAAAAGAACTTTCCGATGATTCCCGACATGAAGGCCACGGGCAGGAAAATCGCCACAATGGCGATGGAGGTGGCCACGGCGGCGAAGATGACTTCCCGCGACCCCTTCAAGGCCGCTTCCACCATGTTTTCCCCCTCCTCTTGGTGGCGCATGATGTTTTCCATGACCATGATCGCGTCATCCACCACCACGCCGATGGAAAGGGAAAGGGCCAGGAGGGTGAACATGTTCAAGGTGAAGCCGAACATGGCGATGACGATGAAGGTTCCGAAAAGGGACGTGGGGATGGCCAGGAAGACGTTGAAGGTGGACGACCAACTTCCCAGGAAAAGATAGCAGACGAGCCCTGTCAAAACCGCCGCCAGGCAGATGGTGAGCTCCAATTCGTGCACGTTTTCCTCGATGGAAACCGTGGTGTCGAAGTTGGTCAGGAGGTGGTATCCCTTGGGCATCGTCTTCACGTCTTCGGCCATCTGGGCCTTGACGGTTTGCACCAGTTTCACCGCGTTATAACCATCCGTCATGACAATGCCCAACCCCACGCAGGGGGTTCCGTCGAAGCGGGATATGCGCGTGACGGTGGCCAGGCCGTCCTCAACGGTGGCCACGTCCTTGAGGGGAGTGAGCGTATAGTTGGGCAGGCCTCCCCGGGTAATGATCGGCAGGTTCCCGAAATCCTTGACCGTATCGGCCTCGCCCATGGAGCGGACCTCATATTCGGTGAGGGGGGTTTCCATGAAACCCACCGGGACTTCCGCGTGTTGGTTTTGGATGGTGTTGACGACGTCATCCGCGGTCAGGTCGCGGGCTTTCAGTTTTTTGTTATCCACCCAGATATTGACCTGGCGGTTGATCCACCCGCCAAGGAAAACACCGCTCACTCCCGTCAGTTTGGTGTAATGGTCCTTCAGGGTATCGCGGATATAAAGCATCATATCCCGCGAGGTCAGGGGCGGGTCGGCGGTCACGGCCAGCCAAAAGACGGGGGAACTGTTGGGGTCCTGCTTGCGGATGATGGGGGGCTGGGTGTCTGCGGGAAGTTGTTTTTCCACCGCGAAAACGGCCGTTTGAACTTCCTGCACGGCGACGTTGGGGTCCTGGCTCAAGTCGAGGAACACCGAGATGTTGGCGTTACTCTGGGTGCAGGTGGTTTGCACGTCCTGCACGCCTTCCACGCCTAAAACCGCGTCCTCGACCACGTCGGCCACGTCGGATTCCATGATGACCGCCGAGGCGTTGGGCAGGGTGATGGAAACGCTGACCACGGGAAAGGCCACATCCGGCATCTGGGAAAGGCCCATGCGGTAAAAACAGAGAAACCCGAAGAAGACGAGACCGAACATGAGCATCCACGCGAAGACGGGATTCTTGATGGAGATGTCGGAAAGGGTCATTGACATCCCTTTTTAAGAAGGCGCCTTGCCCTGAGCGAGCGAAGCGAGTCGAATGGGTTGAGGGAGACATCGGATAAAGTCACAGGGATCCCGCTTTGTTCAAGTATTTGGCCTCCTAACACCGGCGGAGGAATTCTTCCGCGCTCAACGTCATAAAAAAGACATCCATCGGGATAGGCCGGGACTTTAGACTGCCGCCAGTTCCTCGAACCAATAGCCGTAACGGTCGTAGTAGGTATGCAGTTGGACCTCGTAATCCCGACTCAAGGGGGACTCGGATGAGAACTCGGGCGCGTTTTGAATTTTCTCCCTTGAAAGGTTGACGAAGACTTTCGAATCGGGCCAGCTCACGCGCTCGATCCATTTGGGGGCGATCAATACCCGTTTACCCGGAAGCCAGTTTTTCGTTTTGACCACCAAGTAACGGATGGCCCAGAAATCATCGTCGATGATGAAATCCTCTACATGCCCTATTTCCCCGTCCATGGCCTGGACGTGATGACCCGTCACGGTGTGGGTACTTCGCAAATGGGCGTCCCAGGCTTTCTGCCCCAGGAAAGCGAAAGCCCATTTTTTCTTATCCCGCTCAATGTAGGGATAGGATCCCCACCGATAGGGGCCACTCAAGTACATCGGCCAGCCGTAATACCCGTAATAATCCTCCTCATATTGGCGGGAGACGGGCTGATCGGTGGCCAAAGCGGGGCTTTCCTCGATTTGTTGAAGGGTCAAGTCGACGGAGATAGTTCGCCCTTCCGGGTGCACGGAGATCAACGCGTAGGGGGAAATCAGTACCTGCCGGTCCGTGATCCATCCCCCCGTGTCGGCGACCAGGTAGCGTATGGTCCAGTGTTTGTCGTCGAATAAAAACTCGGCGATCTTCCCCACCTCGCCGGTCAGGCTGTGGAGGGTATAGCCCCGCAGGGAATTGGCTTTGTGCAACATGGCTCATCCTGTAGTTTCCGTGGTTTTTACCAGATGGGTTAAAGCAAGGAACATGCCCCAACCACCGCAAACCGAGGGGATGGAAACCCCGCGGAAGTGGTGAAGAAATACCCTTTAGTATCCGACCGGACTTATCCGAGCCGATCTGAAAGTTAGCTCCGGCAATCATACTGATCCGGTCGGCTCTCACTTTGATCGCAGGTCTGGATGTGTAAAGCGATTCGATCCTTAATTTATTAGTCGGAGCTGGGGCTTGTTTCTTGCTTTCACCTAAGACAGTCAATCCCGGCCCAAGCCCGCTTGTGCCTAAAACCGCAATCAAGGAAGTCGCCATGGCCCACCCCAAAACAAGACAAACCGATCCCCAGCCGTTTGAGAAAGAACCTTCCCATATAAGCCCGGAAGACGCGGATGAGACGAG
>CAWKIF010000072.1:0-8423 GCA_963849485.1 candidate division FCPU426 bacterium | reverse complement strand
CCAATGGATGCTGCACACCATCCTTTTGTTTGCGAGGGCCATGTGCAGGCGTACATGGTCAAGAAAATCTCGACCTTCTTCCCACCTATCCATTTGCGGAAATAATCGGCTGCGTCTCCGGGGCCGGATAAAGCGGGTCCCCTCTTGTAATCGGCTCGAGCTTCAGCCCATGAAACCGGAATAGTGGTGTTGCACACCATCCTTTTTGGGAGGGCCATGTGCAGGGTATTAGTGGTTGTATAAACGGTATTAGCCCCGGTATGAACGGTATGAGCTCGGTATTAATGGCGGTACAAATGGTATTAGCGACGGTATAAATGGTATTTGTACGGTATGAATGGTTGTACGGACCAGTTGATTCGGTACACGGGATGTATACGGCCAGTTTGGCCCTGTATACACCCTCGGATTAGCTTCTGTGGTGGCGCCCACCGTGTTTACCGCCAGGTGTCGGGCTGGGGCTAGGCTTGGCAACCGGCTGGGTAACCACTTCCTCGGTGCCGGTTTTCATCAAATCATCTCCCATAAACCCATTAGCATCGCAAACGTGATAGTGCCCATCTTCTAAATAGACTTGGACCGTCGGGGTCTTACCTGAACCCTGCCACCACCAATAACCCCGGTTGAAATAAAGCCACCGCTCGGCAGTGGGGTCATGCCACCAAAAACGACCCTCCCGCCAGAGCACCCAATGAAAGGTGTCACCCATGCGCCAGCCATACCAATTCCGGTCCCCATCACGGTAATGGCAGTAGTTCCACGCATTGTAGGGATGCCAATAATACTTTCCCGAATGGCTGTCTTTCTGATCGATCTTGGGAACTTGCTGAACGGCGGCGGGTTCGCCCAGATTGCGCATAGACGGGCCAAGGGGCGCTGACTCTTCGTCATTGACCAGCTTCAGGGAGGTGCCATCGTTGTATTTCTTGGGGGGCTTGGGCAACCGAAAATGCGTGTTATCAGCAATCTTGTCTTGAGTCGATAGAACCAGGGGTTTGGGTAACGATGGCGTAGCTTCCACCCCAGGTAGTTGGTCGGAAGCGAAAACAATAGTTCCTATTCCCAAAAACAACATCCCCATCAATATTCGCCACACGTACATATTTTGCCTTTATTCGGATTGTCATCTAGACGTCCTGCAACAAGGAAAGGGTTGGGCCAAAGGGCCAAAACAAGACCCGTAAAAGGAGTATGGCACGTCTAGACACCCATGAATACACCATCATCCCAAGCAACCACAGTTCAACCAATAAACCCGAAAATCGCGCCTTCCCCGAGTCGGGGGGAATGGGTGGCGTTTACCATCATCCTGCTGTTGGGCGCGGCCCTGCGCCTCTGGGATCTGGATAAGAACGGAACGGGCAACCCCTATTACGCCTCGGCCGTTCGAAGCATGCTGATGAACTGGCACAATTTCTTTTTTGTGTCCTTCGATCCCGTAGGATTCGTGACGGTGGACAAGCCCCCGGTGTCGCTGTGGATTCAAACCGCCTTCGCCAAACTTTTCGGCTACCGGGGTTTTACCCTGATCTTTCCCCAGGTGCTGGAAGGCTTGGGCACCCTCTCCGTGGTTTATTACCTGGTTCGCAAGCGCTTCGGCGCGTTCGCCGCCTTGTTCGCGGGTCTGGTCATCGCCCTTTCCCCGGTCAGCGTGGCGGTGGACCGCTACAACAATACGGACGAGTGCCTGGTATTCGTTATGGTGCTCGCGGCCTGGGCCTTGATTCGGGCGGCTGAAACCGGAAGCCGAAAGTTTCTCTACCTAGCCCTGATATTGGTCGGGATCGGATTCAACACCAAGATGATGGCGGCCTTCGTGGCTCTTCCTGTTTTCTATCTGGTTTACCTGATTGGTTCCCCCATCACTTGGCTCCGGAAAATCTGGGTCCTCGTAACCGGAACTCTGATATTGCTGGTCGTGGCCTTGTCCTGGCCATTGGCAGTGGATTTGACACCTCCCGAACAACGCCCCTTCGTGGGAAGCACACAAGATAATTCCATGATTAGCCTGTCCCTGGGATGGAACGGATTTCAAAGACTGCTCACCCGTGGACGGCGCGGTTCCCCCCCCAATGGCCGGGGAGGCAATTTCCCGGCGGCTGGCGCCGCGACCAACACCCCGCCCAACGCACCCGCCTCGGTGGGCGACACGAACCATTCGGAAGCCGCAGCCGCGTCCCAGGCCCAGGCACGCCGCCGAAACGGCGGACCCATGAACAACGGAACCCCGGGTCCCCTTCGTTTGGCGGATCGGAACATGGCAGGCCAGGTGGGTTGGTTTTTTCCCCTGGTCCTGCTGGGTTTCTGGTCGGCGGCCCGCCGAATCCGTTTGACCTTTCCCCTGGCCCCAAGCCACCAGTCCCTCTTTTTTTGGTTGGGATGGATCTTCATCTACGGGGCAGTTTTCAGTTTCATGAAGGGGGCCATGCATCCCTATTACCTTGTCCTCATGGTTCCCGCCATCGCCGCCCTGGCGGGGATCGGCGTTCAATCGCTTTGGAACGACTACCGGGAAGGCCGAATCATCCTTCCGCTCCTGACCCTAGCTCTCACAGCTGGGTGGCAGGCCTTTATCGTGACCCAGTACCCCGATTGGAAACATCAGCTTTTGCCCATCCTGATGAGCGGGTTACTTTTATCCCTGGCCAGTCTTTTGTTGATTTCCCGTCTGGCCTCTCAAAAGCCCGCCTGGCTCCGATGGGCTCCCTCAGCCTTTGGCCTGGGGCTCTCGGCCCTTTTCTTCTGCCCCACCTTTTGGGCACTGACCCCGGTCTTGGGTTCGGGCCAATCGGTGCAAGCCGGTCCTGAGTTACTGGACCCTCGCAGCAGGGGCGGATTGTTTCCAGGGTTCGGCGTGAACTTAAACAATGCCAAGCTGGTCGATTACCTGAAAGCCCACCAGCAGGGCGAATCCTATCTTTTGGTCGCGCAAAACAGTCAGGTCGTTGCTCCAATCATCATTGAGACCGGCGAGCCGGTGGTGGCCATCGGGGGGTTCATGGGCGGGGATCCCATTTTGACCGCCAACCAATTCGCCCAGAAGGTTCAAGACGGCCAATTCCGCTACATGCTTTTAAACGCCCCGCCTACGAACCAGAACGGCAGGGGCCCAGGAGGAAACCCCGGAGGATGGGGTGGACCGGGAAACATGGGAAGGATGGGCGGGGCCCAGGCCGAGATCGCCAAGTGGGTGCGGGAGCATGGAAAACTCGTGGATGCCGCCCTTTGGAAACCAGCTCTTCCACCGGTAATTCCCGTCGTTCAATCCCCCGCCCCCGGAGGGTTCGGCGGGCGTAGGGGAGGCATTGCCAACCTGCAACTGTATGATTTGCGTCCGGGCAAAGAGGAAAATAAAGGTTCAAAGGGTTAAGTTAATCCAGTGAGTTCCAACAATCTTTTACCCCAAACAACTTTGGTATTGGATGTCGGGGAAAACCTGGATTTCCTGCTCGCCAAACTGAATCAAGTTAATTTGGGAAATAAGCCTTCCTTCGGGCAAATACTGTTGGCTTCTCCCCCTGGACAAAAAACAAAGATTTTTGCCAAACTCCCGGAAAGCTTTAAACACCTCGAAATAGTGGAAATTCAATCGCTTCGGCTAGACCTCTTCCCTTTCCTCCATAAACCCTATCTGGCCTATTTGCCATCCGACGCCCCCTATTCACCGCCTCAAATTGATTTTGGCGCGGACCTGGAGAAGCATCCTCTTTTTATCCAACCTTGGGTTCCTTTTTTAAAAACCTCGGATTCGGAGTGGGCACGCGGGGTTTACCTGTCATTGGGTTGGATTTCCACACCCAAGCTTTTGCAGAAAATGGACTTAATAAACGGGTTCTCTCTTCGCGACCTGGAAAGATCCATCCGAAACGCCCACACGGAAATTCCCTACTTTTCCGCCTCGGCTAGCGAATCCCTCAACGGAAAACCACCCGTTCCGCAGGGCCAGCCAACACTCACAAAAGCATCCAGGGTCTTAGCCCTCGTGCCCCACTTCAATTGCGAGGAGTGGCTGGAACAATGTTTGTATTCTCTCGTCCATCAAACCCGCCTACCCGAAAACATCGTCGTTATGGACGATTGTTCAACGCATTCACCGCTAGAAATCGTAAAAAAATTTCCCTCTGTGGCTCTGTTTCGTTCACCTGAAAATGTGGGCCCCTATCGACTTTTACAATCCATGATTGATCAAACCCAATTCGACGGTTATATGTTTCAAGACTCGGACGATTGGTCGAGCCTCGATCGATTAGAATTATTGCTCCGGGAAGCGGAAACCGGATGCGCCGACTGGGTGGGTTCGCAAGAGATCGTCTATTTCTCGGATGCCATTCACACCCTTCGATATCCCCTGATTCTAAAGGATTCCCCCGAATCGCTCATGCGCTATCCGTTTTGTTACTCGAGCAGTCTCATTTCAAGGTCGTTTTTCAAACTTTTGGGTGGTTTCGCTTCGGGCCTGCGTTTCAGCGGGGACTTTGAATTTTTTTCCCGGGCAATATTCGCGGGAAAAGTGATCAATCTCGACCGTTATTGCTATCACCGGAGAGTCCGGAAAGACTCACTCATTACATCCGAAGAAACAGGGCTCGCAAGCCTTTCACGCAAGGAAGTCGATTCTCAAATCGAGGTAAAAAAAGCGGCCAATCACGTCCTTAGGTCAAAAGGTTTTGCCCCCCTGCTGGAACCGATCAAGACAGCCCCGCCCATTCGCTTTCAGCATTTGACCGGGCCCCAATTGATCTAGTCTTCCAGCCTCATTAAAAACATGTTCGCTTGAAGCACCTATTCTTTTTATCTGGCATGCCGGTTTCGAAATCCGTCCATGAACTCCAAAAGTTGGTTTACGTCTTCCTCCGTTACCGAGTTATAGAGGGATGCCCTTAACCCGCCCAGGGATCGATGCCCTTCCAGACCATAAAAACCGGCTCGGGAAGCTTCTTCCAGGAACGTCTTATCCATCTCGGGACTCGGCAGGCGAAAAACCACATTCATCTTCGACCGGTCTTTCTTTGCGCCATGGACACGGAAGAAATCGGGATGCCGGTCAAGAAGATCATAGAGAGACTGGGCTTTTTTCTCGTTCAAAGCCGCCATTTTCTCCAAACCCCCGATACGGTCTTTTAACCAGCGGGCAACCAGCAGGGTGACATAAATCGCGAAAACAGGCGGGGTGTTGTAAATGGACCCCATTTTCACATGGTTGCGGTAATCGAGCATGCTGGGCAAGGAATCCGGGGAACCCTTTAAGAGGTCCTCGTGGAGGATCACTAGTGTCATCCCCGCGGGCCCCAGGTTTTTTTGGGCATGGGCGTAAACGAGGCTGAAGTCGCGAATTTCGAAGGGATAACTTAAAAAGTCGGAGGACATGTCGCAAACGCGCGGAACGCTCTTGGCCCCGGGCAAATAGTGAAACTGCAGGCCTTCAACCGTTTCATTGGAAACGTAGTGGAAATAAGCGGCCTGGGGGTCGTAGGCAAGCTCTTTTTCTTCCGGCAGGCGGGTATAACCGCTTCCCTCGCCGTCAAAGATCACCCGTACCGGGCCCTCCAGGCGCGCATCGGGGATGGACTTGGCGCTCCAGTAACCCGTCTTCAGGTACTCGGCGGTCTTTCCTTTTCCCCGCAGAAGCAGCATGGGGATCATGGAAAACTGGAGGGTGCTTCCCCCTTGGAGCTGAAGCACCTGGTAGTCGGGAGGAATATTGAGGAGGGACCGGAAGACCGCTTCCGATTCATTGAGAATGGCCTTGAAATAGTCCGAACGGTGGCTGATACCCAGGATGGACTGGCTGGTTCCAGGGGCCTGAAGGATAGCCTCGCTGGCTTGTTCCAGCACCGCCCGGGGAAGCGCGCCGGGGCCGCCCGAAAAATTGAGACTTGTGTGACTGGCCATCATGGCACCCCTATCTTTTTTTTCTTGGAAGCCTCCAGGACATCTTCCAGCAGTTTGCGACTAAACCGGCCGTCACGAAATGGAAAAGAGTGGCATTGGGGGTGAAGGTGAACTCGCTGAAATAGACCCCGTCGGGCAAATCGTACAGATCCACCCGAACGAAATCGAAGGGGCCGGAAAGTTCGGAAGCTATTTGGAGCATCTCCCCCCAATGGGCGGGTTTTTCGGGCAAAGGATCGGGCAAGGGGAACTGGTTCGGGATCGGGATGTGACGGTGGTCCGGCACGTTGAAGAGGGCCTGGCGGTGGTCGGCGAAGCGCCCCTCGTCGTACTGGCAAAAAAGTACCTTTCCTCGGGATGAATAGAAACGGAAATCGGGCGGGGGGTGGTACCACAGGCCGTCTTTTCCGGAAGGGATGGGGGAAGGCAGGCACTCTTCCACCAGGATCTTGGGACGCAAACCCCGATACTGTCCCTCGTATTCGTTCCGGAAGTAATCGCGACGGGCGAAGCGGAACATTTCGAGTGTCGGTTGAACGACGACTTGGACGTTCGCCCCGCCCAGGAAAATCACTCCTCCCGAGGTATGGGTCGGCTTGGCCACCGCGTTTTTCCCGACGAAAGGATAGATGAACTTTCCCACCTGCTCCAGGGGGGTGTCAGGATAGAGGGTCAGCACCGAGAGGGTGCGGGCGATTTGAATCCTCGGAGAGAGGGAAACCGCAATGAGCTTGGCGCTTTCTTTGTCGACGCAAGTCTTTTCAAATGGGGTCCAAGGGCCGGTCATACGTTGGAAGATATAATCTTCGAAGGTGGCCTGGGCCGAGAAGGGGTCGATCGGCAGTCTTTGGTGCTTTCGTTTGAAATTCGAGCGGGCCAAGAGGCGAGTGGCTCCCGGGTCACCCCGAAGGGCAAAAAACAACAAAACCCGCTGGACCCATCGTTTCAAATTGAAAATCCGTTCATCTGGATATGGAGATTTTTTTATTACCTTCCACAGGATTAGACGCACGACTTAGAAAAGGGTGCCACCCTGACGGTTTATTCCACGATCTCGAATTTTCCAATAACCTGTTCTTCAGTCAGCGCGTCATAGTGCCACCATTCGTGCCGCAACTGGCGAAAACCCGCGCCCACCATGGCGCTTCTTAAGATCATCCGATGGTCGATTTGGATCTGAGTCAACTTCCCTTCTTTTAAAAGCCGGCTTTCCAGTTGAGGTTCGGAAAGAGGAGTGAAACCGTCAAAAGGAGCGCCCATGTCGACTAATTTTCCCTGGGGGTCCAGAAGCCCGATATCCAGGGCGAAACCATAGTTATGCATGGAACCCTTGTCCGGATCGGCGACATATTTTTGATGGGACGTTCCCTTGACCACGGCCCACAGTTTTCGTTGGACCGAACGGGGCCGTAGCGCGTCAAACACGATGAACTTGTAGCCCGGGTTGTTTTTACGGAGAGTCTCAATGGCCTTACGCAACTTTTCGGCCGTAATTTTATGAATGTAGCATTTGTTGTAGGGCCCGTAGAGGTTCTTGCGGGTGAAATTGTCGGTGGTTCCATACTTAAGATTCACGGTCAGTTGCACACCATCCTTTTTGGGAGGGCCATGTGCAGGTTTATCAAACTTGACTATCCCTTACTACTTCAAGAATTGTACCAGTACCTTGAACCCATGCGGGACTGTATAAGTTGCACACCATCCTTTTTGCGAGGGCCATGTGCAGGGGATATATACAAGGCCATTGTTGAATAAATGTAATTAATGGTTAACTTTTGGGGGATCTAACAAAATTCCGATACCATTGAATAACAACATGAACAAATACAGGGTAAATCTCATCACAATTACTAATCGAATAAGAACTATCTAATAAATCATCCAGGTCATCTATCAAAACCAAATTATTAATTAGAACTATTTTTAATTGGATAAGTGCTTGTAAATAGATTTTCTTCTTTTTATCTTCCAGTTGCTTACTTGATCATTGAAGTATGAGTGCAGTGCCGCAGTACTTCTATTTATGAATTCAATGTAATCCATTTCGTAATATTCTTTAAGTAACCCTTTAGCTAAAGAAAGAGGCATTATTAAATTGGCTGACACAACTTTACCTAACTCCTCATTGAATTTTACACCCTGTATTTCATACCCTAATACGATTGCATATATGAAGAAGTTGGTTGATTCCTGTAATTTTTCCTTTGTTATGCTTTCGTCTGTTTGGCCTTTAATACTTTTCTTCTTTGTCATATGGCGTTTAACCCTTCCAGCTTATTTGACGGCCATTGCCAGGTTTGTACGATTAAATAGGGTCAACCATAAATTATCAATATTTTTGAAGATCAATTCAGCGCACTTTGATCACGGCCCTATTTCCCAAAATATGCTTTCACCAGCCTGAACCCGGTGGTGGCCTGCCTTTGCCGGGTTTGCGGCGACGGTCCACCCCGCCTGTTTCGCGGAGTTCACCGAAATCCGCCATGGAACGGGGTCTAACGGCGATCCGGTCGAGGCGGGGTTCTTGGCAA
>CAWKIF010000071.1:0-87596 GCA_963849485.1 candidate division FCPU426 bacterium | reverse complement strand
AACCGTCATATCATTGCTTACACCGAGAACCGCCAGATCATCGCTTACAGGCGGGTGACATTGTGAGAATTATACTTTTGAACATCTTTTCATTACAGGGAGGTGTTCATGAGTACAAAAACAAGAGGAGCGACGATAGACAATTAGGAAATTCCTGGAGGGAGAGAGCCCTACAGCCATATGCCAAGCCCTGGGTCGTTCACGGGATTGGTTTTGCAATTGGCTGAACCGTTACGAGACGAAAAAAAAGAACTGGTACGTCGAGCAATCGAGGGTCCGGCAGAGCTACCCGGATCCAACCAAAGAGGAAATCGAAGCGGCTGTCAAGATGGTCCGGCTCCAACTCTACAACCAGGGTTTGTTTTGTGGGTCTCAAGCCATCCGGGGCGAGTTGGAGGACATGGGGGTCCAATCACTTCCGTCCTTGCGGACCATTGAAAAATAAGTCGGAACGAACTGACCATCGCCGAACGGGCCGTTACCAGGCCAAGGGGACGCCCTATCGGAAACTTTTAGGCCATGCCCTGAACGAGGTTCAACAGGCGGATTGGGTGGGGCCGAATTACTTGTTGGGAGGGATTCGGTTTTACAGTTTGAACGTGGTGGATTTGGCGACCGGACGTTGCGGGGTTCAACCATCCCAGGGGCGAGAGGGGCAGAGTGTTTTGATGCCTTTTGGGGCATTTGGAGGCGTTTGGGAATACCCCAGAACCTCCAGGTGGACAACGCCCAGGAGTTTTATGGGAGCCCCGCTTATCCCCGGGGATGGGGCCTTTGATCCGGCTGTGTCTGCATCAAAACGTCGATCTGTGGTTCATTCCGATGAGGGAGCCATGGCGCAACGGGGTGGTGGAGAAACTGAATGACCACTACCGACAAAAATTCCTGGGGAAAGTGAGCATTACCCGGGAAAAGATTTTGCCGAAGGAATCGTTGAAGTGGGAGAACAAACACAACAGCCGTTACCGCTACAGCAAACTCAAGGGGAGGACGCCTTTACAAGCGATGGAGGGTTTGGGAGAAAAACCGAGGTTTCCTCACGAAACCGAGCCTCCCCAACATCCGCTTTCCAAGCCAACCAGCGGGAAATACCATTTGGTTCGGTTGATACGGAGTAACTGCCGACTGGACATGTTCGGGGAGATGTTCCCGGTGCCTAAACGGTTGGCATACGAGTACGTGGTAGGGACGGTGGATGTCCGAAGGCAGAAGCTCGAAATAATCCACGACGGCTTAAAAGTGGAAGAATACGACTATGAATTACGCTAGAACAACCTCGGCCCTTGGATGCCACCGGGCTTCCAAGGACCGGTGTAAGCGATGATCTGACGGATGATGGTGTAAGCAATGATGTGACGGTTGTCAACTAGCTATTAAGGAATTTAAAGTCGACTAAATATCAATAACAAAGAACAACGCCGAATTCCAATGGGAGAAGAATAACCGGGGAATCGGTATAGGCCGCATTCGCGAACTGGCTGGAAGCTGGTACCCATACCCCTCTTCCCTGGATAAATATCTCCAAACCATTCAAAGCTTCAAAGCTGAATCCCGCCCCCCCTTCGAAGAGAAAATCGACCTCGCTTGAGGTGATAGGCACGGTGACTATCCCCAAAGTGGTATCGACTTGCGGAATGGTGCTTCGGTCTTCGTTGTAGGCCAATCCAGGGCCCAAGAAAAAAAATGGCGAAAAAGCAGAAGTAAATATCCTATAAAGTGCTAAAGACGCAAAGGTAATCAACATGTAATTATTGTCGTTGGTCAATTGGGAATTTTTGCTGTTGAACTGATCCAAAGTAAAATCCAGCCAAAGCGAAAGATGACTGGATGCCCTCCAACCCAGTCCCAACCCCAGATGGAATGAGGTGGAATAGGCCTCTTGAAGCTTAGGGCTGATGGGAACACCGGCTCCAACGCTAATAAGAGAAACCCAAACTCCAGGTCGGACCATGTGGTCTTCCCCCTGTTGGGTCACGGGTGATACCCCCACCACCCAATCCTCTAGTTTGACCTTGTCCCCTGGTCTAGGTTTATATTTTTTTGCAAAAGGACTTTCTAAAGGTGAGACCCCTTCAGAAGCATCGCTCCCTTGATTGGAATTCATAACAAGGGTTGGGGTTGGAAGAGGGGGCCGGCTGTATTCTGGGGGTGGAATAGGTTGGAAAGTCGTTTGTCCAAAGGATCTTCCCCAACAAGAGAATAGAATTAGACTTATCCTTATGAAATCTGATTTTTTCAAGTTTTTTCCACCCGGGAGATCAGACGGATCTGGTTCAAGACAGCATCCACCTGATCGCTAGACTCCCTAGTCCCAAAATAAATAGCGGCTTTTCCTTTTTCATGGACCCGGAGCGTTAGTTCAGCCGCTCTAGATAATGGATAACCTGTTGCTTTTTGGATTTGAAAAATGACCTCCTCAAAACCATGCACATCATCGTTAAACAAAACAACTTGCCAGGGATTGTTTAACTCTGTTTCTCGAGTTGTATTTTTCTTGATCGATTCAAAAGGATTACTATTATTTTGTTGATAATCCATGGCCTCTATCCTGAAATTACTTAACCAATTAATTGTCTTATTCTAATTACAAGAGTTAGACACTTCACGAGTGTAGTCCAAAGCGTTTGAAATACAACGGGTTTGGAAGGGTTTGCCAGACTGTCAATGAGAACCCGTTGGTGGCCTTCAAGACGAGCCGGACGCGCTTGAAAAAGGCGAAGGTTCTCACGAAAGCCAATGATTTTTTCCTAAGCGATTCAAAAAGAGACCGCAGGTAGGCTACCAAAAGCATGGCGCACAAGGAAAACGCCAAGTGGTTTTGGATGGTTTTCCAGGAACGGTTGTGGAATTTCTCCAATGCGAAGGATTGCTTGGCTTCCCGGAAGAAAGTTTCAATGCCCCACCGCCTCAAATAGACCTGAGCGATGGCCTCGTCAGAGGATACCCAATCATTCGTCAGTAGGAATTCGATACGGGTTTTCCGGGAAGATAGCCGTCGACGGAAGGCCACGAGACGGTAGGTGCGGCCGTTGGAGAGGGTCACCTCAAAAGACGAATGGGTGGACTTGGGCAGTTTTTTGAGAAGTTTCTTGGGCGATGTTTTGCGGCCGTTGATGTAAAGAACCCGGTTTCTTTTGAGGGAACCCACGAAGCGCAAGTCTCTTTCATCGGCGAAGACTAATAGTTCGGCGACAGTGAACCAAGTGTCGAAGACCAGGAAGTCTGGAGAAAAACCTTGATTCAAGGCCACTTCTAAGAGGGTTTTGGAAAGGTTAATTTTGGAAGGGCATGTCTTTCCTTTAAGCGCAAACCCCAAGGGGAACACCCCTTGAACGGATCGAGAAACAAGGACTGGGAGCTGGTAACCGTGATAGAAAGCGCCGTTATGGTTAAACTTTCCGGCTTTTTCCATGCGGAAACCGCTTTTCTTCAAGGGGGTATCGTCTAGGATCCAAGTGGTGCCCGGCCCCGAGAACAAGTGATCGGGGAGGCGGGAGATCAGAAGGGAAAAAAGGTCTTGAGCCGGGGCCTTTTGGAGAAAACGGTTATAGGCACGCTGAGAAGCCTCGATTTCAGGTTGAGAAACATAGGCGGCTTCAGAAGAGCAGGATCGGATTTTTTGACCTAATGCAAAAGAAGCTTGTTCGAGTGGAAACTTCATCAGGGCCATGTTTCCACTGGGGCAAAGAGAGGCCAAGAGTTGTTGCACGCCGGATAGAAGACTGGGTAGTCCCTTTTGGCATTTGCGGCTTTTCACGATTTGGAATAGATTGGAGTAGGCCATGAAAACCTCCCTGTTGGTGTTGAGCGTCTCGCAACCTCAAACTACCAACTTTTCCGGGATTTTCCTGGCCTTTTCCTTTTCTGTTTAGCTGTCTAACTCTTGTAATTAAACATCGCATATTTCTCGGGATTCTATAAAACTCCGCTGTTCTGATGAACTTAAACGTCATTATTTCTATAATGCTATGAAAAATACCCAGATGGAAACGATTGGTTAATCTACTTTCATAGAGTCGGTATAAACCAAAACATTCTTGGAGGCGCCAAGCTTTAAAACTTGATAGGTTGGTCCTTCCTTGCACCCCATAACTAAGATCAAATACCTGGATCCCAAAACTTGAATCACTTTTCGGGCAATCACTGGACATTCGTCGTTAGATTTTAAACTTTTTTTGCTGTTTAAAAATTTCGAGTGAATTTTATCAACAATTGTGTCGAGAGACGATAAATCCTCCTCAATGACCAGAGGCTGATCTTTGGTGGATGTATTGGGCGGTACCGACACGAATAAAGCCCATTCCATCACTTCCGCGGCGGTATCCCTAGAAAGTTTTGAAAGAACTTTTCTCAGCGGACGCATGTCGATTTTAAATTCCAGCTCAAATTCGCCATCCACCCCATTGTATGTAGACTGATACCAAATGGGTTTGGTGACACCCAGGAATTTAATATCATCTAATGCAGGAGCATAACCAAAAGCCCAGAGTTTTTGGCCTGGAGTCGGAAGGAGGTATTGTCGAACGGTATTGGATTTTAACTTTGGAGGGTGTTCCCTCATCAATTTCCCCAATTCCCGTTCCTTGGGATGAAGATTCGGAATCAACCCTATTTTGTTTAAAAACTTTTTGAAATCCAATTGGATGAGAGGATCATAATGGCCCTTCTGGCGTTGAGGAATGGCGGCATTGATGAGTTGGCAATGGCGAAAAGCGAAAAATTCAGGCTGTTTAATCATAGTTCCGGCTAGTGCAGGGAGGGTGAAAATCATTAACCATCCTACCGCTGGAACTAAAACGTCGAGAAACATAAATCGCCGCAAGAAGTTAATAGCTTTTTCCTTCATGTTTTGCATTCTAGTCTTATTTCAGACGTAAAACCCTATTGTAAAGTATTGTTAATTTTAAGCTTCGAAACATAGAGCCATTTTTAATTCCATTATCACTGCTATCCTAAACAACTCAATCTGACCGCTGCCCCCCAAGAAAAACAAGCGATTTTGGACAGGTTTGTGAATTTCCAGGGATAAGCCCCCCCCTTTCGTCCGGATGCTGTCCAAATCACGAGGGTATTAATTCCATCTGTTTTTCCGCCGGTTCCAATCTCGCCACCAGGAATGGTGCATCCAACCAAGCCCACAAATCGCGGTAGGTCAATAGATTCATCCGCAGCATGGCCGCCAAGTGGGACAGGCTCCAGGCGATATGGCTCTTCAGTTGAAGGAATTTCAACAGCAGCATGGCAATCAATGCTGTCCAAATCTGCGTCTGAACAGCATTCTCAGTGGTCCCTACGAAAGTCTTCACCCGTAAGTTCTGCTTGAGAGCCTTGAAGAACAACTCGATCTGCCAACGTTCCTTGTAGATGGCCGCCACCGTCGAGGCAGCAAAACCCATGTGGTTGGTAAGGAATACGAGTTCCCGCTTCTGGTCTTCGTCCCATACCACCACTCGTCGCATCTCTTTCGGGTAGGCTTCCTGTGACCGAAACGTTGTTAACCGTATCACTTGGTCCTTCAGGACGTTGCCCGTTTTCGGAACCGGCAGGTTCTTCACCACCTCGTAGGCCATGTTGATCTTGGCACGGGTCACCCACCACACGCCTTGGAACGTCCATCGGGCCAGAAGAAAGAAATCCACATATCCCCGATCCATCACTACGATTGAATCCACCGGAAAATCCAGCTTTTGAGCCACTTTCACGTCATGCACGCCTCCCTCCGTTACGAGTCCCCAGCAGGGCAAGTATCCCTGATGATCCAGCAAGAGATGGAGTTTGATGGCCCCTTTGGTCCTACGGAACTTTGCCCAGTCGAAGACTGACAAACAAAGATCAATGGTGCTGGAGTCCAGGCTGTAGAGGGGATTCTTGAACTTGAATTTCCTCTTCGAGATGGCCGCCTGTAGCTGACACTTCGATAGCAGATGGTAGAAAAGACTTTGCTGAACCTGCCAAGGACGGTTGGCGTTAGCGTAAGCCAAGGTGGATTTAGTGGGTGCTTCGCAAAGACCCAAATGGGTCAATTTCCCAAGGGCCGTGTGGAGGCCACCACAGATTTCCCTCAAGGAATGGGCGGCTCCCATCTGGCAGAAAAGCATGGAAACAAACTGATTCCAGCAACTGAACCCCTTGGCGTGTTTTTCGGCTTCAAACTCCCGCACAATTCGTTCAAAAGCCGTGCGATCCACAATTTTCAACACTTGGGCAAAAAGACTGGTTGGTGGTACCATCGAAATACGCCTCCGGATGTTTGAAGTAGCGACGGCTGGTAACCGTCGCTTTGGGCTTGTCGACTAACCCAATTCTACTTCAGTCGGAGGTGTCTTTTTTTAGTCCTTTATTTAGGACAAGAGTGTTCCATTATATCTATTTAAACATACTCCCTAGACTGCTTGCCAGAAATAGGCGGAAAGATTTCTGCTATCGAATCCGCTCCATTTGTTCTAACCGGTTTCCTTGAAAAGATTTTGGAAAAATCTAGCTTTAAGAAGACTTTCCGCCCATTCACCTTCAGGAGTCGAATCCCAGACAATTCCTCCACCAATCCCCAGCTCTCCCCTCCCCTCATTAATTAGAAGAGTTCGAATAGGTATATTGAAATACATGTCTCGATTTGGCGCTATATATCCAATCGATCCCGTATAGATCCGTCGTTCCTGTCTCTCCAGTTCCCGAATTATCTCCATTGCCCTAATCTTGGGAGCACCCGTTACTGAACCCGATGGAAAGAGTGCCCTCATTAAGTCCCAGAGGGATGTTCCCCTGTTTATCTCGGCTGTAACAGTGGAAGTCATTTGAAAAAGGGTTTGGTAGGGGGTCACTTCAAAGATCCGGGGAGCTTCGATTTTTCGTCCCACTTTTCCCAAGTCGTTACGCATTAAATCCACGATCATGATATTTTCGGCTTGATTTTTGGGATCATTTTCAAGGAAATGCCTGGCCTCACAATCGGATGCCTCATCTCTTCCTCGGGGCCAAGTTCCCTTCATGGGCTGTGTGACTGCGAAAAATCCGTTTTTCTTAATAAACAATTCCGGCGAAAGGGAAAGTATCGTCCAAGGCTTATCCTTGAGATAAACCGAATAGGGTACAGGCTGATCTTTTAAAAGGGTTTGATAAAGACCCCATGTGTCCCCGTCAAAATCGAAAAAAATCTTGAGGCAGTATGTGATTTGATAAACATCCCCGGAGGCAATGTAATCCCGGATAATTTGAATGTTTTTTTTGTATTGTGAGTAGGTCTGGCCAAAACGGACATGTCCCAATTGAAAATCACCAAGGCCAGCGGGGGTTTGGGGCGATACCACAGGAACGCGGTAAAAGCCGAAACGGAAAAGCGGGAAATCGGACTCGCTTGAATTATTAAATTTTCTTTCGAAGGCGTATCCCGCCTCGAACGAAAGATAACCTGCAGCCCAGTAGCCATCATCCAATGCCTTCTCTAAATCTTCAAAAACTCTTTTTAGCTTATTTTTATCCCTACAAGTGAGGATAAATTCAGGCCTTTGAAAGAGGTAGTCGATTCCTGAAAATTGAAAGTGAATGTCCATCGTTTCCTTAAAAATTAAGGCCTTTGAATAAATCCTGATTCAAGCGTTTGAAGGATACATGAAGTGGAGGGAGTATAAAAAGAGGACGCGTACCCAAATAAAGGATTAATGATTTTTAGGGCGGAACAAAAGCGAAAGAGACTCAATATACTCCGCTAGTCCTATTCTTTTTGTGCACATACATAATATTGCGCGCCCAACGGAAGCCAAATTAGCCATCGATCCAGCATGGCAAAAAAGGGGTGTTTATACGGAGTAAAAATAATAAAACCCTTTTCGTTCAAACGACAGGGCTCCTGCACAAGAAGACTCTCAACTTTTCCCATGCCTAAGAGGACAGCGTCATCATCCAGTTCACAGCGGGAAACCGCGCACTGAGTTAAAGGGTTCAGGGGGTTATGTTCAAAAACCACCACCAATCCCCCTTTTTTAGTGACCCGCCGCATTTCTTGAGCGAATCTTTCCCATCCCTCGGGCACAACATGGTGCATCACGCAAATGGCGAAAGTCACATCCATGGATTGGTCCGCATAAGGTAATGTTTTTCCAGCGTAATATCGATAGGCTGCCTTAGAGTTCAAAGCTGCGGCCTTTTCCACAACCCCCCGGTCAACATCGATCCCATACACCTTCTTAAAATGACTGGTGAGGTAATAATCCGTCAGACCGACCCCGCATCCAACATCCAAAATTTTTAAACTGGAAGAATCACCCGAGTAATGACGAACCAATTCCAGCAGCTTTTTCACTTTCGCTTCAGTAAAAAAAGCTAAGTCCTGTCCGATGAAAGCGATAGATTTTTGAATTTCTTGCCGATAGGTTTCTTTGTAATACCCAAAATTGACCCGCAAATCGTATGGCCGCTTAGATTTTTTAGTGGGCATCCAATTTCTCGAACTTTCGAAAGATAAAGCTTCAAGTCCAGTAGAGATTTACCGAAACAAGGATAATCCAAATACCAAATTTAAGGAAGAATCGTTATCCTCTTTCTAGTCAGAGTATCTTAAAACCAATGATGCAAGTTCAGTTTGAAAGAAGGACAGGCGGCAGCTCATATACGGAAATAGCGTTTTGCTCTGCGGCTACCAGTTTACCGTCCCCCGTTACACATAGTCCGGTGACATTACGATAGGACATATCCGAATCAGGGTTGTCCACCTTTAAATCTCCCAAATATTTACCATCAGCAAAGGAATAAGCCTGAACGAACCTATCGTTATTAAAACAAACGAACAACCTTCCCGCGGGGTCGATGGCCATCCCCACCGGTTGGTCCTTCAGATTAATCCGGTTCAAGACTTTTCCTTGGGGATCACAAATCTTGATCCGTTGGTTCCCGGAATCCGCTATATAAATGCGGTTTTGCGAATCCACTACCACTGCCAGAGGACTACTAAGCTGGTTTTTACCCTTGCCACCCGTCCCCCAAATGGCCTGAGCAGACCCATCCGATCGAAGGGTAACGATCCGGTTTCTGCCTGTGTCGGCAATAACGAAATAATTCCCCCAACACCAGATGCCCATCGGGTTGAAAAAATACCCTGTGGGAGATGCGTCCACTGTCGCGAGAGGTTTTCCTAATTGGTTAAAACCGAAAATCAATACTTTATCTGAATTATCCAATACATGTATATCTCCATTCGGATCTGAAGAAATGCCATTCAAACCATGAACTGGTCCTTTAGGGCTGATGGCGGGACTAAAGGATTTAAGGAAGGTCCCATCCGTTCCGAATTCCAAAATCCGGTAATGATCCATATCACTGAGAGCCACTTGGTTTTGACCGATAGGGCAAACCCCTCGGGTTTTAAATGAACCACAGGGGAGCCGATCACCGGAAAAACGTTTAATTAGGTGGATGGGATAATCCTTCTTGGCGGGGTAAAAAACGAGAAAGTTTTTAAAAATAAAAACAATTGCCAATAAAACGATAACCCCGCCCAAAACCCATAAAGATCGGTTAGAGGAAGGGTTTGGAGGAGCGGCCACCGGCATGGAAACCTCTTGGGATGCGGATAGAGTGGTCGCCGGGCGGACTTTCCTGGATTTGCTGGATTTTTTTTTCGGAGCCATATTCACCTCAGCTTAGTTTTAAACTTACCGATTATTTTATTCGGAGTAAGTTATAAGATTTTTCTACTCTTCTTTCAATCTTTTATAAGTAAACCTCAACAATTCGGGACTTCCAAGGCCAAAAGCCATTAACAAAAAACCCCCAGCAACTCGTTTTAACCTTTCGACTGCGGGTCTTGCTTAAACAACGTGTGGTAGGCTTAGGGATTCTTCGGCCAAGCCCAGGATTTCAATGCGAATCATCCTTCGAAATCCATTAAAGGTCGAAGGATGACCAAATTGATGTTTCCTTACCAACCGGGACATTCTCCTTGCGAAAAAGGATTTCAGGCAAACTGCGTGAACTTTGAAAGCAAGTTACGATTTCGACGCGATGGTCTCCCGTTTCCAACCGGATGGTCTTATCGAGCGTTTTCGCGGGCGATATCATATAACCATCTGGATATTTATTATACCGAGTGAAAAAAACATCCCAGATTATCCGGCCATCGATCCAGACCTTCGTCCGCCCATCCGCCTTGAGGGTGATGTCATAGCGGTTCCCTTGCTTGATGTGAATCGCTCCTTCCAAACGAACCACTTCACCTTCTGAATTGATTTCCGAAGGCAAGGGATCATGGGCATTGGCAGACCAATCCTCCCCATCCAATATTCCAAATCCAAGCCCATCATACCCAGGAGAAAACCGACGTTCCCAATATGGCATAGAAATGGAACGAGTCTCGAAGAGGGGAGAAACAGGAGCCGGAGAAAGGATTCCCCCAAAACGTAGTGGTCTCGAGGTCTGCTTTTTCGTATATCTTTCCAGTTCCCTATTATATTTTTCATTCGCCGCCAAAATATCACCGCTAGGAATCAGACAACGCCATGCCACAGGCCCTTCCCCGGAATTAGGGTCGGGGTTCTTCACTTGGCTAAATAGAGTATTGGGATATTCCCTTTGAATCCTGTCTTTCATAACCGTGTCCCCCATATCCAGGTAGACAAGAATCTCAACGGGTTTACTCACTTTGGCGTCTTGAAAAAGGGTGTTGGAGGAATGGAGCAAGAGGGGAGGATGACCTTCATATATAGCCGCGGCAATGGGGCCATCTAAAGCTGAGGAAAGATACACCCTTTTGCCTTGGGTGATTTCCTGACCAGCTTGGCGCTCAACGCGACTGTATTTGCTTTGAAATTTTGAAAACCATTGATCGTAAATACGAGCGACATCTTCCTGAGTCGTCCAAGCCCAAAAACCCACGAGGAGAAGACAGAACCCTGTTATCCCCCATTTTCCCAAGGAAATACGGGAGATCCTCAGCCAAAATCCTTCCAATCCTAAAGCCCCCAAAATCAAGAGCGGGAGGACGCAACCCAATAGCCTTCCCGAATGGGCGCCCTGAGTTAAAACATAGGGGGAAAAACCGATTATGGCCATGGCCAGCAACAGAGCTTTTTGCCAATTCAATTTCGCCACGGCATAAGCTAATCCAACGGCGATCAGGACCACTTCCGAATAACCAAATAATGAATCATTGGGAATGAACATATTTAATCGATCATTCCCGGTAAAAAAGAGCATCTGCAACGCTGAGATTGATTGAATACCCGCCCTTTGAAGATAGCTCCAACTGAGGAATCCCTTTGGATCAATTAAAACAGCCCTTACCGTGCCCATAATCGACTCGTTGGCCATAATTGGAAAAGTCAGGACGACGCACAACCATGAGACAGTGATCCAACTGAACCAGGTCTCTGTCTTTGCCCAATCCTGCGTTTTTACAGCGGCAAAGAGCACTAACGTCCAATAAATAGCCAGAAGAATAGCCGAGGAACTGCAGAAAACCATATCATTCAGGTACGAAATCCAATTATTCTCCGGAAAGGCCGCATTGACGTATAGAAAATAACCAAAAATAAGTACCGCTGAGATTGAGAGCAAATATTTTGACGATTGATTCATTAAACCGGCCTTGTTTTCACGGACCCAGACCCATCCCAAGGCCAAAAATATGAAGAAGGGAATAAAAACACTGTAAGGTGTGTAGGTATACATCCCAAAGGAAAGTGCTAATCCCCAAAAAATAAAGTTTTTTCGGTTTGGATTCCGAATGAGTCGTAAAAAAAACAATAAAGAGAGGGCCACTCCGAGGGTGATACTTTGGATGCTCATTCCCTGGAGGGTTCTCATGATCAGGGGCTTGCTCACTGCGGCCAAAGCCACTGCCCAAATACCAACCCTTCGGTTAACTAGTTCCCGACCGATAAGGTAAACCACCCAAAGGGTGATAAAATCCAATGCCACTCCCGCTATTCTTTGTGTCATCAGGGACGTCAACCATGGAAAAAGTTTCCAAACAAATAGAGAAAAATAACCAAAAAAAGGTTCCCGGTTTCCTTGGGAAAAGATAAACGAATTACTAAAATCTCCTAAATCCGCCATCTTTCGAACATCTAGAATCTCACCGGCTTCATATTCCCCGTAGGGCCCCATGGCCGAAAAACCTCGGTAAAGAGGAAGAAATACCCCCAAACCCAAGGCCGTAAAAAGAATCAACCGGCTCAAACCGGGTGAAATATCTTCATTAGATAATCTTTCAGGAACTATTTTGAAACTGATCACCAGGCCCACCCATAATGCGAGAAGAAGCCAATAAGGCTCATTTATGGAGATTGGCGACTTACTCGGCACCATCCAACTAAACCCGGGGAATTCTAAGAGAACGATTGAAAAACAAGCCAAAATAAGTATGAAAAGAATGATACTGCCGTTACTGGCTAAAGTTGAGTTAAACCCGATTTTCCGAAGAATCGGAATTTGAGTATACCGTAACAAGCGGAACACTTGGATGGCCAGGGCGGAAACCAGAAGAATTTTGCCAAAGAGAGGGATATCATGCCGCGGTACTAGAAAAAAAGCGCCAACGAGCAGTAAAAAAGCGAATACCAGACTTTGAGGACCCTGACTCTGGGTGGAATTGTTGGTGGTTTCGTTTTGCACCGCCGGAGCTGGACGGTCCATTTCCAAAACCACTTGCTTTTCATCAAGATTTTTTTTCTTTTTCCGCAAAGTCATCAGATTCACGACCTATTGTTTAAATTGATCAAAAAATGTAACTTGGTCGTAGAGGCTGAACATTGTTGTTCGAATCCCTGCATTCTTGTCGCCATCCGATTGAAATTTTTAACTCACATCAACGATAAAAAAAACCTACCAATTTAATTCCTTTATCATTCGGGGGGAAGACGGTAAACCCAAACCGAATATTTATCCGCGACCACTAACAACCCATCCGGTGCCAAACAAAGCGATTTGGCGTCAAGATAGGTCAAATCCTCATCCTGGTTTTCGACAATCACATCACCCAAGAATTGGCCATTAGCAGCGGAGAAAACCTGCATGAAATTATAATTCCCGTAAGCCACCCAAATCCGGCCTTGTTTATCCGCGACTACAGAGCAAGGTCTAGCCTTGAGTGCAATATTTGATATTAAATCCCCCTGGGAATCAGTTACTTTGATCCTAAGATAATCGGGTTCCGCAGTAAAGACATGTCCGCTTCGAGTATCAACAGCTACCATTGTCGATTTGAATGAGCCGTATTTTTCAACGTCAAGTGATTTGAGATAAGTTCCCTTTTCATCAAACATATAAACCGTCTTATTATCCATGCCAAGGACCGCGATTTGATTCTCACTTGGGCAATTCAGACCACGGACCGTCACAGGTCCACATTTTTCGTTTGATCCATTGAAATGGGCTATTTGATATATCGGTACCTTGTTACTGGGCCAACAACCGATTCCTCCGCCATTAAATCGATTCCAACCCCATGTGAGGACTAATAATAAAACGGCTCCAATAACCCAAAAACCAACCCTTTTCCCGAGGGTATCGCCGGTTCGCAGGGATGAAACTGAATCAAGGGTAGGGATTTGATCAACCGAGTCTTGAATAACCTTGTCTTGTTTGGTTTTTTTTTGTTTATTCATTCGTTTTTAAAGGGTTTAAAAAATATCAAGAAGGAACGCCGGGTATTATCCTTAATCCATAAATGGATTGCCAGCTAGAAATCTAGTACCGGGTCGTCCTTAAGCCCCCATGATGGATGAAATACCAGGGGGATGTAAGCCCATCGCTTTACTTGCTCCTCCTGCTCAGTCTAAAATGATCAAGTTTCCCTTAAATTGAAATTAGTGATAATTTTTCAGTTCATTTAGAATGAACACGGTGAATCTTCCAACAATCAATCCTTTAATTCCTGGAACCAATGCCAAGAAAATCAGAAAAAAACCATTCCGAATCCTCTCACCAGACGTCCGAGGGAGTAACAACTCCCGAACAATCTGGTATTTCCCTTCCCTCAAAACAGACCCGGTCTTCCTTGGAGTGGGTAAATTATGGGATCATGGCAATGGCCGTTTTTCTTTTTATTCACGGAAACACTTTGTGGGGGGAAATCTTATTAGGGCTATCTATCCTTTTATCCTTGGCAAAAACAAGCCTGGTCAATTTTCTCGCTAAGCCCTTCCAATGGCTTTTGTCCCTAACCCCGTTGAAGTTATTCAGCCTCCTTTCGATCGCCTGGATAGGCTTTTCACTGGAATTGTTGAGTTTTCCATCGCATCGATGGATGGTACCTAAAATCACCACCCTTCCCAATCAATATCAATATTCCTTGTGGGTTCTCTTCTCATTCTGGATAGGATTGATAATCATCATAAGACTTTTTCCTCGATTGTCCTCCGGCGAACCTGATCTTTCCCCCTGGGTCGCCGGATTTTGGCTTCTGTTGATTATGGGCATGGATTCTTTCCTGGTTTTTTATCAGGCGGGAAAACCTATTTCAGCCGCTTCGGAAGACACCATCGTTTTTTCCGCCTTTGCCCGATTAATCTTTGATACGAAAGATTACCGCTTCTTTTTTAACGGCGGCGCGGGAAACAGCTGGCAGCCCCTTTACCAGTGGCTCATGCAATTGGCTTGGCACTTTAAACCCGAGGCCCCCGGGTTGCTGATAGAAAGAATCGTTTCCGGCATGATCAACCTCGTCACAGTCCTAGCCTTGTATCTCGCCGGGAAGGAGTCGATGGGAAGACGAATGGGACTTTTCGCCGCGGCCCTGGGTGCGACTTGTCTGCCTCTTCTCACCAAAACCCTCGCTTGCCAGCACGGCAACACTCACACGATGGTCGAGGCCTTGACCCTCTGGCTTTTCTTCAAATCACTCCGAACACCTAAGCTTTCCAATTTTCTCCTTTGGGGCGCTACGATTGCCTCGGGAATCTACGGTTATATCGTTTTCAGGCCCCTCGTAGGCCTTTTTGGCATGAGCGCCCTAATCTGGATCCTTTTTCTGCGTAAGGAAGAAAGAAAAATGGAGAAACCCGTATTTCTCATGGTTGCATTAAGCGCATTTGTTTTCGTCCTATATATGCTTTATACCAACCACTACTTTGTGACTTCCAACCTTCTGTCCGTTCCCATAAATATTTATGGTTCATTCGCGCCCTGTTTGATATTAGGAACACTTTTGGTTTTCGCCCTTCAATTCGGCCCTCAACTTCTTTCAGTCGCCAACCGGTATCCTTATCTATTTGGTTGGACCGCGGGGATCTGGTTGTGCATGATTCTCTCCTTTCCACAGATGGCGAATCCCGTGGAACTTTGGAACTTAGTACGGGGGGGTGCTGCCGACCCCAGTCATCACTTGACTTTCAAACCCCTTTCGACGTTCACCTATTTCTTTGATGTCCATTCTTGTGATTGGATTAATCTGCATCATCCCGAAGATGCTTTTTTCGGCTATACGGAGTTGATTTTCGGAGGCCTCGGGTTAGCCCTAGCCTTTGCCCATCCAGATCCAAAAAAGATATATCTTTTATTTATATTTGCGACGACTTTTGGAATCTGGCTTTTGACGGATTCGATCCATTCCGAAAGAATGATGATCTGTGTCCCCCCCTTTTTACTTTTGGGTGCTTTTGGAATTGACCAATTGTGGAATTGGTTGGAGATGGCAACGAAAAACCGCCTAGTTCGGACCGCGGCCGTAGTCTTCTTCGTCGGTTTATTCGAATGGTCAGGCCAGGCCCTTTTTGAACGGGTTCACAACCAATGGGCTGATAAAACATTCGACGTCGATGATGCGGTATGCCTGAGGGTTCTCAGTGACCAAAAACATGGCTACCGGGTTTATATCGGCCCCGATTTAACTTGGAGTCGTATCTCCTTTGTCCTATACGAAAATCATCCGGTTCAAGTCCTAAAAAACTCTAACCCGATTTACTTGGAACCGGGCGAGAAGCCAAAGGATTTAATTTTATATTTCAGGGGCAAGGACAGCCATCAACAGGACGATCATTTCGCCGACCTAGTGGCAAAACAATTCCCCCATGCCCAATGGGAGAATATCCGAAGCCCTTTCGACGAAAGTGAATGGCCTATCGCATCGCGTTGTTATATTCCTTATGGCGACCTGGTCCACAATAAAAAACAAAATTTATTTCTTATACAAAAAATCACGGCTCCCTACTGGACAAGAGAATTTTATACCGCCGATACGGGGTTTCGCCCTGGAATCCTGGATTGGGTGGATAAAACAACGCGAGCGAATGATCCCACTCCTGCCTGGACCTATCCCGATTTTGAAGCCACGGTACTTCAGGGAACCATCCACATGAAACAAGGGGGACTTTACCAAATTTCATGCACTGCTGAATCGCGAACCCATGTGTTAATCGATGGCCGTGACATTTTGAATATGTATTTTCCCCGAACCGAGCATTACACGACCCCTAAAAAGACTGAAACCCATTCGATCAATCTGGCAACGGGGGACCATCGAGTGGAGGTATCCTGCTTATTGCCTCGTTCCCACCAAAATCCGGACATCACCCTGCACCCAGCGGGGTCTCCCGGACCCGATCAATCCCTCTGGTCTTCTTTCTTTTTTTAGACCCGCCGATTTCAAGGCCAAGAGAACAATTCCCTATTTCCCAGCTTCTTATACCACTTGGATGAAACCCCAGGAAATTTTCTTTAATTTCTCGCTTGTATCAAAGTTTCAAGGGGGATTGGAATGGTACCATCCTAATTGTGTCACATAGGCAAGTCCCCTTTTGGCCTCGGCATGCGAAGGGTCCAAACCCAGAACTTTCCGGAACATCTCCCCTGCTTTTTGCCCCTGCCCTAGGTTTAAGGCGGCTACCGCCGCGTTGAAATAAGCGTCTTTGTATTTCGAGTCCAGCTCCACTGCCTTGTCATAATATTTGAGCGCTTCAGAGTTTTGGCCCAGATGAACCAACGCGTTTCCCATGTTGAAACAATAGACCGGATCGGTTGGGTCCCAGGCCTGACACCAGCTAAATTGCTCCAACGACTTGAAATAATCCTGAATGACATTTTCCCGGTTCCCGCCCCTACGATTATTGGACAATTTTTCAGCTTCATCATCGGCGCGGTTTTCAAAATAAATTCCCAACCCGTTCCGATCAACCCCGTAATCAACCAAAATCCACTGTCGGGTCCTGGGCTCCAAGGGTAAATTCGGGTCATGCAAATGACGCAAACGCAAATGAGTCCATAAAAAGTTAGCTCGTGCCTCATCCAGGGGAGGGGTGGCTCGGTCCAAGAAACATTGATACACAAGACCGTAGGGCAGGAGGTTCTGTACAGGTTGGGTTTGGGCATCGAGTTGGTTGTAGCTTAAGAATTGCGGAATCCGCGAATTCTTAAGGATAAGCCAAGACATGAGAGGCGCGATAGATTCATTGCCCATCTTTTGTTTGGAATAGGGCACTAATAACGTCGGATGCTGGAGACTTAGATTCCGCCGAATCCAATCCATAGGCAAGCCATCCACACCCACGATTACCAGATCGGGACGGACCCTTTCCACCCATTGAAAATACCAGGAAGGGAAAACCATGCTATCCCCCCGGCAAAAGAATAGCGAATGGGCGGGAAGACACTTGAAACTGTTGAGCGCATAATCGTAAACGCAAGTGTAACTTGTCTGCCGGTCCTTTAGGTCCCTTAGCGTCCCCAACCCAGCCAACCAGGAGATAAGAATCATCAGGATCCCCTTCAGTAACTTGGATTGGAGCTCGGGTTTGCTCTTCTCCCACGCCTTTTGTGTTCCCCATCCCAGGAAAACGAGAACCGGAAGGTGGGTCACTAATGTATAAGAATTTATCAGGTAAAAACGGTCAGGGGATAAGTGTAGGTAAAGGCAAATCGAGACCAATAAGAAACCCCAACCTGTAAAAAAACCCCATGCCAGTGGTTCCTTTTTCTTCAAAAGTGTCAGGGCAAAGAATAGGGCCGCTAGGCTGAGGCCGGCAAATTCTCTCCATTGGCCCAAAATACCGTATTGCGCTTGAGCTATCCAATCGGCAATGGAAGCGTTCGCCTCCGCTCCCAGATATTCACGCCGGAGAAGAACGAAAATGAAATTTTTTAGGTCCCGAGGATCTCCCCAATTCAGCATCGGTTCCCTCGCCGAAAGAAGGGGTAAAACCAGCCAAAGGGATAACCCCAGATTCAACCACAGGGCGGCATTCAACCATTCACGGGCCGACCATGAGAATTTATTATTTTCCAACCGCACAAACAAGAAAAGCCCCGGCATGAAAACCAAAAGGGTCATCCAATGATGGGTCAAAAAAACACCCGCCAAAAACATCGTGATTCTTCGTTGGCCTGACTGCAAGCCCCAAAAAAGGCCCAAAATTAAGAGCGAGTTTAATTCATAGACTTCCCCTTTGGCGCTTAACGCAGCGGGATACAGACTCGTACCTACCGCCCAAAACAAACTGACGGGAGCAGCGATCCAAGCCGTCACCCTGAGACCTTTTACCAGGAAAAGATACAAAAGGGCGCAGACCAGTGACGCCAAGACCGGGGATAAGAGGTTCACCCGCAAGGGGAATCCGCTTAATGGAAGAAGAGAAAACAACCGACCCAAGAGTGTCAGAAACGGATAACCGGGGGGATGGGGAACACCCAAAGTGACTGCCGCCGTGATGGTCTCAGGACTGTCATCAGCGTAAAAAGCCGGATTAAGACCGTGGAGAAGATAGATGAATGACGTGAGGAAGAGGACAAAAGGAGCCAAGAAACGCAACTGCCCACGGACCCCTTTCATCATGAAACTCCGTTAAAAGATGGATTCTCTAGAACAATATCGCCTTGAGTTCGGGGGGAACCCCTTCCCGGATTAAATTCAGGACTTCGTCGGGGGTTCTAAGTTTGAGGGCTTCTTGTGCGATATTTTTGGCCAAGTCATAAGGCATCAGACGGATAACCTTTTTAATCTCGGGGATGACGGACATCGAGACCGAAAACTCATCCAAACCCATTCCCAAAAGGAGCGGAACACACTGGGGGTCGCCTGCCATTTCGCCGCACATACCCACCCATTTACCATGCCGATGGCAGGAGTCGATTGTCATTTGAATCAACCGCAGAATGGCGGGATTGAGGGGCTCGTAAAGATAGGCCACCGCCTCATTGACCCGGTCCACCGCCAAAGTGTATTGGATCAAATCATTCGTGCCGATGGATAGAAAGTCCAACTCCTGGATGAGTAAATCCGACATGAGGGCGGCGGAGGGGATTTCGATCATAGCCCCTACTTCGATTCGGTCCCTGAGGATTTTGCCTTCCATTTTGAGTTCCTTGGCGCATTCGGCAAGGAGATGTTTGGCCTGGCGCACCTCATCCAAGTTGGAAATCATTGGGAACATGACCTTGAGGGGTCCCGAGGCTGCCGACCGCAAGATAGCCCTCAATTGGGGTTTGAAGATATCCGGGCGTTTGAGGCAGAAACGGATGGCTCTCAATCCCAAAAATGGGTTGGATTCATGGGGAGCGTTGAGATGGCTGAGTACTTTATCCCCGCCTAAATCCAATGTGCGAAGAATCGCCGGGCTGGCCCCCGATTTTTCTGCGAGATTACGATAAGCCTCGTATTGTTCCTCCTCGGAAGGTACTTCCGACCTGTCGAGGAAAAGGAACTCAGTCCTAAACAAACCTACTCCTTCCGCTCCATGGCGGAAAATCTCGTCTAATTCCTGGGGGATTTCAATGTTGGCCGCCAGGATAACCCCGTGCCCATCGGGGGTTATGGCGGGAAGAGTTCTTAACTCATCCAGGCTTCGCTGGAACGCCTCATAACTTTCTTTTAACCGTTGATACTGCTTCAGGGTTTGGGGATTGGGATTAACTACCACCAATCCTTTATTGCCGTCCACTATAAGAAGATCCCCGTCCTCGACTTCACCGACCAAGGTTTGCATTCCCACGACTGCAGGCAATCCTAAGGACCGGGCCACTATCGCCACGTGAGAGGTTCGCCCCCCTACATCGGTGCAAAATCCCTTGACCCGGTCGGTGGGCATGGTCACGGTGTCAGAGGGCGCGAGGTCGGGGGCCACCACCACGACTTCCCGGTCCAGTTTCTTTAACTGGTCCTTATCGGCACCCATGAGATTTTTTAACAAACGTTCGCCGACATCCTGGATATCCACACCCCTCTCGCGGAAATATGAGTCTTCAAGGGTAGCGATCAGGGTCTTGAATTTTTCCAAGCCTTCCGCAACGAGGTGCTCCGCATTAAGCCTTCTTTTCGAAATGGCCTCGGGAATATCTTCCATGAAAAGGGGGTCTTCCAGAACCACCTGGTGGGCCTGGAAAATCGCCACGTGTTCATCACCCAGTTTCTCCTGCATTCGGGTTTCCAGATCGAGAATTTGATCCTTGGTCTTCCGTAACGCCTCTTGATAGCGGGTCAATTCGGATTCCACCTCTTCCGGGCGCAAGATGCGTCGGGGGGCCGAGAAACCCTGTGGATGATATAAATAAGCGGGACCCATTCCGATACCTCCGGAGGCCGCCACTCCTTGGAAGATTTTCTCGGCCAAGGCCTACTCCTTTTCCCCGAATTTTTGTGCGAGAAGTTGCCTAAGAGCCGCCAAGGCTTCTTTGGCATCCTCTCCCTCAGCCCCGAATTCCAATTCAGTCCCCTTGGCCGCGGCCAGGGTCATGAGACCCATCAGACTTTTAGCGTTCACATTTTGAACCCCATGGTGAATGATAACTTGGCTTTTAAACTTATTGGCAACCTTAACTAGTTCCGCCGCCGCCCGTAAGTGAAGGCCCAATTTATTAGTGATCAATAATTTTTCGCTGACTTTCATAACGGCCCTTTCATTTGAAAGAAAATCCTGGTTCTGGAGTGGCTCCTGGAATCAGGGCGTTCCCGGCGGATGATGCGCCCGTCGAAGATGTTGTTCCTGACATACTTGGGGTGACGCTCAAAACCGGCCAATAAGCCAGCATCAAAGCGAACAAAATAACTGCGTAAAACAAATGTCCCGGGCTGATCTTGCGGTGCAGGGCGAAGACGAAGAGTATCAAAATAGCGCAAAAAAAGCCTAGTTTCATCAAAAACAGTCCTGGCCGGTCTTCCAGGTCCGTCCTGTTCACGAAAACGATCAGGACTGCCACTAATAACACGGAGGCGACTCGGATGCCCCGAATGGCTTCTTGAAAGCCGAATCGGCGAAGGGAAAGCACAACTTGATCCCCTTTCCGGTAACCTAATGAGAAACCCAAAAAACGCATTCCCAAATGAATAATATTAAACAAAACCAGAAATAACAGGGGTACGGCCCATGACTCCAGTTTGCTTCCCAAGGCATGAGTCATCACCAGGGTCACAGCCATCAGACCGCAATAGGGACGAATTGTTGCCCAAAAGAAATTATCGCCCATGGCTGCGAGGGGCCCCATCATTCCCACCTTCAGGGCGTTGATTTCCTCCTCCTTTTGTTTTTGATTCGCTTTGGGCATCTGAGCTCTTTCTTCTTCCATCTTGATAACCGCGCCAAGGATAAACGCCCCCATATAGGGATGGGTATTGAAGTAATCCAAATGGCGGGACAGAACCTCCCCTCTTTCATCCTTGGGGTAGAGACGACGGACAACCGGGCTAAGCACATACGCCACCCCATAATTCAAATAACGTTCAAAATTCCATACAGTCTGCAGAAAAAGAGTCCTCAGTAAGGCAGAGGCAAGGGCGGGTAACCCCACCCGGACTGTCGATGTTGATTGAGTTTCGCGGTTCAAGTAACTTCTCCCTTGCCGACCATCATCAGGATCGCCCCAAAACCCCCCAAGACCGCCAATCCCACTAATCCTACCCCTTGCAAGTGGCCGACAAGAGCTAATGCCAAGATGAGGGTCAAAGAAAGGACGAGGGTTAAAAACATGCGTTTTTCTAAAACTAATTCGATCACTGCAGCGCATCCTAAAGCCAAGAGGAGCCATTGGGCATACTCCAACCCCTCCATCACTCTATCCGGCAAAAGGAAAAAAAAGTTAGAAGTAAGATAGGCCGCCCCTAGCCCTAAAGCGGCTATCAAGAAACCCTTTAGAAACAATTCCACGAGGACCGCCAGGTTCACCCACTCAAAAGTTTTCATGTGACTGCTCGAAACCATCCTTTGGGCAAAATGAACCCAACGAACATGAAATTTCCTTAATTTCAATTCCGCATGGGTTGAGACTAAAGCCAGTGGAATAACCACCCCCAGTGCATAAGTAGTGGAAGCTTCCGAATTACCTCCCCGACTCACCAATTCGCTGGCAAATGAAACTGAAATTCCCGAAAGCATGCAAAGATCCAAAGGCAAATGGGCCCCAACAGGAACATCTGAAATCCATAAAAGCTCAATCAAAGCCCCCATCATCAAACCCAATCCCACATGACCTGTTACCACGCCCATCAGGGGGCCTACCACAATGGGACGAGAAACCATGAATTGACCCATAGCGGACACATCCAAGCTGAGGAGTCCCAAAATAAAGGATAAAATTAGCCAATGACTTATCACGAGGCTGGCAGCTCCTTCCATCGGTGCCTTAAATTCACTGATTTTTTGGCCCCTGGCTTCATGGCCAATTCCCAGCCAAACATTAGGCAGGAACCCTGGTAAACCCTTTCAAAACCATCCTCCGACTGGGAAATAGTCTCAACGGGATATCGGTAAAAAAAAGCTGCCGGATCCAAATTAAATTGCAGATCCAATCGAAGCCATCCGTCAGTCATTCCCGCAACCAGAACCTGATTCTCCAGCCCCAGACTGTTGAGGCGAGTCTGTTCCAGATCCCGCCCCTTCACATAATAATTACGATCCGCTGAATCCCCAGCCAACAATGTCAAATTCCACTCATTAAGATAAAGGAACCTCATTTCACGGTTTCCTAAGTTTTCAAATTCGATTTTGACCTCCAGGTCCAAATCTCCCGGATTAAATGTAAGTTTTTTCTTCAACCCCAAAGACTCGTTTTCCAACCGCCCCAAGCGGGTGAGGGAAATCTTCAAAGGTTGCCCCTTTCTCTTTGGTTCCAAAACCTTGTAATCAAATCTTCCCCGACGGAAATCGGACAGTTCCACTGCACGAGAAGAATAAAAATCATTGACCGAAGCTCCCACGGGAGCGAAACGATCCACTAAGCTGACTCGCCGATCCAAATCATAAAAAAGCTTTTTTTCCAGATCCGGTTCTTTAGTTCGAATCAAGTCGTGAATACTGGAAACCGGTCCCTTGGAAGGATCATTTCGTGAATATTGGAGGAGCTTCGAATGATAGGCCTCTCGCCTCCGGGTAAGGGTGTCGGAAAGGTTGATCGGCCGTTTGAGATAATCCAACTCACTTAAGGTTCCTCCTTGGGAAGGTTCAAGGAGGGCGTGGAATCCGGCTGATTCCACCACCAATTCCATATAACTGTCCTTGTTGAAATCAACAGGCAAGGCATGGATTCCTTGCCGAGGGGCGCCCAACAGCTTATCGGCGGCTTTCTCAGAAGCGATCAAATTTTGATAAAGGGCAAACCTCAGATGATTCAGGTACAGTCCCCCGAAAACACCGTGCCAATAGGCGCAGTTACATTCCCCCCGGTAAAGTGCTGTCTCGGCTTCGAGCAAGAGGGCCTTTTGTTTGGGGGTCGGTTTGGACGAAATTTTCTGTCGAGCCTTTTCCACTTTTTCAGAAACCCAAAGAAGTTTTTTGTGCAAGTGGTTACTCTCATCATATTTGGACAAGAAATGACGCCAGAATCCGCCCTTTAGGTATCGCTCATACCGGGGCATCTCGCCCCGATGGAGCACCTCCCGGCGCAAGTTCTCATAGTCTTCGGCCGCGTCCGGGGGAAGAGCCCATTCCCCCATTTCACTATAGGATCCCGTGGGGAGGTTCAATCGCCCCAGCGGAGGATGATTTTCCACAAATTCGGAAAAGGTTGCGCTTGTAAGCCATTCCGAGTTGGCCTCGATAGCGCTAAACAGCCTTTCTAGGTAGCCTTCCTCATAAACCCATTTGAAAGTATCGGGCCAACCCCCGAATTTTTCCCCGTCGTCCATCAATACCACACACCGGTCGCCCTCCTCGGTGGCTACGGACCGCAAATAATTAAGGCTCTCATCCACATTCTTAAAGGGCACCATATATCGCATCTTCTCGGAGATGGGAAAGACGCCGCAGATATATCCCTGTTCTTCCATGAGGTAATAACCGAAGGTTTGGTCCTCTTTCAAACCGGCCGACTTGAAATGGGCGTCGTCCATAACTAAATATTTTACTCCCGCGAGAGCTAAGGTCTTGGTCAAGTGGGGTTCCCAAACTCTTTCCGCCGTCCACATGCCTTGAGGAGTGACGTCGAAATTATCTTTGAGATAACGGCTCATGCGTTCGATTTGTCCCTGCTTGTCCCGGTCGGGAAGAATGGCTAGTATCGGCTCATACATGCCTCCCGTAAAAAGCTCTACTTGACCCCGGCGGACTAAGTTTTTTAAACGTTGCATAGTTTCAGGCCGGTTTGCCTCGAACCATTCCAGCAGAGGGCCCGTTACATGGAAAACGCATTTAACCTTGCTATGACGTTCCAGCACCTGGAGGAAAGGATGGTAGGACATTTTGTCCAGGGTCTCGAAGACTTGGCCGAAATTGCCGACGGGCTGGTGATTATGAACCCCGAAAATAAATTGGACTCGATTCATGGGTTCCTCAGTTAATGTCCCGGAGGAGAAGGGGGGGACGCGCCCGCCTTTAACTCCGGTAGGTATTTATCAAGAGGCTCCCGGGTATCCCCCGGAACCGCTCGCACTTCCAGCTCCATACCCAAAGATTTAAGTTCCCTGAATGCTTGCACGTCCCTTTCATCCACACAGACGATGGGGCAAACCTGCCGCTTTCCATTGCAGAAATGCATGCCCCCTACATTAATGGAACTCGTTTTTCCTCCCGCCCGGGTAAAGGCCAAGGCGTCCTGAGGATTACTAAATAGAAGAAGTGTCTTTTCTGAACCGATCCCCCTTGTCACATCGGCGGCTTCTTGAATGGTGCACAAGCTTACCTTTAACCCAGATGGTACAGCCATTTCCATGAGGGTGCGTTGCATTGCGTTAGCGGCAATGGAATCATTCGCCACCACCAGCCTTTCAATATTCAGAGCACGTACCCACCCCACCACCACTTGTCCATGGATGAGCCTGTCGTCGATTCGAGCCAGCAGTAAGTCCATTTTTTCCCCTAAAGCCGGTTTGAGCCTTGGATCAAGTCCCGGGCCCACACAACCCCATCCTTGCCCGCTTTGGCCACTTCGGGGGCCAAGGTTTTAATATCCGAATCCCCCTGGTGAGAAACCGCCTTTAGCAACATGGGAAGATTAACCCCCGTAATCAACTGGATGGGCTTTTCCTGTGAAAGACGGAAAGTAACATTAAATGGGGTTCCGCCAAGCATATCCACTAATACAAAGGAGCCTTCCCCTTTCGGATCCACAGCCAACAGGGCTTTCACGACTTTCTCCTGAAATGATTCCAGGGAATCGGAGGTTTCTAGCGAGACAGAGGTTAGACCTTGAACTTCCCCTAATATCATTTTTAAAGTGCCTACCAACGACTTGCTTAACTCCCCATGCGTTGCAACGACTATTCCGATCATAACTTTCCTTTCCGGAACAAAAGGGTCCATCATATGGCCAACATAATAATCGCGCTTGTGGCCAGTAACAATCCGCTCACTGCCCTTGGAACAATCCCATAAGAACACAAAACTCACGGCAAAGAATCAAAAAACACACGTTTGTTGATGATAACCCCGCATACCAAAGACAATCCCTTGATTCTGTCCTCACATTATTGTTTGCGTTAACACCCAAAAACACTAAATGACTAAACGCCGGATAATGGCCCTTCCCAATTTGAAAGGACTGTGCCGGACGAAATCCTCTTTGTGGAGCAGGTTGGCTTTCACCAATTTCACACCCAATTGTTCAATAGGTTCCTCATCCACTTCCACAGGTTGTTGACCGGAATCGGCGTATTTTTTAAGGAGGGAGGCTGGAGCCGTTTCCTGGTTCGCGATTACGTAATGAACGAAACCAGGGCCGGTATGGCGAAAGAGGGCTTTTAAATGTTCCGAAACTGTGTAACCTTCGGTTTCCCCAGGTTGTGTCATGACATTGCAAATGTAAATCTTCACCGCCCTTGATAGGGCGATTCGTTCCGCTACCTCCGGGATCAACAAGTTGGGGATCACGCTCGTAAAGAGGCTTCCCGGCCCCAAAACTATAGCGTCCGCCTCCAAAATGGCCTTCAGCACTTCCTTATTGGGCCTTACTTTATGCTTCAACATCACTTTCTCAATGGGTGATTTTCCCGTTGGGATTAGGGATTCACCCGTCATTACTCGGCCGTCCTTGAGCTTTGCTTGCAAGACCATGGGATCAAAGGTGACCGGCATGACCGTACCCCGGGTTGCGAAAAGACGACTCGATTCTTCCACGGCTCTTCCGAAATCCCCAGTAATTTCCTTCATCACAGTGATAAAAAGATTACCAAAACTGTGGCCCTTAAGGTCACCGTGACTCGTGAAACGATATTGAAAAAGATCATTGAGAAGGGTTTCCTGGTCGGAAAGGGCCACAATACAGTTTCTTATGTCACCGGGAGGAGGCGTGCCAAAGTCTTTCCGAAGACGCCCGGAACTTCCACCATCGTCGGCCACCGTCACGACTGCTGTGAGGTTGCTGGTATAATGTTTTAGACTGTAGAGAACGTTTGGGAGCCCCGTCCCTCCCCCAACCGCTACAATGCGAGGCCCCCTCTTTAACCGGAGACGGTGATAGGCGATATTAACAAACTCTTTCTCCCGCGCTGGGATCAAGATGGTCAAAACGAAATAAAGAGAACGCCTCACTCCCATGACCAAGCCAAGGATGGCTAGTAAGATCAGAAGAAAATCAGCAAACTTCAGACGCTGGATATGTTCGCTAAACTCCTGGATGAAGGGTGGATTGTAATGAATTCCAGCGGTGTGTTGGCTCATCAAACCAGAAAACCCCACCCCCAGCACCACTAGGGAAAGGGTAATCAGCAAAAGCCAACGTTTGAGACGGATGCCGGGATAAAGCCAACGTAGCCAGTTCATCCAGGTTTCCCTTTTCCCTGGTTCTTCTGCCGTTCCGACTCTTCAGCCATGATCCGAGTGACCCGATCTGCGAATTCTTGGGCTGTAAAATAGCCTAATTTCATGAGTCGATGGTTCATGGCGGCCACCTCGATGATCACAGCCAGGTTCCGGCCGGGCCGTACAGGAATGACGAAAGTGGGGATCTCAACGTCGAAAATCTTAAGGGTTGAGGGTGTCAGCCCAAGCCGGTCATATTCTTTCTTGGCATCCCATTCTTCAAGTCTCACTACCAATTCGATGCGTTTTTTATCCCGGATAGCACCTACGCCAAAAAGGCTTTCAATATTGATAATTCCTAAACCCCGAATTTCCATGTGGTGCTTGATAATCTCAGATCGGGAGCCCATTAGAATACGGTTGGCTAGTCTCTTGATGTAGACCAGGTCATCAGCCACTAACCGATGACCCCGTTCAACCAGATCCAGGGCGCACTCGCTTTTGCCTATACCCGAGGTTCCAAGAACGAGAATTCCTACCCCATAAACGTCCAAAAGGGTTCCATGCAAGGTAGTTTCAGGTGCGAATTCCTCCTCCAGGAACACCGAAATTTCCGAGACGAATTTGGTAGTGGCGGTAGGGGTGGTAAAAACAGGAATCTTTTGGGCCCGGGCCTCGGCGATAAGTTCCTGTGGAGGTTTGACCTTATGGGTAACTACGATAGCGGGTATCCGGTAAGCCAAGAGGGTCTGAAAGATTTTTTTGCGTTGGGCGGGCTTAAGAGTCGACAAATAATGGATCTCGGTCTTCCCAAAAACCTGCAGACGCTCATAAGCGAACCACTTTAAGTAACCGGTGAGAGCCATTCCCATGCGGTTGATATCCACGCTCACGATGTAGCGTTCCCCCATCCCCTCCTCGACAAGGGGGATCAGGCGAAGCCTTTCCTTGGCCTGTTGGAAGAGAGTGTCAACTGAGATTTTTTTCATGGTTTTTTCCCGGTGGCATGGGGTTAAAAGATTAAAACCGAGAGCTGCTTTGACCGGTCGATTTAACTTCAAGAAAGACGCTTGGGTGACTCCACCCTTCATCGATTGGCTGGGAATGGGAATGAAATATCCCATTTTGGAATCCCGCACACTTCAAGCCAGAAGTACCCTACCACCCAAGTCATGATAGGGTGTTAATGTTTAAGTTTTTCTTCCTCTTGGATAATTTTAATTACATCCTCGGAAGCCTTGGCCGATAAAAGCGATTTTCGAAAATATTTATCTTTCAAAAGGCTGGAAATCCGGGCCAGAGCCTTTAAATGAGCGCCTGCAGCTCCCTCGGGCGCCACTAGCAAAAAGAAGATATTCACCGGTTCCCCGTCCAGGGAGTCAAAGCTAATTCCCTCAGGGGAAAGACCAAAAGCCGCAGCCAAATCAGTAACCGTATCCGATTTTCCATGGGGAATGGCGATGCCCTGGCCGATACCAGTGGATCCCAGTTCCTCCCGCTCCAACAAGGTTTGGATCATTTTCTTTTTATCCTTGACCTTGCCCGACTTAACCAGCAATTCAACCAATTCCTTTATGGCATCCTTCTTGTTTTTGGATTCCAGATTCAGTTTGATGGCGTCAGATGTTAAAAAATCCAGGATTTGCATTAGGGCTCCTCCCCCAAGATGTTGCTTCCAATGTCAACCCGACTTAGTACTCCGGTTCAATCAATCCAATATGGTGATCTTTACGCTTATAAACCACGCAAGTTTTATCCGTTTCAGCGTCGGAAAACACAAGAAATTCATCTTTTGAAGAGGAAAGTTGCATCGCAGCCTCTTCAGCTGTCATAGGCTTGATATCGTGTTTTTTGGATCGGATAACTTCGAACTCCTCACCATCCACAACCGGGGGAATAAGCCCATGAATAACCGAGGAAGCCTTAGCTCCGGGGGCATGGCGCCGCTCAACCCGTTTTTCCTTGTTTTTCTTGGCTTGTTTTTCAAGTCTTTCCAGAGCGGAATCAATCGAGGTATACATATCCCTGGAAGAAGCCTTGGCCGAAAGCTTTAAATGACTAGCGGTCAAAATCACTTCACAAAGATGCAGGTTCCTCTCATAAGTCAGGATGACATGAGCCTCGGTAATTTGGCCCAAATAACGTTCCACCCGATGAATTTTCGCCTCCACCTGGTTGGTCAAGGCTTCGCTCAGCTTTTCATGTCGACTAGTGATGTTCAATTTGAATTGAGATTGGGTTTTTCTAAACAAAATCCCCCCCGAATAAGACGTGTTAAATCGTCAGGACCCCTAAAAAAGAGTGTTTATTCTAACACCCGACCAAGGGAAGTCAATCGACAGCCGAATCTGTTCCCGTACTTGTCACAATTTTCGTCTCTGGGACGCCGGAGGAATACGTAATTCTTCTCGGTACTTGGCAATGGTTCGCCGAGCAATGGAAAGACCATCGTTAGTCAGAATCTGCATAATCTTCTGGTCCGAATAGGGCTTGCGAGCAGGCTCTTGAGACACCAATTCTTTAATTTTCTCCTTTACCGTCAAGGAGGAAATGTCCATTCCATCTGAGGATTCCAAGCCGCTGGTAAAAAAATACTTCAACTCAAATAAACCTCTCGGGGTCTGAACATACTTGTGGGTCGTCACCCTGGACACTGTGGATTCGTGCATGCCGATCATATCGGCCACTTGTTTTAAAGTCAGTGGCTTTAACCCTACCAGACCCGACTCCAAAAAGTCTCGCTGAATACGAAAGATGGCCTCAGTGACCCGGAAAATGGTTTTCCGCCGCTGCTCAATGTTTTTGATGAGCCATAATGCGGATTGGATCTTGTTTTCGAGAAATTTTTTGGTTTCCTTGCCGCCTAAGGCTGATTTATCCCTTAATAATTTGCGGTAGTATCCCGAGATTCGTAATTTGGGTACAGGCTCATCGTTCAAAACCACCACATACTCGCCGTCGATCTTTCGGATGCTTACATCAGGGGTGATGTACTTAGTTTCTTCCGATACAAAAGCCCTGCCGGGTTTGGGGTCCAGGGTCGAAATGAAATCCAAAACGGGCCTTAATTCTTCCTCCAAGCAATCCAAGGCTTTGGCGAGGGACGGATAGCGACGTTTTTCCAAATCCTCAAAATAATCACGAATAATTCGATAGGCCTTCAGGGCCGTTTCACCCACCTTATTTTCAAGCTGGAGAAGCAGGCACTCTCTCAGGTTCCGCGCCCCTACCCCTGTCGGCTCCAATGATTGGATCAATTCGAGGGATTTCTCAAGCTTCTCCAGAGGGATCTTCTGGGAGGAGCCGATGTTTTCCAAACTATCGGTTAGATAGCCATTCTCATCCAGATTGCCAATAAGCATTTTCCCGATGATTTGTTGTTCCTCGTCGGAGGCCAACAACAATAGCTGCCATTCCAGACTGTCGGCGAGAGTTTCAGTCCGGGTGATGGAAGCCTCGACATAATCCCTTTTTTCCTGTTCTAAGCCGGAGTCTTCCGAACCACCATAACTTGCCCCACTTCCCTCGTAATCATCGCCCTGACCCATGAGGGTCCAAGCTTCGACATCGAAATGGTCCCCTTCTCTCAGATGTTCAACGACATCTGAAGGGGACCTCTGACGAAGCTTCTCAAGCAGTTCTGCTTCGGCGGCGCTGTTTTCAGGAGAAACCTCAGCGGATGGGGCGGGTGGGAGCCCTTTCTCATCCGAGCCTTCGGATGAATCCTCTTCCTGCTCTTCCTCCAAGACGGGGTTTTCCGTCATTTCCTTCTCCACCCACTCCTTGAGCTCCAAGGTGGACAACTGGAGGATCTTCATGGCTTGCTGCAGCATGGGCGTCATAATCATGCGCTGCTGCATACGTTGATGCATTCCGAAGTTTTGGCGCATAATCCATGCCATCCGATATAAAGTAATTAGGCAAGAATTATACCTTGTTAAGTATTAAACAAATTAGAAGAAATGTCAGCGATTTCCAGAGAATATGGACTTTTCTGTTCAATCTTTCCCAACGTTAAGATTAACTCGGTTCGTGATCAAACTTCACTACTTGGTTTTTTAAAAACCAAAAACATTTAACAAAACCAAAACTTCTTGAAATAAAACCTTCTTGTGGATTTTATGCGCCCAATAACTTTTTTCGATCTTGCTTTACGCTACTTGAGATAGATTTTATCTGACCATCCCTTCCGGAATTTAGTTTTTTCCCACTGATTAATCCAAAATTCAAGGTCGAAGGGCTTTGGAAATTCCAATCTCCCTTTCTGGTAAGCTTCCCCCCCCTTATAAACTACCTTGAGGGTCCGAAAATGTTCTGGGTTGGCTAGGGGGTCAAATTGGTATAGGCCGAAATCCGCCCATTTCCCTTTTTCCAGTGAACCGATCGAGTTATCCCCCAAAACCTTAGCGGCATCAGAGGTGGCCATTTTCAAGCATTGGGCAGGGCTTAATCCGGCTGATTGGAGGTCTTTCCATTCGTGGATGGATACCCCGAAAGGCATATGCGGGTTTCCGGCGTCGGTCCCATATGCGACCCGACCTCCTAGTGAAAGAAACTTTTCAAGGTTGAGTATGCTTTGGCGGTGGCCTTCCCGAAATCCATGACGGCAAAATTGGCCAAAAGGATGATCCAATCGCCTTTTCCATTCCTCGGCCCATCCCGCGTGGGCATGCAGGGTTGGTAAAATGAGTGTTCTTTTTCGAACCGCTTCCTTCCAGAGTTCGTCTGAAACCGGCCGAGAAGGCATATGGGCGATCTCATCCACCCCATGGGCCAAGCAGAACTCAAAATCCATTTCATTGGTGGCATGGGCTGTGACCTTCTTGCCCAGGGAATGTGCCGCCTCTACCAAACCTTCCATCTCGGACTTGGAAAGGCAAGGCCCCAGTTCGTTCTCTAACCCGATTTTGATTACATCCATTCCCAAGCCTGATAACTTTTTTACCCGGTCTTGGGCTTGGTACCTCCCTTTAAGAGTAAAAGCCGCGTCAGGCCCCCATACATTCTCAGGATACCCCCCCGGACAGGTCAGAACCGGCCCGGAAGTGAATAGCCGGGGTGAGGAGATGCGACCAGAACGTTCCTTCGCCTTCCACTCCAGGGCGACATATGGATCACTCGCCAGATCCCGAACGGAAGTAACTCCATTTAATAGAAAACTTTTTAAACATTTTTCATCGGTCAAGGCGTGAACATGGAGATCAATCAGGCCGGGTAAAAGAAAATACTCTTTGGCTAAGATTTCCTCGGACGCCTCATAGGCGGGCGCTTCCGCGTAATTCCCCAAATGGAGAATCCTTCCCCTGGAAATCAATAGAACCGAGTCCGAGATCGGTTTTTCCTTTAACCCATCGTAAAGAACGCTGTGGAGGATTGCCAAGTCGGCTTTAAGCATAGTTCCCCGAGATTTTCAAAAGATTTAAGCTTCCAATTTATACCGTTTTAATTTTCTAACGGTAGAAAGGCGTTCGGTTTGGAAACCCATCGTCTTAACACCTAACGACCTAAAGCATCATTCAATAGATACGAAAGACGGATTCCAGCTTTTTGTAGTTGTTGTTCTATTAATCGTTTCATTTTTCCATTCTTATACTCCGCCGGCAGCCCCCTCCCCCAACGGTTCTTTGGCAGTGGCCCTGGAGGCATCCCATCATAGATTTGATTTTGAGCAATTAAGAAAGATTCATAAGCCCATTGGCCGGGGGTGCCTCCGGTCCAGTTCACTTCATCCTCAGCGCTCACTCCGGTTTCTAATTCACGGGATAGCTCCCGAGGAGAGCTGTTTTTATAAATACCAAGAAGATCATCCCAATAACCATGCAGGCTCACCCACGCCTCCCGGATTCTGCCGCCAGAGCCCGGTATTTTAAACCACTTTTCATTCCCACCTCGGTCATGGTCATCAGCGCAATGCAAAGGCTGGTGCAAATCCCCCACAAAATGCACCAGGAATTTCAAAGCTTCCCGCCTCGCGCTTTTTTTGGCAAATGGTTCCCTCAAAATTCGCATATCTTTCTCAATTTGATCCACTAGGCCATCTTGTTGATGGCAGGCCGCCTCCAAGTCGAAAGGGCCCTCCCCCGAACGCACATCTAAGTTGAGATAGTGCCAGGGAGCAGTCTCAGGTCGCTCGTGGACGATGCCGTCAGCCCAAGTGGAAACGGAAGGAAGATCCCGGTCCTGGCCAAGAAGTTCCCGAACCGCGGAACGGGCGCGCGGGCTTAGGCGGTCCTGGGCTATCCACGCGATGGTTTTATGGCCCAAGGCTCCCCAAGCCCTCAAGGGAGCAGGGAGAATAAAGACCAATAATAAAAGGAGCAAATGAATTCTAAGGGGATATTTCATTCAAGCGCCCATCTAAAATTAGGGTTTGAACTTAAACAATGACCGTTATTTCAAATAGTTTGTAAAGAGAGGGAAAAAAGGAGTGCTTTGAGAGATCCATCCTGGCTGTAAACACCAGAAATCAACGCAGGATGAGCATTTTACCGATGGATCGACCTTTATTGGTGGTCACCACCACGTAATAAACACCACTCGCCAATGGATTGTTCCAACTATCAGTAATCGGTGCGTTCAAATGGATATCGGTTCCATAGGAATAGGGATAGGTCTGGCCAAATACTTTACGGAATGCCACTGTGTAGATCTCAAGCTTAACCGTATTTCCCGAATAAACTGGCGGACGGATGGAAACCTGGCTCGTTCCGTCCACCGGATTGGGGTAAACAACCGGTACGGCCAGAGCAACAGGTGTATTCGTAAAGGTAGCTGTAATGGTTCCACTAGCCGTGACCGTAGATGTAAAGGTGGCCGTGGGAGTAGCGGTAATGGTCGCAGTATATGTCGGGGTATTGGTAGTAGTCGGTGTCCATGTGTAAGTCGAAGTGTTGGCCGGAGTTGGTGTAGGCGGCTGGCAATTCACCGTGTAACCGGAAACCGGGAGCGGAGTAGCGGTAACCGGCTGTCCTCCGTTGTCCCCGCTAAAGCCTGTCAGGGAAGTAATGGTTACCGGATAGGTTCCTTGCGCTGAATTTGTGAAATTCAAATAAATCTGAAGGGTCTGTGACGAAAGCAAGGGATAGTTATTCAAGTTGATCGTAGCTGTATTGGAAATGAATGCAACGTCAGATTGAATCGTGATTCCATTGATGACCACGCTCACGGTGGCGTCCCCGTTGTTAATACCGCCCGCATCGCTAATCGTCATCTGGCTCAGGGTTATGCCACCTTGGCCCTGGGTGCTCAGACTGTCCTGCAAAGCCACGATACTGACACCCGATTGAGCGTTGAGCGTTCCAGTCGAACCCGAGCCCAAATTCAGGGAAGAAGAAGTGGGCGTGGATGTGACCGTTGCCGTTGTCGTAACTGTCGAAGTAAAAGTTGGGGTGCTGGAAGCCGTAGAAGTCGCTGTAAAAGTAGTAGTTACAGTATGAGTGACGGAAGAAGTCACCGTCGACGTACTCGTGGCTGTATGGGTATTGGTTATCGTTGAGGTAAAAGTGTTAGTCGCTGTAGAAGTCGGAGTACCAGTCACTGTCCAGGTCCATGTAGAAGTCGGTGTCATGGAATTCGTCGGAGTGGAAGTTTCTGTAGCAGTCTTCGTGTTAGTAAGCGTCGCCGTATATGTCAGGGTATCGGTTATCGTCGACGTAAGGGTTCTCGTGCCTGTCTCAGTCGCCGTGGTGGTATCTGTGGGAGTGCCCGTAAAGGTTGCCGTACCTGTGGATGTCGGCGATAAGGTATTCGTCGGACTGCTGGTCACCGTCGGGGTATAAGTCACGGTGTATGTATAAGGCGGCGTTTGGGTGTTGGTTCCGGTGACCGTATTCGTCAAGGTCACCGTGTTTGTCACCGTCGGCGTGTTTGTCCCAGTAGAGGTCCACGTCTGAGTCGAAGTAAAGGTCGGTGTCCGGGTGGGAGTCAAGGTTGGTGTCAAGGTTGCGGTGTGAGTAGAGGTCTCCGTCCAGGTGTTTGTGGAAGTGGAGGTCCAAGTACCCGTATGAGTAGCTGTATTCGTCGGGGTGAAGGAAACAGTCACCGTCGGCGAAAGGGTGATGGTCGGAGTCAAGGTGATAGTGGGGCTATACAAGAAGGTTTGGGTCGGAGTTCCTGTCCAAGTCGGGGTTCCCGTCCAAGTAGGAGTTCCGGTCACCGTAGAGGTGTGGGTGTTGGTGGAAGTCGCTGTACGAGTGGCGGTGATTGTAAAGGTCGGCGTCAAGGAAGAAGTCGAAGTGGGAGTCGAAGTCGTCGTAGACGTAAACGTCGTTGTGGAGGTATTCGTGGGCGTTGAAGATGCTGTGCGTGTGGCGGTGGCGGTGGGAGTATAGGTGGATGTAGGCGTCAAGGTAATCGTCGGGCTAAATTGCACCGTCGCCGTAGGCGAACCCGTCCAAGTCGGGGTACCGGTCGCGGTAGATGTGTAAGTATTCGTCGCGGTTACGGTCCGTGTGGTGGTGGAAGTATTAGTCGGAGATCCTGTCGGAGTGGTTGTGGAGCTCGAGGTGGTTGTGGCGGTTGATGTATAGGTTCGGGTCGGAGAATTGGTTCCTGTCGCAGTAGAAGTAGACGACGCCGGTGGTGTATTCGTGTTTGTTATAGTAAATTGCGTAGTCGCTGTGGAGGTGGGAGTAAAGGTAAATGTTAACGTTCGGGTTTGGGATGCGGTCGCGGTCGGAGTGCTAGAATTAGTCGTGGTGGGGGTCACTGTCAAAGTGAAGGTTGGTGTATTGGTACGAGAAGAAGTCGATGTGGCCGTAGGTGAATTGGTCGGACTACTGGTATAGGTCAAAGTATTTCCCACTGTCGCCGTACGAGTGGATGTGGCTGTAGGAGAACTGGTTGGGCTACTCGTAGAAGTCGAGGTACTGCCTATAGTCGCCGTACGGGTGACGCTTTGGGTGGACGAGGGGGTAGGAGTAAAGGATCTTGTCGGCGTGAGGGAGGGTGTTAAAGTCGGAGTGAATGTGGGCGTAGAAGCGACCGCCGAGGGAGTAGGAGTAATCGGAGCTGTCCCCGAAAGACAGACATCATTAATCCATAAACTACAGGTTGTCGGACCATCCTGGGTTTCCCATTGGAGCGCTACCACCTGGGTTAAAGCCATGGCTTGGGTAACGGTTGTGCCCCCGCTATTGTGGGGGGCGCAATCACCCGATCCGCCGCACCAGTCTTGGAACTCCATCCCCGCCATGGGCATGGAATAAAGAATCCATGTATTGGCCTGGGATATAACAAAATTGAAACCATATTGGTTTCCATTTCCCCCCGCAGGTCAAAGATTGACCCTGCCATGTGATTGGTTCCTGGTTGATCTGGGGACTATTCATCTGGAACCGAAGTGTTACTGGTGCCACTGAGGAGCGGATATAGAACGAGAAGTTTGTCACCCAACTCAGATTGGTATAACCCACTGTCGTATCCGTCTGTAGTCCGAATCCCGCGTATTCAACGTTACCGTTGACGGTTGCGCCGTTTGACGAGTAACCACCGCTGACGAAAGCTGAATAGGTTTCCCCATTAGGACCGGCTATAGAATTATTCAATATGGCGGGACAATACATATTGGTAGCGGGACAACTAACGTACGACAAAGCGGGCGTGACAGGCGAACCGCTCCCTAAACTGGTCCAATCGTAAGCGGACCATCCACCATTCAAGGTGTTAGTGGCATTGGCATAAGGATAGGTGGCGGCCGTCGTAAAATTGGTGAGCATAAAACAACCACCCTGAGTAGGGACCGGCGTGGGTGTATACGTCGGTCCTCCCAAAGCGGTGTCACAGGCCGGGTTGGCCGTGCCCGTTAATGAACTTACAACGGGCGCTCCGTGAAAAGATGTGGTTGCGTAGGTCCAATCGTTGATTAGGGATGGATCGTCGGGAGGGATATCCATGGTCCAAGCGGTCCAACTTAAATTGTTGGTATTAAGATAGGGTATAAAAGTATTGTCGAATGCTCCGCCGTCGTTTCCACATGTTGCGCAAGGCCCGAACTCGCCCACGAAAACGGGGTAAGTAGTGAGAGAGACATTAACAGTCTGGTTCCCATTGTTCGAATAGATGTGGGAATCATAAAGAATTCCCCACCCCGATCCGGTATCTGTCAGGCCGTAACCGTTGTTCAAAATAGTGGCTAAATCATTGCAATAGGAAAGTCCCCCAGCAATAACGATATTGTTCGCGTTAGCAGGCGCACCTCTTACCGTGTTTAATAATGTGTTCATCCCGGGAGTATTGAATGACCCCGTCGAACCCCCGCTATACCAGATCGAATTGGAAATACTATACGGCTCATTGTAAAGATCAAACATAACGGCAGTGTTGTTCGCGTAGCGGGAAGCCACACTGCTCCAAAACGTGACAGCGTTCATGTCGGCCATTGGCTGTTGGGCGGTAGCTGTTCCCCAACCCGCGCCGTAGGGCGGGGTAGTCGCAGAGGAGGAAGTTCCGGAAAAATGCAGGTCCAGAATGACGTAACAATTATTCTGGGAACACACCTTGATCACTTGGTCAACCATGTCCCGGTAACTGACGGGATATAAAAACCAACGGTCTTGATTCAAGGGCAGGCGAATAACATTGCATTTCCAGTTGGATATGGCGTAGGCAGCTGTGGCCGTAATTCCGCCAGTGGCCGCGTTGTCAACCCCATACTGAAGCCCATCAATATCGACTCCTCTTAAACGAACCGTACAGCCACTACTAGCGTTGGTGATGTAGGCGCCTTTAATTTTAAGCTGAGGGGGAGCGGCAAAGGCGGTCTGGAGGGATAACAAAAGAGAAAGGATTGATAAAGGAACAAAAAAGGACAATGAATGCCGCAAGAATCTCTTAGGGCCACAAGATAGAAAATTGATTTGAGCTAGGGAACGGTTAAAAGATGACACTTTCAAAAGAGCCTCCAAATAATTTCAAACGAACATCTTCCATCCCCTTTGGAAGAACTTTGTAATTCTATCTCAAAATAATTAAATTATGGGACAGTACATGAAAATATGTGACCGCTTAATTTAACGAGCAACCAACACGATTACCAAAAATCCATATAATACTTCATTTAATGCTTTTCTTTTTATTTCTCACAATCGCGAACTACTCATCAAAAACTTGGACTCAACTTTTATTCTAGCTTTTCCAAGAACGAAAAGGGTCTGAAATACCACCTTTTCACTCATAATCAGTTCGACCTCGTTATAGAAATTCCCCGTTTAATAAAAGAGAAACAAACTTATAATACATCCACCTTAAACGGCTTTTTAACTCGGAGAAAACATGAAATTGAAAACCTTATCAGGTATTGCACTTGTGTTAACGGTGGCATCATTCCATTATTTTGAAGGCTGCACTCGGGTACCCAACCCTGAAATAGCATACCCTCCCGTACCGGCTCCCCAGGTTATATGGAGTAATGGCTCCCCATGCAGTTGGTTTGGCAATGCTTTAACGCCTCAGTCCCCCCCCAATTGCCCCGTCACACCGGCCACTATAACCGGACCTGACCCAATCTCTGGTGATTCCAACGTCCTCTATTTACCGCAGGTTTCACCGGTTAATTTCTGCGGTATTTACAAAATTACGTCTACTGTCGCGGTGCTTCCATCCTCTTATTACTCAGGACATCTACAATTCGACATCCAACTGGGCCAGCCTGCCGTCAATTATAGCGCCGTAACAATTTCTTTTTGGAACTCGACGTTAAGTGACAGTTGGGCATACGCTTTTCCACCCCCGACCCTCAATAACCTCAGCAACACAACCTTCACTCATATTTCCATACCGATTACCTCATTTACCACCTCAATTGGAAGTGCTTATTTAGGGGGAGTACCGATCGATATTCCATTTCAGATCAACTGGATTACCACTGTTCTCGGAGAATCAATTACTCTCGACAATCTCATTTGGACAGCAAATTAACATCCCTCAACGAAACATCTAAGAAAAGATTTCGGGCATCGTTCGATCCCTAAAAACAGCCTTTCTTTGGTTGTTTCCCTAAACATTTGCCCCCCTCTTCTTCAGGGGTGCGTTACCACGCTTACCTTATAAATCATTTTTAGGGATAGATTACTTCCGGTGAGAAAAAAGAGGCGAGGATCCTTTAAACCACCTTCGCAGGATGCCCCGACTTTCCGTATTGGGCGATAAAATTTTCTACCAGTTCATAGGCTTCCGAGTCTGAATATTGGACCGGCGGGGTTTTAAAGAAGTAGGACGAAGGACCCTCGATGGATCCAGACAGCTTGTGATCCATCGCCAGTTTGCAGCAGCGGATGGCGTCAATACCCACCCCTGCGCTATTCGGTGAATCCCATACTTCCAACTTGAGCTCGATAGAAACGGGCACATCGCCGAACTCCCTTCCCTCCAGCCGGATATGGGCCCATTTGCGGTCCTGCAGCCAGGGTACGTAATCCGATGGCCCGATATAGATGTTCTCCGGTTTGATCGGATGGGAAAGCTGGCTCACCACCGCCCCGGTTTTTGAGATTTTCTTGGATTCCAGCCGCTCCCGTTCCAGCATGTTCTTGAAATCCATATTCCCGCCGAAATTCAATTGGCTGGTGCGGTCAAGGATGACTCCCCTATCGGAAAACATTTTGGACAGGATCCGGTGGGTGATCGTCGCGCCCACTTGGGCCTTGATATCGTCCCCCAACACGGGAAGCCCGGCGTCGGCGAACTTTTTCGCCCAGCCGGGGTTGGAGGCGATGAAAACCGGCATGCAGTTGACCACGCCCACCCCCGCCTTCATGGCCTCGGCCATATAAAAACGGGTGGCCTCCTCGCTGCCCACGGGCAGGTAGTTGACCAGCACCTCCGCGCGCGTTTCCTTCAAAATCCTGGCGACGTCCACGGGCTTCTCAGGGGACTCGGTCACGGTCTCCCGGTAATACTTGCCCAACCCATCCATCGTCGGGCCCCGGTCGACCTTCACCCCTGAAAGGGGCACGTCAGAAAACTTAATCGTGTTGTTAATCGGCGTGAAAATAGCCTCCGACAGGTCCTTGCCAACCTTGTTGGAATCAACGTCAAAGGCGCAAACAAATTCAAGATCGCTCACGTGGTAGGGCCCCAAGCGCACATGCATCAGTCCCGGCACGAAGCCATCCTCCTCGGCGTCCCGGTAGTAACGTACGCCCTGAACCAGCGAGGAAGCGCAACAACCCACTCCCACTAAAGCGACTCGAATCTTAGGCATGATCGTCAAACTCCTCCATGAATTACCCTCGTTGGCTGGTCTTGGGAGAATTGCGATACACCCAATCCACCCGCTGGATCACCGTCACCAGGGTGAGCCCCCCCACCAGAAGAAGGGCTGCCGTCGGCAAGGAAGCCAAAAACCCAAAAGCTAGAATCAGGACCCTGCCAGGCCGGGTCAACCAGCCTACCTCGCAATCAATGCCCAACCCTTCCGCCCGGGCCCGGGTATAGGAAACCAGGAGCGAAATGGTTGAAACCGCGAAGGCCGCCAGAAAAAGACCCATTTGCTGCTGCTGGTAATAATACAAGAGAAAACCGGCAAAAACTAAGGATTCAGACAGCCGGTCCAGGGTGGAATCCCAAAAGGCCCCAAAGACCGTCTGGGCCTTGAGATGACGGGCAAGGGCCCCGTCCAGGAGGTCAAAGAAACCAGCCGCCAAAAGCCACAAGCCCGCCCCCGGCCAATCGCCCTTCACCATCTCCACCGGGACCATGCCGGTGACGATCACACCCACAAAGGTTATGGTGTTGGGGCCGACATGAAGGAGGGATAACATCGACCCGAGAGGGGCCAAGATTCGGTCAACCCAGGCTTTGATACCTTTTTTCTTTTTAATCGTCTTTTTAATGGATCTCTGCCTTATGGGTGATCAATTCAATTCATAACAACCGTTAAAAAAGAGGTTTTCCTATCCTCGAGTTGGAGGAAAGGTTTCCTTATTAAAGCGAAAACCGTTCGCCCAGATAAATTTCCTTGGCTTGCTTGTTGGAAGCAAGCTTGGCGGCGGTCCCAGAGAGGAGAATTCTCCCCTCAAACATGATATAAGCCCGGTCCACGATGGAGAGGGTTTCCCGCACGTTATGGTCAGTAATAAGGATGCCGATTTTCTTCTTTTTCAGGAAGCGGATGATGCCCTGGATGTCCTGCACTGCGATGGGGTCGATGCCGACAAAGGGCTCGTCCAAAAGGATGAAATGAGGCTGAAGCACCAGGGCCCGGGCGATCTCCACCCGGCGCCTTTCCCCCCCCGAGAGGGTGTAGGCCTTTTGCTTGGATAGGTGGGTGACCTTGAGTTCCTCCAGGAGTTCGTCCTTTTTTTTTCTCCCGGTCGGAGCGGGAGAGGGGGGTGAGCTCAAGGATGGCCAGCAGGTTTTCCTCGACCGTGAGTTTGCGGAAAATGGAGGCTTCCTGGGGGAGGTAGGCGATGCCCATCCGGGCCCGTTTGTACATGGGGAGGCGGGTGATGTCGTGGGACTGTCCCTCCTCGTCAAAATAAACCCTCCCCTCGTTGGGGGCAATGAACCCGGTGGTCATGTAAAAGGTGGTGGTTTTCCCGGCTCCGTTGGGTCCCAGGAGTCCCACAACTTCCCCTTGATGCACTTCGATAGAAACGTGATCAACCACTTTCTTCTTGCTGTAAAACTTTACCAGGTTGTCTGTTCGAAGGGTTTTCACAATATTCCTTTAGGGATGGTTGGCCCAGGCTTCTTTATAACATGTTCCGGTGTTACGCCCAAGCTCTAGAACCTCACTCGCCGGGCGCTCTCCGCCTCGCGAAGGGGGTGGGAGAGGGGTTCGGTACCGTTGTGCTACCCACCCCTGGGGTGGCCGGCCCCGGGGCGAGTCCGGTCGCGGGAGAAGAGGACGCAGATTGCCCTTGGGGATAAAAATTCGCTTCCGCCATACCTTCGCAAATAATCGTTCGATCCCCCCCGAAACTGGTGATGATCCGGCGGCCCGCCATGTCCCCATCTTTCATTTGAATCTTAGGGTTTTCCTCCAGGATCAGCTTATCCTCCTGCGATAGATAAGTGGCTTTTTGCGCCTCGGCCTTGCCGTCGCCGTGAAGGATGCTGACGTCCTGGTTGATCTGGACGGTCTTCTTTTCAGAATCCAAAACCATCTGTCTGCCAATGATGGTAATGGGCAGGCCGTTCTCATCCTGAGCCGTCATGAGGGGATGGTCGTGGGCGGTCATCAGGTCCATCAGGTCCTGGTATTCCAGGTTGCCGCAGGTAAGGGTCATGGCGGTGGCCGAGTCCACTACCAAAATGTGGCCCAGGGCGGTGGCCTCGTGGTTGTCCGAGATGGCGCGAAGCTCATCCGAGGTCAGGGTGACCTTGCCATGGGTCGCCTTGACCTTGCCCTTGAAGAGGGTCAGGCTCCGGAGGCGGTCGAAATTCAACTGGTTGGAGCTGATGCTCACCGGCTTCCGGGAAGTAACGGTTTTATGCTCGTCAATTTCAAAGCCTAGAAACAAGGGGGCCAGGAGGCATAGGAGGGCCAGCATCCCGGCCCTCGCCCCGGCGCCTTTAAAATTGCTTGGGTTGGTTAAAAGTTTCGATTTCATGGGTATCCCTGACTTGGGTGTGGACGTCCTTATTGAATTTGACATTGTTGAGTTCGGTATCGGCCACCAGGCCGACGGCGGTAATCTCATCCCCTCCTTTATAGATTTTGACAGGATCGTAGGTCTTGATCTGGTCGGTATCGGGATTCCAGTCGAGCTTGTCAGTAAGGAGCTTGGACCCATTCTCCACCACCAGCTCCACATGGCCCTGGGCCTGGGTAGCGTTCGTTTCGGTGTTGATGAGCGCCCGGTCGGCGGTCAGGGTTGAGACGATCTTTCCATTCTTGAAGTATTGCGCGTCGATATTTTCCGCCAGGGCGTTTTTCTGGTTCTGGTAAAGCTTGGCCTCGTCCGAAAAAAGTTCCCAATGCTTCTCCCCTCGAACCGTGGAAATCAAATGGAATTTCTCGATCACCGCGTCGGGTGAATCGTTCGTTTGGGTGTAAGCGTCCGCCATGGGTGCCTGGCTTTTACTGCGATTGAGGAGAAAATATCCCGCGACCAAGAATAGAACGGCCACACCCACCACCCAAAGCGCCCGGATATTTTTGGGATCGTCGCCGCCGGAGGTCACCTCCAAAAGAGGGTCTTCCGTTATATAGAATTTCCCGTATTTCCTGGCCAAACCTTCCTCCGCGATTCACCTTTTAGACGCTACCGTCCAACTGGATGGACTTTTATTAGTTTAAGTCCCACCCCTTCCCGGGGGCAAAAATTCATTTACTCCATTTGTAGTTCAAGACCGGAAGAGGGGTGCTTATTTTTGGATTTCTTCCCCTTCCGGCCGGGTTTTCCACCTCTGGTGCATCCACATCCATTGGTCCGGGTAGGCCCTTATATAGGTTTCAACCACGGAGGTATAGCGCCGAACCATTTCCAGAATATCCCGTTCGTTGTCCCCCGTGCGTTTGACCTCGATTTCCGGTTTCACATGAGCCTCAAATTTCCCGTCCGTCCCGCGGATCATGAAAGCCGGCACCAGCGCCGCCCCCGTTTTCATGGCGATCCGGGCGGAACCCGATTGGGTCCAAGCCTGTTTATTAAAGAAGGGAACAAAAACCCCGTCATTGCCCGTGTCCTGATCCACAAGCGCGATGCAGAGGGAGTTCTTTCTCAAGGCCTCCAAGATGGCCCGCAAGGCGATGCCCCGCTTGATCATTTGGACGCCCATTTTATTCTCACGCAAGTCCGTGACCAGACGGTCGAACCGGGGGTCGTAAAGTTTTTGGGCCACGGCCGAGGTGGGATGCCTCTTGACCAGCCAAGCGGCTAAAAGCTCCCAATTTCCCAGGTGGGCGGTGAGGATCAAGGCCCCCTTCCCCTTTTGAAGGGCCTTCTCCAGATGCTCCACCCCGCTTTCCCTCGCCACCATGGAAACAATACGTTCCCGGCTGAGGGACTTCCAGCGGACGATCTCAAACAGGTTGCTTCCCACACCCTTCCAAACCGAGTTTCCCAGACGATCGATTTCTCTTTCGGATAGGATTCCGGCATAGGCCGTTCGGAGACTCTCGAGAGTCTTGCGGCGTTCTCCCCCGGCCAAGTTGAAAAGGATGGAACCAAAGGCCCGGCCCCAGGGCCTCATCCAGGAGAAAGGCAGGAAACCCAAGAACCCGATCAGGAGGCGGGCGGAATAATATATGAGGTCGTTTTTTACTTTCTGTAGGGGGCGGGCCATGGAAGGTTTAGGCGCTGGGGCCCGGCGTCATCGCGGCGCGCCGGCTGTTTTCCTGATGGAAAACCTTGAGGGTCTTAATCCAGACCCCCTGGGCCTTGAGGATCTTCTCGACCGCCTCGCGGAAGGCCCCCTCCCCCCCTTGGGCGCGGGTCACGTACCGCACGGCCTTCTTCACCTCGGGCCGACCGTAGGGGACAGTGGCGGACCACCCGACCTGGGTCAAGAGCGGAAGGTCGATCAGGTCATCGCCTAGGTAGGCCGTTTGGGAAAGGGTGATCCCCATTTTCTTGGCAAGGTTCCTTGCCACCGAAAGCTTGTCCAGTTTCCCCTGGTAGAGGATGGGCACCTTCAGTTTGCGGGCCCGGGCCTCCACGGCCTTGGATTGCCGGCCGGTGAGCCACCCCACCGTCAGTCCCCCATAGGCCGCCAGCCGGTGGCCGATCCCATCCTGGATGTCGAACTGGACCAGTTCTTCCCGCTCGCCGAAATAAACCTTTCCATTGGTAAGGATGCCATCCACGTCGGTTAGAAGGAGTTTGATGTTTTTAAGGGGCATGTTTTCCCGATCAGCAATAAAAAATTATTTTTCCGCAACATTGAAGCTTGAAAATTCAAGAACCGCTAACAAAAACCCTTTTCACCGCGAAGACGCGAAGAACGCCAAGGACACCGAATGGCAAATTAACAAAAAACATTAAAATCTTGACCTCGTTCTTGATTTTCTTGGTGTCCTTCGCGTCTTCATGGTTCAAATTGTCTTCTTTGATTTTATATGACCTTGACCCGTCCCCGGCCCAGCAAGTCATGCAAGTGAATTAGTCCCAACGGCTTTTTCTTGGAGTCCACCACGATCAGCTGGAAGATGGTTTTTTCTTCCATCAGTTGCAAACAATGGCCCAGGGAGAAATCGGGGGAAATGGTCGAGGGTTGTGGGGTCCGCAGATTATGGGCGTTCCAGTTCCCGATATCGGGGTCTTTCAAAAGGGCCCGCCTCAAGTCACCGTCCACGATGATCCCGGCGAGACGCCCCTTAGGTTCCACCACCAGCGTACAACCCACTTTTTTGGCGTTAATTTCCCGAACCACTTCCTTGAACCCGGCTTTGAGGGAAACCCGGGGTAACTGATTTCCCCGGCGCATGATTTCCGAGACCTTCATCTGAAGCCGCCGCCCCAACTCACCCCCGGGGTGGAACTGGGCGAAATCCTTCTCCGAAAACTTATTTTTTTCCAGCAGGGCGATAGCCAGGGCGTCGCCCATGGCGAGGGCCGCGGTGGTGGAGGCGGTGGGGGAAAGGTTCAAGGGGCAGGCTTCCTTGGCCACCCCCACGTCCAGGGTGACATCCGCCCACTTGGGGAGACTCGAAGAGGGCTGACCCGTGAAGAGGATAATTCGGCATCCCATCTTCCTCAAGGCGGGCAGAAGCGCTTTTAATTCGTCCGTTTCCCCGCTGTTGGAGAGGGCCAACACCACGTCGCCCTTGGCGGCGGTGCCCATGTCGCCATGCAGGGCCTCGGCGGGATTCAGAAAATGGGAGGGGGTACCGGTGGAAGAAAGGGTCGCCGCGATCTTGCGGCCCACCAGCCCCGACTTGCCCATGCCGGTTACGACCACCCGGCCCCGGCTTTTCAGGATCAGGCTCACCGCCTGGTCGAATTCTTTTCCGGTTCGTTGGATCAGCGAAAGGATGCCTTCCGCCTCGATTTTCAGCACTCTTTTAGCGGTCGCGACGCTCATCCCTTTAGTCCTTCAGGTAAATGTACCGGCCGCAGGTGCAACGCTGGATGGTTCGATTACGGTTGATCTCATTGAGGATTTGGGGGGCCACCTGCATTCGGCATCCGCTGCAGGTCGAATCTTCCATGACTTGCGCCAGGGCGATCTTCTTTCCGTTATTGCGCAGGGCCTGGTACCCTTGCGCGTATTCCGGGTCCAGTGCGGCCATGGCGGCCACCCGGTCCTTTTGCTTGTCCGCGATGGCCTTGTCGATATCGGCGATCTTCTGCTCCAGGGCCTTTTTATCCTCGGCAGCTTTTTTCTCAGCCTTGGACAGCTCCTCATTCGCCGCCTGAATCTTTTTCTTTTGCTCATCCTCCTGGAAGAGGATTTCCAGTTCTTTTTCCTCGGCTTGGGCCTTGTCCTGCTTGCCCTTCTCGATCTCGGCCTTCAAGGCGGCGAATTGCTCGTTGCTCTTCACCTCCCCTTCCTGGCCCTGGTATTTCTTAATCTTGCTGTCGAGGGTTCCCACCTCGATCTCCAGGGTTTTACGCTTTTTGGCCAGTTCTTCCTGGATTTTTTTTTCGGCTTGCAGTTTGGCCTTGCACTCGATGACCGCGCTATCCAGCGCGGAGGTCTCGGCCTTGAAATGCTTTTTGTGTTTTTCCAGATCGTCCAGGCCCGAATCCACGGTCTGGATGTTGATTAAGGGTTGGAGTAACTCGGCGATTTCCAATGGATTTCCTTCAAGATCAGGTTATTTGACGGCCTGAAGTTTAACACGCTCTTCTGCTCTTTTTCTCCTTATTTCCTTGAACAACACCTGTTTGTTTAACTTGATAATGAGCAGGAATCTCCATTATTGTCCTGGCTGATTGACTTTAAAGTGATTTGAATTTCGAGGTCCCCATGAACGAAAGCGCCAAGAAGACCCTCCTTCAAATGATACCGGATGCCCTTTATGTCATAACTTCCCAGGCCGGTGGGAAAACGGCGGCCACCACCATCACCTGGCTATCACAAGCCTCTTTCAAACCGCCCCTGGTCATGACCGCCTTGAAAGCGGATTCCCATACCTGCCAGGTCATCCAGCAAGCCCGCGGGTTCGTCTTGAACTACTTGGGGGAAGGCCAAAAAGACCTGGCCCAAAAATTCTTCAAACACGTGGAACCCGAGGGGGACAAGCTGGCGGGTGAAGCTTTTACTCCCAGCCCGGCACTGGGTTTCCCGGTCTTCCCGAACATGGCGGGTTATCTGGAATGCAAGGTCACGGATATTGTGGAACGTGGAGACCATTCAGTCGTGGTGGCGGAAGTCATCGAGGCCGGCACGGGATCGACGCCGGCCCCCTTCTTCTTTCATCGACTGGTTGGAAATACGGGGGCTGAACACAGTATTTAAAATCTCAGGTAAAACCCATTTCACCGCCAAGACGCAAAGTTCGCCAAGTAAGACAAAAACTATCAAGAATTTTGACGTATATTCAACTTTCTTGCCTTTCCTTGTTCTTGGCGACCTTGGCGTCTTGGCGGTGAAAATTGTCTTTGATTTGAATTTTTGTTTGGGTTTTTAGTCAGCAACGAATAACCTGAAGGCGAGGTACCCCATGGCTCCAAAAACAAAAATCCCTCCCTGCCCTGCCTGCGGCGCCAAGGACAGTTTCTCTGAATACTCCCCCGCCTCATTTCTGAAGGGCGACGATCGCAAGATTATGGAATGCTCTTCTTGTACCCTTTCTGTCTTGTGGCCTCTCCCCACCGCGAAAGAACTTAATACCTATTACAACCAGGGCTATTACAACTTCAATTTCCACAGCGAAGAAGGTAAGGGCTATTACTGGGCCCGGCTGTTGCGGCACATTCAACCCCAGGGAAAGTTTTTGGATATCGGCTGCGCCACGGGTTTTTTCATCAATGGGATCAAAAAAAATTGCGCCTGGGAAGTTTACGGGCAGGAAAGGGGCAAGGCCGCGGCGGCCTACGCCCGGAAAAAACTGGGGCTTCCCATCAAGGACGCGGCCCTGGAAAAGGCAAAATACCCCAAGGACTTCTTCGACTTTATCCACTTCAACAACGTGTTGGAGCATGTCACCAACCCCTCCGAGGTCATGGCCGGGGTGGGCCGCATCCTCAAGCCCGGCGGGCGCCTTTACCTGGCCATCCCCAACGGCGGAACGGACCGGCACGGCTACCGGGACTATTTCCAACGCATCGGGCAAAGGGCCGCGAGCATGGATGGCCACCTCTACTTTTTCAGCCCCCGTTCCCTTTCCCTGCTCGCCGAGAAGTCGGGCTTTCAAATCGACCAGTTCTTTAGCTGCGGCCTAAAACGGGCCATGCGCGTCCTCGGTCACTGGCCCCGTAAAAAAGGATGGGAGAAGGCTTATCAAGGGCGTGAACCCGGGGAGAGTTCGGTGGAAAAGGCCGTGGAAACCGGCAAGCCCTATCCCAAAGCTTACTATTTATGGAAGCACGGCAGCGAGCGCCTGTTCCGCTTCCCTTTCTATGCCCCTTGGACTTACGACTTTAATCTTTTCCTGACAAAAAAAACGCAACCCGGTAAAGCCGGATGAAAACTTCTGTTGTTCACCACCAAGACACCAAGGCACCAAGTAAACCTTATTTTTTGATATCGACAAAACCGAAAAGGCTATTTTTAAAGGTGACCAGATGAAGAAACCTTCCCTTTCGGTCTTTATCATCACCTTGAATGAAGAACGAAATATCACCCGTTGCCTGAAAAGCCTGGCCTTCTCCAAGAAAGTCTTCAGCCCCGTTGAAATCATCGTCGTGGACGCGAAAAGCTCCGACCGCACCCTTAAGTTAGCCAGATCCCTCGGGGCTAAAACCTATACCCGCCCCTGGAAAGGCTACGCCGACCAAAAAAGCTGGGCCATGGACCTCTGTAAAGGCGACTGGATTCTTTCCCTGGACGCGGATGAGGAATTAACCCCCGAATTGATCGCTGAAATGGAGCGAAAAGTACCAGCCACCCCATCTGATGTGGATGGTTATTTGTTCAAGCGCCGGGCTTTTTTTCTGGGCAAGTGGATCAGACACGGAAGCTGGTGGCCCGATTGTCAATTAAGGCTTATCCGTAAGGGAAAGGGCGACTACACGAACGAACCTGTCCATGAGGGGTTGGTCGTGAAGGGCTCGACCCTAGAATTCGACGAACCCATGAACCATTACACCTACGACACCATCCGCCAATACCTGGAAAAGATGAACCGCTACACGAACCTGGAGGTCTCGGCTTCTTCCCCCAAGAAAATCCGTTATTGGTGGTATTACACGACCCTGGCACCGGTCTTCACCTTTGTCCGTTCTTATTTCTCAAGGAAGGGTTACCGGGATGGCTGGCACGGCTTGGTCGTCTGTGGGCTTTCGGCCTTCCAGGATTTCGTCAAATACACCAAGTTGTGGGAAAAGGAAATTCTCAGGCGGTCAATTACATAATCCTGATTATTAAACAGATTTTCTTCTTACGTATCCAATTCCATGAACACAAGAATATTTATGCAGGTTTCTTCCCGAATCAAAACCAATAAAAGCCCCGTTTGGTCATAAACCGTTGCAATTGGGGGCTGGCAGGGATTGACATTTTATATTCGTTTTTCTAAATTAGACCGTATGGTATACGAATGAGAACCGCCGATCCCAACGCTCCCACCAAGCAAAAAATCATGAATGTGGCCGTTAAGCTCATGCTTTCAAAGGGCTTTACGGCGACCTCTGTGGATGAAATTTGCCTTGAGTCGGAAACGACCAAAGGAAGTTTCTTTCATTTTTTTCAAAGTAAGGAAGATCTGGGGAAGGCCATCCTTGACCATTTTTACGCCATGGAAGTCCAACGCATCGACGCGGCGCCCTTTCGGTCCGAACCGGATCCCTATTTGCGGGTTCTGGGGTGGATTGATATGGCGATCGGATTCATGAGTGATCCCAAGGTTCCGAAAAGTTGTCTGGTGGGAAACTTCATCCAGGAATTGGCGGTGACCAACGTGGAGATGCGCCACCTCTGCGCGGAAAAGATCGCCGGCCGGGTCGATTCTTTCGCCGCAGACGCAGAAAAGGCCGTCAAGGCCCGAAACCTGGGCAAGCAGGTGAACCCCCAGGCTTTAGCCAACCTCTTTGTGGCGGTGGTTCAAGGTTCCATCATCATGATCAAAGCCAACAATGATTTTTCAATCGCCGTGAATAATCTTAAACAGTTCAAAACTTATGTGGAAAGCCAGTTTGAGTTGAAGGGGCGGTAAGAAGGGATGACCTTTTTTTTGACCTATAACTAGACCATTTAGTCTAATTAAGGGCCGAAAGGGGTGTTGGGAAGGCAGGGCGGAGTAACAAAATAAAAGGGGGGCGCCGTGAAATCAGAGAAGAAGCCGGAGAAAGTTGGTTCAAGTTTTTTTAGAAGTCTCGCCGAATACATCGTTGCGCAGAGAGTTTTAGTCATCATCGGAATTGTTTTGCTCACCGGCTTTCTCTTCAGCCGCATCGGGACCCTCAAGCTGGACGCGGACCCCGATCTCTGGGTGCCGCAGGACAACCCGGTCATCCAAACCACCAATGAAATTGAAAGAATCTTTGGGGGGAAATACGGGGTCGCCATCAGCGTGAACCCGAAAAAAGGCGACATCTACCAAAAGGACGTCCTGGCCAAGGTGCGGGAAATCCAAAAAGAAGTGGAACTCATGCCCAACGTGATCCGGGCCAATGTGTTCAGCCTGGCGGCCCGCAAGGCCAAGTCCATCCAAAGCGGCGCCGAGGGGATGGTCGTGCGGCCCCTGATGGATACGGTTCCTCAGTCACCGGCGGACATGGACCGGCTGAAAACGGCCATCGCCGCCATGCCCATCTATCAAAACCTGGTCGTTTCACCGGACGCCACGGCAGCAGCCATTTTCGCCGACTTCAACGAAGATAAAGCCACTCATAGTTTCAGCGGAGTCCTCACCAAACTTCACGAAATCACCAAGGAAGCGGAAAAGGACGGGACGGTCAGCATCGATATCGGCGGTCTGCCCATCATCGGGGCCTGGTCCGAAATCTACATGATGCAGATGCCCCTGTATTTCGGGGCGGCGCTTTTGATCATCATGGCGATCCAATATTGGTCCTTCCGGAGCTTCCAGGGCATGCTGCTGCCCATGCTCACGGGGCTCTTGAGCGTGTTTTGGGCCCTGGGTTTCATGGGGCTCACCGGCACCCATTTGGACCCCATCAACACCGCCACCCCCATCCTGATCCTGGCCATCGCGGCGGGGCACGCCATTCAAATCCTGAAACGCTATTACGAGGAATACAACCGGGCCTCCGCCGTGGGCCTGGAACCCGAGCAAGCCAACCGGGAAGCAATCGTGGAATCGATCCAGCGGGTGGGGCCGGTGATGTTTACGGCGGGCCTCATCGCGATCATTTCCTTTTTCTCGCTGTGCGTGAACGGCATCCCCATGGTCCAGCATTTCGGGTTTTTCGCGGGGTCCGGCGTGCTTTCGGCCATGGTGCTGGAGATGACCCTCATCCCCGCTTTGCGGTCACTGCTCAAGGCCCCCAAACTGCGTGAGGTGGCGCGGGAGAAAAAAATGGGAAGGCTGGACAAGTTTTTATCGGCCTTGGCGGAAAACCTGGTCGGAGGCCGGGCCCCCTGGCTGGTCGGGGGCGGGGCCGCCCTGGTGGCCGCGATGGCCCTGGGCATCCTCTTCGTCAAGGTGGACAACAACTTTTTGCTTTATTTCAAGCCCAGCACCGAGGTGCGCCTCATGAACGACGCCATCAACGACAAGTTCGCGGGGACCAACAATATCCTCTTCCTGGTGACGGCCCCCGGGAAAGACGGCATCAAGGACCCGAAGGTGCTTCAGGGCATGGAAAAACTGCAGGCCTTCATGGACCGCCAGCCCCTGGTCGGCAAAACCCAGTCCATCGTCGATTCAATCAAGCGGATGAACCAGGCCATGCACGGGGACCAAACGGCCTTCAACACCGTTCCGGACAGCCAAAACCTGGTGGCCCAGTATCTTCTCCTCTATTCCCTTTCGGGCGACCCCTCGGATTTCGACAGCTTCGTGGATAACGACTATCAAAGGGCGGTCATCCGCATCTTTTTGAAAACCAATAGCGCTTCCTACGGGGAGGCCCTGAACGCCAAGGCCCAATCCGTCATCGCGGACAGTTTTCCGCCCGGAACCAAGGTTTCAGTCGGAGGAGGCTTGGCGGAAGTGGGGGTGCTCAACGACGCCGTGGTGCATGACAAGATCCGAAACATGATCCAGATGGCCTTCATCGTGTTCTTTCTGGCCTCCATCGTCCTGCGGTCCTTCGTGGGGGGCCTCTTCGTGCTGACGCCGCTGATCGCCGTCATCTCGGCCAATTTCGGCATCATGGGCTGGCTGGGAATTCCCATCGATATCACCGCCGTCACGGTGGCGGCCATGGCCATCGGCGTGGGGTCGGACTATGAGATTTATCTTTTGTTCCGGTTCCGGGAGGAGCTTCAGCGAAGCGGCAGCGTGCTGACGGCCACACGGGAGTCGCTCATGACTTCCGGCAAGGCGATCCTGTTCGTGGCCTTGTCCGTGATCGGCGGTTACGGGGTGTTGCAGGCCTCGGGCTTCGCCTTTTACGTCAACCTTTCCACCCTTGTCACCACCACCATGACCATCAGCGCCCTCTTCGCCCTGTTCTTCCTGCGGGCCTTGATGATGGTCTTTAAGCCCAAGTTCATTTTCGGGGAACAACCGGAGCTGTATTTCGAAAAGCTGGAAAATCTTGCAGGAGAAAAAGCATGAACCGGAAAAAAACGATGGCCCTGATCGGGGCCCTGGCATTGTTAGGGTTGGGGTTGAGAAACGCTTGGGCGGATGAGGCTTTGACTGCCAAGCAGATCATGGAAAAAAACTTTTACGTGACCAAGGTAAAGGCCTTCAAAGCCGACAGCACCATGGTGCTTTTCAACGCCCAGGGGGAGAAGCGGGAGAGAAAGCTGGCCAACGTGCAGGCGCTGGAAGCCAACGGCGTTGATTCCAAGACCCTGGCCAAGTTTTTGGAGCCGGCGGATGTGCGGGGCACCGGGTTCCTCCAGATCGAGCATAGCGGCGCCGATGACGACCAATGGATCTTCCTGCCGGCCCTTCAAAAGAGCCGGCGGTTGGTCGCCAATAACAAAAAGGACAGCTTTTTCGGTTCCGACTTTTCTTACGGCGACATTTCATTGCCGAAGGTGGAGGCCTATAGCCACCGGCTGACGGGAATGGAGGCGGTGGGCGGCGCGGATTGTTATGTCGTCGAGTCGGTGCCCGCGACGGATCAACTGAAGGACGACACGGGCTACAGCAAAAAGGTTTCCTGGATTCGCAAGGACAACTTTATTGAGGCGAAGGTGGACTATTACGACTTGAATGGGGAGCTGTTCAAGACCCAAACCACCTCGGGCTACCAACAGGCCTCGTCCCATCCGGACCGCTGGCTGGTCGTTCACCGCGAGATGGACAATGTACAAACCGGCCATAAGACGGTTTTTGACTTCGCCCATCTGGATATCAAAAGCCCCGTGGAGGACGGTCTTTTCACCACCCGCTCCCTGGAACGCCCATGAAGCTTCGCCTGCTGGGTTTGGCCCTGTGGCTGGCGGCGGGTGTTTCGGCTTCCCTTTGGGCGGATGAAACACCAGTCCCGGGCCCGGCGGGCTTCTTGAATGACCTGTGGCAGAACGAAAAGGTCAGCCTGGCCCTGCGGACCGACACCTTCGAAAATTCCAAGGCCTTCAACGGGGAGCAAAATTTGTGGGGCCAAACCGCCGAATTGAAGGCTTTTCCCTTGGTGGATGATTCCCTGGATGGAAAGATCGACGCCCGGGTGATGGAGCCCAACGCGGTCAACGGCGATCCAGCCGTTTTTGACCTTGTGGAAGGTTACGCGACCTTTCATTTGGGTCAGGTGGATATCCGCGCCGGTAAGCAGATCGTGGGACGGGGAAGGGCCGACGGCATCAACCCCACCGACAACCTGACCCCCCATGACCTGACGGTTCAACTTCCCTTTGACGACGATACACGGCTGGGGACCAACGCGCTGAAGCTGGATGATTACCTGAACAGCGAGTTGGACCTGACCCTGTTCACCACGCCCTTTTTCGAGCCCACCCGGTTTCCGCTTCCCGCGGGAGGCGGTTTTGCCTACAACCCGACCTTGCCCGCGCAAACCCTGGCCCATAGCGAAGTGGGCGTGAGGCTGAACAAAACCGGCGGGGATTACGATTGGTCGCTCAGTTATTTCCGGGGTTACCGCCTATTGCCGACCCTGAGCCTCGACGGCAACAGCGCCGGGGGGCCGCTCTTGGACCTGCGCTATGACCAGGTGGACGCGGCGGGCGCCGACTTTGCCCACAACCTGGGCCCCTTCGGGGTGAGGGGCGAGGCCGTCTATGTGCATCCAACGGGGCCGGACCCTTCGGACCCGAACCAGGTCGACCCCTATTTCCAATGGGTACTGGGAGTGGACCGGTCTTTTGACCAGGAGCTAAACGTAAATACCCAGATTATCGGGCGCTGGGTACAAAATTTTCAGCCGCCTAATCCAGGCCAAGGGGCCGTACCGGCGCAGGTGGAGCTTCTCAACGCGATCGTGAACAGCCAACAGAAAGCGGAAAGTTATGAAATGAGTTTTCGTGTCAGCGATAACTGGTTCAACGAAACCCTGGGGGCCGAGGTTTTTGGGGTGATCGACCTGACCCAAAGCGACGGGTATATCAGGCCCTCGGTGAACTACGCTTTCAATGACCGCCTCAAGGGCTGGGTGGGTTGGGATATCTACTACGGGGCGCAGGATACCCCCTACGGTTTTCTTCAGCCGACGCAGGGCTTTTTCTCAGAAATGCGTTACACGTTTTAAAAAGGGGTAACTAGGCTGGGAAGCCAAGTAACAGATCCCACTAAACCAAATAACAACCCGGGAAGCCAGGTAACAAGGCCCGCCTACGCCCTTGGGCTTCGGTGGGCATGGCCGGGAAGCCGAGTAACAGCACCCACGAACCTGAGTAATACCCTGTGAACCTGGTTAACAGGCCTGGGAAGCTGGTTATCGGTACCGGCAAACCTGGTTAACAGGGGTGGGAGGCCGGTTAACGGCACTGGCCAACCTGGTTAACAGGACGGGAAGCTGGTTAACGGTACCGGTGAACCTACCGGCAGACTCCTCCAACCTACCGACATAACCCGTGAATCTACCGGCATTAGCCCGTGGCTGGTAAACAGCAAGGTCCAAGGTGGTAAACAGGCGGGGTGGGGTGGTAAACAACGCACGTCAAACCTGGTAAACAGCAGTGCCTTAGGTGATAAACAGGGCGGTTAGCTGGTAAACGGCAAGCCCAAGATCGGCAAGGGGAAAAACTATGCCTTCCCCGACAAAGCGGCCATGGAGAGGGGCTTGTCCATCTCCACCTCGAAGGCGGAGAGTTTACGGCTGTCCATTTCGGGTATCAGCTTGACCGGGGTGCCGGCCAGGGGGTCCAAAACAGAACGGATGGCTTCCTCCAATTCGAAGAACCCCCGGTTCTTTTCGGTAGTGCCCAGGCGGTCATTCACCCAAATCCTCATATGAGAAAGGTTGAACTTCAGTTTCCCCGCCAGTTCCGGCTCCTTCTCCAGCAATTCACAGGCCTTCAAGGCCCGGCGGAGGGCGATTTTCATGTTTTCCTTCCCCTGCGCCACGCGTAACCTTTTCTGGTTATAAAGCAGGCCTCTTTTGCCATCCGTCTCGTCCAGGCTGTAGTTGCCCTCATGGGCGATCAGAAGCACCCCGGGCCCCTCATGGACATGGGTATATTCGGCCACGTCCACCAGCATGCCTTCCAAGAGGTTGTTCTGGATAAACCGGTGAAAGATATTGATGAATTGGCCCAGGGGGATGTCCTGGCCCTTTTCCAGAAAAATCTTCACGTTCACTTTTTGAAAGTTCATTCCATTTCCTTAGACATCGGGTGAGAAATACTAAGAACCTGTAACAAAACCTCAAAGCAAAAACGATTTTTACCGCCAAGAACATTGGGTCCGCACCCAATGTTCAGTGGCAAAGTTCGCCAAGAAAGACAAAAACCAATCAGGTTTTAAAGGATTTTAAACTTTTTTTACTTTAGTTGTTCTTGGCGTCCTTGGCGTCTTGGCGGTTCAATAGATTTTGTTAGAGACTCTAAAAACCTTTTATTTACCCGAGATCGACGCCGGGGAAGGCGAAGAGTTGGCAATATAACTATGAGCCGCCTCCAGGAACAACTGGACTTCCTGCACCTGCCGGTGGGCCTCATCCGCGCCCCAAGAGGCCGTGGCCTGGGATTGGAAGCTGGCGTGGGCCTTGAACAAAAAGGCCGCGAACTGGGTATTGTTGACGTGCTTCACGAACTCACCCGTGTCGAAAAACCTCTTTTTGAACTCGGCGACGGTGGTGTCCGCGTTTCCGGTATATTCCCGGTCCCGGGTCCTCAAGACCGCCTCGGCGGAATGGATCAGGGATTCGTAGGCCAGCTTCAGGGTCCCTTGAATATCCTTTTGTTCCAGTTTCACCTGGGCCTCGAAGGACTTGCTCTCGGCGGAAGTGAGCGAAAACTCGTAGGGCGCCACGACTTCCCCGGCGCATTCCCCCACCCCGATGTCGGCGATGGTGTATTCGCGAGGGTCGCCCCAATCGCTGAACAACTGGGGTTCGGCGTCGTGGGATGGGATTACCATAAGATCTTGCACGAGGTTGCGGATTTCCACCTTGCCGATGCGTTGCACAAAGGCCTGGAAAGATTCGCCCTTCTTGCGTTCATTTACGAACTTGTCGGTCAGGCGCTTAATCGTTTCGGGAATGCGCTTGGAGGGGACCGCCGCCGCCGCCAGGCCGTAGGAACCCCCGTTGTTCTCCCATTGCCCCCCCAAAACCAACTGGAAATGGGGCACCGTGTAGGAACCCGCCTTGCGGGAGACCCCGTAAAAGCCCATATCCGCGATATGGTGCTGGGAACAGGAATTGGGACAGCCGCTGACCTTGATCTTAAGTTTCCGAACTTCCTCGGGCATTTCTTCCAACTGGGCCTGGAGTTTTTCGGAAATCACCCGGGTCAGGCCCCGGGAGGCCGAGATGCCCAGCTTGCAGGTATCCGTGCCGGGGCAGGATGTGATGTCCGCGATGGTGTTCGCCCCGGCCTGTGCCAAGCCGATCGCTTTGAAGATCTTGGTAAAAATCGGGCAGGTCGGCCTCGCCGATCCAGCGGAAAACCAGGTTTTGTTCCACGGTGGTGCGCACCGTCTCGCCGACATACTTGCGGGCCATGTCGGCCAGGAAGCGCATTTGGGACGAGGTCAAATCCCCCAGGGGCACCTTGACCGTCACGGTCACGTAACCGTATTGGGGCTGGGCGTAGACGTTGCTCTTGCGCCATCCCAGGAAACCCGGCGGGAAGGAACCCACCTTCAGGGTGCCCGATTCCTTCATGGGTTTTTCGGTTTGCTTGACGAACTGGGCGATGAGGCTTTTCCACCGGGGGTCGGGGGTCAGCTTGGCCCTTTCCTCGGTGACAAGCTTGCGGAATTCCTCCAGGCCCAGCTTGGCCACCAAAAACTTGATGCGCGCCATACCCCGGACCTTTTTCTCGCCCAACCGCCCATAGACCCGGGCCACGGCCTGGGTGGAAGGCAGCATTTCCTCCACCGGCAGGTTCTCAAAGAGCCTTTTGGCGTTGTAGGGCACCGGGCCCAATCCGCCGCCCACGAACACGTCGAACACCGGGGTTTGGGACCCGGGAAGGAGCTTGGCGACAAAACCCATGTCGTGCATGTTCACCAGGCCGCAGGCCTCGTGCTCGCAGCCCGAGAAGGCGATCTTGAACTTGCGCCCAAAATCCTGAGCGTCGGGATGACCCAGCATGAAGCGGAAGATGGCCTTGGCGTAGGGGGTCACGTCGAAGGCCTCGGTCCGGCAGACCCCGGCGATGGGGCAGGCGGTGACGTTTCGAACCGAGTTGCCGCAGGCCTCGCGGGTGGTGATGCCCACCGCGGCCAGGCGGCGCATGATATCCGGGGTGTCTTCCATATGGATGTAATGGAGCTGGATGTCCTGCCGGGTGGTGATATGGGCGATGCCGTCGGAATATTCCTCGGCCAGGTCGGCGATGACGTCCATCTGGTCGGCGGTCATGCCCGCCCCATGGAAACTTGATGCGCTGCATGCCGGGGGCGTCCCAATAGGTATCAGGACCCTTCCAAACGCCGGGGTTGGGGTAATCCAGCTTGCGGATCTGAAGGCCGTCGTTCCGCTGGCCGTTGTCGTAGCGCTGGCCGTAGGCCCCCCGCCGCAGGCGGGTTTCGGCGAAGACCCGGGGTTCGATCTTGCCCTGCTTGTTGAGGGCGATCTGGGCCTCGTATTCGTCGATTTCCCTGGCCCAATCCTCGGGCATCTCGTCTTTCAGGACATCTTTCCAACTGGCGGGAGTTGAACTCATCGCGGCGCTTCCCCTTTAAAACAGCGTGGACTTAAAGAAATGAGTGTTAGTTTTACACTAGGGGGACAAGTGAAATCAATGAATGAATAGGGGGCTAGACCAGCAGCCAGAAGAACATCTAATTTCACCGCCAAGACGCCAAGTTCGCCAAGGAAACCTAAAGCAAAGTTTTAGATTTTAAAGAATTCCCAACTTATTGTTTTTTGCTGTTCTTGGCGGTCTTGGCCCCTGCCCATTGGGTGCGGTCCCAATGGGCTTGGCGGTAAAAATTGGTTATTGAATAGCGTTTTTCTCCACCATCTCGACGAAGAGCTTGCAGTTATCCTCGATATCCGGTCCGTTTTTAATCAAGTCCCCGCCCATCAGGAAGATCACGTCCTTCCCATAGAACTCCATCAACTCGGGTATCCGTTTCAGGTTCATCCCTCCCCCGGGGGTGGGAAAGATCGGCTTCAGGTTGCCCATGGAAATGGAGGAACCCACCACGATTTCCCGGCATTCATCCAGCGTGAAGCCGAACCGGCCCCCGAAGTGGGGGTAAATGGTGGCGTCGGCCCCGGCCAGGCGCATGATCTGCCCGAAGAGGGCGAAGGGGGAAATGCCGTTTTCCCGGCTGGTCACGAAGCTTCCCAAAAGGGCGGGGTGGGCCAGGATGGGCAGGTTGATATCCTCATCATCAGCCAAGGCGCGCATGCTGTCGAACCCGCTTAAGCCCGGGCAAACCAGCAGGGCGCCCGCGCCCTGGCGCTTGGCGTACCAGGCCCGGTGTTCCAATTCGCCCGCGGGGGCGGTGATGTTAGGGGCGTAGAGGATTTTTCGGCCGGCCCTTTCGCTTCCCTTCGCGACCGCCTCAACGCAAAGCTCCACCCTTTCCGCGAAGCGGGCGAAGGGCTGGTTGGTGAGGCCGTGGTCGTCCTTGACGATGTCGATCCCGCCCGAGGCGAACTTGTAGGCCCGCTCGGCCAGCGCCGGGCCCGACATCCCCAGGGGCTTGATGGCGGTGCAGAGCAGGGGGCGGTGCCGGATCCCGGTGATTTCCCGGATGCCCGGCTCCCCAAAGCGGGGACCCTTGAACTTGTTCCAAAGGTTGAAGCAATCCTTCAGGCGTTCGAGCCGGAAACCTTTTTTCAGGCTGATATTGCCGTAAAGGACGTTCAAAAGCTGGGTCAATTCCATCCCTGTGTCATCGTTGAGGAAAGTGACCAGCGCCCTCCATTCCGAACCGTTGGAACCCTCTACTGGCACGAAATCGGCGATTTGACCCACCACCTGGTCCTGGATAAAACCTTCGGGGACGATGTCTTCCGGGAATTCCACCGTCTGTTCCAGGCAAAGGTCCTTGGCCTTGGCCCGGGCCTCTTCCAAGGTTCCGGTCAATCGGTACCAGGCCCCGAAACGGTCGCAGTCCTTGCAAAACTCATGTCGGCAAGCATGTGGTTCACCCATTAGAGCGCCTCCGCCTTGGCTTCACTATGGACCGGGGTCAAATGAACCGACCCCAGGTCCCCTGCCGATATGCCGAATGTTTGGCCGGTGAGTTTCTCGATTTCTCCCACCAGGGACATGCCCTCCATTTGGTTTTCTCGGGCCAGGGTCGTCCGGCTGGCCCCGTGGAGGAACTTGTCGCGGATGCCCATGCGAACAAGGCGGCAAGGGATACTTTCCTCGGCGATTACTTCCGCCACCGCCGTGCCCAGTCCCCCGACCACCGAGTGGTTTTCCAACGTGATTGCCCCATAGCGGACCTTCCCGAGCGATTCCCGGATCTGGGGATCGGTAAAGGGTTTCAAGGTGGAGACGTGCAGATGCTCGATGGAAAGACCTTTCGCCGCCAAAACTTCCACCACCTTGCGGGCTTCCTCGGTGCAGATGCCGGAAGTGAAGAGCGCCAAGTCCTTTCCGCTGTTCAAATGGCGGGCGCGGTTGAATCGCATGGGTTCGGCCCGCTCAAAAAGACGGGGCAGTTCCCCCGCAGGGTGCGCACGTAAACGGGCCCAGGTATTTGGTATGCCGCCTCCAAGACCGTTTCCGCGTCGGTGGCGTCGCCGACTTCCAGAATCGTCATGTTGGGGAGGGACCGCATGACCGAGATATCCTCAATGGCTTGGTGGGTGGCCCCGCCGGGGGTCAGGATGCCCGGCAAAAACCCGAACATCTTCACCGGCAGGTTGGGATAGGCGACCGACATGGCGATTTGGTCGTAGGCCCGGCGGTATATAAAGACGGCAAAGGTGTGGATGAGGGGGATGTAGCCTTCCCGGGCCATCCCCCCGGCGAAGCTGAGCATGTTTTGCTCGGCGATGCCCATGGAAAAGAACCGTTGGGGATAGGCCTTTTGGAAAAGGTCCGCCTCGGTGGAGCCGGTCAGGTCGGCGGAGAGCACCACCACCTCGGGCTTGTCGGCGGCCCATTCCACCAGCTTACGGGCGTGAACCTTGGTTAGAATTTCCATCGAAACCCCCGGTAAAGCGAACACCCACAGCCAACACGAAGCCACAAAGTCACGAAAGAAAGCAAAAGCCCTAATCTATTTCCCATTTTCATTAGTCTCATACCCTTCTGTGATTTTCTTTGTGTCTTTGTGACTTAGTGTTGGATGTAGGTTTTAAAGTTTTTTGAAGTAGTCCTCGTAAACCTTTTTTTCGGCTTCATTGTTGAACCGCAGGTAATGAAATTTGGGCGCACGGGTCTTCAGGGGGTCCAGGCCCTTCCAGGGGATGGTGTCACACAGGACGACCAGGGGTTTCCCCGTCGGGTGGGAAAGAACTGGGGCCGCCAGGGCCTCGGGATCATGACCGTTCACCCGGAACACCTCGCATCCGAAGGCCTTGAACCTGTCCTGAAGGGGTTCGATGCCCATGACATCGGAGGTTTTGCCGTCGCATTGGTAGCCATTTACGTCCACGTAGATTCCCATGTTTTCCAACTTGTAAAAGGCCATGCATTGAAGGGCTTCCCAAACCATGCCCGGCTGCAGTTCCCCGTCGGACATGAAGACCCAGACCTTGCCCTTTTCACCCTTGAGCTTGCGGGCCAGGGCGATCCCCGCCGCCTGACTGATGCCCTGCCCCAGGGAGCCGGTCATCACTTCCATGCCAGGAGAATGCTCGGCCCCGATCATTTCCAGGATGCCGCCGTCCTTGTTGAAATCCTTAAAACCCTCCGGATGCATGCGGCCGGTCTCGACGAGGCAGGCGTAGAGCACCAGGGAGTAATGGGTGGGGGAAAGGATGAAACGGTCAAAATCCGGGCCCTTCGGGCCGTTATAGAACTCGCCCGTGCGGTAGTGAGGATTGCCTTCGCCAGGAACGCCCGCGAATGCTACGGGTCGGATGGGTTCAGGGACGGGCCCCAGGTTCATGACGCGGGTATAGAGGGTGGCGAGGATTTCGGCGGAGGAACTGGCTTGGCTGAGATAACCCCCGTTGTTCTTGAGGGTGTGTTCGAGGACCCGGCGGCGGATGCCGGAGGCGACCCGGCGGATCACGGCGGCGTGATTGCTTTCAGTGGCGGTCAAACCCGGCATGAGCCCTCCCCAGAGTCTTGAGGCCTCAAGCTAACCTTTGGGACAAAATAAATGAATGACTGGGATCATAATGTCACAAAGAGGAAAACAAGGATTCCGGGTGTTCGGCCGCCGGGGAACGGACGGAATCCTATGCTTGGAGGGCCGCTTGGGGCGCCAGGTTCAGGGCGCTTGCGGGATTCAACCGGGGGTCGCCGTCTTTTTCAAGGATGGTGATCTCGTTCCCCAGACGGTTCAACACGTAATCCCGGAAATCATTGAAATGAAGGTAGAGGGCCATCACTGAAACCATGTTCCGGAATGCTCCTGGATTTTTCAAAAGGCAGTTGAACAGCACCTTCCAATAATAGCGCCGGGTGGACTTCCAGGTTCCCAGCCTCATGCTAAGCCTGAAGAAGGATCGCAAGTCCCTCAAGTGGTGCTTTAAGGGCGCCTTCATCTTGGCCTGGGAACAATCCATGACCATGGACAACCTCAAGACCCTGCCGAAGTATTTCTCGGGGGACATGGCTTCCTTCACGATGCGGTGGAAGTCGCTCAAGATTTCCCAGCGGGGCCTGATGGTGGTGAAATTCAGGCCCGCCACGCATTGGCAGGCCGTGTCTGCGGGGGGATCTCGAAGGAAGGGTCCAGGCGGTTTTCACGCTTGAGCCGTTTCGTCAGCTGGGTGTTGGGCAGGGCAAAGAGCAGGCCCACCATGTTGACGGGGATGGCGGTTTCCTCGATGCAGTCAAGGATGGACTGGGCCACTTGGCTGCCCTCGTTGTCGAAACCCACGATATAGCCGGCGTTCACGATCATGCCGTGCTTTTGGATCTTGTGGATGCTATCCGCGATGGAGCGGTGGGTGTTCTGCCGCTTTTGGGTGGCCTTCAGGGTTTCCTCATCGGGGTTTTCGATCCCTACGAAAATCCAGGTGAAACCGGCGTCCTGCATGAGCTTCATCAGGGGCTCATCGTCCGCCAGGTTCATGGAAGCTTCGGTCGAAAACTCGTAAGGGTAGCGGTGTTCCTTGTTCCATTGGATCAGGAGCGGCAACAGCTCCTTAACCGCCTTCTTGTTGCCGATGAAGTTATCGTCCACGATGTCCACGTGGCCCCGGTATCCCAGGTCGTAGAGGCTTTGCAATTCGGCCAGAACCTGCTTGGAGCTTTTGCCCCGGGGGACCCGCCCAAAGAGCTCGATAATGTCGCAGAATTCGCACATGAAGGGGCAGCCCCGGTTCCATTGGATGCCCACGTGAAGGTAATTGTCGAATTTCAAAAGGTCAAACCGCGGAAGGGGGCTCGTGGCCATGTCGGCCTTGCGTTCCCCGGCCGCGTAGATGTGCTTGGCGTTACCCTGGGGAAAATCGGCCAGGAACTCGGGCATGGTGATTTCGGCCTCCCCAAGAATCAGGTGGTCGGCTTTGTCGTAGAGGTGGGGGCTGGAAGTGGCGTCCGGGCCTCCCACGATGACCTTCTTGCCTAATTTCTTGAATTGGTCGATCAATCGAAGGTGGTCGGGCTGTTGTGAAATCATGCCGCCCATGAGAATAATCTCGGACCATTGGACGTCCCGGTCGCTTAACTCTTGGGCGTTCAGGTCGTTCAAGCGGATTTCCCAATCGGAAGGGAACAAGCCCGCTACGGTAATGAGCCCCAGGGGAGCGGCGGGATATTTGGCCCCGACGACTTCGCAGGTGGCCCGGTAATTCCAAAAGGATTGGGATGAAAACCGGGGATAAACTAAAAGGCAACGAGGAGGCCGAGTGGCCATGGAAAATCCTTTCATGTATCAAGAAAAGGGACGAAGGGAGACGGAGGGAAAAATCATGCATGAAAAAGGTCCTCATCCATGAAATGACACTCGAATCCGGACCTCCTACTCTAGAGGTTTAACGATGCTATTGCCAGTTAAAAAGCCTTAGGGGCCCGACATTTACTAGCCGTTAACAAGTCACTTTTAGTAATGGATCAGACGACATAGATTGGAAATCGCTATATTTTCATGGAGATCACGAAGGTCGAGCTTCCCAACCTGCGCTTTCTTGCTCGTTATATTGGTTGTTATATCTCTTATTCCCAAAGGGTCTATCCACATGACCCCGGATCATCCTTCACGAGTCTTTTTCCAAAACTAATACCCGCGGTGTTTTGGGCGTACCCCAACTTCTCGTAAAAGACTCTGACCGGTTCGTTGGTCACCCGGACGCAGAGGTTGATCTTGGGGCAACCCAGCCGGGTTAGCTTTTTTTCCACGGCCTCCATCAGTAACCGGCCAATGCCCTGGCGCTGGTAGGCCGGGGACACCGCGAAATAGTTAACCGCCCCCCGGTGCCCGTCATAACCCCCCATCAGGACGCCCACGAGTTCTTTGCCCTTATGCGCGACCAGGAACAGCTCCGGGTGCTCTTTCCGCTTTCGTTTGATGTCTTTCAAGGGATCGTTATCGGGCACCACCAACCCGCAATCCTTCCAGAGTTGGATCACGACCTTTGCGTCGGTGGATCGAAAAGGCCTTATTTTGACTTTCATTGCATTCTCCCGGTGGAGGGACTTCAATTATTCCGCTCCATGGTAAGGCAATAGTCCCGGAAACCCAGGGCCTTCCAGAAACCCAGGCCGACTTTGTTATCAACCAGGACATCCATTCGCAGGATCGGCGTCTTTTTCCAAACTTGCTTACGAAGCAGGTTAAAGGCACTACGGCCCCAACCTCTTTTGCGGTGGGGTCGCTCAATATAAAACTGGCGGATATAGACGAATTCCTTTTCTTTTCGGTAGAGGCAATAGCCGATCGGCTTTTCCCGGACAGTGAAAAGGTAGGCTTTATATTCGCCACCCAGCCACTTTTTCATCCGCAAGGCCAGTTGAGCCTGGTTCATGGGGTTGCGGTGCCCTTCGTCCTTGATCAGTTGGTAATTCATTTGGGCGAGTATCGGGCAATCGCGGAATTTGGCTTTTTGAATTTCCATGGCCTAACGAACCAGCTTTTCCCGGATCAGCCGGATAGTGTTTGACCTTTCCGGTTCTTGCGCCGGGTGTTTTTCAAACTGGGAGGCGTTCAGCCAAGGCTGGCTCAAGTGGTCGGGGTCGGATTCATATCTCGGAATCAGGTGCCAATGGATGTGGGGAACCTGGTTTCCGTAGCAGGAATAGTTCATCTTCCAGGGTTGAAAGGCCTCAAAAACCGCCTTCCCCGAGGTCATCAGTTCTTTGAACAAGCCCTGTTGGAGTTCCGGCGAAAGCTCATGAAGTTCCCGCACATGCGTCTTCAATACTAAAAGGCAGTAGCCCTTGAAAAACTGATGGTCGCCCAGGAGCATCCATGAATTTTCGAATTCATGGATCAGGCATGAGTTCTTACCATCCCTTGCCAACACCGCCTTCTCGCACATGACGCAAACGCTCATTCATTTCCCTCCCGAGGGTTCTAAGGCAGCTCCCATTATTTATTCCCGGGGTCAAAACATGAAGGGGGAAATAAAAAAGGCGCGGAACCCGGTACCTCCGAGTATCGCGCCTTTATTCCCTTCCGGAGGGTTTAGGCTAAGGCGTCCAACCCCGTGCTTGAGTCGCCGGAATTGCCGAAGTTGGCCAGGTTCTGGTTCTCCAACATCTGGGCTTCCAAACCCAGAGCGGAGTTCATGTCCGTCGGCGACTGGGGAGTGGTGGTCGGGGTGGGGGTCATTCCCAATTCCTGTTCCAACTGGCTCACCTGCCCGGCAACCGAGCCCAGGTCCATGGCCAAGGAGTTGGTGGAGCTTAAAAGAGAATCCGAAGAATTATTTCCAGAGACGGCGTTATAAAGCGTGTTTAAATTGTTGTATTCCACCCCCTCGAGGGCGACCTGCGCCTTTTGGCCGGGCGTCTTGGCCTGGCTCATGGCTTGGCTGAAGATGGAATCAAATGAGGTGGACCCACCACTAAGCGCGCTTAAGAGCGAATCCGTATTGTTGGCGGATGTGATTGAATTATTGTTATTAATGGGATTAGTGCCGCTGATCATCTGAAATCCTCCTTGGCTTCTTTGTCACCTTCCCTAACGTCAAGGTTTGGATTTTCTGAAGCCCAAAAAACATAAGAATTCCGACCAAATGCAATTTTTACCGCCAAAAACATTGAGCCCGCACCCAATGTTTAGGGGCAAAGTTCGCCATGCCGACCATCAAATAAAACAGTTTAAAGAGGTCGTTATAGTACCGATTACCGAATTGATTTTTGTTGTAAATCGGCACAAGAAAGACAAAAACCATTAAGAGTTTCAGGTTTTTTTACATTCTTGCTTTTCGTTGTTCTTGGCGGTCTTGGCGTCTTAGCGGTGAAATTGGTTCTGTTAAAGACTATAAGTTCTTTTACCGTTCCTTATTCCTCTTGGGCTTGAAATGCCCTCCCTCGGGATGGAAACCGCCATTCGGCTGCCCAGGTTTTCCAAAGGGGCGGGAAGGCCGGTGGGAATTAAAGGAAGGCTTTACTCCCCGGGGCTGATACCGGTCGTCCTTTGGAGAACCGGGATGGCTTCCCCCCTCATGCCGTTTGGGGAAACTATTGGGTTTTTTATCCCCCCAACGGACCCCACCGAATTTTTTCCCAGGCCTTTCCCTGAAACCTAAGGAAGCATGGCCATCCGCGGCCCCGGGCTTGTTCCAGTTTTTCTCAGGTTGACCTTGTCCTTCCGGTGCGGCTGGACGGAAAGGGGCCTGTCCGGGATTCTCATGGGATGGGACGGGAGAATGGCCGGGGGCCCCTTGGGTTCGCCTTTGGTGTTCTTCCGACCTTTTCTGGTGCCTTCCATCAGGATGACGTTGTTTTTTACGGAGTTCACCCTCCGCCCGGGGGCGGTCGTGGCCCTGTTCGGGTTTACCCGCGAAACTTTGGATGCTTTCACTGGGTTGGAAGGGACGGATCTCAGGCCGGCGATCATTCGGCCGGTGGGCACCCGGGCCCCGGTCCTCGGCATTACGAATTTTCTGCCACGGCCCTTTGGAGGATGGCCCGGAAGAAGCGCCCATGGGCGGCCGCCGGTCATTGGGGCGGTTGGACCTCGGCCAGGGGCCTTTGGGTTTGCGGTCTTTCAGCCACGGGCGGGTAAAAGACTGGCCTTCCGGCCTTCGGCCCTCGGGCCGATGACCCTCGGAACCGGATTCTCTCGTTTGAAATTCCTTCGACTGGAATCCGCCGGGCGGATAACTCCGGCTGTGGGTCTTTCGGTCTTTTTGGAATCCACCGGTCGGGCGAAACTTGCCACCTTTGAAATTCGGCCTTCCGCCGGGCTTCGAGGCGAAGGAACGGGGGGCGCCCGAAGGGCCTTGTCCCCGGTGGGGTGAAACGGGCTTGGGGGTCATGTCCCCGAAACGGGAGGGTTTGTTCGTGATGTTGGCCCTGGAAGATCCCATTAGGCTCAGGATCCTCTGCCACAGTGCCCGGTTCTCATCCGTCAAAAAGCAAAGCGAGTTTCCCTCGGCCCCCGCGCGGGCGGTGCGGCCCACCCGGTGGATGTAGTCTTCCGGGTTCCTCGGCAGGTCGTAATTGATCACGTGGGCGATATGGTGGATATCCAGGCCCCGGGCCGCGATGTCCGTGGCTACCAAGATCCGGTAATGTCCCTCGCGGAAATGGTCGATGGCCTGCTTGCGCTGGGCCTGGGTCCGCCCCCCATGGATGCGGGTGGCCTTGAAGCCCTTTTCCTTCAGCCGGTCGGCGATATGGTCGACCCGGTGCTGGGTGCGCGCGAAAACCAAAACCGAACCCTGGCGCGAGTTCAATTCTCCTTCCAGTTCCTCGGCCTTGTGGTGCTCCGTCGTGTAGATGATCTGCTGGTCGATCTTCTCCACCGGCTGGCTTTGGTCCCCAACGGAAATGCGGACCGGGTCCTTGAGGTATTGGGCGGCCATCTTTTGGATATCAGGCGGGATGGTGGCGGAAAAAAGAAGCGTCTGGCGCGGGCCGCCGGTCAAGCGGTTGCGGATCTCGTCCAATTGCGGGGCGAACCCCATGTCGAGCATCCGGTCGGCCTCATCCAGCACCAAAAATCCGGTCCGGTCCAGCTTGAGGGATTTCCGGGTCAAATGGTCGATGACCCGCCCGGGCGTGCCGATGAAGAGCCGGGGCTTTTTGGAGAGCGCGGTAAGTTGGGGCCCCATGGGCGCCCCCCCGATGAGAAGCACCGACCCGCCCAGGGGATGCTGCCCGTTGAGCTGGCGCAAAACGCCCAACACCTGTTGGGCCAATTCCCGGGTGGGGGTGAGGATGAGGGCGGTTTTGTCCTTATGATTTTCCAGGAACACCATCAGGGGAATCCCAAAGGCCGCGGTCTTGCCGGTTCCGGTCTGGGCCGAGGCGATCACGTCTTTTCCCTCGAGGGCAGGCGGGATGGCCTGGGCCTGTACCGGGGTGGGTTGGGTAAAATTCATCTGCTTGAGGGTTAGCCCCAAAAAAGCGGGCAGGCTCAATTCCGAAAAGCTTTCCATGAAATTCCTTTAAGACTGGTTTGGAGTGGCGGGTCTGACAGTTCTTGGTGGGAGACCGACCTAGAGTAACCGGGTTGGCGGTGGAAAACAAACAACAACGAGCAAAAAAACAGGGGAACCCCCTTCGGGATTCCCCAAGTTTTTTCGCTCGTTATGGCAAGAACAGTCGAAGCTAGGCTTTATACCCTACGGAATTGTGAACCCACCTGGGCCGGCCGGTGAAAGCTGGCATGGACCGTCTCCCCCACCTTGTGCGTGGAAAGGTTCCACTCGCGTGTGAAGGTCCCATGGGTCCCCGCGCTCGTAAAATAGGCGGGAACATTCTTCAAGGGTTGACCCGTGCTTAATGTCGTTGTGACCGAGTTCCGAATACCGCATTGGGGGCAATGGGGAGATTGGCCGCAGACCCCTCCCAGGGAGGCGTTGCGGCAGTCCATAAATTCACCGCTGAGCAGGCCGTAGGCCCGGGCTGACACGGCCTCGACTTCCTTTAAGCCTTTGCGGTTGCAGGCAACAACGCGTAGTTCCTTGTTGAAAACAACGATGGGGTCCTCGTACTTGTCCAAGGTTTCCCCCAGGGAAACCCCGCCATATTCGGAGAGAAATTTATCACCACATTCGGGGCAGAGAACCGGGCCCAGGTTGGGATCGGTGTTATGTTCTTGGATGCCGACGACTTTACGACAGTTGGAGCAAAGGGTATTCATGGGCCTTCCTTAATTTTAAACTCTCCCCTGATTGCTCCCCTAACGCCGTTGATTATCCCTTATTTCGAATTTCTAGTTAGTGATTTAGCTCAGATATAGATCTAAAGACAAATACCGAGTATTTGTATAAAAATCCATTCATTTGGCGTCATTTATCGAAGTGAGCGCTTTGTTATTTTTTATTTCCACCTTCTCCCCCGGAGGGAGAAGGTCGGGATGAGGGGGGATTCTACGAGATAATCACCCATCACCCTTCCCTCTCCCTGCTCAAGGGGAGAGGGTATAGATCCGGTAACGTCAGCTCATTGTCCGATTTGAGGTTTTTGGATTTGATATAGAAAGGTTTTAGGAATTAGTACTGTCAGACTCGTTCTTACCCTGGGTTTCTTCTCGGTCCCACCACATCCATTCTTCCGTCAGCCAAGGAACCTGGATCGACATTCCAAACTTCGTGTAATCAATCGGTTTCTTGTTTCTCAAGATTGTCTGACGCTTCAATCCCTCATCCCTCGAGTTTCCATTTTCCATCGGATCCTCCCCATTCCCTAATTCCAGGCCTTCTCGAGCTTTGCCTTTAAGGGACTCAACCAAAAACCGATCATCCGGCGTACCCGGCCCGACCCCCAGCAGGTGTATTGAGGCTCGCCTTCCAGGAAAAGCGTCAGGGTCGAGAAATCATTGATGTTGTAGGACTGCGCGATCTCGGGATTCTTCCGCGCGTCCACGATGCCGATTCTGAGTTGGTCGCCCCATTGGTCCTGAAGCTTGCCCAAAAGCAGGTCTTCGACCACCTGGGACCCGGCCCCTGGGAGCCTGAAATCGACCAGCACCGGCTTGTCGGTCTTAATCACTTCGTCCTTCCAGTTGTCCCCATTGAATTCGATGAAGTTCACGGCTGCCCCTCCATGGAACCGGCCGTAACCCAGGTACTCTTCTCCAATTTGTCCAATTCCCCCGAAAGGAAATGTCTAAGGTCCGCGATGAACTGGCCCCTCAGTTCGAGGTGGTCGTGGATTTCCAGGTCCCCGGCCACGGCCAGGTTCCACATGTTGATCCACTGCCCATACCAGGTTTGAACGGTGTGGCCTTCCTTAAAAACGGAGGTGTCCATGACGAGCATGAGCCTTTCCACCAGCTGCCTGAAGGAGTACCGATCCCGCTCGAAGTCGCGGATAAGGATCATCATCTTTTTCCAAATCGCCTTTTGTTGATCCATCGAGTTTCCTCCCCCAAAACCTTTTAACGGCTCTTTCGCTTGACGATGACCCATGCCAGGTGGGCTGATTGAAATAATGGATTCTTGGAATTCTGGAGAATCCCCAGGGCCCGATCGGGAAAAACGGGGGTTCTCGTTTTCACCCCTCCGGCCTTGTTTCTCTTATCTTGTTTCTTCAGCGGTTTATCGTTGGGCGCTTTCATGGTCATCTTTCCTTTAACTAAATTTCCTCGATGCGGTCGATCAGGCTCTGAACATTGCGAACCGTGATCCGGCCCCGGCTGGTCGCCACCAGGCCTTCCGATTCCAGCAAGAGGAAGGTTCGAATACAGGTCTCTACGGTCGTGCCCGCCATTTCGGATATTTCTCGGCGGGTCAAAGGCACGGTATTGCCGAACTCGGCCACCAGGTTCACCATCAGGTGCAGGATGCGTTTTTCAACGCTTTCCCGCTCAAAGGTTTGCATGTCCTTGGATTGGCGCAGACGGTTGCTGATATGGCCCATCAAGGCGGCAGCCACCAGGGGGTAGCGGACCATCAAGGCGCGAAAATCGGTCATGGGCAGGGACACGACCGTTACCTCGGTCTCGGCCACGCTGGAGCAGGGCACCTTGCCGCCACCCAGGCAGCAGCAGGTCCCGAAAAGCCCGCGAGTGCCGACCATACAAAGGGCTTGGCACCTTCCATTGGGCGCGGTCACGCTGGCCTTCACCCGGCCTTCCTTGACGAACCACACCGATTCCGCCGGGTCGCCTTCCAGAAGGATGGACTCATGCTTAGCGTACCGCTTTTCCACCATGTGCCTTTCCAGTTCGGCCAGGGCCTCCGGTGGAATGGATTTGAAAACTTCCAGGGTGGCGAGGAACCCCCGGTTCATCATGGATTTCACGGCTACTGCGTTGGGCTTGAACGATGTCAACATGACTTCCTCCTTGGTACAGTTGGGGCTCGACTTTAAGCCCGGTTCTTCCTCAAAAAACCCGCCACCAGGTCCGGGAGGGCCTGGGTATCGATGGGTTTGGTGAGATAGGCGTCACAACCAACCTCTTTGGCCCGCTCCGCGTCGCCCTTCTGGGCGTTGGAACTGAGCATCAAGATGACGATGTCTTTGTATCGGGGATCGGTTTTGAGCTTGGCCGCCAGCTCGATGCCGTCGATGCCCGGCATTTGCAGGTCCATCAGGATCAATTCGGGCTGATAGGATTCGAGGAGGCGAAGGGCCTCAGGGGCCCCCTTCGCCGTCCTCACTTGGTACTGCTCTATTTCCAGCAGTACCCGCTCGAGTTTGAGGTTCATTTCGTTGTCGTCAATGACCAGGATGGGTTCGTGAGACATTGGGTGCTTCTCTCCTTCGCGAGCGTTTCTTTTTTCTACTTTCGCTGCGATGGGTTATGTCTAACGCAAGGGCAGTGCCAAAACTGCGGAGGAGAAAAACTGTGTTTTTTCTGGGTTTTAATGAATTGGGTAGGATTGGCCGGATTAAATTATGGCGTGACCACTATGGTGCTCGCACCATAGTTGGAGTGTTTCAGAGAGAAAATTCAACTCGTTTACACCCCAAAGACACAGCTTATTGGGAGTTATAATCAACTGTTCTTCGAATCCTGAACCTTGTACATCTTGAGAACCCCAAGGATATATAAAAAGGTGTTTAAAAATGAAAAAACATTTTCTCTTCTTATGGTTTTTATTTTTTTATGACCTCTTAGCTTTATCAACGGTTTGCTCAAGCCCTGTTTCAACCCCAAATCAATACTCCTCCGTGGGCAAAGATGATGATATTTTGGCAAAATCAGTGGAAGAATTACCGCCTAGCGTTTTGATCTCTCTTGATAAATCGATTGTCTTTAAATTCAGTGGCGATCAAAACCTTCCTATGATGGAGAATTTAAAATCCTGGAAGTTTAATGAGATCTATAAGTTACTTCCAAAAAATGTTCAGAGCGATCCTCGGCCAAATTTAAGTGCAGATGAAACCGGAAATTTGTGGACAGTAGATAATATTCTCTTTGATGGAATATCAAAAAAAGTTCTCTTTCAGGCAACCCAATACAATGATTTGCAAATTTCTAATAACGGGCAATACCTGTATGTTAGAAGTATTGAAGGAATCACAGGTGGAGAACAATTTAATGGTGTTTATAAAATTCCTCAAATGACAAAAATTCCGTTAGATAAAGATGTGACTTTTTCAAGATTTCTAGGCCAAGGCCGATATGCAGTTGTCGAAGCAGGTGATCAAGGAACCATTGTGGATTTGAAAAAACCTAATCAAACAATCAGTAATATTGACAGTTCGCTTTGGGGCGATGGAATTTGCGAATCCCAAGATGGTCGAATGATTTTAAAACAAGAGTATTATGGAATCTCATTGTATAACTTACCGGATTTTAGCTTAATTAAAGACTTTCCCGAAATTAAATCAGGTAGCCCATTCATCAACAGCACTGGAACTATAATTGGTTGTAATAGCGGAACTTGTTATTTGATCAATCGTTCCACTGGCGAAGCGAAGGGTTACGGCATAACTGGAATTAATTGCCAAGAATTAGTTGATTCCGATTTGAAAGACGATGTATTTAAAAAAATTAATTTATCAACATTGCAAACCGTTCAGCAATATGAATCAGCCGAATCAAGTTTATGGCCGGGACCGACTAATGGAAAATCTTGTGGGGTTTATTATGTTATTACCCCTCAAAATTCCCCCGATGTTTGGTTAATCATAATTCAATTTAATTCGTTCGAAACTCAAAAAAGATCCGGCCAGTCTTGGTTTTTGAAAATCGGGGAGGATTTAAAGATCAATCGTGTATTACATTTAACAGAAACAGTCAACGGAGCGAGTTGGGACAATGAAATGAATTCGATCATGGGCAATACTTACTATGATAAATATTTCAAAATAAAGCTCTCCCCATAAAAACAGTGTTTTTTATTCGTCTAATTTATTAGTTACGCGGTTTAATTATTTTTCTGTAACAGGTTCGCTTCAAACCAGTGTTCTTGAAAGACCCCCCAAAAATAAAAAAAAACCTGAACAAGTCATTCAGGTTTTGTATTAACTCGTTTAAGTAGCTGTTAGTACCGCTTTTTCGCTTTCGCTGTTTTCTTCGCTTTCTTTGCCATGAGGGACCTCCTCGCTTCGCAATGATCACTCACTCTAACATAGATCTTGGTAAATCCTTGGTTTTCCAAGCTTATTTATGTTTCAAATGCCCGAAAGCAACTAGTCTTCCAACGATCCCAACCCGTATTTCTTAACCTTCAAGTGGAGGGTCTTGTAGTCGGTTTTTAACAGTTTGGAGGCCTTGCTCTTGTTTCCGCCCGTGGCACGCAGGGCGTGGGCGATGGCCTGCCGTTCGGCGGCCTCTACTGCTTGCTCAGCAACTTGCTTGAGGGAAGAACCAGGAGCGAGGGGTACTTCCACCGGTCCCGGGGTTTGGCGGCCGTGGTTTTTACCCAAGAAAGCCCGGACGGACTTCTCATCCAACACCTGACCCTGCGATAAAAGCACCGCCTGGCGGATAACATTACGCAATTCCCTGATATTTCCCGGCCAGGCATGGGCGGAAAGAAGTTCCAAGGCCTCGGCCGAAAGGCTTCCTACGTTCCGCCGCAATTCCAACGAGGCTTCTTGGACGAAACGTGAAGCTAGAAGAGGAATATCGGACCTTCTCTCACGCAAGGGGGGCAGGATCAATGTGAACTCAGCCAAGCGGTAATAAAGATCCTGTCGGAAACGCCCGGCCTTTGCTTCTTCTTCTAATGGGGCGTTAGTAGCGGCAATGAAACGCACGTCGATGGGAAAAGACCTTGCGGCCCCGACGGGCTTCACTTGTCTTTCCTGTAAAACCCTCAAAAGTTTGGCTTGAAGACCCAGGGGAAGATTCCCCACCTCGTCCAGGAACAAGGTGCCTCCCCGGGCAAGGGAAAGCTGGCCTTCTTTCTTGTGGTCCGCCCCCGTGAAGGCCCCCTTCTCGTGGCCAAAAAGTTCCGATTCCAAAAGGTTCTCCGAAAGGGCTCCGCAATCCAAGGCCACAAAGGGTTCCTCACGCCGGGCACTTTCCTCGTGCAGTGCCCGGGCCGCCAGTTCCTTGCCGGTGCCGGTTTCCCCCTGGATGAGTACCGTGAGGAAGGAATCGGCCACCCGGCTGATCTGCCCGATGATGGTTTGAACCGCCGTGCCCTCTCCCAGGATTCGGTTTAAGGCCTGTCCCTTGCCCTCGCCCCGGCGCATGGCTTCCATACGGGCCAGCAATTCTCCCTTTTCCAGTGCCCTTTGAAGCGTCACCCTCAACTGGTCCGCCTCAAATGGCTTGGTCAGGTAATGGTAGGCCCCCAACCGGACGGCCTTAAGGGCGGTGGCGGCGTCGTTGTGGCCGGTGAGCATGAGAACCGGCAGGTTCGGGGAGAAGGCCTTGAGTTTTTCCAGCACCTGCAGGCCGTCGAGGTCGGGCAGATTCAAGTCGAGGATCACCGCGTCCGGAAGGGCGCGCGCGGCTTCCGCCAGACCTTCCCGGCCAGTGGGGGCCTCGGTGAGGTGGTACCCATCCACCCCGCCCAAGACAGCCTTGAGGAGCTTGCGCCCCAGTGCCTCGTCGTCAATGATCAGGACTTTTTTCATTTTTCCTCAAAAAAAGTAGCTTCTTACCGCCAAGACGCAAAGTTCGCCAAGAAAGATAAAATCATTAAGAATTCTTAGGTTTACACAACTTTCTTACCTAACGTTGTTCTTGGCGTTCTTGGCGTCTTGGCGGTGAAATGGGTTTTATTAAGGGCTCTTAGTGTCTTCGCGGTAGATATTAAGCTTTTCTTATTCCTTTTTCTTCAGATACTCCCTGAGAAGGTTGGGGAGCTTTTGAGTGTCGATGGGTTTGGTGATATATCCGTCGCATCCAGCCGCCAGGGCTTTTTCCTCGTCGCCCTTCATGGTATAGGCCGTAAAGGCCAGGATGACAATGTCCGAGGTCACCGGGTCCGCTTTCAATTGCCGGGTGAGGGAAAGCCCGTCCATGCCGGGAAGCTGGATATCCATCAAAATCAGACGGGGTTTTAGGGTGCCCAGGAAAACAAGGGCTTCCTCCGCGTCCTGGGCCGTGGCCACCTGAAAACCCTCTCCCTGAAGCAAAACCTTCGTCAGTTTGAGGTTCATGTCATTGTCGTCCACGATCAGGACCAATTCTCCCGGCATCTACTCCCCCGCTTTCGCCTCAAAAGGAAGGACCGCGAAAAAGACGCTTCCCTTGCCCGGCTCGCTCCTCACCCCGACCTTCCCGCCCTGGGCTTCCACGATGCTCTTCGTCAAGGCCAGGCCCAGGCCCGTGCCCGCGTATTTCTTGGCGGAACCCGCGTCCAACTGCTGGAACTCGACGAAGAGCTTGGGTAGATCTTCCTCCTTGATCCCAATCCCCGTGTCCTCGACCTCCAGGCGGAAATGGCTCTCATCTTCCTTTTGAATTCGTATGGTCACCAGGCCCTCTTCCCGGGTGAATTTGAGGGCGTTGGAAATGAAGTTATAAAGCACTTGCTTGAGCTTGGAGGGATCCAGCAAGGCTGTGGGAAGGTTCGTTTCCGCTTCCAGTTCTAGCCGGATGCGCTTTTGGGCTGCCATCCCGCGCAAAATGTCCTTAACCTCGGCCGCGACCTTGGATAGGTCCAAAACCTCGGGGCGGAATTCCATTTTTCCGGCTTCTACCTTGGTCAGGTCCAGAACGTCGTTAATCAGCCTCAGCAAGTGCCGGGCACTCGTCAGGATATCCCCGAGGTATTCCTTCTGATCCGGGAGCATGTCCCCCACCTTCCCATTCACCATCAATTCGGAAAAACCGATGATGGCGTTCAAAGGGGTTCGCAACTCGTGGGACATATTGGCCAGGAATTCGCTCTTGAGACGGTTGGTTTCTTGGATCCGCCGGTTCTCTTCTTCCAGCTGCCGCTTGCGCTCGGTGGTATCCCGAATGGCGGCGGTCACGTAGACCCCCTTGGGTGTATGAAGGGGGCTCAGGGAGATTTCGGCCGGGAACTCCGTCCCATCCTTGCGCAATGCGTAAAGATCCAACCCCGCCCCCATGGGGCGTGTTTTGGGGTTGGACGCGTAGCCTTCCCGTTTGGCCGGATGGTGGGTCTTGAACCGGGGGGGCACCAGCATTTCAATCGGGCGGCCCAACATTTCTTCCCTTTTCCAACCGAAAACCACTTCTGCCTGGGCGTTCACGATGAGGATGCGGCCGTCCTGGCCCATGATGATCATGGCGTCAGGGGCGGCTTCCAATATGCCTCGGAAAAGAGCTGCCTGGTCTGGCTTCTCTAACAGGGGGGCTTTAACCTTAATTTTGGATTTAATTTTCTTCTTTGATGGCGGGCTGGATCTTTTTGTTGAAGCTCGGCGGGGCTTGGTAGATTTTTTCATTACTAAGACATCTCTCCCCACCTATGAAATGATCTAGGCGAGATTGATATTAATGATAGGGATTTTGGAATCGCAAGCCATCAGCCCTAAATACATTTGATTTGTTTTAACTCGAAAAACCTTTAATTAAGCCAAACGAAAGATATTTGATATTGGACTGTATTATCTTTAAGTGAGTAACTATCGGTAACCTATTAGGAAACCCTTAGGAAGATGAAACCATTTGTTATATGAGCTCTTTTTCGTCGATTCCGACATTCGGTGGAAAAAGACCCTTTTAAGCTACTTTCTATCCAATATTTGGTTGTAAGAGGCACCCTAATTCCGGTTGAAACGATGTTTCGGACGACGCCTATCGTTTTTATTACAAGGATTTGACCCTGCTGACATTTCCCTTTCTCGGACCTCCACAAAAATGTATATCAACTTGGGGAACAAATCGGTTATAAAGCCCCACTTTTCAAACGGCACGGTGTTTGCATTGATAAGGCAAACGAGTAACTAACAAGGGGGAGATCATGAGTCAGGAAAAAATACCAATCGAGGAGGGCGCCTCCACGGCGGCCCAAGCCTTCAACATTCTGGAGCATAACAGCGCCATCTCGTTTTTCGAGCCGGTTTTCTCCGTCCATAAGATGGGCGTCGTAGGCCTGGAAGCCGTCGGCCGGGCCATCGACCCCACGAACCTCCAATTGATCGAACCCCTCAATCTCTTCCACGGAATGGGCGAGGAGGATTTTTATATCAAGCTGGGCTTGGACCGGCTTTTCCGCCAAAAGGGTTTGGAATCCTTCGTTCCCTTCAAGGCCCGGTCCCCCCGCCTGCTTTGCTTCCTGGATATCGAGCCTTCCGTCCTCGAGGAAAACATCGTGGGCAGCGGCCATTTCCACAAACAAGTGCTGAAGACCGGGTGTGACCCCCAGCAGGTGGTCGTCCAGCTTCCCTTGGCGGGTAAAATCAACGTTCCCCTCGTCTCGAAATTTATCCAATTCCAAAGGGAACGCCATTTCCTGGTGGGACTGAAGGAGATGAATTCCACACCCGAGAAAATGGAAGCCATGCTCCGTTTCAACCCGGACCTGATCCAATTGGAGGATGACTGTTCCCGGGGCTTGGCCCGCAACAGGGAAAAACAGGAACTCTTCTTCAAAACCAACCGGAAAGCCCATGAAATGGGGATCGCCGTGATGGCCGGGGGCCTGGACAATGAGGAGGACGCTTTGGCCGCCTTGGAAATGGGGGCCGACCTGCTCCAGGGAAGTTATTTCTCCCATAACCTGCGGTCCAGCCTTTTGATGACCTTGAACCGAAAGGCGCGCATGACCTTCCTCTCGGCCCGCTACCTGCGCCGGATGGCCCAAAGGGCCTACCGGGACCGGGACCTACGCAAGCGCTGTGAAAAAATGGCGTCCTGGGTTTTCACCCGGATTGAATCCGCCCCTTCCGTTTATCCTCCTTCCCTTTTCCAGAATCTTTCCTTGGATTATCCGGCCTTGGAATGCCTTTATATGCTGGATGATGAAGGCACGCAGATCAGCGCCACCATTTGCAATGAAGTCCTCGTCCCCGAGCGGAAAAGATTCCTTTTCCAAACCACGCCCATCGGAACCGACCATTCCTTCATGGAATATTTCTACGGGTTGGACAGCTCGAACAAAGTAGTGGTGACGGAACCAAGGTTATCGATGAACTCTGGCCATCTCTGCGTGACAGCTTCCAAACAAATTGTCAATTCCAAGGGAGAAAACCGGGTGATCTGCCTGGACCTGAACCTGGGGAAGATTTAAAAACCGGGGATCTCGAAAGAAAAGGGGAAGAACGGGACCTTTACAGGACGGCAACCAGTTTAGTCTTGTTCCGTTTTTTCCGCCGAGCGTAAGCCCCAAGGACTTTGCTAGCCCGGTTGGGATGATTCATCAGGAGACTGTCGAAATCATCCTTCCTCAACACTAATAATTCGCTGACAGACTCCGAGGTGATGGTGGCATTGCGGGGCTTGTTAGCGATGAGCGCCATCTCCCCGAAAAAGTCTCCCTTTTCCAAAACTTCCATTTTAAGGGTCTTGGAGCCTTTCCGGATCTTCACCGAAACCCGGCCGGAAAGGATGACGTAAAAAGAATCCCAGGAATCTCCCTGCCGGATGATCTCAAAACCCTTTTGGGTGCGGATCATGCGCATATTGATGATCAAACGGTCCATCTCATCTTGCGTTAAATCCAAAAACAGTTCGCTTCCCCGCAGGATGGAGAGTAACCGGGATTCCGTGGCTTCAGGCGTTAACATGAGCTCCTCTTTTCGCAGGTGATTCTAACTAATTCAGGCACCTTTATGCGTTGACAAAAATTTCATCGGGGTTAAATTGCGCGGTTTCCTTTATGGGCAAGGGTCCGGAATCAAGGTTTGTAAAAGTTAAAACTTAAACGATAATATTCCTTCGATATGGTCCCATTTTCACCACCCCATACCCTCACCATCCTAGCGGTTTTCATCGTCACCTACGGCTTCATCGCCCTGGGGCGTATTCCCGGATTAAAGCTCAACCGCGCGGGGATCGCGCTGCTGGGTGCCATCGGCATGATGGTCTTTGGCCGGATCACCACGGCGCAAGCCGTTTCCCTCGTCAACTGGCCCACCGTCTTCCTACTCTTCGGATTTCTTGTGTTATCGGCCCAGTTGCGGATCTCGGGATTCTACGATTTGGCCGCACAATCCTTTTCCACCCGTATGAGCCATCCCGCCTTGTTTCTCCTGGTTCTCATGGCGATCACCGCCGGGCTATCGGCTATCTTGAACCATGATATCGTCTGCCTGGCCTTTACCCCCATCGTCGCCTCCGCCCTTTTAAAAAACCGGCTCAACCCCGTTCCCTTCTTGGTGGCGATGGCGCTGGCCAGCAACATCGGCGCGGCGGCCACCCTCATCGGCAACCCGCAGGACATGCTCATCGGAGAAACCGCCCACTTGGGTTTCGGAGATTACCTGCTTTGGTGTCTTCCACCGGTACTGGCGGCCTTGGGTATTTTACGGGATCATCTGGTGGTTGTCCCGGAACCAGTTGCTATTGAACGGACCTCTTCCCGGCCCGGATCGTGCCCCCGTCCGCTACCCCTACAACCGTGCCCACACCATCAAGGGGTTGGCCATCCTCGTGATAACGGTAGGGCTATTTTTTACACCGATCCCCAAGGAGATCACGGTACTTTGCGCGGCGGGCATCCATTTAGCCAGCCGGGAGTTTCGAACAGAAGACCTATTGGGGCTCGTGGAATGGGAAATCCTGATTCTTTTCATGGGACTCTTCACGGTGACGGGGGCCTTCCAGGCCACGGGTTACGGGGATGACGCCGTACGGTATCTGGCGAGAAGCGGTTTCGATCTGAATAAAACGGTCAACCTGATCCTGGCCACCGCCGGGCTTTCCAATCTGGTGGGCAATTCGGCCACCGTCATGTTCCTGATCAAGGTGCTGGACATGTCCAAGCCCACCACCGCCTACCTGCTGGCCCTGTCCAACAGCTTCGGGGGAAGCCTACTGGTTATCGGAAGCGTCGCCAACCTGATCATGGTCCAACAGGCCCATGGGATGGGGGTGAATGTTTCCTTCAAGGATTTTGCCCGGCTCGGTATTCCCGTCACCCTGGCCTCCTTGGCAGCACTTTGGTTGTGGGTGGTTTGGGCCGGTTAAAGGTCTCCCTTTCCAGGTTAATTTCTCAAAAATCCAAATCATCACTTTGCAATTCATCCCATAACGGAACAGGATAATTCCGTTGTTCAAATCAAAGGGGAGGTTGTTATGTCCACAAATGTAAAACCCATACCGGAAGGTTATCATACCGCGACGCCTTACCTGCTCGTCCACGATGCCGCCGGGGCCATCGAATACTACAAGAAAGCCTTCGGAGCCCATGAGAAGTACCGCATGCCCGGCCCTGGCGGAAAAATCATGCACGCCGAGATTATCATCGGCGACTCCACCCTCATGCTGGCTGATGAGAACGAGGAAATGAAGGGACCCATGACCCTTGGCGGGTCACCCATCAGCATCCTGCTCTACGTCAAGGATGTGGATAACGTATTCAACCGGGCGCTGGAAGCGGGCGGGAAGGGAGCTGCGCCCCTTGAAGGACGAATTCTATGGGGACCGGACCGGCGGCCTCGCGGATCCCTTTGGTCACCGCTGGATGGTTTCCACTCATATTGAGGACGTGACCCCGGAGGAGATGGAATCCCGGATGAAGGCCGGAGCCATAGCTTGATTCCAGAACTTGAGATCAATTGAGAAGGGGGCCGGCGAACCAGAAGAAACACAAGGGATTTCCGGCCCCATTTCCCAAGTTTGAATACCCTTTTAACTTTTCAATTGGTCCAAGATTCCAGGTCCGTTTACTTCGTCTATGATCTTAAACCGGCCTTCCCGGGAATCGGAATAATAAACATCCGTATTTTGAATATCAAACCATAACCCATGCAGGGAAAGCTTTCCGTCTTTTTCCCGTTGGGTAACTTGGGCATAGCTTCGCAAATGCTCCATTTGAAGAAGGACGTTTTGGCGGGAAACCTCGTTCACTTCCTCGGCGGGATTGAGGGTTTTCCCGCTTTCTTTGACCCTTTTGAGGGCCTTGTCCCCATGCCGAAGCCAGTGTTTCAGGTAGGGCAGTTCCAATTGGGCCCTTCCCTGGCAAAGGGCCTTCATGGCCCCGCAATCCGAGTGACCGCAGACGATGATGTGGCCGACCTTCAGGCTGTCGAGGGCGAACTCGATGGCGGCGACTTCCGATTCGTCCGAGGAGGAGGTCTCAGCGGGGGTCACCAGGTTCCCGGCGTTGCGGATGACGAAAAGGTCCCCGGGATCCGTCGAGGCGAATACGTTCACCGCGACCCGGGAATCGGAACAAGCGATGAAAAGGGCATCCGGTTTCTGGCCCAGGGCCAGTTTCGCGAAGGTATCCTTCACCGCGTCCCGTCGGTTCTGGTGGAAATCAATAATACCCTGAATGAGTTTTCGCATTTGGTTCCTGAAAAATCGGAATGAATCGTCCCTTCGTCCTGAAAGCGTAATGCCTTGTCATTCCGGATTCCAGAGGGTCACCAGATATTTAACGAAGGGGTGAAGTAAAACGAAAGAATCTAAAATATTTGGAGCGGGTCCCAGCGGGGGGAACAGGGCTCAATCTTCCGGCGGCCGAAAAATCAAAAACAAGGCCCCAAATAAGAAAAAGGATAAAACAAAGATCCCAAACAAACCAACATTGAGGGGAATATAGAACCTCGCTTCTTGGCTATTCGCCTGCACGATCGCGTGAACAGCGAAAAAGAAGACGATATTGACGAAAAGCCCCACCCAACCCATCAAACTCAACATCCGTTCATTCAATCGGATTATTCTTTCGGGCGTGGAAGACCAATAGTTTTTCCAGGGAACATTGATGAAGCGGATTGGTATTTTTCCAAGGGACCAGCACAAAACCGCCATGATTGCGTTGATCAACAAGACAAAAAGAGGAAAGGTGCCGACGAAGGCGGTTTTGGATTGAAAACCGTTGGGATTTCCGTTGATGTCGAAATGAACCGCCAATCGGTCCGGTAAGCCGCCCATTTCCGAATAAAAATACACCAATAAAACAGTTAAAAAGATGAACCAAATCCATCCGAGTTTCTTACCCAATTTCCAAACCTTTCACAACGATTGGACTTTCCCTGCCAAAAAGTCATCCGCGTTCAGAACCACCGCTTGCGCGGTAAACACCTTCTCCGTCAGGACGCGGTGCACTTCCTCATCCCTGTCGAAACAAGCGTCCTTAATGACGACGCAGCGGTAGTCCAGGTCCCCGGCCTGCCGGAGGGTCGATAAGACGATTCCGCTGGTGGCGATTCCCATGAGGATGAGGTTCTCGATTTTCTGCGCTTGGAGGATCAGCCCCAGCGGGCTCCCCGTGAAGGCGCTGACCCGGTTCTTGTATAGCGCGATATCACCCGTTTGATAGAGCGAGGGGTGGGTCTTCGCCGAATCCGTCCCCTTGATGAACATGCCCTTTTCCTTGATCATTGAAAAACGCGACGGGCCATCCCCGATCTCGGGATATCCGGGCTCAAAACCGATGCCCACATGCATCAACCCCATCCCGCCCCTGCGGGCGGCATCCACTACCCTGGCCGCAAAGGGAACGCATCTTCCCGCCCCGGGCACAAACTCGAAGATTCCCTGCTGCATGTCCAGGGTGAGTACCATTGTTTTCTTTGGATCTAGTTTCATGTTTCCTCCTTGAGTCCGGGAAAAGGTGCGGCTATTCCCCCAGAACGGCCTCGACCTTAACCCTTTGTGTGCCTTTGACCGGCTGGGGAATCAAGTTCCCCTCCACCTTTTTACCGTCCACGGACAGGCTCTTCACTCCCCGGCAGAGGCCTTTGGGGTTCTTGACCATGATCTCGTAGACCACTCCCCGGTATTCCCGGGTGACCGTGTAATAATCCCACTTAGAGGGAACGCAGGGGTCCAGGCGCAACCCCTCAAAATCGGGTTTCACCCCCAGGATGCCCTGGGCCACGCTTACGAAGGTCCAGGCGGCGGTGCCCGTCAGCCAGGAGTTCTTGGCCTCTCCCGTGGTCTCGGCGTCCCGGCCCGCGATTATTTGAGCGTAAACGTAGGGCTCACTGCGGTAGGTTTCGATCTGTTCTTCCTTGGCCGAAGGGCAGATGGAAAGGTAGTATTCCATCGCCCGGTCTCCCTCGCCCATCAGGCACCAGGCCAGGTGGATCCAGGTGTTGTTGTGGCAGAAAATCCCTGCGTTTTCCTTGTATCCCGGGGGATAACTGGAAACTTCGCCGAGTTCCGGGTAATAGCGGCTATAGGCGGGCTGCTGAAGGATGATCCCATTGGGGGTATAAAGATTCCGATGGACGCTTTCCAGGGCCAGCCGGGCCCGGCCGTTGTCTTTCCCCGCGCCGCCCAAAACGCACCAACCCTGGCTCTCGATGAAGATTTTCCCCTCCTCACAGGCTTTTGAGCCCACGGGGTTTCCCTTGGCGTCAAAGGCGCGGGTGTACCAGTTGCCGTCCCAGGCCTGTTCCTCGACCGCCTTAAGCATCTCGTCATAGGAGACTTGGACGCTTTTTTCTTCGGGAGAACGCTTCAAAAAGCCATAAAGGCCCGCCATCTCCCGGGCGGCGTAGAGAAAAAGTCCCGCGATCATGACCGACTCAGCCTTGGAACCCTTCACGTCCCCCGCCGTTTGGAAACTCTCGTTGGGCTCGGTGGAAAAACAGTTGAGGTTCAGGCAGTCGTTCCAGTCCGCGTGGCCGATCAAGGGCAGTCCATGGCTCCCCCGGTTCTTGAGGGTGTAGGCCAGGCTGGTTTCCAGGTGGTGAAGAAGGTTCTCCTTACTGCCCGGCTTATCGGCGTAGCCCACCGGCGCCTCCAGGATGGAAGTATCGCCGGTTTCCTTTATATAAGCGCAGGTGGAAAGAATCAGCCAAAGGTGGTCGTCGTAGAAATCACCCCCGATCTCGGCGTTGCCCTTTTTCGTCAGGGGCTGGTACTGGTGGTAGCAGGTGCCGTCGGAAAGCTGGGTGGCGGCTAGGTCCAACAGGCGCTGGCGGGCCCTTTCGGGGATCAGGTGCACGAACCCCAGCAAATCCTGGTTGGAGTCGCGGAAACCCATGCCCCGGCCGATGCCCGTCTCGTAGAGGCTGGCGGAGCGCGACAGGTTGAAAGTAGCCATGCATTGGTACTGGTTCCAGGTATTGAGCATGCGCCGGGCGTGGGGGTTGGGGCAGTAAGCCTGGAATTTCGAGAGGAGCCCGTCCCATAGACCCTTCAACGAGCCAAAGGCCTCCTCCACCGCCCCCGGTTTTTGGTATTTCGCCAGGAGTTCCCGCCCCTTGGATTTGTTCATCACAAAGGGCTTGTCGAACTTCGGCTCGTTCCCCTGGTCCACATAGGCCAGCAAAAAGGCGAAGCTTTCCGACTGGCCGGGTTTCAAGCGCAGGTTGATTTGGTGGGAACCGATGGGGTTCCAGCCATGCGCCTGGCTCTTTTTCGATTGGCCAGCGAAAGGCACTGCGGCCTCGTGCAATCCGTTATGGACCCCCACGAAGACGTCCCGGGAGGTGTCAAACCCCGCCGTTTCCCGGGTGCAGGCGAAAAAACCGTAGTGGCTGCGCCTCTCCCGGTATTCGGTCTTGTGGTAGATCGCGGAACCTTCCACCTCCACCTCGCCGATGGAATAGGTCCGCTGGTAGTTGGTCATATCGTTCAGGGCCTCAAAGAGGCAGAACTCGACGTAGGAAAACAGCTTGAGATCCTTCTCGGTTTTGCCGGTGTTGGTGACGGTGGTTTTCCAGATCTCAAGATTTTCGCCCGGGGGGACGAAAAAGAGCATCTCCACCTCCACGCCGTTCTTGGCCCCGATCAGGCGGGTATAACCCAGCCCATGGCAGCATTCGTAGCGGTCCAAAACCGTCTTGGTGGGCTTCCAACCCGGGTTCCAAACCACTCCCCCGTCATTCACGTATAGGTAACGCCCTCCCAGGTCCATGGGCACGTTGTTGTAGCGGTAGCGGGTCAAACGCCGCAGTTTGGCGTCTTTCCAAAAGGAATATCCCCCGGCGGTATTGGTGCAGAGGCCGAAAAATTCGTCTTGGCCGAGGTAATTCAGCCAGGGAAGGGGGGTGTCGGGCCGGGTGATGACATATTCCCGATTGGGGTCATCAAAATGGCCGTAGGGGTTTTTCACGCAAGCTCCTCGTCGAGTAGGGTGACAGAGCGGAGAATTGTAATGATTTTGCCGGGCCAGGTACTAGTGAAAATTAACGCGCCCTTTACAGGAATGTCTCAAGGGACCGGGAGCCAATGGAGGATGAGGGTTCTCAGGCGAACCCCGTTTTTCGATAAAACCGCCGGATAAAGTCCAGGTCCGGCCCATGATCCGCCGGGAGTAAGTCCATCCCATGAAAACCAGGATTGAATCATCACCATGAGCGCATGCTGCGCCGCGGCCAAATCGGGTTGGTCTTGCAGAAATACTGCCAGCTCATTCATGGACAACACTCCAATGTGGAATTGGGTTCGCAGCCAAGGTACCGCTAAAGCCATGAATCTTCAATAAAAATCGGAGACGTCCAGGGTTTGAGCGAGGGCGCTGGCCTTCAGGCGGAACAGGCGTTCTCGCAAGCGGCCCGAGGGCGGCTACGTGATGTCTTCGGTGTCGTAGACGGGCGTAATCGTCCGCTTCTTAGGCACGCCGTGCACGGATCAGCAAATCTTCAACCACATCTTCAAGCTGGCGCTGGCTCTCGACCACTTCGCTCATTCTTTTGAGCTCTTCCGGCTCCTGCACGCGCTCGACGAGCGCCACGGCATGTATTGGGCCACGTGATCGAGGTTCAGGCCCTCTGGATTTTTGGCCTTGATGCTTACCTGATCGATGCTGACGCCGAGAAGATCGGCGACCCCGGGAGCTGGTTTCCGCAGCAATAGGCCAAATTTTGGGAGCGGCGAACTTGGCTGCGCGTCGTGTTGCGATGTTCACGATGCAAATAACCCGCGTGCTGCAACTCTTCGAGAGCCAGGTTCAGATAGACGCGCAGAGTCGGCCGCATCTTTCCAGCGCAAGATGGCCCAGGGCGGAAAAAAAGCTGCCGATATCGCCCGCAGCCACAAAGCCAAGCAGCGCATCGGTAATGGCGTGGAGCAGAACGTCGCCGTAGAAATAACCTCGCCACGCCCTGGGGGATGTGGATAGTCACTCCGCCGAGGCGCGGGCGCACCGGACTTGGATTAAGTTAGAGTCGTAGCCAAATCCGATCTGGTATCTGCATCATTGCCGCAATGCCCCACCGAAAGTGAATGAGTGAAAAAGCTGAAACAAGTCATGCTGATTTGTTCCGGCCGTTTTACATGCGCCGTCGCTGCCGCCGATCAATAGGCCAGCGCAGAGTAGCCCGGCTAAGTAATCTTTCAGATTAACCTGAGAACCGGGCACCATTGCAGCCGGAATTCCTGCGCGCTCGGCGAGCGAAGACCTAGTCAGTGCCCACCAAAGCAGTACGGCATTGGCCTCGGCAAAGGCGCGCCGGAGCAGCCCGTAACGGAAGCCCTGGGGCGTATTGCGCCTGCACCACAAACTCACGCGGAATGGTCGCCGTGACCAGCGCTCCGTGGGCGGTTCCCTCCACCTGCTTGATGGTGTCGCTCAGCCAGCCATCCCCACGATGGCCGCACCGAACTCGGCCACCACATAGATGGTGCGCTCGATGGTGGCTGCGTCAATCAGCGGGCGCACCGGCGTCGTGAACCAGCACGATATCATTGGGCTTCACGGATTTGGCCTCAAGCCACGTTATACAGAAATTTTGTCGCATTTTCACCACCCTCAACCACATGCCCCTTAACCCAAAACAACCGTATTCAGCCACCTGCACTTCCGCGCGCTCCATCTTTAGCCTGGGGGTACAGCCAGGCATATCGCCGTGACGCGAGGCGCCGCCCGGCAAAAGCCGCGAAGCGAATGGATAAGGTAGGGAACGCAGTCGAGCGCCAGAAACTGCTGCGGCTGCGGGCCGGCCATTCGCATCCCCTAATCCCGCCAGCTGGAACAATGGCAAAAAGCTAGCATAACTCGTGGAGTATAGCACCGCGCCAAGTCTCAGTTTTTTGCAGGCTGCAGAGTGCATCATCTCGTTGGTTGCGTGAAAACCGAAACACTCATGAAATCAGCGAGCCAGCCTGACTGTGCAGCGTGACCACGCGGATTCCGCGCCGGCGCGCCTCGGCCA
>CAWKIF010000070.1:0-5402 GCA_963849485.1 candidate division FCPU426 bacterium | reverse complement strand
TTTTTTTTATTCCCTGTTCTTGGTTTGGCTCCATTGCTATCCCAACGGAACTTCGAGGGGGAGCTTCATACCAAGCCGATTTTGACAAGAACGGTCAGACTCCAAGCCGACTTTTGGTTTCCCTGGATGGAATGATGGAATGGAACGATACTTCCGCCAGCCGGGTGGCGGCGGGGGCCGAGTTCTGGTACCAATGCCTGGTGGCCCTGCGGGTGGGCCAGCAGTTGATGAACACGACGGGGTTAAACGGCTTGAGCGGTTTTTCGGCCGGGGCGGGCGTCAAGATCGAGAAGATCGAGTTGGATTACGCTTTCACCACCCGGGGAGACCTGGGCAATGCCAACCTGTTTTCCCTCCTCGCCGGATTCTGAAAAAAACCCGGCTCCTTCTTTCAAGGGGCGATCTGTTAAGGACAATGAATTTATGTTTGTTTGGCCGAAGTTTCCTGCTCTCCTGATCTCCTTTTTCCTCCTGTGCCTGAACTCCGCCGGATGGGCCGAAAGCGCCTTGCCCTGGGCCATGGGGGATAACGATGGAACCTTTCTTATCATGGCCGACATCCACTTCGACCCCTATGCGGACAAGGACCTGGTCAAACAACTGGCCGCGAGCCCTGTGGAAAAGTGGGAATCGATTCTTCAAACCTCGAAAATCACCCAATTCGCCCAATATGAATCGGACACCAATTACCCCCTTTTCGCCTCTGCCCTTAATGCCGCGGCCTCCCAAGGCGTCATCTATGATTACGCCCTTGTCTGCGGCGATCTGATCTCCCACGAATTCAAAAGCCGCTTTTACCACCTGGTCGGGGGAGACAACAAGGCCTATGCCTCCTTCGTGACCAAAACCATCCAGTTTGTTTCCGATCTCATTCAACAAAAACTCCTGGGGGTACCCTTTTATTTTTGTTTCGGCAACAACGATTCGGACTGCAACGACTACGAGTTTTATCCCGACAGCCCCATGCTGTCGGAGATGGTTCCCCATTGGCCGACCCTCGCGGCACACCCCGAGGCCGTGAAGGGGTTCATCCACGGCGGCTGGTACGCCGTGCCGCACCCGGCCTTTCCCAAAGAGGAATTGGTGGTGTTGAACGATTCCTTCTGGTCCACCAAGCGCCATGGGGATGAGTGCGGCGGAAGCGGGGAAAAGGCCGCGAAGGAGGAATTGGACTGGCTCAACCAGATCCTGGATGAAGCGTTGAAGAAAGGGGAAAAGGTGACGATTGAAACCCATATGCCCCCCGGGGTGGACAGTCGCAACGCGATCAAGCACAAAACGAGGAAGTACGAAAGAACCTACTGGAAGAACGAATATCTCCAACGGTTCCTCGAGATCCTCAGGGCCCATTCGGACATCCTGCGCACCGAATTCACGGGTCATACCCATATGGATGATTTCAGGGTCCTGGAAAAGGACGGGAAACCCTTCATGGCCACCCATGTATGCCCGGCGGTCAGCCCCATCCACTTCGACAATCCAGCCTTCCAAGTCATGCTTTACGACAAGCAAACAGGTGACCTGAAGGATATGGCCACGATGTATCTATCCAATCTCGATAAGACGGGGAATGGGGAAGTGGCTAAATGGGAGCTGGAGTACGATTTCGACCAAGCCTATCAACTCACTGGATATAACGCTGAAAACCTCGAAAAACTCACCCATGAGATTGATGCCGATCCCTTGATCCGGCAAAAATTCATCGATTATTACGCGGTTGAAACCTCCGGCCAGTCCCCCATCGGGCAGGACGATTGGTGGTTTTTCAACTGCGCCCACCTTCATTTGGATGCTTCCAGTTACGGCCACTGCCCCGATTAATTTTTAAGGAGCGGTTCCCTTTCTGGAGCTGCATTTTTTCGGTTTTCTTCCTTAGTACCGACACTTTCTTCTGATTCCCCGTCTAATTTCTGGATTGATCCCTTCCAGCGTTTAAAAACTTAATAACGCTCGAAGGCTATACTGGGTTGGAATCGAAGGATTTTTAGCGGCAAGCGCTCCCGGAGGAAGGCCATCGAAGAAAGGGAATTGATCCGGAAAATCCAGGCGGGCGACCGGGACCTCTACGCCCGGTTGGTGGAAAAGCACCGAACCAGCCTGTACCGGCTTTGCCTGGCCATCCTCTCCGATCCCCACGAGTCGGAAGAGGCGGCTCAGGTGACCTTTATCAAGGCTTACCAGGCTCTTGGTTCTTTCCGAGGGTCTTCCGGCTTTCGCACCTGGCTCACCCGGATCGGTTTGAACCATTGCCGGGATGTCCTGAGGAAGAAAAAACATGGGTTTTTTCTTTCCCTGGAGGGTTTATTGGAAAAGGGAGTTTCTATTCCCGAAGCCGCGGCCTTACCCGATACCGGCATCCAAGAACCGCTTCCCCATATCACGCCGGAGATGCTGGGCACTTTAAGTGAGGGAGAACGAGCTGTGATTGATCTCTTGCGGGAGGGGGAAGGCAAGATCAGCTATGAGGAGATGGGGAGGAAACTGGGTTTAACCCAGGATGGAATTAAGGGAAGGCTCAAAAGGGCCCGGGTGAAGCTTAGGCAATGGAAGTTACAAAATTTGTGAGATGTTCGAACGAGTTTTCGGTCAACGAAGGAGTAGACCATGCGACATGAGGAATTTCTTGGGAAAATCCTGGAATACCGGGAAGGGACTTTGGGTTCGCCTGATAAGGCCGATTGGGAGGCCCATCATGCCTCCTGTGGTTCCTGCCGCGTAATCGCCGGACGGTGGAGAGACGAGGATGTTTCGGCAGATTTCCAGGCCCGGGTGATGGCGCGAATACCCGCCCCGAGAGAAATCGAAACTTCTGGTTGGATGTTCCGAACCGGATGGGCGGTCGCGGCGGCTTTGCTGGTAGCCGCCTTCTGGCATCCCGAGAAATCCTGGGTCAGGGACGACCGGGCCTTCGCGTCCTTTGGAATAAATCAAAATCCATTGATGATCAATAGTCCTTTCAAGGGAGGGAACAACCATGAGTAAGCCTATAACCTATGCCTGGACCGGATTGCTGCTAGGGGCCATGCTGGGGGCCTGGGGCATGCGTCTTTATTTTGACCAAACCCTGGGCCATTGGAACGCCTCGCAAAGGTACCTCCTTCAATTAAGCGAGGATTTGAAGCTGAATCCGGAACAGCAATCCAAGGTCGCGGTGATACTGAGGGATCAAAAAAGCCGAATGGAAGCCCTCCGAAGGCAATGGCGGTTTCAGGTCTTCACCTTGGACCGCCAAGGCGAGGATGCCATCAGCGGGGTCCTCAGCGACTGCCAAACCGACGCCTACATGTCCATCCATGACCGAATCCATGGGCAAATGGACCGTTTCCTTTGGAGTTTGGATTCGGATCCAACCGCCATCGCCTTGGCGCCCTCGGGGCGTTAATCCCCCGACACTTTTTTAATCCCTGCCGTCTAATCCATGTCGTTGAATCAAAAAGCCGAAAGAAGGAGCCGGTCATGAGAAAACTTTTGTTAGCAACTTTGATGTTTTGGGGAATGGGAGCGGTCATATCCGCGGCCGTCCTTCAGGATTGGTCCACACTGGACGTGTCCAAGGACGCGGGAACCTTCGCGGATTCCAAGGGTTCCAAGATCAGCTTTTCACTGGTGCCAGGACCCAATGAGGGACAAAAAGCCCTTCAGATCAGCGCCAACCTGACCGATTGGGGCGGGGTGTGGGCTACCTTGGGAAAAGACCTCTCCAAGGTGAAGGCCCTTAAGTTCAAGGCCAAGAGCTCGGCTCCCACCTACTTGATGGTGGGCCTGAATGACGATCAAAAGGTCCAGGCCATCGCTTATGTCAAAATCACTTCGGCTGATTGGTCTGAATTTATTGTTCCGCTTTCCGTTTTCCAAAAGACACCCTGGCCGCAGGCGGACGCCCCGAAAGATGGGGTCCTCAACCTCGCCAAGATCGACAGTGTGACTTTACAACCCCAAAACCGCGGGTCCCTCGAGGTGTCAGTGGGCCCCTTATCGGGTGAATCGGGAAAGGTCAAGGCGGTCACCGGCATACCGAATTCGGACGATAAGAAGATCCTGGTCCAAGATTTCTCGATGCTGGATAAGGATGCCTACGGCCCCTTCGCGGACGGGAACGGCTCCAAGATCAATCTTTCCATTGAAAAGGACGGAGAGGCCCCCTCGGGTAGGGCGGCTCAAATCAAATACAACTTGAAGCCCAATGGATGGTGTGGTTTGTGGATGAGGGCCGGGGACCGTTGGGGCGGGCAGGATTGGACCGGAGCCAAGCGCTTGACCTGCAAGGTTTATAGCACGGAGCCCCTGTTTATCGAATTCGGCTTCAATGACGCCAACCAGAACGCCTTTGTGGCCCATTTCCCCCAAACCCACGGCAAGGGATGGGAAACTCTTTCGATCCCCTTCGAGAAATTCGACCTGAATGAGTTTTATCAACCCCCCGAGGCCAAGAAAGACCTGCCCCAGGACCTGTCCCACATCGAGACCTTCAATATCGCTCCCCACGCGAATGGGGACCATGAGTTTCAATTAGGGGAATTGGCCATCGAAAGGTAAGGGCTTCGATAAGGCGTTATTACCACCTTGCTTTTGTGGTAAATAGATAGGGCTGGTCCAAGCCCCCCGGAAAGGCTTTTGAGCCGGGGGGCGCCTTATGTTAAGCTGTCGGGGTTTTCCACCGTCTTTCTTCACATTATTGATGGAGGCCCTGAGATGCTGAAAACCCCTACAATCGTTACCCTCACCCTACTGGCAGGCCTGGGAGCCGCCTGGGGGGCGGTGACGGACGTCCAACGGGAAGCCGTGGCCCGTGTTTGGGTCGCCCAGCATAACGAAAAACTGGACCCGGATACCCAGGGCTACGCCAAAAAGATCAACCCCAACAAACCCTATTTCGCACTGTCCTCCCTCCACCGCAAGGTAGTGAAGATGAAGCCCCTCCTGTTAACCCGTGCCGAGGCTTTGGGCGTTCCTTCGGAAGCCAAGCATGACAACGGGGACCCGACCCCCCTCACCGGCCTCTACGAGCTGAAGGTTTTGGGGCAGACCCTCCTGGTGGCCGATTACACCGACGAATACGACGCCCTTCTTTCCACCACCGACATTTACATGAAAATCGGCCTGGAATTCAAACCGCTCTTCCACGGCGAGGGGTTTCCCAACTCCGCCCGAGTGATCACCCTTGGCAAGGACGCCCCCTTCTTTATCGAGGTCGGGACCTATGACGGCGGCAGCCAGGTCGTGAAAACGTTCTATACCTTCGATGAGGACGCCCTCCAGAAGCTGCCCCAGGACATTTACGACGACATCCGGGCCGTCAAAACCTCCAATTACGTCAAGCAGGCGCTGCAGCTGACCTCGACCCTCGAAGGGTACCTTCTCTATAAAGACGTGGATAAAAGCGGGCTTCTCTCCCTCGTCAA
>CAWKIF010000069.1:0-6522 GCA_963849485.1 candidate division FCPU426 bacterium | reverse complement strand
ACGCATCGGTGACCTTCATGGGGTCCCAGGCTCCCTGGCTGTCCAGGCTCAGCAGGTTCGTTTCGATGGCGTTGAAATGCTCGGGGATTTCCTGGAGGAATTCCCGGTAACCTTCCCGGTCCTCGTCCTTCACGGTGAGGAATTCCTCGGACAGGACGGCCATTTCCCGGGGCCTGGATTCCATTCCAAAGACCAGAATCTCCGGGCCCTGGCCGGGAGTTGATGGGGGGGGACGTCTTCGCGAAGGTGTTTGTCCACCTCCAGGACCGCCTGGAGGATTCTTTCCAAGCCCTGATGACTGGGCCTCCCGGCACGCAGACCCTTGGCCAACTGTTTGGCCTGGTTGGAAAAACCGGTGGCCCAGGTTCCGAAATGTTTCTGGGCCCGTTCGGCCCAGGCGGCATATTCCTCCGCGAGGGCCAGCACTTTTTCCCGGTCCTGGTGGCCGGTCTTGGCGGCCTGGCCGGCGAGCCGGTCCAGTTCCGCCTTGAGTTCCGCCGGGAAGGCGGACCCGGGGTCAGTCATGGGAAGGTTGTTTGCCATTGATGGAAGGATCCTTGACCCAAAGTTCCACTTTCAAGGGGATATGCTGAATCGCCACGGTCATGACGGCTTCCGGCGGGCGCCCCGGCCACGAGTCGATATTCGGGCGCTGGGGAAGGAAATGGCGGAAAGGCACCTGCTCGGTCGCCCGGATCTTGCTCATCATGTGGCCGCAGAACATGTTCACGAACTCGTTGAAGGCGTCGTCGTCGCCCATGGAGTTCTTTCCGACGAGGGCGGTTTGAAAAAGGGCGGCGAGGTCCGGGGTGGTGCGAAGGATCACCAACCCCTCGTACTTGCCGGTCAGGTTGACGCTTCGAACCATCGTCATGCGTTCCAAATCCACTTCCGACGAGGGAAGGTGATGAACGAATAGTTCCGGCCAGAACCAAAGGACGTTTTGTAAGGCGTCGAACAGATCGGAGGTGGAGGGGATCCTAATATCGTTTTCGGCGGAAGGCGATGGACTGGCTTCGCTTGATTGTGAGAGAACGGTCATGACTTCCTCTTTTTATTTTTTTGAGAATAACGTTAAGACTCTATGAAAGATTAAACCTGGGTGGGCGAAGGCCATGAAATTTCTATGTTAATTGTCCGGTGAAATATGATTTGTATTAGTTAGAAGGCTGAGATTGGTTGTGAATCACACGGGAATTAAGAACCTAAAACAAAACCTTAAGAGAACAGCAATTTTCACCGCCAAACACTTCGGCCAGAAACCGAAGTGCCGATGGCCAAGATCGCCATGCCGACCTTCCATAAAACAGATAAAGAGGTCGGTATAGTACCGATTCCTATGATTAATTTTTATCGTGAATCGGCACAAGAACAACGGAAGGCAAGAAAGTTGAACAAACGGGAAAATTCTTGGTTTTTTGTCTTACTTGGCGAACTTGGCGTCTTGGCGGTAAAAATTGCCTTTGCTTTTGAGTTTTGTTTGCGTCTCTTAGCCCAACTTGCCCTTTTAAATAAGGGCAGTTACCATGTCCCGCCTATGAAATTCATACGCCTTTTCCTCGCGCTCCTTCCGGTTTTCCTCTTTTCTGTTCTTCCTAAAGCTTGGGCGGATTCTCCCTGGAGCTTTTTGCCCGTCACGCCCCTCTTTGTTCCCATCACGGCCGACCCCCGGGAGCCCCAGACCGGCGTCATCGGCTATACCAGCCAGAGCCGATTTGAGGGGGAGGTGGGTTCTTTCGTGGAGTTCCTGCGTTATTCAACCCCGGAAAGCCAGTGGGGCTGGGGCCTCTTCGGGTCCGGCTACATCCTTTTGGATGAGGATGGGGCCACCTTTCCCATGCGGGGGGGCGATTGGTACGCCGGGACGTATATCAGCGGGAAGTCTGGGAATTTCTCGGGCCGGGTCGAATTCGAGCATGAAAGCTCCCACTTGGGGGATTCCCTCCAGGGCATCCAAGATCCCATCTTTTTCAGCCGTGAAAATCTGAACCTAACCCTTTCCTATTCCGATCCGAAGGTTTTCCGGCTCTATAGCCGTATCGGAGATTGGGAGAATATGTACCCTGCGGGCGACCCCTTCTTCTTATCTATAGGCGGTGAGGCCTATAGCCCCTCCTTCGGCTCGGACCAGACGGACCTGCGGGCCTATACCAGCCTCGATTTGACCTACAAAGGGGAAACCCCCGATACCTGGAACAAGACCTGGCAATTGGGCTTGAGGGCGGGCCTGGAACCCCAGGGCGGAAGGGCCGTGAGGTTGGCCCTGATCTATTACGACGGCCATTCGGATTACGGGCAGTTCTACCAGACTTACGACACCCACTGGGCCCTGGGGGTGTTCTTTGATTTCTAGAAGACACACCAACGGCCAACACGAAGACACAAAGACACAAAGTAAGTCGAAGATATTCTTTTGTTTGTTATGGATTGCTTGTTTCGTAATTCCTTCTGGCAAAACAATCGCGCAGGACGCGAAATTATCCTTCCTGCCGGCCGAAACACTGTTTAACAACCTCATTGGCGACCCCCGGGAACCGCAAAACAGCTTGATTGCCCGGTTGGATCAGCCTGAGTTCGAGGGTTCCATCGGCAAATTCATTGAACTGCTTCAGTGGACCCCCGGCGACCAAACCCAATGGGGGTGGGGAATTGAAGGGGATTCTTTTATTAATCTGGATTCCCTGGGGAACGACGTTTATCCCGAAAGGGTTAATGATTGGTACTTGGGGACCTATTTCAGCGAAAAGACCGGAGACCTTTCCCACCGGCTGGAATACCTGCATGTCAGTTCCCACCTGGGGGACGAGCTGTTTCTGGATATCCCGCATATCATCTATAGCCGGGAAAGCTTCCGGTACACCCTTTCCTATTACCCCCTGAGGGATTCCCTCCGCCTTTACGGCGGATTGGGCTATTACTCCCATATCTCCCCCGACGATACCGGCAGCCGGATCTTCGGCCATTTCGGATTGGAAGCTTATTCCATCCCCTGCCAGTTTCTGTTCGGTACAGTGGTCCGGGGGTATCTCACCTACGATTTAAAGGCCAAGGGCGAGGCGGGCGGGGTGGTAAACCAGCAGGTGGAGCTGGGGATTCAGTGGAAGGATAAACCCGAATCCCACGGGGCCATCCGCATGGCCGTGGTTTACTACAACGGCAACAGCGAGTACGGCCAGTTTTACCTCATGAACGACGACCATTGGACCGCAGGAATCTTTTTCGACCCGTAGGAAGGGGTGGCCAGCCGGGTTGGTACAGGGCTTCGCGGCCTGCCCACCGAAGCCCAAAGGGCGTAGGTGGGGGCCATTAACCAGCTTCCCACCCTGTTAACCAGGTTCACCGGTGCCGTTAACCAGCTTCCTGCCCTGTTAACCAGGTTCGCCGGTGCTGTTAACCAGCTTCCCACCCTGTTAACCAGGTTCGCCGGTACCGTTAACCAGCTTCCCCGCCCTATTAACCAGGTTCCCTGGTGCCGTTAACCAGCTTTCCCACCCTGTTAACCAGGTTCACCGATGCCGTTAACCAGCTTCCTGCCCTGTTAACCAGGTTCGCCGGTACCGTTAACCAGCTTCCCGCCCATGCCCGCCGACCTGCCCCCCGAAGTACCTACGAAGGGGGGAGCCAAGGGGCGTAGGCGTGCCTGTTTACCAGGTCCACAGGGTCGGTATACGGCTTCAAGGTGGCCGGTATACGGGTTCGCCGGGCTGGTATAGGGGTTGGCCGGATCGGTACACGGCTTCAGGGCAGGCGGTATTCGGTTTGGCTGGGTCGGTATACGGCTTCGAGGACAGTTCACGGGTTCACAGGGTGCTACCACGGCTTTATGGGGCTCTACCACGGGTTCGCCGGGTTGGTACAGGGCTACAGGGCGATCGGTACACGGGTTCGAGGGCGCCGTTACTCGGCTTCCCGGCCTTGTTACTCAGGTTCCCGGCCTGCCCACCGACCTGCCCCCCGAAGTATCTACGAAGGGGGGGAGCCTAAAGGGCGTAGGTGGGGGCTGTTACCTGGCTTCCTGGTCATGCCCGACCAAAAGGGCCCTCCGCCAATCCAGTGCCCCTGCCCAACCCTACTCCCAAGGCGTCCGAACCTGGGTTTGAAAGGCCGGTACGCCTTGAGCATCCATGGGGTGTCGAAAGGCCAATACGCCAACGGAGATATTCACACTAATAGCATCGAAAGCTTTTGGGCTCTCTTGAAGCGTGGAATTGTCGGTCAATATCACAAGGTAAGTGCCAAACATCTAGCTAAATACGTGGTGGAGTTTAGCTACCGTCACAATAACCGCCACTTACTCAACCTATTTGATGAGACGCTCTTAAGAGCGGTGGGAGGTATTAAATGATAACTTCTGATACTAACGCACAATATGAAAAACCACGCGAGGAAGAAGCAGTTATAACTTATGGAATCTTAACTTTGCTGGGCAAAGATATTCCGGTTGCCGTTTTTGAGGGTGAAAAAAGGGTGCTGGTCCAGCGGGAATTAGTGGGTTTATTAACCGGAAATAAAAAGGGTGGATTTGATAGATATTTAAAGGCGAAAAACCTCTTTCCTTTTATGCCTGAAAAATTCAAACATATTGAGCTGGACCAGGAGTGATTGACCCATCTAGATTTTTTGGACCTGGCCAATGATTAAAAATAAACTACCTGTAAATGGGACAGTCCGTAAAGCTTTTTCCTTAAGCCCGGAAGAAATTCAAATAATCGAAGCGGATGTACAAAGGAGTTATGCTCCCGTAGAAGTCACCGATGAATTAGGTAATATTTAGCTATATATAACATGGCGTTGAAAGAGACATTTATGAGGTCAATTAATTGACATTAATGATAAATATGGCAATAAATAAAGATAAAAGCACGATATAATAGACATATATGAAGACATATCAAGAGACACATCCATGGATCAAATTCGATTTCGACCTAAAACAGGCCGATTCTGGGTTTTGGCTTGCCTTGGGTGAAGCCCATTCCAAGTGTGAGCATATCTCCGGGGTGCCTTTAAGACCTCAAATAGCCAAGGAATTGCAGACCATGTATTTGGCCCGGGGCATAAGGGCAACGACCGCTATTGAAGGGAACACTCTTTCCGAAGCTGAGGTTCTTAGCCGTATTGAGGGGAAGAAAGTACTACCACCCTCCAAGGAATACCTCGGGGTTGAGATCGACAACATCCTTCGAGTTTATAACCGAATGGTCGAGGACATTCTTCAAAAGAAAATCGGCTTGCCCGATGTGGAGACCATCTGCGGTTTCAACCGTGACGTTCTCAAAGACCTTCAACTTCAAAAAGATGTAATGCCTGGAACGATCCGCAAACATGGGGTTGGTGTTGGGCTTTACCGGGGTGCGCCGCCTGAGGATTGCGAATATCTTCTTGGGCGTCTTTGCGAATGGATCAGGTCTAAAGATTTTCCGGCCGCCCACTACCCCGGTGTGATCGGTGGGGTCATTACTGCGGTTGTCGCTCACATCTATTTTGAATGGATCCATCCCTTTGGCGATGGCAACGGCCGCACAGGGCGTTTGATCGAACTTCAAATTCTTTTGGAATCAGGTATTCCCCAACCCGTGGCCCATTTATTGAGCAACCATTACAACGCCACCCGGACCGAATACTACCGGCAATTGGAAGAAGCCAGCGTTAATGGCGGAGACATCCTTCCGTTTATCCAATACGCGGTGCAGGGGTTCGTGGACGGCCTTCGGGAACAATTACAGACTCTTCGCGAACAGCAATGGAGCATCACCTGGGACAATTACATCTTCAGGAAGTTCAAGGATAAAGAGGGAAAAAACGATAAGCGAAAACTTTTGTTAATGATGGCTCTTTCCAATGTTGACGGAGAAGTCTCAACCCAAGAAATCAGCCGTTTAAACGCTGAGCTTGCTTTGGCATATCGAGACAAGACCACTAAAACATTAACGAGGGATTTGAACGACCTCAAAGAAATGGATTTGATCGACTGGAAACGCGGCAGCGTGCGGGCCAAGAAAGAAACGATCCTGGCTTTCTTGCCCCTTCGAAAGGAATGGGATAAGCCCTCATGAGAATTCCTTACGTAATCGACAACCAAAACAACCGCATGGCAGACATATTAAGTGCGCTCCTAACGGAACATCGGGACCGGTCCTTGGATGTGGCAACCGCTTACTTTACAATGGGCGGTTTTGGTTTATTGAAAGAGGGTTTGTCCCACTTGGGAAGTTTCCGGCTTCAGTTGGGGGCCGAACCTTCCCAGCCTTCACAGATAGGTTTGATGCCCTTTGAGACGGCCATGCCTGGTTTGATTCGAAAAGATTTGGAAGACCTGCCTTACGAAGAAGTCACGCTTCGATTAATTGAAGATTTGACAGCTTACCTTCGACGGGATTCTGTGAAGGTGCGACTTCACCAAAAAGGCTTCCTGCATGCCAAGGCTTGGCTTTTTTATTCGGATAAACCGGCCCAAAAGGAACTGATTGACCCGATCCACTATTTGGGCCAATAAATCCACGGCTTCCTCGTATTGAGAAG
>CAWKIF010000068.1:0-19447 GCA_963849485.1 candidate division FCPU426 bacterium | reverse complement strand
CCGATCGGTATCTTTTTAGATAAAAGATATGCCGGCTTTCATTAGAAGACGTGAGACAAATGACGGACAATGCGGTAACTGTTCAATTAACGATGAATTGTTTTCCCGCCTCGATTAAACTTCCGGAATGAAATACTTCAAAACCATTCCCAAAACCGTTTTTTGGCTGGGTCTGGTCGCCTTTTTCAACGATTTCGCTAAAGAAATGATCTATCCCGTCGTCCCGCTTTTCCTTACCCAGATCCTGGGGGCTGGCCCGGTCGCTTTGGGTCTGGTGGAAAGCGTGGCGGAAGCCACCTCGTCCCTCCTTAAGGTCTTTACCGGGATCCAGGCTGACCGTCTGGCTAAGCGCAAACCCTTCCTCCTTTGGGGATACGGCATCTCGGCCCTGTTTCGGCCCTTGATCGGCCTGGTCCAAACTTCCTGGCCGGCGGTCCTGATTTTCCGGTTCTGCGACCGCATGGGAAAGGGGTTCCGTTCCTCCCCAAGACGCCCTGATCGCCGACGTCACAAAGCCCTCGAACCTGGGGGCGTCCTTCGGGTTTCATGGTACCATGGATAACGCCGGGCAACTTTTGGGCCCTTTCGCGGCGGCCCTGTTGGTTCTTCCCGCGCTGGGCTTCTCCTATCGGTCGGTGATCCTCTTTTCCATCTTCCCCGGGCTGCTGGCCTGGATGGTCCTCTGGGCCCTCAAGGAACCCGCCCACAAAAAGCCGGCGAAACCCAAAAGACAAACCCTTCTACAGGATTGGAACAAACTCGGCGGGAATTTCAGGGTTCTGCTGGGCGTGTTGATTCTTTTCACCCTCGGCAATTCCACCGACGCCTTTCTCATCGTGCGCCTCTCCCAATTGGGGGTCGCCTCTTCATGGGTCTTCTTTCTTTGGGGCCTGCATGGCGGGGTGAGGATGCTTTCGGCCTATTTCGGCGGGATACTCTCGGACCGGTGGGGCCGCAAGCCCGTCATCATTTCGGGCTGGCTTTATTACGCCGTGATTTACCTGGCCTTCGCCCTGGTGACGCAAAAAGAATGGGCCGTCGCGGCCTTCCTGGCTTACGGGTTTTTTTATGGCTTGTGTGAACCCTCGGAGAAAGCCTTTGTCGGGGATTTAGTCCCCTCCGCCTTGAGGGGAACGGCTTTCGGCTATTATTATCTCGTGGTGGGTTTGGGGGCCCTGCCTGCCAGCCTGCTATTCGGGTTCATCGGGTCGCGTTGGGGATATCCCGCGGCCTTTATGACCGGAGCGGTCTTCGCAGGCCTGGCTTCGATTCTTCTTGGCTTGATGTCATTTCAGACAAACCGCCGCCGCTCATCCCCGTCAAAATAAAATGTAATATGTATTTTTCAGTGTTCATTAAGACTTATCAGTACATCTTTTGATGAGGAAGGATCCCATTTGGACCGCGATATCAACGTGACCCTCACGCCCCGGCTTATCCGTTGGGAGGTGTATTACCAGCTCAAGCCGATCCTGCTGGTCTGGGGAGTAGTTCTTTTTTTGCTGGGTTGGAATGGATTATCGACCTTGGCCCACCGGTCCCACGCGGACCTGCCGATTTACATCACCCTGGGGCCTTTTTTACTCTTCGGGGTTTTCATCGGGTTTATCGTCGTCTCCGCCTACCAAAAGAACATGGCGATGATCCGAAAGATGAAAAGCCCCACGGTGAAATACAACCTGACCGACCTTTGGCTTTACCAGGAATCGGAATTATCCACCGGCAAAACCGCCTGGACGGCCTTCAAGCACCTGAAAAAAGACGGGAAGATCTGGCGCATCGTGGCGCAGTCGGGAACATCCTTGGTCCTGCCGGTGGAGGCGCTGGATGGGGAATTAAAAGAATTCTTGTCGTCGAAACTCCCCACCGCCCCCGGCTTCCAGGCCGGGCCCATGACCCTGATCGCCCTCTTGATGGTGATCGCGGTGATGGTGGCTTATCTCTACCAGCGATACTTCCATTGATCCGGGCCGGGAGGGACGTCCGCCCGGCCTTTGAAAAGTCTTACTTCGCTTCCGACGCCTGGTTCCGCAATTGGTTGACCATCTGGTAGATCATTTCGGCCTGGGGGATATCGTAAAAAGCCAGGAAGGCCTGCACCATCCGGCCCCCCATAAAATCCATCCCCGTATTGGCATAGGAAAAACCGCCCGAGGAGCCAAAGCTCACGGTGCCCGTTCCGTTGGACCGGATGGATTGGTTGATCGTGGGGATCTGGTTGAGAAACTGGGCCTGCAGTTGCCGTTCGTAGAGCTGGGTGGCGATGAGAACCCTGCGGTTCGTCAGGGCGTAAAAGGTCTTTTTCTTTTTCCAGGCCTTGAAGAAAAACCGGCCGAAGATCATGTAGAGCCCGATCGCCACAAAGGGCAGGCCGAAGATGGAGAAAACCACCGGCGTCACATGGCCCGGTTTCACCAGGCCCGTGATTCCCAGGCAGCCCAGTTCCCAATAAATGGCGAAGCCCCCCCACATCAGGCTGAAGGGGATCATGTAGAGGTCCGAGGGGCTGAAAATCACCGAGGGGTCGGGCTTTCCCGCCCAGTGGATCTTCTCGCCCGTCATCAGGTCGTTTTGAAATACCGTTTCCGGTAAAGTTTCCATGGAAATTACCTCTTTCCTATCGGTTTGGAGAAACTGGGTTTTAATCGGCGACAGTATAGAAGGTTTTTCGGGGTCTTTTCGGATCGAGTTCTAAGTAAATTCTTCAGGCGTCATTAAAATCGCCATAAATGCGTCTCAGTGAGTCTTTTCAGGGGAGTTGGATTAAATTGCCGGAAATTATTGCTAGAGCGGATTGTGTTAAACTGTTGCCTCTTTAGCCTTTCGCTTTTGATCCGGGACCACCAAGGGATTTCATGACCAAGCCAGCCTTTCCAAGCCTATTCATCAGGTTCACTGGTTTGGGTTTCCTGCCTCTCCTCTTATTATTACCGCCCGGGCTCTTTGCCCAGACCGCTCCCCTGACCTTGACCGTCAACTCCGCCGCCACCCTGACTTCCTTTTATCCCATCAGCATCTTCGGGGCCAACGCGGCCTATTGGATTTCTGGAACGGACAACCACAACATCCAACCCCTGGTCCAGGGAGCGGGGAACTTCTTCATCCGTTACCCGGGCGGGTCCTCTTCCGATGATTTCCATTGGAACGGGACGGGCGTGGGGCCCAACGATGGCTACGACGCCAATGGCTACTGGGTTCCCAGCGGAACCAGCTATTCCCCCGGTTTCCAAGATTACGATATCTACACCGGCACGACCTCCTCCTACAACGTCCCCTCCAACCTCACCGATGGCGATACCTCTACGGTCTGGCTTTCCAACGTGGACACGGATTTTCCCAACCACCAATGGGGGGAGCTGGACTTGACCGGAACCGACGGCGGGCAGTCGGGTTCGACGACCCAAATCAACGGCGTGACCATCGTTTGGGGCGCGCCGGGGGCGGCAGCCTTCCAGGTGCAATACTGGTCCGGTTCCAACTCCTATCCCCCTCCATATATGAGGTCTCCCGAGTCCCAATGGACCACCACCTCTGCCGGCACGGTCGTCCGGCACGGGGGCGGGCACCACCCAGGGTGTGACCTTCTCGGCGGTGAGCGCCGAATTCATCCGCGTCCTCCTGACTTCCAGCACCGCGGGGGCGGGCGGGGCCTATTCCATCGCCGAACTCTATGTTTACGGTCCCTCCGGACAGGTCAGCCGGAACACGGACTCATCGGATTCCAAAAACCTTCCGGCCCAGACCTGGGGGGTGGTTTCCAGCATGGACCCCGCCAGCTCGCTGGATTACACCACGGCTCCCCCCCAGTTCACCGACTTTGCTTCTTTCATGAACTACATCCAATCCTTCTCCCCGCGCGCGATTCCGCTGATCACCGTCAATTTCGGGACCGGCACCGCCTCCGAGGCGGCCTCCTGGGTCAATTACGCCAACAACGTCATGGGCTACGGCATCAAGTATTGGCAGATCGGGAACGAGACGGAAGGGGCCTGGGAGACCGGCGGGCCCATCAACACGCAGGATTACGTGAGGCGCTATATCGAGTTTTTCACCGCCATGAAGGCGGTGGACAACAACATCATTATCACGGGACCGGTGGCGGGCAGTTTCCTCGATCCCTCCGACCTCTACGACGGCAACAGCGCGGTGCAGGATTTCATCGCAATTCGCGGCGGCGGCGGGGGTGAGCCTTTACGGCAATCCCAACACCTTCATCAACGCCATCGACTACCATTGGTACCCCAATTACGGGAACTATCCCGCCTCCCAGGCCCTGACCAGCACCAGTAGCCTGGATTCCTATTCCCGTCTCCCTGCAAAACTGGTTCGCCAGCGCGGGGGTAACCGGCGCGGCCCAGATACCCGTGATCATGAGCGAGTACAACGCCGACCCGAGCGATGAGAATTTCCAGGTGCAATTGGGTGAAGGTTTGTACGTCGCCGGACGCCCTGGGTCATTTCATCAAGGCCTTCGGGCCGGTGGGAATGAGCAACCTTTGGGCCACCTTGAACGGGGGGGACGCCTCGACCACCGTCACAGGGGGGGATTTGGGGTATCTCAATGTTCTCAACGACGGCTACCAGTACCAGCCCCGCGCGGACTATTGGACCATGAAGATGATGACGAATGATTGGGCCATCCCCGGCGACTCCAACAGCCATCAACTGGTGCAGGTCTCCACCAACAACGAACCCAACACCCTCCTGGCGGCCTACTCGGACTACCGCCCCGACGGGGTGCTTTCCCTGGCGGTGGTGAACAAGGACCCGGTGACGGTTTTTAACTCCGTGGTGAGCCTCGCCTCCCCCTTCACGGCTAACGGCACGGCCGTCGGGTGGACCTTTAATTCTTCCAACTACCAATGGGTCACGACCGGCTCCACGCCCTACCACGCCTCGCCCGACACGGCCCCCGCCACCTTTTCGGCTACCGGTTCCGGCGGGGCATTCCCGGTGACATTCCAGCCCTATTCCCTCACCATCCTGCAGTTCACGAATTCGAGCTATCCCACCAACACCGCCACCTCGACCCCTACGATCACCTCCACCCCCACCGCCACCAACACCCCCAATTACGGGCCCCTCACCCTGGTCGATAATTTCGACGACCTGACCCGGGACGGGCCCGTCCTCCCGCCCGCACGAATCTCTGGAACGGGCCCTGGTACACCTCCGTGGACACCCTGGGCAGCGGCATCACCGTCCAGTACGGGGCCGCGACGGGGGCGGCGGGCACCGCCTACGCGGCCAAGGTCTTCGGGAATATTGTCACGAACGGCTGGTCGAATTACACGACAACCCTCAGCCAGTGGCCCCCCGCGGCCTACAACCTGAGCGGGGCCGGCATCGTCGGTCTCGAATTCTGGTTTTACGGGGACGGGTCCACCTACCGGTTCGACGTCGAGGACCTGTCGGCCCTCAATTACGATTATTACGGGATCAACCTTACCCCGCCCAAGAACCAATGGTCCTTTTACCAGATTCCGTTCTCGATGATGGTGACCCAGGGATGGGGAAGCACCGTCGTGGGACCCGCCACTCCCTCCTCGGGAACGGACGCGACTGGAATCCAAATTTCCACCCAGAAAACCGGGGCCTTTTCCTACGAGATCGACCAGATCGGGTTTTACTCCGCCTCCGGGTTATCGCCGACCCTCACACCCACGACCACCGCGACCAATTTGGGCGGGTTTTCCTCCACGGCCACCCCATCGGGAACGCCAACCCCCTCGCCCACGATCACCGCCACGGCGCCGCCGTGCGGAACAGCCCTTCAATCCAGTTATACCTTCGATACCGGGACCCAATGTTGGAAGACCTGGGGAGGTCCGGTAGGAAGTGTCCTCCAATGGGATTCGGCGGATGGCCATAACAATCCCGGTTCCCTGGAGGCCATCCTCCCCTACGCTTCCGGCAGTGTCAGCCAGGCCATTGTTTACTTGGATTTTTCCACGACCCCCATCCAGGTCCCGGCGGGCAGCACCATCAGCTTTTGGTATAAGGCCTCCAGCTCGTCTGGGAACGCCCAGGTCTTTGACGCCAGCATCACCCAGGGCCCCGGCGGTCCCGTTTCCTGGAACTGGAATGTGGGGGCCTGGCAGGGAAGCCTGGCCACCTCCTGGACCCAGGTAACCTTTACTCTCAACCCGGCGGGCCCCAACCAGGTCCAGCAGATCGGCTTCCAGGTGCCGGGAATGTCCGGGGCCATTACCGCGCCGGTGACGGTTTGGATCGACGACGTGACCTTCACCCTGGCCTCGACCCCCACGGTGACCGTCACGCCCACTCCGAGCCTCACACCCACTCTCACCCTCAGCCCCACGGTCACCCTTACGGTCACGCCGACCAACACCAACCTGGGGGGCGCCACCTCCACCATCACCTTGTCGCCGACCCCAACGGCCAGCCCATCGCCCAGCCCCACCGGGGTCCTCTATAGCACCTGCTCGCAGAATTATGACCTCACCGTCGGGTCCTACGTGGTGGAGTCCAATTATTGGAACCCGACCACCTGCCCGGGGACCCAGTGCATGACCATCAACGGAACCACCGGGGCTTTCGGCGTGACCCAGGGCCCTAATTGCGGGAACACCGTGGCCAGTTACCCCAATATCCTTTACGGCTGTTCCTTCGGGGAATGCAGCCCGGGAAGCGCCCTGCCGGCAGCCGTCAGCGCCCTGTCCTGCGTGACCAGCAGTTGGAATTTCAGCGTCGGGGGCAACCCCGCTACCGACGCCTGGGACGTGGCTTACGACATCTGGTTCTGCCCGACCCATACCTGCGGGGGTAGCGGGTTTGCCGGGGGCACGGAGCTGATGATTTGGCTCAATTACAACAACACCGCGGGTTGGCAAAACCACCTGGGGACGGCGTCCTTGAGCGGAAGTTCCTGGGAAGTCTGGCAAGCGACCCAAGGCTCGGGCGCGAACAGCTGGAACTACCTGGCCTACCTGGCGGACGCCCAGACCAGCTCGGTCAGCAACCTGAACCTCATGGCCTTTTTCCAGGACGCCCTCTCCCGGGGCTATATCCAGAATTCCTGGTACCTCTACGCCGTCCAGGCGGGCGACGAGATCCGCTCCGGCGGAATGCCCTTTATCAGCAACAGCTTCTCGGTTTCCGTGAACAACGGCTGTGGAACCATCACGCCCACCCGGACGGCCACGAACAGCCCCACCGCCACGGCTTCCATAACGCCCTCCGTAACGGCCACCCGGACTCCCAGCGCGACGGCCTCCCCGACTCCCACAATTGCCATAACCTCCACTGGGACGCCTACGGGCACCGGGACCTTCACTTCCACGGCCACCTTCACGGTTACTTTAACCGCCACCTCAACGTCAACCCTGACGCCAACTGCCACCTACTCCCCGACGCCGACAGCTTCTATGACGCCCACGGGAACCTCTTCCCCCACGGTAACAGCCACGGCCTCCCCGACTCCAACGGTATCCATAACATCCACGGGGACGGCTTCCCCCACTTGCACTCCTACGCCGTCGCTTCAGAACTTGGCCTATCCCAACCCCTGGAATGGGACGGGCTCCTTGGGTCTCTATCACACGGTTCCCGCCGGGACGAGCTCGGTTTCCATCCGGTTGTATACGGTGTCTTTTAGGAAGGTTTTTGAAGGCGACCAATGGGACGCCTCGGCGGGTACGCACCTTTACCAGTTGGGCCTGAACCAATTGGGGAATCTCGCCAATGGGATCTATTACCTGGTCGTGACCGACAACGGATCGGCCCGTAAAGCCATCCTGAAACTTCTCATCCTGAAATAAGAATTCCTAAAGCCCTGCCGCCCTCTTTTGGTTGGGACGGGTGAATTCACGGATCTATTCCGGTTCGTCTCCCACACGGAATTTGGAAAACCAGTTGTTTTCCAGGTAATGCAACAGGGCGCTGAGGCGGATCAAGTCCTTGGGCTTCAATAGAAAATCGTCCGCCATGGAAAAGGTGGCGCGCATCGAATCCTCCGCGTCTTCTGAGCCGGTGAGGATCAGGACGGGTATATCCTTCAAGTGAACATCCGCTTTCAATTCGGAAAGCACCTCCCACCCGTCTTTTTGGGGCAAACCAATATCCAGCAGGATGATTTGGATGGGGGGCCCCTCCCCCCTTCTCAAGTAACCCAAGGCGCTGAGGCCGTCCGGGGAAACGGTCAAGTGAACCGGACGCTCGGAAAGATCCAGGGCGTGCCGGATGAGGCCCGCGTCCCCGGGGTTATCCTCCACCAATAAGACCTGGATCTCTTGTTCCTGCTGGGTTGGTGTTCTCATGAAAGTTCTCCCTCCGTTTCCGGGTTCTCCCAAATCTTGGGTTGTTGGAGGCCCTGAAACCAGTTTTCCTCCAGGTATTTCAACAATCCCGCGTAGTGGGACCAGTCCTTGGGCTTCAGTACATAGGCGCCCGCCCGGGCTTCATGGGCCCGCCTCCAGTCGGCATCCCGTTTGGACTGGGTCAGGACCACGGTGGGGATCGACCGGAGTACCATGGACCTCTGCATTTCCTCGAGAACCTCGTGGCCGCTCTTTCGGGGAAGTATCAGGTCCAACAGGATCAGCCCCGGAGGGGGCGAGTCCCGGTAAGGCCCCTGGCGGCGGAGGTAGGCCAGGGCTTCCACGCCGTCCTGAACGACGTTGAGCCGCACCGGGTATTGGGAGTTTTCGAGGATCTTTTCAAGCAGGGTCACATCCTCCGGGTTGTCCTCCACGAGCAGGACCTGCACCGGTTTTCTCGTCGGAAGGTGATCGTTTTTGAGAGCGAGGGTCATAAAGCCTCCTTGTGCGCCCGCCGTGATTTTGAAATCTTCCGGGGCGGGATCGATCCCGTTCAATATGAACCCATTGGGTTGGAATCTGCTAGGGGCCGGTGATCTTTTTTTTTATGAGTCGTCCGCGTGATCAAAATTTTTCCAGGGGTGTCATGTTTCACCCGGTGCTCGTGAAGAGTGATTCGGACGGGCCGATGAAAAAAATTTTCACTCTTGTAACAAGCCGATTGATATTTTTGGAGGGCCCCCCCGCCTATCAAAAAGCATGATGAGTTCCATTTTTATTCCCCTTGTTTCCCGAGGATTTTCATCCGGCGGTTTTTTGGTTTTCGTTTTCCAAGCTGACATTTTTTGTGCCAATCATTCTTCATTCCGAAAATGATTTTATTTTTTCCGCTGAGTTGTTTTTCGGGCTGGATGTAAAATTTAATTATCCCCGGAAGGCCTCCCGGCTTTCCTCGGCCGGGGCTGAACCTCCGGCCGCCCCTCATTCCCAAAAAATTCACCTCACCCCTTTTCACGCCGAACCCATGCCGAAGGAGACGCCCATGGAGAAAGAAAACATCAAGCCGAAAAATCCCGTCCTCGGTTCCGGGATCACGGGGCTTTCCCCCGAGTCCACCGCGGATCTTCTGAGGGAGCTGGTGGCCCACCTGAGGCAAAACCGAACCCAGCTTCGGGAAGAATGGGTTCGGCGCATCATCGAGGCCAAACTGCTGATGGCCATGACGAAGGAGGAAATATTCGCCGAGGCCACCTCGGTCTATGACAACTACGTGGAAGTGCTGGAATCGGGCTCGGTGGAGGCCCTCCAGGCCTACGCCCGCAACCTGTCGGAACGCATCATCCCCCGGGGCGTGGAAACCCAGGAAGTGCTGGGCATCGTACTCTTGCTTCGTGACGTTTTGGCCCGGTCCCTTTTCGGCAAGTACCAGGCCGATTTCGCACTACTCAACCGGGTTTTGGACGCCTACGAGCCAGCCGCCAACCGCATCGCCAACACCGTGGGCGTGGGTTTCGTCCAGGAACGCGAGCGCATCATCCGCCAACAGCAGGAGGCCATCCGGGAGCTGTCCACGCCCGTTCTTCAGGTGCGCGAGAGGCTCCTGATCCTTCCCATTATCGGGGTCATCGATTCCCAGCGCGCCCGCCAGGTCACCGAACAGCTTTTGCGCGGCATCCGGGCCAACCGCGCCAAGGTGGTCGTCATCGACATCACGGGGGTGCCCTCGGTGGACGCCACCGTGGCCAACCACCTGGTGCAGACGGTGGACGCCTCCCGCCTGATGGGGGCCAGCGTCATCGTGACGGGCCTTTCCTCCGAGATCGCCCAGACCCTGGTGACCATCGGGGTCGACTTGGGCAAGATCAACGCGGTGGGCGACCTGCAGGGGGGCATCGAGGAGGCCGAGCGCCTGCTGGGCTACAAGGTCATCATCACCGAGACGCCCTTGAGCGAGCAGAAGCAGGTTTAGCCCGCCATGCGCGTCCCGATCCACAAGCAGGGAAGCTACCTCATCGCCTCCATCCAGGCGGCCCTGACCGACGCCGACCTGCTCCAATTGCAGGACGACCTGTCCAGCAAGGTGGGCCAGTACCGTTCCCGGGGCGCCATCGTGGACGTGACCGCCCTGGACGTCATGGACTCCTTCGCGGTGAGGACGCTTCGTTCCATCGCCCACATGCTGCGCTTGAGGGGCGCGGAAACGGTGATCGTGGGCATACAGCCGGAGGTGGCCTTCGCCATGGTCCAGCTGGGCCTGACCCTGGAGGACGTGGCCACGGCCCTGGACCTGGAGGAGGGACTGGCCTACCTCGACACGCTCACCAAGAAAAGCGGGAGCTGACATGGATGGCGCCATCCAAGTCCCCATCCGCTCCGACACGGACATCGTGACCGCGCGCGAGCAGGGCCGGGTGCTGGCGGGGAAGATCGGCTTTTCCCAGGTGGAGCTGACGGTCATCGCCACGGCCATCTCGGAAATCGCGAGAAACATCGTGGAGCACGCCAAGTCGGGCGAGATGGTCCTCACCGAGTGCCAGCACGGCCCGAAGCAGGGCATCCAGATCGTGGCGAGGGACAAGGGCCCGGGCATCCCGGACGTGGCGAGGGCCATGCAGGACGAGTTCTCCACCGGCAAGGGGCTGGGGCTGGGACTTCCGGGATCCAAGACGGCTGATGGACGAGTTCGAGGTCCAGTCCCAGGTGGGTCAGGGGACCACGGTGACCATGCGCAAATGGAGGTACCTGTGAACGGCGAAGTATCCGGGCGCTGCGATTGCATCGAGTGGGGGGCGGCCTCCCAGACGATGGCCGGTGAGAGCGAATCGGGGGACACCTATGTGGTGAAGTGCTTTCCCCAGGGCGCCCTGGCGGCGGTAGTGGACGGCCTGGGCCACGGGACGGACGCGGCCGTGGCGGGCCGCACGGTGGCGGCCACCCTCTCCGATTTCGCCCAGGAATCGCCCATCTCCCTTTTCCGCCACTGCCACGAGTCCGCCCAGAAGACCCGGGGGGTCGTGATGAGCCTGGCTTCCTTCAATAAAACGGACGGCACCATGACCTGGGCCGGGGTGGGGAACGTCGAGGGCCTGCTCTACCGCGCCGACGCCAACGCCAGCCCCGCCGCCGAGTACCTGCTGTTGCGCTCCGGGGGCGTGGGCTTCAACCTGCCCGAACTGCGGGCCACGGTGATCCCCGTCATGCCGGGCGACACGCTCATCCTCGCGACCGACGGGGTACGGAGCAATTTTTCCCAGGCCCTCATCCAGAGCCTGCACGAGCCTCCCCCCCGGATCGCGGAGCGAATATTGGCCCAAAACAAGAAGGATACCGACGACGCGCTGGTCTTGGCCGTCCGGTATTTAGGAGGCAAACCATGAGCCCGCTCCAAGTAAAACTCCAGGGCGCCTATTCCCAGGCGCTGAGGGGCTACCTTCAAACCCGGGACGAGGGCGCCCTGAGACAGGCTTACGAACTGGGCCGGCAGGCCCTGGCGGAGGGGTTGGGACCGCTGGAACTGGCGGACGCCCACCACGAGGCCTTGCGGGAAATATTCTCCATCCTGGAGGGGTGGGACCCGGGGGCCTGGGCCCTCAGCTCCGCCGGGGATTTTTTCCGGGAAGCCCTTTCCCCCTTCCATGCCCTCCACCGCGGCTACCAGGACACCCTGTCGGTTTTGAGGGAGCGGGCGGAGGAATTGAGGGCCGCCAACGGGCGTCTCCGGGAAATGAACGAGTCGCTGGAACACCAGGTCCGGGAAAGGACCCGGGCGGTGGAGGAAAAGGCCCGGGAACTGGCCCGGTCCAACTCCGAACTGCAGCAGTTCGTTTACGCGGTCTCCCACGACCTGAAGGAACCCTTGAGGATGATCAGTTGCTTCGTCCAGCTCCTGAAAACCCACCTGATCGAACGCATGGACAAGCGGATCGAGGAGTACCTGCGCATCACCCTGGACGCGGCCCACCGGCTCCAACAGCTCATCGACGACCTTCTTTCCTATACCCGCCTGGGGGCCCAGTCCCTGGTTCTCCGGCCCGTCCCCCTGATCCGGGTGTTCCACGAGACGATGGACAACCTGAAACTGCTCGTGGAGGAAAAGGGGGCGGAGGTCACCCACGGTTTCCTCCCCTCAGTGGAGGCGGATTCCGCCCAAATGGGGCTCCTTTTCCAGAACCTGCTGGAAAACGCCGTCCGTTTCCACGGCGCCAAGAGGCCCCGGGTCCATCTGTTCGCCTGGGCGGAAGAGGATGAATGGGTGATCCGGGTGAGGGACAACGGCATTGGGATCGAACCCCAGTATTTTGAAAAGATTTTCGAGGTGTTCCAGCGCCTGCATAACCGGGACAAATACCCCGGAACCGGAATCGGCCTGGCGCTTTGCAAGCGGATCGTGGAGCAGCACAAGGGAAGGATTTGGGTTGAGTCGGAGCCGGGCAAGGGATCGGTTTTTTGCTTCACGATCCCCCGGAAAAACAAAGGAGGGGAGCATGGTCTATCCAATGGAAGTGAAGCCCAGGGGGGTGGAGATCCTTCTGGTGGAGGATAATCTGGGGGACGTCGTATTGATGAAGGAGATGACCAAATACTCCAGGTTCCCCATACGGCTGAGCGTGTCGCGAAACGGGCTGGACGCCCTCCATTTCCTCCGCCGCCAGGAACCCTACCCCAACGCGAACACCCCGGACCTGATCCTGCTGGACTTGAACCTACCCAAGATGGGAGGCCGGGAATTGCTGGGGGCGATCAAGGGCGACCGGGACCTTTGCGCGATCCCCGTGCTGGTCATGACCTCTTCCAAGGACCCGAAGGATTTGGAGGATTCTTACGCGAACAACGCCAACTTTTTCATCGTGAAACCGATGGACATGGGGGACTACGTCGGCATCATGAAATACATCGAAGATTTTTGGATCGAGAGGATTTCGAGGTAACCGGGACCCAAGCAGGCCATTGCCGGACATGAAGCATTTGATATTGACTCATAGCGCCGCCAGGGTCGATCCGTCGGTGACCGTGATTCATATGGAGGGGGAACTTAATACGGTTTCGACGCCCATTTTCAAATCCCATCTCGTGAAACTATTAAAACAAAAGCGGTTCAAGATCGTTTTGGATATGAAAAAACTTCAATATATTTCCCTGAACAGTTTCGCCTTGATGATGATACTCGCTAAGGAAACCCGGAAGAATAAAGGGGATATCAAGATCGCTGAAGTATCTCCCGATATTTACCCGATCTTTCAACTTTTGGAGTTCAGGAAATTTGTAAAGGTCTATAACACCGTCAATGAAGCGGTGAGGGCCTTTTGAACATCATGCCGCTTGTCTTTAATGACATGAAAAGTTCGCACGCCAATATTTATCAAGTACAACCCCCTGAGAAGCAGGTAAAACGCCTATCCCACTTTCCATCCCCCCGGTTGATATCACCCCGGCATGGCTAACCCTAATATGAATAGCGCTAAGCCTTTGTGGTTTTCAACAAGCCTCTTTTATTTAGGTGCGCGTTATGCCGAAGAAAATCCATTGTTCCAATTGCGCGATGGAGTTTTTGCCCCAAAAGACCGATCCCGCCCGGGAGCGGGCCTATGGCGTCTGCCTCCAGTGCCGGCAGAGGTTCGAGGAAGAGTTGAAGGGGCGGGAATTGGAAAAATTCCGCAGAGCCGTCGGATGTCCGGTGGTCCTGCTCAACAAGGACCTGCGGGTTCTGGCCAGTAACGAAAGCTGTCTGAGCATGATCTGCGCGGGGGAAACCCGGCCCCGGGGCCTGCGTTGGGGCGAGTTCATGGGCTGTCAGAACGCCCAAAGCCCCGAACTCTGCGGCAATACCCCCCACTGCCTCGAATGCGTGATCCGCCAAACGGCCAATCAGACCCTGAAAACAGGAAAACCCCAAAAGAAGGTTTCCGCCAGCCTGGTCCGGGAAGAGCGGGGCCGGAAGGAAAGGCTGGAATTGACCTTTTCCACGGAAAGCCTGGGGGACCTGGTGCAGGTCACCGTTGAAAATTTGTCCGTCATCCCCGAACCTTCTAAAAGAAAATCATAAGAACGTCTTATTTAGGGTTTTGAAGTGGATTTATCGTTTTTTTGAATCTTATGGTTCAACAGGGGTTCAATTTCCTTTCACAGGCCTGAACCTGTTTACAAAGGGGAAATAACAGGATGCCGGGCGTTACCCGCTTTTATGACTTGGGAGTATAATCATCCCCAATCTTATCTGAACTACCACAACCTATCCTTTGACGGCTTTTGTGTTTGGAAATGGAGTCTTTTTGTTTCTCTCGCGATACGAACCTATGAAAGTGATGACCGTTATTTACCCCGTTAGCCGGAAAAGGGAAGCGGAGAAAGCTTGGCCGTTCCAGAGCGCCTTCCGGCTCAAACTTAATTCTTTTTTCAAAACTTTTGGACTCTTGCTGGCGATGCTGGGCGCCTCCCTTGTCTCGCCGGTTTTTGCCGTAACGACCTCCAACCTGGGCACGGAATTCTGGTTGACCTTCCCGGCCGAGGCCGCCTTGAACACCCATCAAATGGAGCTTTACATCTCCAGCTCCACCAACGCGACCGGCACGGTCTCCATCCCGGGCGCCGGCTTCACCTCCACCTTTACGGTTCCGGCGGGGGGGATGGTTGTGGTGAACCTGCCGGATTCCGCCATCATGACGTCTTCGGACGGCGTGGCCACCCAAGGCGCCGTTCATGTGACGGCCAGCGCGAACGTGGGGGTGATCGGGTTCGCTTACAACGAATTCCTGACCGACGCCTACCTGGCTTTGCCCACCAACGCCTTGGGGGATAATTACATGGTCACGAGTTATCCGACCCAGCTCATCAACGCGGCCACGGGGGGAAGCCAGTTCACCGTCGTGGCGACCCAAAACGGGACGACCGTGACCATCATTCCTTCCATCACCACGGGGACCCATCCCGCGGGGGTGCCCTACACGGTCACCCTCAACCAGGGTGACGTCTACGAGCTCACCGATTCGGTCGTCGGCGATGACCTGACCGGAACCATTGTTAATTCCAACTTTCCCGTGGCGGTGATCGACGGCACCCAAGCCTCCGAGATACCGACAACCGCTTACGATTCGTGCAATTACACGGTCGAGGAGGCCTGGCCGGTGGCCGATTGGGGAACCGACTTTATGACCGATCCCCTGGCCACCCGCTCCGGCGGGGACCTGTTCAAGGTCGTGGCCTATTCCGGCGGGACCCAGGTGAAGATCAACGGGGTTCTCTTGACGACCCTGGGCGCGGGCCAGTCGGTTACTTTTGAGCTCACCGCCGCCTCCGAGATCACCACGACCCAGCCCGTCAACGTGACGCAGTTCTCTAATAGCGAGTCTTTTGACAACGATGTTAACGCGGATCCCTCCATGGTGACCGTGCCTCCCATCACCTCTTATGCCTCGTCCTATATCATCGGGGTGCCGCTCACCGGGTTTACCCCCAACTACGTCAACGTCACCGTGCCTACGGCGGATATTGGGTCCGTCCTGTTGGATGGAACGGGGGTCTCGGCATCTTTGTTCACTCCGATCGCGGGGACCGCCTACTCGGCCGCCCAGATTCCGGTCAACCCCGGCACCCACACGATCAGCGCTCCGGTCAATTTTGGGATCATTTCCTATGGTTTCGGCACGGCCGACCTTTACAGCTATCCGGGGGGCATGTCTTTGCAGGTGAACCCTCCCTCCTTCACGCCCACCCCGACCCTCCAATACAGCCTTACCCCGACCCCAACGGTGACGTCGACCTCTACGAATACCCAAACCCCCACGATCACGATGACTCCCCTCGAGTCCTACACCATCACGATCTCCCCCACCATCACGGCCACCCCCACCGTCACCCTCAGCCCCACGGTGACCCTTTCCCCCACTATTACCGCCACTTTGACGCAGACCCTGACCCCCACGCAGACCATGACCCCCACCCTAACCTTGACCTCCACGGCCTCCAACACCCCCACCGAATCCTCAACCTCGACCTCCACGGAAACGACCACTTACACTTCCACCCTCACCCTAACCCCCACCGTCACCCCGACCACCACTTCGACCTTAACCCCGACCCAGACCTTGACCCCCACGATCACGCTGACTCCCACCCAATCCTTCACTCCCACCACCACTCCCACCATCACCTTGACCCCGACGATTACCCTTACCCCCACGATCACCCTGAGCCCGACTCCGACCGTGACCTCGACGGCCACCCTGGTCCCCTTTGATGTGTTTAACGTCGACCGGAACCTCTTCCGGCCCGCCTCGGATAAGAACTTGAATCTTTTTGTCCATTACACCGTCTACCCCGGCCACTATGGCTTGAAGGTCTATAACTCCGCGGGGGAATTCATTAAAAACCTTCTGCCCCCCGGCCAGGACAGCCTGAACCACCCTGTTTCCCAAACCTATACCTGGGACGGATCGAACTTTAACCAACAACCCTGCGCCAGCGGGGTTTATCTTCTCTATTTGGTCGAACCCTTCGACCGTAAATTAAAGAAGGTTATTCTGATTCACTGAGGATGTGACGGCCCGCCCGGTGGCCGGGCTCCCAATCTTGGCCTGCTTTTAAGACCCTTTCCAGCTTCTGGCGAGTAAAAAAGACCCATAGACAATATTCGTGCAAAATGAATTGCACTTTTTTGAAATATACCTTCTGAACTCACCAAGTCGGATTTAGAATAAAAGCATCACACAAAGAGTTGTTTTCCTTCCCGTGACTGCCCTCACCCGAACCCTCAATCTCCCGAATTGTTTTCCCGCTTGAAATCCAATCAACGGACCCGCTTCCGACAGCCGGGCCGGGAAAGATACCTTATGGAAGTCACCGCTAAAGCCACCGTCCTTAACCGCCTGGGCCTGCATCTGCGCGCGGCCGTGCGGCTGGTGACCGTCTCCTCGAAATTCAAATGCCGGATCCTACTGCGCAACGGATTCCGAGAGGCGGACAGCAAAAGCATCCTCAATCTCATCGCCCTCGCGGCCCCGCAGGGGGCGGAAGTGACCCTCCTCTTTAAAGGAGAGGACGCCGAGAAAGCGCGGGACACGATCCTCAAACTGTTCGCGTCCAAATTTGGGGAGTCAAGCTAGAGTTCAGCCGAATTTTTTTTCGCAAGGAAGGTAAACGTTTCGTGAGTCATTTGGAGATCACCAAGCGAAGAGCGGTATCCGACACTTCCATCTTCGTTCTCGATCTCAATGGAGAGTTGACCATCAACACCATCGCCGAATTTGAGACTGTTTTAAAAACCTACCTGCAGGAAAAGAAACTCAAGGTCATCCTCAATATGAATCGGGTGACCTATCTTTCCAGCACGGGAATCGGGGCATTGTTCAGCAACGTCAAGGAATTCCAAAAAATGCGGGGCGAACTCAAAATCGCGGGCTTAAGCCAGCAAAACCGGGAATTATTGGACCTCCTGGATCTTCCGGAGTTGTTCCACCGTTACCCGGATGAAACGGAAGCCGTCGCGGCCTTTCGGCAAAACGCTTCCACTGACCCATAAAAAGGGAAGAGGGCTTGATGGATTGTACCTACCTCCTGCGATGCCCTTACTACCAAAGCGACATCTCGGAAAAGCCTGAATTCATTCAATCGGGCAAGGCCTACTATTGCGTGGAGCATTTCACCGAATGCGCGCGCTACCGGGTCTGGAAAACACTGGGCATGGGGAATGTCCCCGACGACTTGCAACCCTACCAGGTCAAGCGGGCCGCGGAAATCATCGAGCTAGATAAGCCATCGTTCTAAAGCGTTGAGGGTTCGTTTTTCCCCGGCGGGGTGTGAGGATTTTAAACAATTGGGTTTCATTAGCTTACTAGAAGGTTTTTCCGATTCACTTGACCACTCGACAAATTTATTTTTGGTTGCGAAATATTAATAAATGATGACGGGGCCTATGGCCATTCATCACTAAATCTTTAACCGGCGGGTGGTACACTGTCCGGGTATTCAGGCCTTATCAATGAAGAGTGGGATCGAACCCATCATGAAACTACGAATATTCGTCATAGGGCTAAACCTGTTTATCTTCTCCGTTTTATTATTAGGCTTAAGACCTTCCCCGTCCTACCGCGTCCCTTTATCCCATGCGGGCCCCAACACCCTGAAGCAACAACTTCTAATCAATTCCAACTACGGCAAGCTACCGATTGCTTTTGAGCCTAACCTGGGGCAAATGGATGCCTCGGTGAAGTATCTGGCTCGTGGAAGTGGCTATACCCTTTTCGTCACTTCCCAAGAAGCGGTGTTGTCCCTGAAAAAACCCAGCAGTCGCTCAAAGTTCCATCATGGAAACGAACTTTTTTCCAAAGGTTCTCCTGCTCCCACCCCTGATACGACACCGCCCACGGTTTTGCGCCTAAAACTCGAGGGTGCCCAAACCAACCCGGTATTTGAATCTTTGGAACGACTGCCGGGAATTGGTAACTATTTCATCGGCAATGATCATTTGAAATGGCATACGAACATTCCCCAATATTCCAAAGTGGCCATCCACCGGCCTTACCCGGGAGTGGATATGGTTTATTACGGAAACCAGGGGAAACTTGAATACGACTTCCTTGTCCAGCCGGGCGCGGACCCCCGTTCCATCCATTTGCGTGTCGATGGAGCCCAAGGCGTCGCTGTCACAGCTATCTCGTAAAACGCTAAACTCCAGAGACCTTACAGGCCTAGCAACAGATCTGCTTCTCTAAGTCTTTTAATTTCAATGCGTTTTGCTAGGCCTGTAAGGCCGGATGTTACAGCCCAAGTCGCAGCGATAGCGGAGGCCTGGGTAGATTTAAGAGCGTCTCTGAGTCCTGAAAGGACGGTATAATGGCCCATGCTTGTGCCTCGTTCACAACCTATTTCACTACTTATGACTTAAATTACATAAATTAATAATTCCCTATTTCTTTTTTTAAAAAGGAAGAATTTTTATTCTTTACTTGCCCCCATAAATCTGCTACAATTTACCCATCTCCAAACTAAGTCATCAAATCTACTTTCGTCCACTTCGTTTTCCGTTTCGTCGGCGCCCTCGCGCCATATCTAATATCACGCCTACATTTTTATATTCTTTTTTTTAATCGACGATAGGGAGAACCTTCATGGATGTTAAAACTTTGTTAGAACTTTTTAATCAATATTTCCAAAACATTTCGAGCGGCGGTTTG
>CAWKIF010000067.1:0-14196 GCA_963849485.1 candidate division FCPU426 bacterium | reverse complement strand
AGCGCCACCGATGGCAAGGTGGTCATCGTGGCTATCAACGGCAATACCGGCTCCAGCGCGAACGTGAACTTCAACTACAGCGACCTGAACGTTTCCACAGTTTATCCCTGGGTCACGTCCTCCTCCCTGAATCTGGCGCAGCAGTCCTCGGTGGCCGTCAGCGGAGGAAAATTCTCATATACCCTGCCGGCGCAAAGCGTGGTCAGTTTCGTCGCCTCGGCGGGCGGTGGCACGCCCGTGCCGACCTCTACCCCAACCAACACGCCCACGCCGGTGGTGGTATCCACATGGCGGGTCAACGCCGGGGGGCCGGCCTATACCGATACGCTCGGAAACCTTTGGTCCGCGGATGAGAACTACAGCGGCGGTTCTACCGTCGCGGAGGGCGGGGCTGTCACGGGGACTTCCGATTCCACCCTTTACGATACCCAGCGCTATGGGAACAGCTTCAACTATTCCTTCAACGTGCCTGCCGGAACCTACCAGGTCACCCTGAAATTCGCTGAAACCTATTCGGGTGATTTCGCCACCGGGGACAGGGTTTTCAACGTCGCCGTCAACGGAACCACGGTCTTATCGAGCCTGGATGTTTACTCGCAGGCCGGGGCAACGCGGCCGACGACAAGGTGATCAACAATGTCTCCCCCAGCGGGGGAGTGATCACGATCCAGTTCGCGGGAACCTCTAGCACTGATACCAGCGCGATGGTGGACGCCCTACAGGTCATCCCGCAGCCGGTCCTCTCCACCTCCACGCCGACAAGGACCAACAGCCCCACCTCCACGGTCACGGGCACGCCGACCTCCACCCGGACGAGCACCTGGACGTCCACGCCGTCGAGCACCTCGACCCGCACGGCCGTCCCCCCTCCGCGACCTTTACCCAAACGCTCGTTCCGCCCACCGTGACCTCCACCTATAGTCCTGTTCCGCCCACGATAACGAATACCCCGGCGCCTCCCACCGTCACTCCTACACCGGTACCGCCAACGTCTACACCGACCCAAACGCCGGTGCCTCCCAGTGCGACATGGACGAATAGTCCGGTGCCTCCGACGGTGACGAATACCCCGGCCCCGCCCACGGCGACCAACACCCCGGCGCCTCCGACCTCGACCTTCACCTCGACGCCGGTGCCGCCCACCGCAACTTGGACGAATACACCGGTGCCTCCCACGGTGACGAATACGCCGGTGCCGCCGACCTTTACCTACACGAGCACACCGGTGCCCCCGACCGCGACCCATACGGCTGTGCCGCCCACGGCCACCGACACCCCCGTGCCCCCGACAGCAACCTTCACCTTCACGCCCTCGGGTTCGGGGAATATCACCCTGTACCTGCTGTCGGGAGTGACCGCCAACTCCACCAACAGCCCCCACCCCCAGATCGAGGTGGTCAACACGGGGACGGGCCCCTTAAGCCTCAACAACGTGGAAGTGCGTTACTGGTTTAACTGCGATTGCACCAACCAAACGGAGCAAAGCTACGTCGACTGGGCGGGGTTGATGCCCGCCGGGACCGGTGTCACGGGGGACGTCTTGACCACGGTGCAAGCCACCTCCCTGGGAGGACAGACCAACTACGTGAGCTACAAGTTCACGGGGAACCTGGTTCTGCAACCCGGGCAGAAGATCGAGGTCCAGAGCCGTTTCAACAAGAGCGACTGGAGCAACATGCTCCAGAGCAACGACTGGAGCTTCGCGGCCTATACCAGCTTCACCCAGTGGAACCATATCACGGGCTACGTGAACGGATCGCTGGTTTGGGGCGAGGAGCCGGCGGCGGCCGCGTCCGCGGCCCTGAAGACGGCCAGCGTGCAGGCCTACCCGAACCCCTCGACGGGGAACGGGGTGAACCTGGCGGTAAGTTTATCACGGGAAGCGGGACGGGAAGTTCCGCCAGCGCCAAGGCCAGCCTTGCCGGTGGTTCTTCCGAGGAGACCGGGGTGGACCCCAACGCGCTGGTGACCCTGAAGGTCTATACCCTCACGGGCCGTCTGCTCTGGTCCACGACCATAACCGGGGCTTCCATCGGGTCCTCGGGCAGCCACACGGTCTATTGGAACGAGAGAAACATGGCGGGGAGCTTCCTGGCCAACGGTCTTTACATTGTGACCTGCACGATCAAGTCCGAGGGCGTGACCACCACGACCACCTCCAAACTGTTGATTCTGAAATGAGGTTTTAACCAAAGCAAACGCTGTTCCTAAATGCACTCTCCGGAGACGCGCGGAAACCCCGCTGGAAACTGGGCTTCCCGGTTGGGCTGAGGCGCTCCCCGGAGGGTATTTAGGTTAAAAACCAAAGAAATGTATAAGTTTTTACGATAAACCTGGTTGTGAGGGAATAAACCCCAATCCTCAAACACTAATCTCATGGATAGGAGTTTGCTCCCCCTTGAAGGAGGGAACCCCTGTCCGGAGCCCATGTCGTGGGGGATACTTTGAATAGCTTTACATTACGCTTAAATCGTTTCTCTTTTATTTATTTCATCCCCTTCCTTTGGATCCTCACCCTCGGGCTTTCCTCGGCGCAAAACGTGACGGTCACCTCCGGCACCACCTATCAAACCATCTCGGGTTTCGGCGCGTGCTGCTAATGGGTCGAAGGCAAATAACCTCGGCACTCGCGAATATCTTCTGGACGGACGATTCGAGCCAGCCTCCCGCCAACCAGGTGAACGGCCATGTCGGGCTTTCCATCCTGCGACTCGGCATTGACGATTCCGGCAACTCAAACTGGGGTTCAGCCGATGCGACTGTGGCGACCGCGGCGATAGCCATCAACACAAATGTCAGGGTCTTCGGCACTCCCTGGAGCCCGCCGGCGAAGTGGAAGAACAACAACAGCGTCGACGGCAACAACACCGGCAGCGACAACTTCAACCCAGGCTCCAACACCAACCAGCTCAACACCGCGGATTACGGCGACTATGCCACCTACCTGACGAGTTTGTTCACGGCCTGCAAGAACACCTACAAGTTTACGCCTTACGCGATTTCCGTCCAGAACGAACCGGACTACGACCCCAGCTACGATGCCTGTCTTTGGTCGCCCTCGGCCTTCGACTCCTTCATTGGGAGCTATCTGGGCCCGGACCTCAATGCCGCCGGCTTCATCACGGTCATCATGATGCCGGAATCCTTCGCGGACAACTTGACCTATCCGCCACCACCATGGGGGATTCGAACGCGGCGAACTTCGTGAAAATCATCGGCTGCACCTCTATGGTGGAGGCCCGAACACGGTCCCTGCCGGCTATTCCACAACGGCGGGCCATGCCGTCGAGAGCTGGTGCACAGAAACTTCCGAAAAAACCAGCGACAACAACATCGATAGTGGGATTTATTACGCCGGCCAGCTTCACAGCTGCATCGTGGACCATAACTACAACGCCTATTGCTACTGGTGGCTCGCCTTACCGGCACCGACGATGAGGGGCTTTGCGACAGCAGCGGCAACCCCACCAAGCGCCTCTATACCGTCGGCAATTACAGCAAATTTGTCCGCCCGGGCTATGTGCGCATCGGCGCCACCGAGGTGCCCACGGCGGGCGTCTCCGTTTCCGCCTACTACAGTTCTACCGATGGTAAGGTTGTGATCGTGGCGATCAACAGCAATACCGGTTCCGCCGAGAGCGAGAACTTCACCTTTAGCGATCTGACCGTGAGTACGGTCTATCCCTGGCTCACGGACGCGAACGATAACCTGGTACAACAGACGTCGGTGGCTGTCAGCGGAGGAAAATTTACCTATAGCCTGCCGGCGGAAAGCGTTGTCAGTTTCGTGGCCTCGACGGGACCTCCTGGCCCGACTGCCACGCCGACGATTTCCCCCACGCCGGTGGTTTTCTCGATGTGGCGGGTCAATGCCGGGGGGCCGACCTATACCGATACCCTAGGCAATGTTTGGGCCGCGGATGAGAATTACAGCGGCGGGACCACCGTCGCCAGCGGGGGAGCCGTTACGGGAACCAACGATTCCACCCTTTACGACACCCAGCGTTACGGAGCCAGTTTCAGCTATTCGTTCAACGTCCCCGCCGGCTCCTACCAGGTGTCACTCTTGTTCGCTGAGACCTATTCGGGTGATTTCGGGACGGGGGACCGGATTTTCAACGTGGCCATCAACGGCGTAACCGTTTTGGCGAACCTGGACGTTTACGCCAAAGTGGGCGCGAACACGGCGTTGGACGAGATCCTCAATAATATCTCCCCCAGCGGAGGGGTCATCACGATCACCTTCACGGGAACGACCAGCACCGATACCAGCGCCATGGTGGAAGCTATCCAGATCATCCCCATGCCGCCCCCCACCTCCACGCCCAGCGCGACCCGGACCTTTACCCCCAGTTCGACGCCCACCCGGACCGCCACCCCCACCACGACCTTCACGGCCACCTCCACGCTCTCCTCGTACCACGACCCGGACTTCCACCCCGGTCAGTAGTTCCACCCCCACTTCGACTTTCTCTACCACCGGTACCCCGACTTCCACCATAACCACCACACCGACCGCCACTTCCACGAGGACTTTCACCACCACAGGCACACCCACCTTCCCTTCCACTTCAACCCGGACTTCCACTCCGCCCAACACCGTGACCTTCACCCCGACTTCGACCTCATCTTCCAGCCCCACCGCTTCAATGACTTCCACGGGAACCGCCAGTTTCACTTCGACTGCCACCCATACTTCCCCCCCTACCAATACCCTCACCTCCACAATGACATCCACCTCCACGGCGACCGCCACCTTTACCTTGACCCCCAGCCCTTCATTTACCCCCACTCACACCCTTTCTTCCACTATGACCGGTTCTCCTACCTCGACTGGAACCTCGACCCAAACCCCGATGTTCAGCCCCACGATTACCAACAGTCCTACCGCCACCCTGTCGCCGACCTCCACGCTGACCGCGACCTGGACGAAAACCCTCACCCCCACGACCACGGAGTCCTGGACCCCCACCCGCACCCCCAGCGCCACGGGGACAGAGACCCTGAGCTTAACGCCGACTGTTTCAGAAACTCCCACCCGCACGCCGGTGTTCAGCCCCACGGTTACCAACAGCCCCACCGCCACCCTGCCGCCGACCGCCTCTTGGACATCGACTTGGACGGTGACAGCCACCTCAACCTTCACCGCAACCTGGACCTCAACTCCGACTTACAGCGTCACGGGGACGGAGACCTCCAGCTTAACTCCCACTATTTCAGGAACGCCCACCCAGACTCCGGTATTGAGCCCCACAATTACCAACAGCCCTACCGTGACCTTGTCGGTCACCCCGACGTGGACCTCGACTTGGTCGATGACGGCCACTCCCACTTCGACGGAGTCCTGGACCCTCACGCCGACTTCCACCAGCACGGTAACGAATACGCCGAGCTTAACGCCCACGGTCTCGGAAACGCCGACCCGGACCCCCGTGTTTAGTCCCACCTCTAGCAACAGCCCCACGGTGACCTTATCGCCGACTTCCACCTGGACTTCGACCTGGACAAAGACCGCTACCCCCACTTTCACGGATACCCATTCCCTTACGCCGACAGCCACAGTGACTCGGACGGATACGCCCAGCTTGACCCCCACCGCAACGGGAACGTCGACCCTGACGGCAGTATTCAGCCCCACGTCGACCAACAGCCCCACCGCCAGCTGGACACCCACTTTCACACCCACGCCCACTTCCACCGCTACCGCCTCTACTACCACGACCCGGACCCCTACGCCAACCAATACCTTTACTTTCACTCCGAGTTTGACGGTTACGGTCACGACGACCCTGACCTTTACGCCCACTTCCACGGATGTCTTTACCCATACCCCTACGCCGGTGCCCTCGGTGCCGCCGGGAGTCGTCGGAATTTATCCGAACCCCGTGACGGGTCCAGTGGTCAATATCCTCCCGTCCAATTACCCTGGTTTCTCGAACGTCAAGGTAGAAATTTTCACGGTGAATTTCCGCCTTGTCCTGGTGGATGACTTCCCGTGGGTGCCTTCGGGAACGTCGGTTCCGGTGAACTTGATGGGAAGGGGAGGGAACCCCTTGGCCAATGGGCTTTATTACGTCGTGGTGACCACCAAGGCTGGAAGGACCATCGGAAAACTACTGGTTCTAAGATAACTAAAGCGCATTCCTGACCCAAGCTTGACGGCCGATGTAAGGGATCAATCTGCGAACTCAAGAAAGGGCTCCCCAAGCCTCCCCATCCTTTCGCAATAGCACCGAAGGGCGTGGTTGGAATGAAATTCCATCACGAAAAGGAAAAAATCCATGCCGTTCAGGCTTTATTTCAACTTAGCCCGATTACCAAGGGGCGCCGGGTTCGTTACCTTCTTCCTTCTTGTTTTCCCGCAGTTTGCTTCCATAGCTTGGGCGGTTGATAAAACCTATTGCGTGAACGTCGATTATTCGGCGGTCCCGACCCAGTGCAACTATGAAAAAATCACGCTGATCGTTAATGTAGGGACCTGCGCCTCAGTGGCCGTTACAGCCAACGGGGCGGCAGTCTCCGTCGCTTATAGCTCCTCCGCCGGGACAGCCACCTTCACCACTACGGGCACTAATATTGTGGTGACTGCCCAGAATTGGACGGCGGGCGGGACAGGAGCCGCGACCAAGGCCACTCTCTACAACAACTTCCACTGGGCCTATTCCCTCACCTTCGACGATAACCGGTTGACCCAATACGACTACGGCAAACCCCTTTTGGACGCGTTGGGCTGGAGGGCTGGGGAAGCGGTGGTCGGATCATGGGCCAACGAAGGTGGGGCCTCGGGGAGTGGCAGTTATTTTATGAACTGGACCTGCCTGCAGGCCTTACGGGCGGCCGGATGGGACATGTACGACCATTCCTACGACCACCCCAACCCACTCACCTGCAACGGTTCCAACACCGATATCGACCCCGAGCTGGCCAACAACCTGCCGCTTTTACAGGAATATTTTCCTGCTTACCATGTTTCCCAAATGGTTTTCCCCTACGAGAACTCAACAGCTAATACCTGCTCGGGTTATCCGCCTTCCTACCTCCTTTCCGCCGAGTGCGGGGGAGGTTCCTATAATTACGTGGATACGGCCTTGCCTTTCCAGGTTCAGCGGGGCGGGATGTTTGGGACGGACGACACGGCTTGGAAGTCCCTGGCCGCCTCCGCGGCCGGCCAAAGCAGACCCACTTGGCTGGTCGAGTACACCCACAGCGTGTCGCAGGGAAACGGTGCCACTGCCGACCAATACAGCACGAATCAAACCACCCTCCAGGACCTGTTGACCTACCTGAACACGAATTTCGGGACACCGGGCAACAATAGCATGTGGTTCGCCCCGGCCGGGGAAGTACGGGATTACATCTTTACCCGGGACAACGCGGTGGTGACAACATGCACCGCGGTTACGCCCACTTTTTCACCCACCGCGACTTCTACCTCGACAGCCACGAGGACCGCCACCCCGGCCTTCACGGCGACCCGAACCGGGACCCCGACCGGCACCCCCACTACGACCCCTACGAAAACTCTCACGCCGACGAGTACCCTCATGGCGACGGTCACTATGGTCCCCACCCAATCTCCGACCCCCAGCGTGACTGGCAGTTTTACCTCCACCCGGACCTCCACCCCCTCTACCACGCCAACCGCGACTTATTCCTCCACTGGCACTCCCACCTTCCCTTTCACCTCGACCCGGACTTCCACTCCGCCCAACACCATCACCTTCACCCCGACTTCGACCTCCCCTTCCAGCCCCACCGCTTCAATGACTTCCACGGGAACCGCCAGTTTCACTTCGACTGCCACCCATACTTCCCCCCCTACCAATACCCTCACCTCCACAATGACATCCACCTCCACGGCGACCGCCACCTTTACCTTGACCCCCAGCCCTTCATTTACCCCCACTCACACCCTTTCTTCCACTATGACCGGTTCTCCTACCTCGACTGGAACCTCGACCCAAACCCCGATGTTCAGCCCCACGATTACCAACAGCCCCTCCGCCACGCTGTCGCCGACCTCCACGCTGACCGCGACCTGGACGAAAACCCTCACCCCCACGACCACGGAGTCCTGGACCCCCACCCGCACCCCCAGCGCCACGGGGACAGAGACCCTGAGCTTAACGCCGACCGTTTCAGGAACGCCCACCCGCACGCCGGTGTTCAGCCCCACGGTTACCATCAGCCCCACCGCCACCCTGCCGCCGACCGCCTCTTGGACATCGACTTGGACGGTGACGGCCACCTCAACTTTCACCGCAACCTGGACCTCTACTCCGACTTACAGCGTCACGGGGACGGAGACCTCCAGCTTAACTCCCACTATTTCAGGAACGCCCACCCAGACTCCGGTATTGAGCCCCACAATTACCAACAGCCCTACCGTGACCTTGTCGGTCACCCCGACGTGGACCTCGACTTGGTCGATGACGGCCACCCCCACTTCGACGGAGTCCTGGACCCTCACGCCGACTACCACCAGCACGGTAACGAATACGCCGAGCTTAACGCCCACGGTCTCGGAAACGGCGACCCGGACCCCCGTGTTTAGTCCCACCTCTAGCAACAGCCCCACGGTGACCTTATCGCCGACTTCCACCGGTTCGATGACGCCTACGGCGTCCCTCACCGCCAGCTGGACTTCGACCTGGACAAAGACCGCTACCCCCACTTTCACGGATACCCATTCCCTTACGCCGACAGCCACAGTGACTCGGACGGATACGCCCAGCTTGACCCCCACCGCAACGGGAACGTCGACCCTGACGGCAGTATTCAGCCCCACGGCAACCTACAGCCCCACCGCCAGCTGGACACCCACTTTCACACCCACGCCCACTTCCACCGCTACCGCCTCTACTACCACGACCCGGACCCCTACGCCAACCAATACCTTTACTTTCACTCCGAGTTTGACGGTTACGGTCACGACGACCCTGACCTTTACGCCCACTTCCACGGATGTCTTTACCCATACCCCTACGCCGGTGCCCTCGGTGCCGCCGGGAGTCGTCGGAATTTATCCGAACCCCGTGACGGGTCCAGTGGTCAATATCCTCCCGTCCAATTACCCTGGTTTCTCGAACGTCAAGGTAGAAATTTTCACGGTGAATTTCCGCCTTGTCCTGGTGGATGACTTCCCGTGGGTGCCTTCGGGAACGTCGGTTCCGGTGAACTTGATGGGAAGGGGAGGGAACCCCTTGGCCAATGGGCTTTATTACGTCGTGGTGACCACCAAGGCTGGAAGGACCATCGGAAAATTGTTGATTCTTAGGTAATTTCGAAAGGTGGGTATTCAAATATGAGCCTTACAAACTTCGGAAAAATACTTTCATTGGCTTCATTATCCATTCTACTAACAGGTACCGCTTGGGCCGCTGGGCCCACCTACGTCCGGGAGTCTGTTTCGATTTCTACCGAATGGACCCAGGCTGGGAGCCCCTATATTCTTCAAGGGGATATCTTGGTTGGGAAGGGCGCGGTTCTGACCATCGATCCGGGGGTCACCGTCGAATTCATGGCCACGGACAGTATCAAACCCGGCTCCGGCCCCAATCTGGTGGTCCAGGGCGGCTTAAAAGCGTCCGGTAACTCGGTTTCCCCCATTACCTTCATACCCGCGACCAAGGGTTCACTTTGGGGCGCCCTCTATTTCGCCAACGCCGACTCCCCTTGTTTACTTCAGGGATGCGTGATGAAGGGCGGAAGGGTGATCTGCGACGGTTGTTCCCCCACCATTACCCAATGCGCCATTTACGGATCCAAGACCGGCGTGGAAATCCTCGGTGATTCCCAAGCTCAGATCTTGGGAAACCGCATTACGGCCAACGGGGTGGGCGTAGCCCTCTTGGCGGCGACCGCCAGCCCGACCCTCACGAAGAACGAGATCGATAACAATAATTTTGGTGTTTATCTCAAGGATTTTGGCAATCCCGTGATTTCGGGAAACAAGATCCACGGCAACCTCAAATACAACTTCGTCAATTACTCGCCCCAAACCCTTTCCATACCCAACAATGATTTCCAATCGGCGGACGCCCAGCAAATCATGCGGACGGTTTATGACGGGGCCTACAATCCATCCTACGGAAGGCTGAATTTCATGCCCTATGCCGGAATGGCCGCGGGGCAGTCCGCTCCGGCGGTGGCTTCCGCCGGAACCAGCCCGGAAAAACCGTCGATTCAAGAGGAGGATTTTTGGAACTACGGGAGGCCCTTTGACGCCATGAAGGTCGGCAACTTGAACCCCGGAAAAAAGAATTCTTCCGGCACCTTGAAGATCCTGGCCTTGGGAGCCGTATCTGTGGCTTCCGTCGCCCTTTTCTTCTTATGAAACCAATCTTTATATGATGCGTTTATTTTATTTAAAAATGGCCCCTTTGCAGTGGGGGGGTACTAACCACTGCGTAAGAGCCGGCGATCCGACCGCTTTTTCTCGGGCTTGCGGCCTACAAAAAAAGAATTGGAATGGAATGACCTCGCCTTTCACCCCCCCTATTCCTTAACCGTTTTTTTAGCATTTCATCAACAACTGAAAGTAGCGAAAGATAAAAGCGGGAGCGTTTTTGAGTACTGCTAAAACTTGTTGGAAGATTGTTTCAAAATGTTTTTGTGAAATCCGATCGGGCCTGACTTTTCTGAGGCCGTTTCTGTTCCTTCTCAACCTTGTCTGGTTTCTCGTTTTCCCCTCCGCCAGGGCCCTGGGGCAGTTTACGGACATCACGGTTACGGCCCCCACCGGGTGCGTGACCGTTGGGGAAACCATCGCCGTCACGGCTATCTTTGGGCCCACCAACCAGCTTAACCAAACAGATGACTATAGTATCGGCTTTGGAAACGCCTCGACCATCGCCTGGCCGGGTGGATGCTCGGCGCCGGATAACACCGGATCGCTCCCGTCCACCGATCCCGTCACGGTGGTCGGTTCTGTCGTTGTCCCCGCCACCGTGACGGGGAACTGGACCACCGTCGACGTTGTGGGGACGCAAAACAGCACTTACTTATGCGGGGGCGCCACGGTGATCGGGAGCGCCGCCGTCGATGTTTGCTCGACCATCTTTACCCTCACCTTTACCCCGACGGTCCTCACCAACACCCCTACGGTGTCTCCGACCCACACTCAAACGGGGACCCCCACCCAAACCCGCACCAAAACCCTGACGCCGACCATCACCCTGACCCCCACCATCACCCTCACGCCCACGCCCCTGCCCTGCGGCGCGAGCGCCACTCTTTTTATCGTGAGTGATACCACCAATGAGGTGGACCCCAACTTGATTGCCCCCGCGACGCCACCCCCGGATGGAAAGGGCAACGCCTGGAACGCGGCGAATTACGACTATGCCACGGCCTCCGGCTAGTCCCCGGCCGTGATCGTTAATCCGGTTGCCTCGAATTGGGGGGCGCCCTGTGCGATCGCGGGTTCGGGACTGACCTCCTATTGGATTTCCTCCGCCGCCAACGCGGGGGATACGGACCTGGGACATGGTTATTGGTATTATGTCAAGAATTTCAACGTTCCCCCGGGCACGGTCGTGACTTCCGCGACCCTTAATATCGTGGCGGATGACGGGGACCAAAGCGGGGAGACCTTCGGTATTTTCGTCAACGGCAATTCGGTCAACGGAAGCGCGGTGAATTACGCCACCTGTACCTCGCTGGCCCTGCCCACCTCGGACTTAACCACCGGAAGCAATGTCTTGGCGATAGCCGATGATAACGCCAGCATGAACTGGGATGGCTTAGCCTTTACCCTTTCCTACGTCGTGTCGAACCCATGCTCGCCTACCCCCACACTCACCCCCACGGTGACGGCGACCAATACCCCAACCCTGACGCCGACTGTGACCCCAACGCCCACTCACTATTTCGAGCCTGTGACGCTGGAAGACGTTCTCGACATCATCGCCCACGAAAAGCCGATCGGTGTCGTGTGCCAGTTCGGCGGGCAGACGGCGATCAACCTCGCGGAAGGGCTCAAGGCGAACAACATTCAGGTGCTCGGAACCTCGCCTGAGGCGATCTCGATGGCCGAGGATCGCGAGAAGTTCGACGCACTGCTGGAGGGCCTAAACATTCCGAGACCGAGAGGCAAGGCCGTTCGTTCTCTGGAAGAAGCCAAAGTAATCGCTCGGGAAGTCGGCTACCCGGTTCTGGTGCGCCCTAGCTTCGTGCTCGGCGGAAGGGCCATGGAGATCGTGTTCAGCGAGGGCCAACTCCAGGGCTTCTACAAAGAGGCCGAGGACGCCAACCCCGGCCAGCCGGTTTTGGTCGACAAATATCTCCTGGGTAAGGAAGCTGAGGTCGATGTGATCTCGGATGGTGAGGACACCCTGGTGCCCGGCATCATGGAACACATCGAAAGGGCGGGCGTGCACAGCGGCGACTCGATGGCGGTCTACCCGCCCATCAGCCTCGAGCCGAAGATTCAGGCTGAAATGGTCACCCATGCCTGCAAGATCGCCCGCGCGCTGGGTGTGAAGGGCCTGATGAACATCCAGTTCGTCATTGCCGACGGCAAGGCTTACGTCCTCGAGGTCAACCCCAGGGCCAGCCGCACCGTGCCGTACCTCAGCAAGGTCACGGGCGTGCCGATGGTCGATCTCGCAACCCGATGCATGATGGGTGAGAAGCTCAAGGACATGGGCTACACGAGCGGCCTCTGGGCGTTGCATGCCGCGGGCGGCACTATCCCGCTGCCGGGGTTCAGCAGCTCAAGCAAGGCCCAAGCCAAGGCCACGATTATCCCTGAATCGGACTTCCTCAACGGAGCGCCAGAGCTTCCCGAGCCGATTCTGTACGCCATCAAAGCGCCGGTTTTCTCATTCCAAAAGCTCGGCAAAGTCGAGCCCAGCCTGGGCCCCGAGATGAAGTCCACGGGCGAAGTTCTCGGCATCGATCGAACCTTCGAGGGTGCGCTGTACAAGGCGATGGTCGCCAGCGGGATCGTCTTCAAGGGCGAGGGCGTCGTGCTGATCACTGTGAGAGACGACGACAAGCCCATGGCTCTCGACATCGCCCGAAAGCTTCACGGCGCCGGCAGAGAGTTGGCCGCCACGCCAGGCACGGCCAGCGCGATGGTAGCGGCGGGCATTCCGTGCGCGTCGGTTAACAAGATTCAGGCCGGTTCGCCGAACATTCTCGACCTGATCATGGCCGGAAAGGTCAGCCTCATGATCAACACCCCCAGTCTCAGCGAGACCAGCGAAAGCGAAGCCGCCCGCATCCGGCGCGCCTGCATCGAAACCGGTACCCCCTGTGTGACGAGTATCGACACCGCCGCCGCGCTCATCCACGCCATGAAAGTCTTCGCGGATCCATCCCTGGCGGAGTGCCTGCGCCTGGAAGAATTTCGCGGTTAGGTGAGAGGCGAAACACCGTGACCCGGGTGTCCTTGCCTGCGTGAGTACCAGGGAGCCTAGGTTTGTGCAGGAGGGACGCCCTCGTTTATCGATTCGGCGGTGGCCCCGACCGAAAGCGAGCGGTGTGGACCGGACCGCGACTCTGCTGCCTGACCCTTTCGTCCAAGAGAGACTTGATGCCTTCGGGCAGATTGTCCAAAGAGAACACCTCACTGTCCTTGCGGAAACGCAGGTCTGTCAGCGAGCGCTGCATCACGGACTCCCCGGAAAACACGAGTCTCAGAGTATTGGTGAGCCGGCTTCCGATCCTGAATTCATCATTCGAGCCACTCGCGTCATGGCCGTCGTCCTGCACCTTGCGAAATCCCCAGCGGGCGGCGATGTCGCCGAGATCATGGATGTCATAAGTGCCCAGAATTTCCGACACCGTGTCCACTACAGCGAAGCAGGGCTCCTCTGCCGTGCTCATTTCAAGATAGCCGCCATCTGGAATTCCGTCGGGGAACTGCTCGGTTGCCTCGGATTCAGGATTTCCTGAGGAGCGTCCGCGAGAATAGCCGTCAATCCCCATTAGTGTCAACCCAATTGCCCGGTCGGACCATAGATGATTTCGGACAAGTCCGACTTTTGCGAGACGCCGAGCGCACTGATGGGCAGTTTCACCCCCGAGGCGAGTTCCTGCTTGGAATCGGACGAGAGTTGACCGTAGATCCGATACAGCATCCAAAGCCCCGGCTCGCCGTCCGATTCCGCCAATACGCTTTGGGCGAACAGGCACATGTACCAGACAGACACTCCCTCCGTTTCCGGTCGCGGAGCATTACTTGGGGGT
>CAWKIF010000066.1:0-23388 GCA_963849485.1 candidate division FCPU426 bacterium | reverse complement strand
GCAATCCGCTTCCGGCCTTCCCGTGAAGCGCATCGAGGAAATCGGGATCCATACCCACTGGGGGGAACCGTTTTCCTTTAAGATGTCCCGCATGGGGCTGGTTTCTTCCGGGCCCATCGAGGGTTACATCCGAAAGTATTTCAGGGTCGCCACCTTCGAGGAACTCAAGAAACCCCTGGCGGTGGTGGCCACCGACATCTGCTCCGGGGAAGAGGTGATCTTCACCCAGGGACCGCTGGACAAGGCCGTCCGGGCCTCCTGCTCCATCCCCGGCATCTACACGCCGGTGGAGATGGAGGGCCGCCAACTGGTGGACGGCGGCATGGCGGAAAACGTGCCGGTCCAGGCCTTGAAGAGCCTGGGGGCGGACGTGGTCATCGCCGGCAACGTCTTCGGCCACGCGCAGGTCTTTCCCCACGCCAGCAACGTGTTCCAGATCCTCATGCGGGTCTGGTATTTCTTCGTGGTGGAGGAAACCTCCTGGCGGGAAGCGGCGGACGTGATCATCGAGCCGGACCTGCGGAAATTCGACCTTTTCAACTTCGACAAGGGGAAAATCCTCATCGAAAAGGGCCGGAAAGAGGCCCTCAAGCATATCCCCAAGCTTAAACAGGTCCTCCAAAGGCGCTTCTTCCTGCGGCCTGAAATCTATGTGCAGTTTTTCACCCCCCCCGGGACTTTCCTTGATACAGGGAGCTCTTTTTAAAGCCCTCCAACCCCTTTCCCGCCCTTGACGTCCCTGTTGAGTATGCCTATATTAACGCCGCATTGGCACTCGCCTGTCTTGAGTGCTAACCAGTTTTTTCTGTAGTCAATAAATCCTATTCATTTCCCTAGGGCCTTTTGAAGGGCCCGGGGACTCAAATCACAGGATGTTGGTTGATGAAATTTCGTCCTTTGTACGACCGCATCATGGTAGAACGCGTGGAAGAGGAAGAGAAGACCAAGACCGGGATCATCATTCCCGACGCGGCCCGCGAGAAGCAGCAGAGGGGCAAGGTCATTTCCGTTGGAAAGGGCCGGGTGAACGAGAAGGGGGAAGTGATTCCCTTGACCGTGAAGGAAGGGGACGTCGTCCTCTTCGAGAAGTACGGCGGGGAAGACCTCAAGATCGACGGCAAAGAGTACGTGGTCCTGAAGGAAGAAGGCGTCATCGGGATCGTGGAAGGCTGATTCAACCGCAAACCATCACCCATTTACCCATCATTTTAATTCAATAAGGAGCAAGAGACATGGCTAAGCAGATCATCTACGGAGAAGAAGCCCGCCGCGCCCTGCAGCGCGGGGTGGACAAGCTGGCGAACGCGGTCAAGGTGACCCTGGGTCCCAAGGGCCGCAACGTGGTGCTGGACAAGTAGTTCGGCGCCCCCAACATCACCAAGGACGGCGTTTCGGTGGCGAAGGAAGTCGAACTGGAGGACGCCTTTGAGAACATGGGCGCCCAGATGGTGAAGGAAGTGGCGACCAAGACCTCCGACGTGGCCGGCGACGGCACCACGACGGCGACGGTGTTGGCCCAGGCCATCGTCCGCGAGGGATTGAAGAACGTCACGGCCGGGGCCAACCCCATGGCCTTGAAGCGCGGCATCGATAAGGCCGTTGAGACGGTCGTGGCCGAGCTGAAGAAGATATCCACCCCCACCAAGGGCAAGCATGAGATCGCCCAGGTGGCCACCATCTCCGCCAACGGGGACAAGAAAATCGGCGACATTATCGCCGAGGCCATGGAGAAGGTCGGGAAAGACGGCGTCATCACCGTCGAGGAAGCCAAGGGAATCGAGACCAACCTGGATGTGGTCGAGGGGATGCAGTTCGACCAAGGCTACCTTTCCCCCTATTTCGTGACCAACGCGGACCGCATGGAAGTGGACCTGGAGAACCCCTATATCCTCATCCATGAGAAGAAAATCGGCAGCATGAAGGACCTGTTGCCGGTGCTGGAAAAGGTCGTCCAGAAGGGGCGCCCCCTCTTGATCATCGCCGAGGAGGTCGAAGGCGAGGCCCTGGCCACCCTGGTGGTCAACAAGATCCGCGGCACCTTCGTTTGCGCCGCCGTCAAGGCCCCGGGCTTTGGCGACCGCCGCAAGGCCATGCTGGAGGACATCGCGATCCTGACCGCCGGGAAATCCATCACGGAAGACCTGGGGATCAAGCTCGAGAACGTGAAGCTGGAAGACCTGGGCCAGGCCCAAAAGGTCACCATCGACAAGGATAACACCACCATCTTGATCGACAAGGCGAAGGGAAATAAGAAAGAGATCGACGCCCGCTGCGAGACTATCCGCAAGCAGATCAAGGAAACCACCAGCGATTACGACCGCGAGAAGCTGCAGGAGCGGCTGGCCAAGCTGGTCGGCGGCGTGGCGGTCATCAACGTCGGAGCGGCCACCGAGGTCGAGATGAAGGAAAAGAAAGCCCGTGTCGAGGACGCCCTGCACGCGACCCGCGCGGCCGTGGAAGAGGGGATCGTGCCCGGCGGCGGCGTGGCCCTCATCCGCACCCTGAAGGCCGTGGAAGCCTTGAAGCTGGAACACGACGAGCAGGTCGGCGCGAACATCGTCCGCCGGGCGCTCGAAGAGCCCCTGCGCCAGATCGTTCAGAACGCCGGCGGGGAAGGCTCCGTGGTCGTAGCCAAGGTCCTGGGCGAGAAGCTCAACGTCGGCTACAACGCCGAAACGAACGTCTATGAGGATCTGGTCGCCTCCGGCGTCATCGATCCGGCCAAGGTGGTCCGCAGCGCCCTTCAGAACGCCGCTTCCGTGGCGGGCTTGGCCCTGACGACCGAGACGCTCATCACCGATATTCCCGAGAAGAAGGAAGCCCCCTCCATGGGCGGCCCCGGCGGGATGGGCGGCATGGGCGGAGGCATGGACTACTAACACCAGTCCACAGCTGGCAGTTCGCGGCTGGCAGCAAAGAGAAAAGCAAAAAAGCCTCCGGCGGAAACGCCGGGGGCTTTTTTATTTTTGGTTCAAACCGTTTTCAGGCGGAGAGATCACCGGAGTGTAAAAAAAACGATCACGGCCCGTTATTTTCACCGGTGCAAACGTTCAAACGGCATGAAAGAATTTCTCGTGTTAAACGTGTGGGCGGATGTTACACGCGCCAAACGGGTTGTTTACCGGCACCTGCTTTTATTCGGTCACAATTCCCCCGCAGTTCAATCAAATGGGGAGGTCGTGAAGATGAGAAAATATTTTTGGCTGGTTGCCGGTTTAGCGCTGACGATCGTCGGTTGTAACTCCAGTTCCACACCCACCACGGGCGGTTCCACCAACGCCAATGCCCAGGCGGTCGTCGCATCCTCCGCGTCCGCGGACGCGTCTAAGAACGGGAAGGATTTCGGCGACGGGGTCCGGTACGACCATGTCGTCATTGTCATCGAGGAGAATCACGAGGAAGGCCAGGTCATCGGCGACCCCAATATGCCCTATATTAACGGGTTGGCCAACACCGGGGCCTTGATGACCAATTCCCATGGTGTCACCCATCCCAGCGAACCCAACTATCTTGCGCTGATTTCAGGCTCCACCTTCGGCTATGCGGATGATTCGTGCAGCAATACTGTAACCGGAAGATGCCTGGCAACCCAGATGCTGGAACGGGGGATGAGGTTCGCCTATTACTCCGAGGATCTTCCGGCGCAGGGTTCCACCACCTGCACTTACACCCCGCCGGCCTTGGAAGCGGCCACGGGAGACCCTTCGGCGGGTTACCGCGAGAAGCACAACGGGGACGTATTCTTTCAAATCGCGGGCACGGTCCCGCCCTTCGTCAATAAACCCTTTACCGAGTTTCCCCAGGGGCATTTGGACGATTTGCCGCTGGTTTCCTTCGTTGTGCCGGATCAATGGCATGACGAACACGACGGACCGGATACGGCCTGCGACCAATGGCTCCAGCAAAACCTGGACGGTTATGCCCAATGGTCCAAGCATCACAACAGCCTTTTAATCGTGACTTGGGATGAGGATGATTCGGCCACGACGGCCAATCTCATTCCCACCATCTTTTATGGGGCGCACGTGAAGACAGGCCAGTACGACCAGGATATCAACCATTACAACGTCCTTCGGACGATCGAGGACATGTATTTCCTGGAACCCCTCCGCAATGCCGCCACGGCGGACCCCATCCACGGGATCTTCCGCTAAGTTTTATTTTTTTAAAAAAGCCCTTGCCGGCGAAGCCGGTAGGGGTTTTTTTATGCCCCCGGCCGGGGGTAGGGTGGCGTTGACACTCCACCGTCCAAACCCTATTATTTAGGTCCAGTACAGTGAAAAAAGGGGAAAACCAATGCCGAATTACGATTATGCCTGCGGAAAATGCGGGAAATTTGAGATTTGGCAATCGATCAAGGACAACGCCTTGGCGGTTTGTCCGACTTGCGGTTCCAAGGTGGAAAGGCTGATCTCGGCCAATGTGGGCTTTATCCTGAAGGGCTCCGGCTTTTACCAGAACGATTATAAAAACCACCCGGCCCCGGCCCCAGCCGCTGAGACGAAGCCTGAGGCTTGTCCCGCCGCCGACAGCTGTTGCGGGGGTTCCTGCGGGGCCGCCCCGTCGGAGAATTAAGACTCGAATATTGATTTGGGAGTAGAACCATGGCGCCAGGATGGATCGTCGGTATCATCGCCGGATATGTGCTCTTCAACCTCGGGTTATGGAAATCCGATTCCACCCCCAAGCCCCAGGATACCTATTGGGCCCTGGCCATGCTGGGGGGAACCCTGCTGATGTTCCTTTCCGTCCTGCTTTGGGCCGTCCCGAACTTCTTCACAGCGCCTTAAAATCCCGCCCTTAGAGGTCACCCTTGAAAGAGCTCATTTCCGAACAACAAGCCGAATGGATCATCCTGGGTCTTTCCATCGCGATCGCCCTGGGGGGGATCGTATATGGTTTCTTATTCTCCTCAAAGTCGACCGATGGGAAAAGGGCCCATTGGGCCAGGGCGGTCCTGGTCATGCTGATGGGGGCGACCGTTTGGGGATTCTGGAACGTCTATAACTCCATCGAGAACTATTACGGCCTCGATTCTTTGAAGGCCCTGGGCATCAATTTCTGCATCTCGGTCCTCCTGGGCCTGGTTTATTTCATCCTTTTCAGGTTTGTGCCCGGATGGGCCTCCCGACCAGGGACCGGAACTTCGGGACAGTGATCCCCACTCCGCTGGGGCCATAACTCCAGCCGCCAGGAAACCGTCTAAACTCCCATGAACCAAAGCGATCCCCTCTCCATCCTCCAAGAAGTCAAACGCCTGGAACTGGTCACCCGGGGGGCCGTTGACACCCTCCTCAAGGGTTCCTATAAAAGCACCTTCCGGGGCCAGGGGCTGGAATTCCACCAGGTGCGGGAATACTACCCCGAGGACGACTACCGTTCCATCGATTGGAACGTCACCGCCCGGCTGAACGCCCCCTACGTCAAGACCTTCGTCGAGGAACGGGAACTTCAGGTCATCCTGACGGTGGACCTCTCCGCCTCCCTTTGGTACGGCACCGGCCCCATGAGCAAAAGGGAAACCGCCCTCCGGCTCTGCGCGCTCCTGGCCTTCGCGGCGGTCCAGCACCACGACCGTGTGGGGCTGCTGGTCTTCAGCGACCGGGTGGAATATTTCTCCCCCCCGAAAAGGGGGAAGGCCGCCACCCTGGGATTGCTTCGGACGCTTCTTTCCTTCAAGCCCGTCGGGCGCAAGACTCTTTACCGGCCGGCCCTGCGAATGCTCACCAAGGTCGTCCGCCGGCGCAGCGTGCTGTTCTTCATCTCCGATTTCACTGAACCCCTCCCGATGGAGGAGGCCGGCTTCCTGGCCAAGCGGCACGACATGGTGGCGGCGGTGTTGAAAGACCCGGTTGAGACGGGCTTCAAGCTTCCCGCCCGCGTGGCCGTCCGGGACCCGGAAACGGGACGGGTGGGTTTCCTCTCGCCCGGCTCCCAGAAGGCCTACCAGAAAGCCGACCAGTTCAGGGAAAGCCAGTTGAGGGCCCTGACCGCCCAGGGGGTGGACCGGCTCGACTTGACGGCCGGGGCCGGGGTGGTGACCGCCCTGAAGGGTTTCTTCAAGACCCGCATGGAACGGATGGGGAGGCGCTGATGCTTCCGGAGAACTTCCACTTCGCCGCTCCCCAATGGCTCACCCTGGCGTTCGCCCTGCCGCTGGTGCCCTTGTTTTTCTTCCTATCCGCCCGGCTGAAACCCTCCACCCTCTACCTGGGAAACCCCCGGCTGGTGGCGGAAGCCCCCGGTTTCTGGTCGGGGGTCTGGCTCCCCTGGCTGTTGCGAATCTTGGTTCTTCTCCTTTGCGTTATTGCCGCCGCCCAACCCCAGGCGGGCCAGAAACAGGTCGAGCAAAAAAAACAGGTGACCGACCTTTTCGTGGCCTTCGACGTTTCCACCTCCATGCTGACGGACGACCTGAAACCCAACCGGGTCAGCGCCGCCAAGAAACTCCTCGCCGAGTTCCTCGACAAGATTGAAGATGTCCGGGTGGGCTTGACGGTCTTCGCCCGGGTGAGTTTCACCCAATGCCCCTTGACGACGGATATCGAGGTGGTCAAGAAACTCTTGTCCAACGTGGACGTTTTCTCGGTGAAGCTGGACGGAACGGCCATCGGGGACGCCCTGGTCTCGAGCCTGGGCCGGATGCAGGAGGGCACGGGAAAGGCCGATTTGGAGGGCAAGGGCAAGCCCGGCTTGATCGACAAGCTTTTGGCCCAGCCTACCCCGAGCGACCCGCCCCCGGCCAAGGATACCCAGGCCATCCTGCTTTTGACGGACGGCGGCAATAACGCGGGGATCGTGGATCCCCTGACGGCGGCCCGGATCTGCGCCTCCAAGGGGGTGAAAGTCTACGCCATCGGGGTCGGATCCAACGGTTCCTCCACCCTGTTTTACCAGGGACGCACCTTCGCCCCCACGGACGCTTACGGGAATCCGGTCAAGGATGAAGGGGTGGACAAGGTCCTGCTGACGGAAATCGCCCGCATCACGGGCGGGAAGGTTTATTTTGCCCAAAACAACCAGGCCCTTCAAAACGTCCTAAAGGACATCGCCCAGCTTCAAAAGCGGGAGGTATCCACCGTCACCAGCTGGCAGTATGAGGAATTGGGTTGGTGGTTTCTCCTGGCGGCTTTTGGTTTGCTTCTACTTGATTTGGTGCTGGAAACCACCTGGTTAAGGACCTTGCCATGACGGGGCTTCCCTTGAACTTCGGCAACCCCTTAGCCCTGCTGCCCCTCTTGGCCATTTTTATCTTGATGACCCTGCTGGGGCTTTGGACCCTCTGGAAGGACCGCCGGGACCTGGACTTTTTGGGTAAGCAAAACCTGGTTTGGTCCCCTTTTTGGGTTTGGGCCCGCCGGGCCGTGAAGGGGACCCTGGCCATGGCCGCCCTGGCGCTCTTGTTTTTGGGAGCGTCCCGCTTGCAGGGGAAACCCGTCCCCCAGGAACTGAATATGAGCGGGGTGGACGTGATGATCGTTTTGGACGTTTCCAAGAGCATGCTCTCGCAGGACATCCTTCCCAACCGCCTGACGGCCGCCAAGCGGGCCCTCATCCAGTGGCTCTCCAACCGCGAGGGGGACCGGGTGGGGCTGGTTATCTTCGCCGGGGAGGCGCTGGTTCAGGTGCCCCTGACCATGGACCTCAATGCGGTCTCCCTGGTGCTGGTCAAGGCCGACCCCGACGAGGTGGACCGGGGGGGAACGGACATCGGGGAAGGCATCCAGACGGCATTGGATTCACTCTCGAAGGAAGAGGATAAAAAAAGAGGGAAGGCCATCCTGCTCCTGACGGACGGCGAGATCACCGAGGGGTCGGCCATCCTGCCCAAGGTGTTGGAACGGGCGAAGGACATGAAGGTTCCAATCGTGTCGGTCGGGATGGGAACCCCCAGGGCCGGCCGATTCCCGACGGGACGGCCTTCTGGGGGGAGGAGACCTATAAGCGGGACGCGGGCGGTTCCATCCATATCAGCCATTTGGATGAAAAGACCCTGCGCCAGATCGCGGATTCCACTGGGGGCGAGTATCTCCCGGGGGACAGTGAGGAAAACCTGGGAGCCATCAACTCGGCCCTTGGCAAACTTCAAAAGACCCTGATGAAAGGGGAGGGCGGAACGAAGCGGGAAGAACTTTCGCCCCGATTGGCATTGGGGGCCGCCTTTTCCCTTCTTCATGGCTTCGGTTTTATAGGATAAAACCATGAAACTTTAAAACCCAACTTTTTGGCGTCCTATTCTTACTCCTTTTCCGTGGCAGCGATGCCGGGCATCTCCATGGCCGCCTTCAGCTTGTCCCCTGGGAGGGACGCCTATGAAGGTAAGGATTATCTTCAGGCTGAGAAGATTTTTGGGGAACAGGCGCAGAAAAATCCTTCGGACCCTACCGCTGCCTATAGCTGGGGGAACGCTTTCTACCAGGAGGGAAAATTTCCCGAGGCTCAAAAGGCTTATGAACAGGCCTTGGAACATAAACCGGACTTGGAATCGGGCTGGTACAACTTGGGGAACAGTTATTTTCAGCAGCAACGGTACAAGGACGCCGTGGAAGCTTTCCGGAAAGCCTTGAAATTGGACGCCAAAGACGTGGATGCCCAACACAACATGGAACTGGCCGAGAAGCAATTGAAAGAGAACCCAAAGTCAGATAAGAGCGACGAAAAGCGAAAGCAAGAGGAACAACAAAAACAATCGGAGCCCACACCCACGCCGAAGCCTTCCAGTGGGCCGAACCAACAGAACCAAAAGAATCAGCAAAACCAAAATAACCAAGGAAGCCAAAAGTCCCAAGACCAGCCGACGAAAAACAACAAGGATTCCCAGGACCAAAAAAACCAGTCAGGAAATAACCAATCCCCCCAACAACAGCAAAGCCAACAGCAGAAACAACAGCAGAAACAACAGGAGGAGGAGCGGCAGAGGCAACAACAGGCCGCTCAACAACAGGCGCAGGACCAACAGCGCCAGGAGGAAGCCCGCAAACAGATGGGCCTTTCCGACGATCAGGTTAAACAGCTCATGACTCAGCTTCAAAAGCAGGAGGCCCAGGCCCAGCGTTTTTATACCCCCCACCCTGACCGGGACAGCAAGAAACAACAGGAGGATTTCTGGAACTTTCTGCCCCGGGAAAACGACGCTTTCATGCGTAAGTTTTTCGGTAAACCCTCCAACGACCCGGGGCAACCCGCGGAAGATTGGTGAAGCGTCTGGAGGATTCGGGGTTGTTTTTTGGGTAGAATACGCGCGTTTTGGGGCGGTCGGTTTCGGTGGCGGTGAAAGCTTAGGAAATCGGAAGGGAAATCATGAAAGCGATTGAACTTATTATTAGAAGAATGACTTGGCCCCTCTGCTTCTTGATGCTGCTTGGGGCCTGTTCCCTGGCCGCCCAAACGAATGACAGCGGGGCAGAGGTGGGGCTGCGGATGGATGTGGACAAACGCCAGGTGGAAGTGGGGGAGACTCTATCGCTCACCATCGAGTTCAAACAACTGGTGGTGGGGGGAAGCAACATTTCCGCTCAGCCCAACTTTCCGACCCCCGAACATTTCGAGGCCCGGAGTACCTTTACTTCCAGCCAAGTCACCATCGTGAACCAAAAGACCGCCCAAACCACCACCACCCATTTGAATCTGGTGGCCACCAAGCCTGGGAGCGAGACCTTGGGCCCGGCCAGCGTCATCTTCCAGGACCCCTCGGGGAAAAGAAGGGAGATCACCTCCAATGTGATCAATGTAACGGTGACCGAGAAAAAACCCTTCTCGCTTTTCGGTGGCTCCAAGCCTACGCCCGTTCCAGAGGCGAACCAGCCACCTTCCGCGGCGCCACCGGCGGACGAGGGCTTAAGGGGCCTCAAGCCCTTGCTGCCCGATCCCCTGTTGCGATTGCTCAAGATCGTCATTTGGATCGCGGTTTTGGCGATGGTCGGGCTCCTGGTCTGGAGGATTTCGAGCCCCAAGAAGCCGGGAAGCGGAAAGATCGAGCTCCATCAGCAAGGAGAAACGCTTGCGGGAGGCCTGGAAAAAGCTTTCGGATGAGGAACTATCCGCGGAGGCCTATTGCCGGGCCCTGTCCACCTTGGTGCGGGAATGTCTCCAGTACCATTGCGGCTTCGAGGCGGTTGACTTTACTACCGAGGAAATTTCCGCCGAGTTAAAGAACAAGTCCTGCCGTCCAAGCAGATGGAAGCCGTGGAGAAGTGCCTGAAGGCCTGTGACCGGGTGCTTTACGCCGATGGAAACCTGACGGGGAGGGACGCCTTAAAAACCCTCGCCGCAAATCTTTTGCCGAAGGCGTCAAACAATTGAACCGCGAAGACACGAAGAAAACCTTAGTCAAGCCTTTCGAAAAGGATGATTTATCAGGTGAAATGAACCAGATTGCCCGTTTGGTCGTGGATTCGGCTTTTGCTGTCCATCGGGAAATGGGCCCTGGATTATTGGAAAGTATTTATGAGTCATGCCTTTGCAAAGAGTTGCAAAAAAGGGGTATCCCCTTAGAACGCCAAAAAAGCATTGAGATTTATTACGCGGGTGAGGTGTTAGAAGAAAAATTTCGATTGGATTTGCTGGTTGACGGAAAAATTGTAGTTGAAGTAAAGGCAGTGGAAAAACTTTTGCCGATTCATGAAGCGCAGCTTTTGACATACCTCAAACTGACTGGATGCGAGGCTGGGTTTTTGATTAATTATAACGTTCGTTACATTAGGGATGGTATCCGAAGAGTTGTGCTTGACGAAACAACAGTAAAAGACGTTCTTCGCGTCTTCGCGGTGAAAATTTGAATTTTAAGGGAGTTAGAAATGCCGACACAAAATGAAGAACTCACCCAGGAAGGCCAGCGCCTCAGCGAGCAGTTTCAAAAGGCCAAGGAGGAGGTGCAAAAGGTCATCGTGGGGCAGGGCGATTTGATCGATCGCCTGCTTTTGGGACTGCTGACCCGGGGCCACCTGCTTTTGGAGGGCTTGCCGGGCCTGGCGAAGACCCTGGCGGTCAAGACCCTGGCGGAGGTGTTGGGGGTCAGCTTCAGCCGGATCCAGTTCACCCCCGACCTTTTGCCCGCGGACCTCTTGGGAACCCGCATCTATAACCCCTCCAAGGGTGACTTCAAGACCCAGAAGGGCCCCGTTTTCGCCAATCTGGTGCTGGCCGATGAGATCAACCGGGCGCCGGCCAAGGTCCAGTCCGCCCTGCTGGAAGCCATGCAGGAACACCAGGTCACCATCGGGCCGGACACCTTCAAGCTGGAGGAGCCCTTTTTCGTCATGGCCACCCAGAACCCCATCGAGCATGAGGGCACCTACCCCCTGCCCGAGGCGCAGGTCGACCGGTTTTTGATGAAAATCTTCGTGGGTTATCCCAGCTTCGAGGAGGAAAAGGAAATCATCGAGCGGATGACCCAGGGGCAAGGCATCAAGATCTCGGAAGTTCTGTCCTCCCAGGCCATCCTCAAGGCCCAAAAACAAGTCGACGGGATTTTCGTCGGGGAAGCCCTGAAGGATTACATCGTCCACTTGGTTTCAGCCACCCGCCGCCCGAAGGACTACCAGCTTCCCGCCCTCCAGCCCATGATCGAGTACGGGGCCAGCCCCCGCGCCTCGATGGGGTTGACCGTCGCGGCCAAGGCCCGGGCCTTCCTGAACGGCCGGGGCTACGCCACGCCGGACGACGTCAAGGCCTTGGCGGGGAACGTGATCCGCCACCGCATGATCCTGACCTATGAGGCGGAGGCCCAGAACCTTACCACCGACCAGGTGATCACCCAAATCTTGGCCAAAGTCCCGGTGCCGTGATTTTCGGGAGGGAGGGACGAGGGTTCACACGCCGGCGGAAGGAGGCGCTTGTCCTTCTTCTCTTGGCCGGCTGGGCCTGGGGAACCTTCACCGGATGTTCCCCGAAGCCGCGTTACTCGGTGATGACCCTTCCTTTACCCCCGACCGAAAACTCGGGCCTATTAAACGGGGAATACCTTCAAACCCAATACGGCTTCGCCTTCCCCCTGCCCGTTAAATGGCAGCCCCTGGGAATGTCCGAGGACCAGGAAATGGACGAGATCGTCCGCTTCACCGACCCCCTCAAGGTCTTGGTGGCCCGTTATTCGGTGCAACTCCTGCCCGCGGATCAAGATTTCTCGGCGAAGGAATGGTCGGTGTCGGTCGAAAAAGATCTGCAAGCCCGCCAGTTCCAAATCGACTCGAAGGATTCCCGGCAGGAATGGAAAACCTCGGGAAGTGAAAAATGGGTCTCGCAAGCGTTTCATGTCCTGGATGTCCGGCAAAAATCCTGGATGGATACCGAATGGGTCCTCAACCGGGGGGATCTGCTGCTTCTGGTCCACGCCACCCTGCCGGAAGAAAGTGCCTCCACCGCGGAGGGAAAAAAACTTCTCAACGCCTTGGAAGGCTCCCTCACCCGGATCCATTGGTACATGCCCATTGGGTCCCGGGGCATTTCACCCGAGAGATATGAGCTGCAGGCCTTCACGGATGGATTTTTACAGGCCCTGGAATCCGGTTCGGTGGGGAAGACCTATCTTTATTTCGACGACCTCTATCCCGGCCGGGCGGAATGGGCCGCCTGGTACCAGCAGGCTTTGGGGGGGAAAGACCCGAAGGCCTTGAACTTGAAAGCCTCTTTGGGAGGGCTGGTGATCAACGGGGAAAACGCCACGGCTTCCTTCCTCTTGAACCTGAAGAATCCATCCACCGGGAAAGATCAAAAATTGGAGAGGAGTTTCAAACTCTCTAAAAAAGAAAGAACCTGGAAAATCGCCGAACCGGCGGGTAAAAAATAAGCTTCGATCCTGTCCCTCGTCTAAGCTGGTTACTCTGCTCGAACTTCCTTGATTCTGAAGATCCCCCCATTTGTTCTGATCTCGCGCCCTTCAATGACCGACTAGGTTAAAAATGTCCATAATTCGTGTAAATCCATGATTGGTAGGGGACAATTCGATTTGCTGGCTTGCAGGAGTAGCGTTAAAATTCCTTATTACTTGCGTGAAGGGGACTTGCTTGGGCCGTCTTTGGGACCTATTTAACCGATTTAAGCAACGCCTAGTGACTACAAGCGTTTTCCTTTTGTTCATCCTCACGGCCTTCTCCCCGGCGGTCTTTTCCCAAACCTATGTCGGCAATCAAAGCGTGGAGGATGATGTCTGGACCATTAATGTTCGTTCCGGGGCCGGATATAGCCCTGCCATCTCCTATCAATTCACCCTGGGAGGGACGGGAAGCCACCCCGTTACGGCAATTTTTTTAAACGCAACATCCGCAGGTACTGCCACCTCGGGGAATTACGTCATCAGTATCAACAATGATTCGGCGGGCTCACCCGGGGCTACGACCTATGTGGGTCCCGTCACCGGCACTTTTCCTTACAGCGGGTCTGGGACGAATTACCTTTGGTATGAAATCGACGTTCCGTCAGCCAATCTGAATTCAAACACGGTTTACGATCTGGTGGTCGATGGATCCGCCATTTCCAACAACAAATCCATGTTTTTCACCACGGGCTCCGTGCCGGATCACCAAATCATGCCTTTGGGTCAGGTCAAGGATACCGCTTTAGGTTCTGTTACCTTTCATGGCTCCTCCTGGACTACCCAAAACCAAATGCCGGTTTTTGTACTGCAATTCAATGACCTATCCTTCCCTGATTACGGGAACCCCTACGATCTTGTCGACCCGACCAATTACGCGCGATCAGACTCCGATACCGCCCAAGTTTTCAATACGGGGGGCTCGACCCTTTTTGTGGACCAGATTGGGGTCTATGTGGCGAAGCTCACGAACCCGGCCGATAGTCTTTACGGAAGCATTTTTGATATGACGAATTCCCAGGTCGTAGGCGGGGTAACAATTGCTTCGAGCGCTGTGAGTACATCGAACGCATGGACGGACACGGCCTTAACGGCCCCCGTGTCACTGGATGGAACCCATCAATACGAGTTGATCCTGACATCCCCCAATTCGGCTTCCGCGACGGATTATTATTATTTCAGCGCCCCCTCAAATTCCGGAGCGGCTTTTTCAGACCTGACCTATGGCGGAACTGGATCCTATATGCAGTACAGTTATACCTACCCGACGCCAGGCCTTACGCCTCTCCCCAACGAGGATATTGGCTTCCGCCTGAGGATTTTCAACACACCTACTCCTTCCCCCACACCGACGGCGAGCCCAACAGCGACTCTGACCGATACAACCACCCCTAGCCTTACTCCTCCACCGACCCTAACATCTACTCCCACGCTACCGATTCCGAACCTATCCATCATCGATACCGCTGTTTCCGCCTCGGCCGTGACGAACGGGCTGCTGATGTTCGCAACGAACCATAACTTTGGAAATACCACCGGGGTCACCCTTATCAGTTCGGTGCCCCTCAATACTACCCTGGTGGAACTGGGGCCCCAGGGAAGCGGCGCGGTGAGTGGGGCCGGGCCTGGGACCCCGGTGACCTGGATTGTCTATAACGGGACCGCGGCGCCCGAGCAGCAGGGTTCGGTTTATATGCTTTTGAGGGTCGCCACGCCTGCCGCGGGGACCACGATCTCAAACGCCGTCACGGGCATTGCCGGGAACTACGGGACTACCATTTCCAATACGGCCAGCGCGGTGGTGGGTCCTAACCTTAGGATTTCCAAGACCGAATCCGAAACTTCGGGGAGCTTGTTGGATTCGGTGACCTACAGCCTTTCCTGGAGTGTCATCGGCGAAACTTTGGGGTTGTACGATACCTATGACTACCTCAGCGCCGGGACGACTAACATTACCGGTTACGACGCGACCAGTTATATGACCCAAGCGGGGCCGGTGAGTTGGAGCGCCCAAGCCGGAACACCGGGCAATTATTTGTTGGCTAATCGATCGGGGGTCACGGGCTACTTACTGAGGGGTGCCCCGGCCCTGGCCTTGGACGGTAATTACACCGTGGTGGGCGACATGTATTTGGACCCGTCCAATAACCCCTCCAACGCCGCTCTCGCGGTGGCCTACGATACCTCCACTAATAACGCCTATGTGGCGGGACTCTCGGGTTCGGCCAATCCGGGGAATCTTTACTTGGAAAAGATCACGGCGGGTGTGCCGAGCATCCTTGCCACGGTTAACAATACCAGCTCCATCCTGCCCGCCACGGTGCAAAGTGGAGGTTTTTATACCCTGCAGGTTTATGTCGGAAGCAGCGGCGTCAATGGAGGCCCCCTGACTTTTTATGTCAAGACATGGAAAGTCGGGCAGGCCGTCCCGTCCAGCGCGGCGATCACCTATACGGACAATAATCCCTTGAGCTCCACGGCGAGCTATTACGCGGGTTGGCAGGCCTCCGGTAACAGCGCGGTTTCCACCCTCGGCACATTCGACAATTTGGGGGTTTTCCTTCCCAACGCGCCGGTCAGCCTGAACATCGTGGATACCCTGCCGGCCCAGATGCTTTACACGAGTTCCTACCCCCCGGCCACGGCTTTTTTGCAGTTGGTCTCGTGGAATTTTCCGGCCACCGTTTATGGGGGAAGCGCCACCTATACGATCACGGCGTCGGTGGCCGCTTCCGCTTGCCAGTCCAGCATCGTGAACCAGGCCTCCATGAACGCGGCCAACGCCCCCAGCGTCCTTTCCAACCCGGTTACCCTGTCGATTCCTGCCCTCTGTCCGAATACGCCCACCTTCACCCTTACCACGACCCCTACCCCGACCATCACGGATACACCGACGATTACCCCCACCCTCACCGTAACGGCCCTGCCGGGAGCAGGGGTGAGCTGGATTCTTGCCACTTGTAACGCCGCCTTTCCTGTCCGGATGGGACAATCCAATCTGGTTTTTGATGACGGCGGCGGATCGAAAATGTGGGTCATCGCCGGCGCCAACGGGGGGTTCCTGAATGACGTCTGGAAATCGGCGGACGGGGCGAATTGGGCCGCGGTCACCAATTCGGCGGCTTTCGCCACTCGTTATGAACAAGCGAGCTTTGTCTTGAACGGCAAAATGTGGATCGTGGGCGGGTATAACAATACCTTTTTGAGTGACATTTGGAATTCGTCCGATGGGGCGAATTGGGTTTCAGTGGGTTCCGGCCCCTTCAGCCCCCGCTCGGGACAAAGTTGCGTGGCGTTCAATGGAAAGATGTGGATGCTGGGGGGTAATACCTCCGCCGGGGCTGTATCAGAAGTGTGGAACTCATCCGATGGAATCAACTGGAACCCGGTCGCGACCAACCCTGGGTTTACCGTACGTCGAAATCATTCCAGCGTGGTCTATAACAATAAAATATGGGTATTTGGCGGGGATTCGGGGGCCTTGGCCCTGCCGGATGTTTGGTCGTCCGCCGATGGAATTGCCTGGAGCCAGGTCACGGCCTCAGCGTCGTTCGGCAATTTAAGGGATCAAACGAGCGTGGTTTACAACAATCTCATGTGGGTCATTGGGGGCGAGAACGGGGTGAACGCTGTTCAGGACGTATGGTCTTCCTTGGATGGATCGCTATGGAACCATGTGACCTCGGCGGCCCAATTCGGGCCCAAAGACACCCATTCGAGCCTGGTTTATAACAACCAGATTTGGGTGATCGGCGGGGAGGACACATCGGGTGTCGATCACAATGATGTCTGGTTCTCGCCGCTCGGCGGAGCGGTAACGCCCGCGCCCACTTGTATCCCCTCTTCCACCTCTACTTCTACGAGGACAAATACGATTACTCCAAGCCCGACCTTTACCCAGACTCAGACTTTCACACAAACCGCCACCCCGACGGTCACGAACACCTTCAATACTAGTACCCCCACCCTGACCCGCACCATCACCTTGACCCCGACGGTCACCCTGACGCCCACGATCACGATTACTCGCACCAACACCATCACCCTGACCCCAACGAATACTTTGACGCCTTCGATCACCTCCACCAACACGATCACATCCTCGCCCACCGTCACAAACACTCCCACCCCTACCATCACCCTGACCCCGTCCATCACCCTTACGCCCACTCGTACCAATACCATCACCAACACCATCACCCAGACGTCCTCTATCACATTGACGCCCACCCTGACTAACACCGTGACTTATACCATCACCCTCACCCCGACGAATACGTCCACTGTGACCAACACGATCACCGAAACATCTACTTCCACTCCTTCGGTCACCCTGACTCCAACACTTACCACGACGATTACCAATTCACCCACCGGTACCTTTACCACCACACTTTCCCCCACTTTAACGGTAACTAATACTGCCACTCCATCCCTCACGCAAACGGAAACCCCAACACTCTCCAGCACCCCGACGCCCACCTACAGCCCTACCATTACTCTTACGCCAACTTCGACGAACACGATCACGCAAACCCCCACCTCTTCCATTACCCCCACTTCAACTTTCAGCTTTACCATGACCCTTTCACCCACCCCGACGAATTCGATGACGCCCACTGGTACCTTTACCATTACCCTGACTGGAACACCTAGCTTGACCCCGACGATCACATTGTCGCCGACCGCAACAGGGACGCCGACCGTCACTCCTTTAGTCACCAACACCTCGGTCCCGACCCTGACCCTCACCCCGAACGCGCCCATGTACCTTTCGGCCAATTTTTTCAACCCCGCGACAGGTGAGACCCTGGGCATGGACATCCTTGTCCAACAGTCCGGCCCGGTGAAGATCATGGTTTATAACTTGTTGGGGGAGGAAGTGATTAAAATCGCTGACCAGAACCTCAACACCGGCAGTTACCATTTCACCTGGGACGGACGTAACAGGTCGGAAAACCTGGTCGGAAACGGGGTTTATTTCGTCCTGATCGAACAAGCCTCGGGCAATTTCATCCGAAAAGTCATCGTCCTCAAATAGTCCGTCCCTCTTCCCGCCGGGTTCTTTTTCGGGAATCCCCCCAGCCCCATGGATATAATCTTCCCAGTCCAATGATCCATGGAGGTTTTATGCGCAGTATGACGGGGTTTGGCCGGGGAACCGGTGAAAGCAAGACGGTCGAAGTGGTGGCGGAGATCAAGACGGTCAACCATAAGTACCATGATCTCTCACTGAAGGTTCCCCTTTCCTACCAGTTCCTCGAGCCCGAACTGAGGGAACTGATCCTTTCCTCCGTCACCCGGGGGAAGGTTGATTTTTTCCTGAAGGATCTCTCGCCCGCCCGTTCCCGGAGCGTTGAGGTCAACGAGCACCTACTCTCCCAATACCTGCAGGCCGCCCAGAAGGCCTCGAAAAAGCATAAACTGAAAGGGGACCTGTCCATGGAGTCCCTGCTCCGGCTTCCGGACGTGTTGGAAGTGGTGGAAACGGACCGCCAGGAGGCGGAGCAAAAAAAAGCCGCCTTGGAGGCGGTTTCGGAAGCGCTGAAAGCCCTCGAGAAAATGCGCCAGACGGAAGGGGCCCGCCTCTCCAAGGATATCCTGGAAAGGTCCCGGGAGATCACGGCCACGGTCCAGATATTGCGGACCCGTCATAAGGCCCTCCTGGCGGAGAAGGTCAAGGCTTTCCGGGATAAGATCGCGGAGTTTCTCCCCGAGCCGCTTCAGGACCAAACCCGGGTCGCCACCGAAGAGGCGGTCATCCTTCAGCGTTTCGATATTTCGGAGGAACTGACCCGCCTGGACAGCCACCTGATGGCCCTCCAGGAAACCCTCAAGGAAAAGGGCAGTGTGGGCCGGAAACTGGATTTCCTCATCCAAGAAATGAACCGGGAGACCAATACCATCGGTTCCAAGTCCGCCGACTCCAAGATGGCCCATGGGGTGGTCCGATTGAAGGAGCTGTTGGAGCAGATCCGGGAACAGATCCAGAACATTCGTGAGAAGAGGGGGCTTCACCGCGTGAAGCGTCACGGGCGAATGATCGTCTTATCCTCCCCTTCGGGCGGGGGGAAGACCACCTTAGCGGGGATCCTTCTTCGAAAAGATCCCCGGCTTATCCGTTCGGTCTCCTGCACAACCCCAAAACCCCGGCCCGGCGAGAAGAACGGGAAAGATTACTTTTTTTATCTCCAAGGCCGATTTTCGACTGAAAGTGAAACAAAAAGGGTTTCTTGAATGGGCTCACGTTCATAACCAATATTACGGCACTCCCAAGCGGTGGGTGATTCAACAGCTACGCAAGGGCAAGGATGTCCTGTTCGTGATCGATGTGCAGGGAGGGGCGGCCCTTAAGTCACAAGACTCCGAAACTATCCTGATTTTTGTCCTGCCCCCCAGTCTTCGGGTTTTGAAAGAAAGGCTCAAAAAACGCCACGACAATAGTGCTTCCGACCTGGATTTGCGTCTTAAAAACGCGAAGAACGAAATAAAACAAGGCCGCCACTACGATTACCAGGTGGTGAATGACCGGATACCCTCGGCAATCAAGGAAATTCGAGGGATTTTGAAGACCCTCCGGCAAGGCTTTTCCCCTCGGGTTCAAAAGCTTTAGCTCATCACCGACCGCTTTTCCTGCCTTTTTTCGTTATTTTCAGTATAATTTCACTCCCTTCGAGGGCGTAGCCGTACCGTAATTCAAGGTGGAGGATGCATGAGCGTAACGACGGATGACAAGTTAAATTCAATTTTAGTAAACCCTGAAAACAAATACCTTTCGGTTTTGGCAGCCTCCAAAAGGGCCCGCCAACTGCTGGACAAGGCCGAGAAACACAACCTCACCGTGGATACGGAGAAGGTGATCCTCCAGGCCCTGACGGAATTCAGGGAAGGAAAAGTTCAATTCAGCCTTACCGAGATACCCACCAAGAAGAAAAAAGAAAAGGACTAAGAATTTTGGGCGGCCCTCAGCGATTGAGAGTCGGCTGTCGGCTGGCCCCCCGATGACGCTGCCCATCCGAAAACCCAGCGTCCTGCTGGGAGTGACCGGTAGCATCGCGGCCTACAAAGCCGTGGAGCTGATCCTCGCGTTAAAACCCTTCGCCCAAGTGAGGGTGGTGGCTCTTCGGCGGGGGCAAAACTCGTTCCCCTCCACGCCCTCCGGAAAGCCAGCAGTTCTCCCGTCTGGACCGGCTTATTTTCCGGATCGACCCCGATCCCGGCCCGGAACCGAGCGGAACCCATCCCCTCGCGACCGTGCCCCATATCGAATACGCCAAACAAGCCGATTTAATCCTGATCGCGCCCGCCACGGCGGACTCCATGGCCAAATTGGCTTTGGGAATCGCGGATGACTTGCTCTCCTCCCTTTGCCTCTATGCCACCTGCCCCCTCTGGGTCGCCCCGGCCATGAACGTCAACATGTGGAACCACCCGGCCACCCGGCAAAACCACCGCCTTCTCCTGAAGAGGGGCGTCCGATTCCTGGGGCCGGAGAGGGGTTTTTTGGCACTGCGGGGATATGGGGGAGGGCCGGTTCGCGGAACCCCTGGAAATCGCCGCCCAGGTGGAAAGCTATTTTAAGCACCAAAGAAATTGGGAGGGCGTAAAGGTCTTGGTGACCGCCGGACCCACCCAGGAGGCTCTCGACCCGGTCCGGGTCCTGACCAACCACTCGAGCGGAAAAATGGGTTACGCCCTGGCCCAAGCCGCCATGAACCGGGGAGCCCAAGTCACTTTGGTTCACGGCCCCGTTTCCTCGCGCCCCTGACGGGGGCCCGAATGGTTCCGGTCACGACCGCCCATCAAATGCGGTCCGCGGTTTTAAAGGCCTTCCCGAAAACAAATTTCCTGATCATGGCCGCGGCGGTGGCCGATTACCGCCCTGCTCAAGCGGCCCGCTCCAAAATCAAAAAAACGGGAAACCGCCTAACGATCCCGTTGGTGCGGAACCCGGATATCCTGGGTGAGGTTTTTTTTTTGGAAGCCCGGCCAATGGGTCTTAGGTTTTTCCGCTGAAACTGACCATCTTAAAACCAGGGCAGGTGAAAAATGGTCTAAAAAACCCTGCGACCTTTTGGCGGCCAACCGGGTGGGACCTGGAAGGGCCTTTGGCACGGATCAAAATGAGCTTCTGGTTTTTTCCCGCTTTTCAGAACGACCTGTCAAAATAGGTCCCGCCTCCAAGGGGAAGGTAGCCGAGGCACTGCTGGATTTGGCCGATCAATTTATGAAAAAGGTTTCGAAAGGCTGATTGATGCGGTTTCGGCTTCTTCTATTATCGCTCCTGCTGGCCGGAGGTGCTTGGTCCCAGAACACGAAAGTGCCCTCCGTTGATGGCCGGCCGCTTTTCATTCCCGGGGAAGTTTTGGTGAGGCTCAAGGAGAACACGGCTGACTTGGATAAGGCCCGGGTGCTTGTGTCCAAAACCCAATCCTGGGCCTGGGAAGAGAAAACCCGCATTTACCACGTGAAGTTGGCCGATGGGGAAGATGTCCTAAAACGGGTAGAACTTTTAAAGAACGACCCGGCGGTCGAACTAGTCCAGCCCAACTTTTGCTACTACGCATTAGCCTGTACACCCCCGAGTGTTTATTACTATTCCTCCCCTTATGATTGGCCCTTGACCATCATCCAAGCGCCCCAAGCTTGGAACCTGTTGGGAGGCAATTGCCCCCCTGGGACGGGAGTGACCGTGGCGGTCTTGGACACGGGGGTTCGGACCGGTCATCCGGATTTGTCGATGATCAATTATTCCAAATCGGTCACCAACTGCCTTTCCGCTGGTTCCACCAACATCAACGACCAATACGGCCACGGCACTTTCGTCGCTCGGGATCCTCGCTGGCCAATGGAACGCGACCGGGATGGCAGGTCTGGCCCCCGGAATCACCCTCATGCCGATCAAGGTGCTGGACCAATGTGGAAACGGCAGCTCGGCCGAGATCGCGGCGGTGTCCTCTTCTGCGGTGGAAAACGGTGCCAAGGTATTGAATTTTTCCCTAAGGGGGGGGGCCTGCTCTCCACCCCCTGGAACAGGAAGCCGTTGCGCAGGCCCTCTCGGCCGGATGCGTGGTGGTGGCGGCCTCAGGAAACCAATCCAACCTTCCGGAATCCCTCGCTTCCTTAAATTATCCGGCCGCCTACCCGGGGCTCATTGTGGTGGGGGCTCCCGACGAGAATGACCAAGTTTCCCCTTTTTCGAACGGGGGGACGGGCTTGGATCTTGTCGCTCCCGGGGGTACTTTTACCGGGTTACCCGCACCCACAAGCTCTAATTTTACCTTATTCGCTTCTCAACTCATTTTCAGCACAATCTTGGATCCGTCTCCCGCCCCTTGCGCTCCACAGACGGAATCCGACTTTATCCTGAACCTCGGCTGCGTTTTATTTTGGATCGGGCCGGGACCTCCGCCGCCGCCCCCTATGTCACCGCGACCTCGCACTCCTCTTTTCCCTCTATCCCAATATGACCAATAACCAGGTGGTCAACGCGATCATCAATAATACCGACAGCCTCAACGGGAACTCGGGCTGGGACGCCAATAGCGGTTACGGCCGGTTGAATGTCTATAAAGCCCTTCTTAACGCCCAAAACGGCACAGGGCAAATCACGAATTACCTGAAGACTTTCAATAGTCCCAACCCCTTCTATCCCGACGCCAATCCCCCCACCAATATCACCCTGGTTTTGAATAGCCCCCAAGCGGTGGAATTGACCATCCGTGACTCTGGCGGGGAGGTGGTGTTGCAAAAAAATTACACAGCTGGCGCCTTGAACGCCAACCCCGCCAACCCGCAGTACAAGTCATTTTATATTTCCTGGGATGGAAGAAACGCTTCCGGCCAAACGGTGGCGACCGGGGTTTATTTTTACACGGTCACCTCCGGAGGGGTGACGGGACACAATAAAATTGCCGTGGTCCGGGGGAACGGAAGCCCATGAAAAAAAGCTTCCGGCTATTAGGGATTTTGGCGCTTCTTGCCGGCGGGGTGGTGCCCTCCCGCCTTCCTTTTCGCCTCGGGGGGGGACCGACCTAACGCCTATGTGGAATACGGAGTTGGAGGAGCCCCCGATGCCATGGCGGGAGCCGCCGTGGGGATGAGGAACGATCCGGCGTGCGGCTTTTGGAACCCGGCGGGTTTGACGGGCATCAAAAATATCCAGGTCGAGGCCCAAAATAGCTTCCTCTCACTCAACCAGTCTTTGGATTATTTTTCCTTCGGCGCCAACCTGCAGGATACGGTTTACTGCGGTTTTTCCCTTCTGGTTTTCAGCGCAGGCAACGACTTGGAAGCCCGCAAGGGGCCTTCCTTGAACCCGGACAGCACCTTTGGGGACTCGGAAATCACTGGCCTTCTTTCGGGCGGGTTCCGATTCAGGCCCCCGCTGGTCGGGGTGGTTTCAGCTTGAAGCTTCTCCTTAACAGCTTGGGAAGTATTCAAAACGCCAATGGAACCGGTTTCGGGTGCGACGTCGGGCTCCAGTACCGCATAGACGATGAAACGACTTTTGGATTGGCGGCCCAGGACCCATACACCGTTCTACACCTACCAAGACTCCAGCACGATATTGATCC
>CAWKIF010000065.1:0-76620 GCA_963849485.1 candidate division FCPU426 bacterium | reverse complement strand
CGAGAACGGTCGTTTCCGGCCTGTACTGGTGGTCGGATTGCAGAAGATGAAGCCGGCAATCCCGCCTCGGCGGCGGCGGCCGCGACGCCGAGATCAGCGCGGCGGCGCCGGCGGTCAGGCGATGGTCGGGACCCGGCGCGATGGCGCCGAAGCCGCGCCCGCCGAGCCGGATCACCACGCCGGCGACGCCGCGGTCGCGCACGATGAGATTGGAGCCGAGGCCGATCGTCGTCACCGGGATGTCCGGCGGCAGCCGCGCGAGTAGATCCGGCGAGGTCGTCCTCGTCGGCGGGCTGGACGGAGAGGTACTGGGCGGGCCCGCCAACCGGAACCGGTGTAAGGCGCGAGCGCGGCTTCGGCGGTGAGCTCGGCCGCGCAACGCCGGCGCCAGCGCGCGCAATTGTTCGACGAAAGCAGCGCGACGATCGCTCATGACGGCAGCTCCGCAAGCCAGGTTTCGAGGACGCGCCGGCCCGCGGCGGCGAGGGCGGGACCGTAGCGTAGCGCGTCGGCGCGAATCGTCCGCGGATCGATCCCCGCCTTGCCGAGCTCGACCGTGTGGCCGATCAGCCAGGATTCGATCGCGTCCGGGTCCGCCTCGAGGTGGAACTGCAGCGCCAGCGCCCAATCGCCGAGGCGAAACGCCTGATTTGGGCAGAGCGGCGTGGCGGCAAGCCGTTCGCCGCCGCTCGGCAGACCGAAAGCGTCGCCGTGCCAATGGAGAACGTTCACGCCCGCGATCGCCGCGAGCGGCGAACGCCTTGCGGCGGGGAGAAGTTCGACCGGCGCGTAGCCGATCTCCTTGCCCGGTCCCGGCGCGACGCGCGCGCCGAGCGCCGCCGCCATAAATTGAGCGCCGAGGCAGACGCCGAGCGTCGGCCGGCGGGCGGCGAGCCGACGCTTGATCGCGGCGATCTCTTCGACGAGGAACGGATAGGCCTCCGTCTCGTAGACGCCGATCGGCGCGCCGAGAACGATCAGCAGATCGCAGGCCTGGCACGTGTCGAGCGGCAGCGGCCGCAGGCCGACCTCCACATTTTTTCAACCAGGCCCGGTTTTTTTTAACGCCTTGGGCTTCCATGGGCCAGAAAGGCGGAGGGAGACCTATCGATCCCTTCCACCAGGACGCGAGATAATGGCTTACTTCCATCGGTTGGTACCCCCGCGTGGCCTGGGCCACACCCAAGGGGATCAACTCAGGGACTGGTCGATTCCCCACCTCGGTTCCATCGGCGATGACCAAACGGCCGGGGTCTTGCGACCGGATGGCTTCCGTGAGCAAACGGACGACCCGGGCATAGGTCGCGTTGTCGACACCGTCGGGCTCGTTGAGAAGGTCGAAACTCATTTCCCGGTTGGATATTCCCTTGAACTTTTTCGCGAGGTAGGCCCAGTGTTGCGCACAAATTTCCAGAGTTTCCGGATCGGTCCAAAGACTTTTGGACTCATGGGGGGCATTGATGCAATAACCGGGAGCTCGGTGAATATTGAGGCAGGTATGAAGACAATATTTCCTGGCCCATTCCACCCCCTGATCCAGTTCCCGAAAGGCTTCAGGGACGATGACCCGGCTGTCATCTTCCTTCACCCAGAGGAGGCAATCCATGGGGAAGCGGACAAAATCGAACCCCCATTCTCGAATCATCTTGAAATCCCACTCGAGAAAGGGCCCAGCCCAACGGCTGAAGGAATAAAATCCAAAAAGGTTGAAACCCCGCCAGCGGGGCAAATGAGTAGGAGATGGGATTGATAAGTCAGACCCAGAATAATTCATGCTTCGGCTTATCTTTCTTGATTTTCATTAAAACATTTTAATCAGATAGATTATTTCTTTTTTCCAAAAGTAACCCGATATGCTAAATAGATAACTCCAATTGAAAAAATCATATACAAACCCAAATAAGGCGCCGGAATGTTGAACCAAATAAATGCACCAAAAGAAGTTGCTACCAATATCGAACAAATAATTAGAAGAATAGAATCCTTTATTACTTTTGATGTCTCTTCTTTTTTCGTGGCTCTAACAAATGTGAATCCGAAGAGTAAAGTTAAAATTAGACCCACTAAACAGATAGGATCATTAAAATTAGGTTTCATTTCCTCAATGAAAAATATGGCTGCAAATGGCCACAACATTTCCGCCATAGTTATAAGCTTATTTGTTGAAATTCTGGATTTAAACTTCTTCAAAGCTATTCTAACCTCTTCATATACGACGATCTGATTAATTCCATTTTCTAAAACAAAAGAGCGGTTATTCCTTTAACGGTTTTTTTTTGCGAGGTTGATAAGGTACTTCTCGATCTTGTGGATGTCATCCTGGTTGATGGCGATGGTCTGAACGCCCGCCCGGTGGATGGTGCGTCCCATCTCGATAAAGGACTCGGTCCGGACCACCTTGGCCAGAAACTTTAGTACCGCCTCGTAGCGGGGCAGGTGCAGGCCGACTTCCACCACCGAACCAATGGGGAATTCATTATCCCCCAGGAGGGCCAACCCCCCCAGGGAAATATCCTTCGTCACCGCGTGGTAAAGGGACGACTTGTGGGAAAGGGCAGGCATTTTTTCCACGGTAGTGTTTTTGTAATCCACATGGTCCAACACATTTTTGGAATCCTTGGGGTTCACCAGCCGGTAATCGACCTTGACCGTCGCAACAATGCGCTCATGTTGGCGTTTTTCGATCCAACCTTTATTGTTTGCCATGGGATAACCTTTAAGAAGATTTGATGTAATTATAAACCGAGTGGAAGGTTATTTTCATAAACTCCCTAGCAGATTCCCTAACTTTACTGTGCCCTAACACAACCAAAAACAAGCAAATGGACCATTCTCAGCCCTATAAATGTTTGAGGATCGGTTTCAATTCCCTCCCCCTCAATTCCCAATCGCCTTTACCATGAAGAAACCGGTCAGGGTTCACGGCGATTTTTCTGCCCGCGACTTTAAAGACCTCCCGGTCGGACCGGCTGTCACCCAGTGCCACAGTGCGCTTCAAGGGTACATGGTGACGGACAGCCAGTTGCTTGAGAAAAAGCGGTTTTTCGTGTTCCTCAAATATTTTCATGCCTCGCCCGGTAATTCTTCCATTTTTAATCTCCAAGATGGTTCCCCGGACCTCGTCAAATCCATACAGATTCTGGAAATAACAGGCTGAAAGCTCATAACCCAAAGTGGACAAGGCCACGATATGTCCTTGTTTCTTGAGGGCCCCTACCGTTTCTCGGATCCCTTTCATTTTAGGGATTTGGGATAGGGCCCGGTGAATGTCGTTCAATTTCCATCCCTTCATGCGGTGGGTAACTTTTTTGGCAAGGGTCAGATGGTCGGTTTGTTCCCTCAGCCAGTCCTCTTCCAGCTTGCGGAAATAATCCTCCGCACCCATCCAGCGGAAGATATATCGGGTCGTGGAAACACCGTAGGTCAGGGTTCCGTCGAGGTCAAAGAGGATGATTCGCTTGGGATTCAATGAAAAAGGGCCTTTCCGGAATTGGGAAAGGCCCTTATTTAAACTGGAATGAACGACTATTTCAATTTGGTTTTATGCCCCCATGTTTCCGATCACGGCGGTGGCGAACTCGGAGCATTTCACTTTTTTCGCCCCTTCCATCTGCCGGGCGAAATCGTAAGTCACCACCTTCTGGCCGATGGTCTTATCCAGCGCCTTCACGATCAGCTCGGCGGCTTCCAGCCAGCCCATATACTCGAACATCATGACTCCCGAGAGGACCACCGAGCCCGGGTTGACCTGATCCAAATTGGCGTATTTGGGGGCCGTGCCGTGGGTGGCCTCAAAGATGGCATGTCCCGTGACGTAGTTGATGTTGCCTCCGGGGGCGATGCCGATGCCGCCCACTTGGGCCGCCAAGGCATCCGACAGGTAGTCCCCGTTCAAGTTCAGAGTGGCGATAACGTCAAACTCGTCGGGACGGGTCAAGACCTGCTGGAGGGTGATGTCGGCGATGGAATCCTTGATGACGATGCCGGCGCCCGGCTTCCCTTCGGGAATCTTGCACCAGGGCCCTCCGTCGAGTTCCGCCGCGCCGAATTCACTCTTGGCCAGGCTATAGCCCCAGTCGCGGAAGGCGCCTTCGGTGTACTTCATGATGTTGCCCTTGTGGACAAAATTCACGCTCTTGCGTTTCAGGCGGATGGCGTATTGGATGGCCGGCGCGTACCAAGCGCTCCGTTCCTTCCCGGGAAACGGGCTTGATGCCGATGCCCGAGGTTTGGGGAAAACGGATCTTCTTGACTCCCATTTCCTTCTGGAGAAACTCGATGACTTTTTTCGCCTCGGGCGATCCGGCGGGCCACTCGATGCCCGCGTAGATGTCCTCGGTGTTCTCCCGGAAGATCACCATATCCACCTTCTCGGGACGTTTGACCGGCGAGGGAACGCCCTGGTAATAACGGACGGGCCGAGGCAAACATAGAGGTCCAATATTTGGCGAAGGGCCACATTGAGGGAACTGATCCCCCCGCCCACCGGGGTCGTCAGGGGTCCCTTGATCCCCACCAGGTATTCCTTGAAGGCCTCCGTGGTGTCTTCCGGCAGCCATTCCTTGAACTTGTCAAAGGACCTCTGGCCGGCGAAAACCTCGAACCAGGATATTTTCTTTTTTCCCTGATAGGCCTTATCGACGGCCGCGTCGAAAATACGGACCGAGGCGCGCCAAATATCCGGGCCCGTTCCATCACCCTCGATGAAAGGCAATACCGGGTTGTCGGGTACTTTCAGCACGCCGTTTTGGATGGAAATTTTTTCACCCTTGGGCGGTTGGATATTCTTATAGGAATATGACATGGAAGGCCTCCCCTAATTTACGATGTGGATCCGCTCGATGAGTGGATAAGAAGATCTTTTGCAGTTTAAGGCGGGGTCTGGAGAGCGTCAAGAAAGCCGGGGAACGCGCCCTCCGACTAAAAAATAGTACTTGGTAAATATTCCCCGGAGGTAAGTCGGGAGAACCCACGGGGAAACAAGAGAAGAATTTTTCCCCTCAATTGGCGGTTTCAGGAAGATACCGGTAATCCCCGCACTTGAGTTGGTATTTCCGCATTTTTCTCTGGAGAGTTTTGGGATTTAACCCGGCCAGGAGGGCCGCATCCTGAAGTTTCCCCCTGGTTTTGGAGAGGACATCCACCAGGTAGGCCCGTTCGGTCAAATCCAGCTTTTCTTCCAGTTTCTCACCCGACACGGGATCAACCGCCACATCGAGCCTGAGGATCATGGGCCCGGTGGCCATCAAACAGGCCTTCTCGATTTGGGTTTCCAGCTCCCTCAGGTTTCCCGGCCAGGGGTAGGACATCAATTGGGAGATCGCCTCGGGGCTGAGTTTCTGGGCCGGGGAGCCCGTGACCGTCCGGTAGGTCTCGATGAAATGCTGGGCCAAAAAAGGCAGGTCCTGGGGACGCTCCCTTAAGGGAGGCAGCCGCAGGGCCCGGGACGAAAACCGGTTGAAAAATTCCAACTGTATTTTTTCTTGCCTCACCAGATCCTCCATGTCCTGGCGGGTCGCCGCGACGACCCGGGGGTCTCCGGCCCGGCCGGCTGGGCGAGTAGGGACGCCAATTGGAGTTGGCTGGCTTCCCCCAGGTTGCAGACCTCATCCAGGTAGAGGGTTCCGCCAGCGGCTTCTTCCCAGGCCCCGCCGGGCGCAAAAAGCCCGGCCAGACCGTCCCCGTTCGGGTTGTCGACGCAGTGGAAGACATGGAAGGGTTTCTCGGCCCGCCCGGACCTTTGGTGGAGCGCCCGGGCGAATGATTTTTTTCCGGTCCCTTTTTCCCCTTGGACCAAAACCGGCCAGCCATCATCCGCCCAATGGGCCATTTGCTCGAACACCAGTTGAAAACGCTTGTCGCGGCTGTTGATCCGGCCCGCGCTCTGGGGCAAGGGGGCGCCCTTGGAAAGCGCGGTGATGTCCTTCACGACCTCCACAACATAATCGACTTGTTGGTGAGTGGCGTCCCAGAGGGGAAAAATGGAAACCTGAAAATCCCGGTTGGACCCGCGGACCGCGAGGGTCGTGTAGCCCTGGTGGGGCTCGCCGGTCTCGAAGACTTTTTTGGAATTGCAAAAAAAACATTTCTCGGCGAAACCGTAGAAAGCCTTATGGCAGGGGGTTCCCCGCAGTTCATCCAGGGACTTGCCGAGATTCTGGCGGGAAAGGCGGTTGGCGAAAACCAAGCGGAACCGGGTGTCGATGATCTTCACGGACTCCGGAAGACCGTCCAAGACCTCCCGCAAAAAGGGCGCCTTGGTATAGAGGGCGGGCGGACGGAAACGGCGGGGGCTCAAGTCGTTTCCGTCCAGTCCGGGATCACTAGGAAGTAAAGAACCTTAATTCTTGGAAAGAGTCGGCGGAAGGGGAACCGACTCCACTTTCTCGGAGATAGCCGGCGCCACATATTGCTTGAAGCGCTTCTTCATGTCCAACAGGTCCTTGCGGATGGCCGAGAGCTTGTCCGCCAATTCCTGTTCCTCCCCGAAAACCTCGATGGCCTTCTCCAGCTGCTTCAAGGACTCTTGTTGTAGGGAAATTTCTTTCTGCAGAAGTTCCTGGAAGGTTGTCGGATCAGCCTGTCCGTTCAAGTGTCCTGTCACCATCAAGGTGACCGGGATGCCGGTCAAGTCATAAAGGGTCTTGACAATGGTCTGGTAATGCTTTTGGGCCGAGGCCAGGAGCTGCCAAAGGGCCTTGACGGAATTATCGTCATCCTGCCCCACCGTGGAGGTGGCGGCGGAGAGGGCCATCAAACGCCGGTAAAAAAGATCCAGCACCGTGAAAAGGATAGCAGCCTTGCGCAGGGTGATTTTGCTGATATGGGTCTTATTGTTCAGGAGCACCTTGACTTCGTTGATCTTGGTTTCGCATTGCTCCAGAAGTTCGCGATTGGCCCGGGCATCTCGAGGGCTGATGCGCAGGGCCCGGCTGGCTAGGTGTTGAACATTACGGCCTAAAGATTCGACAGTTTCAATGAGCTGATACAGCGAGAAATAAAAGTTCATGTTCGGCTCCCCTATTCTTTTGGACCTTACTTTTTTGGCTTGGAAAAGTGTTCTTTGTAGGCCAAAAGATCTTCGATTTGAAGTATACCAACTGTACCTAAGTTGTAAAACAATATTTTGCAAGACAACCAATAAACATTGTAAAATATAGCAATATAACGCATTAATAATTTTAATAGCTAATATCCAGATTTTTAAAAAAGGACATATATGTCTTATATAATGTCAAAATTTACACAGTTTTAACGATTTTTATACCTTCTGTATCTAGTATTCATCCCCTCCATTTGACGAGACTCATGCTTCCTCAGACCGTTCGTGTTTTAAACCCAGGAGATTTCCATGCTCAAAGAAGGTTCCAAAGCCCCGAATTTCAAACTCGAAAACGAAAAAGGGGAGAAGGTATCCTTGAAGGACTTTAAGGGGAAAAACGTCGTGCTTTATTTTTATCCAAAGGATATGACCCCCGGCTGCACGCAGGAGGCCTGCGACTTTCGAGACAACTGGGAAAGGGTGAAAAAAGAGGGAGCGGTGGTCTTGGGCGTCAGCGCGGACCCCGTCAAAAAACACCAGGCCTTCAAAGAGAAATACGAACTACCCTTCACCCTTCTTTCAGATGAGAAAAAAGAAATGTTGAAGGATTACGGCGTGTGGCAGAAAAAGAAATTCATGGGCCGGGAATTTTTGGGGATCGTTCGCTCGACCTTCCTTATCGGCAAAGACGGGAAGATCAATAAAATATGGTCCCCCGTGAGTGTCAAAGGCCATGTCGAGGAAGTACTGGAGTCCTTATAAGTTTTCTGGTTCCTTTGGGACTCGTCTTCTTTCGTCGGTAATCGGCAGGTAATCCAACTTCACATCCCCCGTCACTTGGCATTGGCAAGCCAGCCGCCAATTTGGCTTGGCCTTGATAGTAGCCAGGGTTTGCTTCTCCCTTTCGGTGGGAGGCGAAAGATTTTCCCAACCTTCCAAAACTTCCGTCAGGCAGGTGGCGCAAACGGCCCGCTCACAACGGTAGCGAATAGGCAGGTCAAACCGGAAAGTGGCGTCCACCAAGGTATCGTCCCGGTCCATTCGGGCTTCCTGCCCGGTTTTGGGAAACACGATCCGGACCTTGACGGGCTCCTCCAGCATGATTTTTCCTCCCCTTCGGATGGTCGCCTCCGCCCCCGCGTTGAACCCTTCGGTAGGCTCGCTTACAATGCCTGGGATGGTTCGCTCGGAGGCCCCATGGCGTTTCTGCGGTTCTTGCATCTTTTTACCTTCGTCTTCTGGTACGGCACCCTACTGTATTTTACTTTCATCCAGGCCCCGGTTCTCTTCAAAACCCTTCCCCGCGATCTCTTCGGCCTGGTTCAAAGCAAGCTCTTTCCCGTCTACTATTACATCAATTACACTTGCGGCCTAGCCCTCATCGTCACCTATCATTTTTTGCATCCCTATAAGCCCAACGACCCCCAGGACTGTGTCCGAATCACCGCCCTCTATCTCATGCTGCTCCTTTCCCTGGCTCAGGGAATGTGGATCGGCCCTAAGTCCGCCCAATTGCGGCTGGACCGTATCGCCGCCGAGGAATCAAAGGATACCACGAAGGTCACGGCCCTCAGCCGGGAATTCGGAAAGGCCCATGGTATTTCCAGCCTCATCAACCTCCTGGTGATCCTTGCGGGCCTCGTCTACCTCATTTATTATTCCATTGAGATTCACAAACCAACCCTCGTCCAAAAGATTTTTGGATGAGGGTTCGCCCGCTTCTTCCGGTCCTTTGGATGGCCGGAAGCCTAGCCACCCCCTTTTGCCTGCATGCTTCCGATACCAGCAAGGATTTCATCGACCGTTTTTATAATCAAAAACAAAATTGTGACCGGGAGGGCATGGGAAAGACCCTCCGGGAATGGAAAGCCTTCTGTCCCAAGGACATGGAAATAACGGCGGCCCAGGGTTACCTGGAAAAAGCAAAAGCCGCCTCCCCGGAAAAAAAGCCCGTCCCTGCCAGTCCGTACCCGCTCCTGCGCTATCCCCGCCGGGAAACGGTTCCCCCCCTTCAGCCCTATAACCGGAAGGCCCTTCTCTCCGCTGAGAAGGCCTGGAACCAGGCCCTTCAATCCCAACCCGACCGTTTGGACCTGGCCCTGGAACTCTCTGAGGTGGAACGATCTCTCGGGCGGTTCGAGGCCCAGTACGCCCTGCTGGCCCAGGCCCTCCAGAAGAATGCCCAGATCCCTGAGTCCTGGCGCTGGATCCCAGGGGAAGAAATGCCCGCCTCGCCGCAAAGCCTGCTTTCCAATTCCCTCTTGGAATCGGAGGCCTATTATCTCAACGAGGGATCGGGACAATCGGCGAAAGTCTCCCGCCTGGCGCGGTTAGCCATGACCTTCGACAGCCAGGACCCCTTGCCCTACAACGCCCTGGCCGTCAACTTTCAATGCCAAGGCAACGCCCCCTCCGCATTGAAATATTTACTCTTGGCTTTCAAACGGGATTCCGACAATTGCCTGGTCTTGGGGAATATCGGCCGGCTCTTGGAAAGCCTGGGGAAAAAAAGAGAGGCCCGGATTTATTTCAACCGGGTTGTCTCGCTGAACAAGGATCCGGACGAAACCACGGAAGCTAAAAACTATTTGTATAAAAGGAAATAGTTTAAGAAGAATCGAATGAAACTTGGGTTCAACCGGTTCATTAATACTTGGGAACCGAGGAATCCACCTGGTCGCTCCAACCCAGGATGCCGCCCGCCACGTTGATCAACCGGGTGAACCCCTGCTGTTTTAAAAAGTCGATTGCCTTCCTGCTGCGAACCCCGCTCTTGCAATGCACCACGATATCCTTGCCCTTGAACTTATCCAACTCGTGGAACCTCCCCGGCAATTGGGAAAGGGGAAGCAGGGTGGAACCCTCGATATGGGCGATTTCATATTCGTTGGGTTCGCGGACATCCAGAAGCAAAAAGTCCTGTTTCTCGTCGCGCTTGACCTTGAGTTCCAGCGCGGTGATCTCGCTCTTCCCGTCGGTTTTCACTTCCTGGGTCTGGGTCTCGACCACCTTCATGCCGCAAAACTGCTCGTAATCGATCAGCTGATGGATGGACCGGTTGGTGCCGCAGATGGGGCAGGCCGGGTCCTTGTGGAGTTTCAAGGTCCGGAAATTCATGTCCAGCGAGTTGTAGATCATGAATTTACCGATGGCGGGCTTTCCGATGCCCGCGATGAGCTTGATGGCCTCGGTGGCCTGGATGGATCCTACGGTTCCCACCATGGCGCCCATGACTCCGCCCTCGGCGCAGGAGGGCACTTCCCCCGGGGGAGGCGGCTCGGGATAAAGGCAGCGGTAGCAGGGACCCTCGGGCGTCTTGAAAACCGTCACTTGCCCCTCGAAACGGAAAATGGAACCGTAAACGTTGGGCTTGCCCTGCAGCACGGCCGCGTCGTTGGTGAGGTAGCGGGTGGGGAAATTGTCGGTGCCGTCGATGATCAGGTCGTATTCGGACAGGATGCCCATGATGTTGTCGCTCTTGAGGGCCACCGCGTAGGGTTTCACCGTTACGTCGGGGTTCAAAGCCTTCAACCGCTTGGCCGCCACCTCGACCTTGGGCTTGCCCACATCCTCGGTGGTAAAGAGCACCTGCCGCTGTAAGTTACTGGCGTCCACGGTGTCGAAATCCACCAACCCGATGGTGCCCACCCCGGCCGCGGCTAAGTAAAGGGAGATGGGGCAGCCCAAGCCGCCCGCCCCCACCACCAAGACCTTTGATTCCAAAAGTTTCTTTTGGCCTCCCACCCCGACTTCGGGCAGGAGGATATGGCGTGTGTAGCGCTTGATTTGGTCTTGAGTCAGGTTCATCATTTTTCCCCTGGGACGATTTAAAATTGGTTCGCTAATCAAACATAGGAAGTGCATGATAGGTTGGCAAGAAGGGGCAAATCAACCTTCCAAGAAGGCGTTTCAGGAAACTCCCTGGATTTTTATCATCGGATTCACTCCTTGGACCATCGTCAAAAAAACCTGGATATGATCAGGGGCCTGGCGGCCTTGGCCGTCGCCGCAGGGCACATTCGAACATTGCTTTTTGTGGATCAAACTCATTTGTTGAATTTAAACTTTGTAGATTCGACGTTTCTGTTCTTCACGGATTTGCAACATCAAGCGGTGATCATCTTTTTTGTATTAAGCGGTTTTTTTGTCGGCGGGAAGGTCCTATCCGATTTCTCCCAAAACCGATGGTCCTGGCTCCATTATTCGACGCAACGCTTGACCCGACTATGGACCGTGCTCGTCCCGGCCCTCCTCCTGACCCTCCTTTTGGACACCATCGGGAGGAGCCTCGGCTTCCACCGGGATTTCGCCGGGGCACGGGATGGATGGGGGTGTTTCTTTGGAAACCTTTTCTTCCTTCAGACGATCTTTTGCGATGTTTACGGCACTAATGGACCCCTTTGGAGCCTAGCCAACGAATTTTGGTATTATCTATTGTTCCCATTGATTTATTTTTCAGTTTTTACCAAAAGCCCTTCGAAAGCGAAGATTCCCTGCCTGCTTTTGGTAATCCTATCCCTTTTTTTTCTCCCTAAAAACATGATTGCCTTAAGTTTGGTCTGGCTGATGGGCCTAGGAGCCTTTATTTTCTCCACCCAATCGACATTCAACCGCGTAACAGGAAGAGGTCTTTTTTTTATGGGCGCGCTCTTACTTTTCCTATTCAGCCTCTTCTATTCCCATAAAACCTCTACCCTTTATGCAGATGATCTCATCGGCCTTTCTTTCGCTTGCCTCTTCCCCTTTATGACCTCGCACACTATTAGATTCATTTGGTACGAAAAAATCGCCACCACGATTTCGAACATGTCCTATACGTTGTATTTGGTTCATTTCCCGGTGCTTTTTTTTACATTCACCGTTTTCAAAATTCCACGCCTGCAACAATTGTCATGGGAGGGATATTTGGTATTTGGCTCCATTCTTTTGGCCGTTTTTGCCTTTTCTTGGGGAATGTGGTTCCTATTTGAGCGCCACACAGCTCAAATCCGGCAAGTCTGCAACCAGACTCTCCTACCGAGGTTTCGGCGCCTGATGAGCCGCTGGAGCGGACAATAACGAGAAATGTTTAACAACATGTGTCAAAAACTCATTTCTGTCACAGGGAGGTTTACCACCCTCCTGAAGAACAACCAGCTGTCCAATCCCATGGAACTCCGACTGCCCTATGTAAAAAAGATTCTTCTCATACTTTTTATTTTCCTCACAGGCTTACCCCCAGCGCTCCATCCCAGCGAGTTTATCCCGCCGGACAACCCCTTGATCCAATATGAAGGACGGATCGACTCTTTTGGACCACACCCCGTTTGTTTCGATTGGTCGGGGGTTGCTATCCTCATTCGATTCGAGGGGCAGTCGGTGGGTTTCCTAATAAAGGATGGAAAAAACGACTACGATGTCAGTGTGGATGGAAAGGCTGTCACCACCTGGTAAACCCACCCGGCCCAGATTCTCTACGAAGTAGGCACCCTGCAACCCGGGGAACATACCGTCCGCGTATCAAAACGAACCGAAGCCAATCAGGGTATCGTTCAGTTCCAGGGACTCCTTTTGAACGGCAAGGGTCTCCTGCCGCCGCCACCCCCGCCCCAGCGAAGAATCGAGATACTCGGCGATTCTTGGGCCTGCGGTTACGGGGCGGAAGGCCCGGGGATCAAATGCCGTGATTGGCGCATTTATGAAAACGCCAACCAGACCTTTGGTGCCTTTTTGGGGAGCGATCTAGGCGCCGAAGTGCGCTGGGTCGCCTGTTCTTGCCGGGGAGTCCTCCACAACTGTGGGGATAATAACCCGCTTGAACCTTTTACTTCGATTTTCGACCGCACCCTCTACAACGAACCCCATCTCCAATGGGATTTCTCTAAATGGGTGCCGCAAGCCGTAGTCATTCATTTGGGCTTGAACGATTTCTCATCCGATCCCAAACCCAGTTCAAAGATTTTCATCGATGGTTATTTAGATCTGTTGAGGCGTGTTCGGAAGGTTTATCCCCAAACATCTATTTTTTGTCTCGTTTCAATAGGCGAACCTCAACTTTTTTCTTTAGTCATGGAAATCGTTAGGGAAATAAACAAAGCGGGGGAAAAACGAGTTTATTTTGTCGGGTACCCCAAAATCCCCCCGGATGAAATGGGGTGCGAAAACCACCCGAAATCGGTCGCTCATCGACAAATAGCGGAAATTTTGAGAACCCATCTCAAGCAAATTTTGGGGTGGTAACCCCTTAAAATCGCGAAATCACCTTTGAGGTTTTTTTTCTAAATGTTCCTTTAACATTCGGAATGTTTCCATGGTCCGATGGCGATGAGATTTCATCCCTAAACCAAGCACGAAATAGATTCGGGTTATCCAACCCTTTGGCTCGACCTTCATCCAATAAAAGGAAACCCGGCAACCCTTTTCCATGGGGGTAACCTCCATGGCCGCCCTTCCTTGAAGGGAACAATTCATATATTCCATATAGATACGGCCCGGAGGCTCTAACCCCATGATCCGATAGCTGAAGAAAACAGGTGGAAAGGCCCCCTCCGTTCGAAAGGAGACTTCCTGGCCGACACTGGCTTCGGCGCTTCCCTGCCATTCGATCTTCATCCCCCTCCTCCACCGGGACCGCTCCTCCCAATCGGTTAGGGCGTGGTAGGCTTGTTCCGGTGAACAGAGGATTTCGATCTCTTCCATGCTTTGGTAAGGGGACAACTTCTACTCCTGGATCTTGGTGACGATAGGTCAACTCATGTTAAATTGCGTCCGCTTCGTCTCCGACTATTGAATTTTACGTCGGGGCTCACTATTTTAGCTGAAAATGAATATCAACTTAAAAGAAGCTCCTGAAAAGTCAGCCTCCCCCCAGGAAATACGCGAACTCATTTGCGAGCTTTGCCGCCATTTCTACGGCCTAGGCTGGGCCTCCGGCACGGGTGGGGGAATTTCCATTCGCGAGACAGATAAGATATACATGGCTCCCAGCGCGATCCAGAAGGAACGCCTGAAACCGGAGGATATTTTCGTACTGGACTCGGAAGGCCGGGTACTCCAGGAACCCGGGCGAGGCTTGAAGCTTTCCCAGTGCGCTCCCCTCTTTATGCACGCTTACCAGCAGCGCCAGGCGGGGGCGGTATTGCACAGCCACTCCCTCAACGCGGTCATCGCCACCGAGCTTTACGACAAACAATTCACCATCAGCAACCTGGAAATGCAAAAAGGCCTGGAGGGTTACGGGGCCTTCGATACGGTGAATGTCCCCATCATTAATAACACCGCTTACGAGTGCGACCTGGCCGATTCGCTGGGCGAAGCCGTCCAAAACAACCCCCGATCCTACGCCGTTTTGGTACGCAACCACGGCGTCTATGTTTGGGGGAAGGACTGGCAACAGGCCAAGACCCACGCCGAGTGTTACGACTACCTTTTCGCCGCCGCCGCCCGTCGCAAGCAATTAGGCATCTCGAACGACTAAGTCTGTATAGTTTTTAAGGGGAGGAAAAGATGAAAGCCATTTGGACGGACACGAACCAGAAAATCACGGCCCAGGAACTGAACGCCCAGGGCGTCACCTACGAGCAATTCGAGACGGATGAAACCAAGTACAAGGCGCCGCTGGAAGCCCTCATGAAGGAACGCGGCTATGTCACCATGGACCAGGTCAAGATGTGGCCCGAGATGCCGAACTTCGACGCCCTCTGCCAGAAGTTCGTGGGGGAACACCTGCACACCGACGACGAGGTCCGTTTCGTGCTGGCAGGCGCGGGGGTCTTCGAAATCCGTAGCCTGGACGACCGCTGGATGAAGGTTACCGTCCACCCCAGCGATTTCATACTGGTTCCAGCCAACCGGTTCCACCGCTTTTACCTGACCGAGGAAAAAAACATCCAATGTGTCCGTTTGTTCAAGGACCAGTCGGGCTGGGCTCCCCTTTACCGCAAGGACCTGGAATCGACGGCCGCCAAGGCCTAAAAAGTCTCTTTTCTTTTGTAAAGGGGCGGGTTTTCCTGCCCCTTTTTTTATGCCTGGTTCCCGTCCCCTCGCTCACGGCTATAATGACGCACATACCCATTTCCTAATTCTTAAGAGCGCCATGCCCGAATTCATCCTAACCCCAGAGCAAAAAACCCATCCCGCCGCGCCCGAACTCTTGAACCAGATACATAAAATGGGTTTTCCAGTGGAAATCAACGTGAAGGGCAAACCGGAAAGTTGGGACGCCCTGCGTTTCTATGAACCTGGTCCCCCGGAAGTGGAGTGCCTGGTGTCCTTCGATGGGGATACGGGTAAATACAATCTCCACGTATCCTCCGATGCCCCTGCCAAGGCCTTTGAGCTTCAACTAGCCTTAGTGGAACTGTTCCTGAAAAACCTGGGCGGGCAAGTGGACAACCGCCATACCCGGGAAAGGTTCACGGCCAGTGAATTCGCCCTCAAGATGAGGCTCCACCGGGTTTCCCAGGACAACCCTTGGGACCTCTTCTGGCTGGTCTTTTCATGGCTAGTCGTAGTCTTCGGCTTATTTCTTTACCTTGGCCTTCACTCCACGATGAAGCCCTACGTGTTGACCATCATGGCCCTATCCCTGGTGAGCGCCGTGGGATTAACCTACTCCCAATTCAAGAACAAATGACCCCGGCGGAAACCACCCGCCTCTTGAAACAAAAAGCCTCCGTGTTGGGTTTTGAACTTTCCGGCGCGGCTTCCGCCCGCCCTTCCCCCGACTACCCTTATTTTTTGGATTGGCTGTCCAAGGGTTACGCCGGGGAGATGGGTTATTTGGAACGCCGGAAAAACGAGCGGGGCGACCCCCAGCTTTTGCTTCCCGGAGCCAAATCTTTCTTTTGCGTAGCCCTCAGCTACAACCCCCAACCTGAGCATTACCCTTTGCTCGAGAAACATCTCATTTCCTGTTACGCCTGGGGACAGGATTATCACTTGGTCGTCGGCGAAAAGCTGAAGGTGCTCTCGGATTACCTTTGCACTACCCTTTGCCCAGGGGCCCAGGCCAAGTGGTACGTTGATACTAGCCCGGTCTTGGAGCGAAGTTACTCGGCCCAGGCCGGATTAGGTTGGATCGGCAAGAACACCCTGCTCCTCAACCGCAAGTTCGGTTCCTATCTTTTCTTAGGCGAAATCCTGACCGATGTGGAACTGGCCTATGACGAACCGGTCGACAACCTTTGCAAAACCTGCACCTCTTGCCTGGATGCCTGTCCTGTGGGGGCCTTGGAGGAACCCGGTGTCTTGAACGCCAACAAATGCATCAGCTATCTCACCCTGGAACACCGCTCCGACTTTACAGGGAAAGTGGACCTGCACGGCTATCTGGCCGGTTGCGACCTCTGCCAAACGGTTTGCCCCTATAACGCCAATGCCCCGGCCGGACGGGAGAAGGCTTTTGCTCCCCGGCCCGAAATTTTGGGATTAACCCAGGAAACAGCCTCCCAAATGCAGGAAGGGGATTTCAAACAATTCACCCAAAACAGCGCTTTAGAGCGTGTGAAATACCCCATGTGGAAAAGAAACTGCTCGATTTCTCTCCCTTAGAACCCCAAAACTTATAAATTCTTCAGGTTTTTGTAACCCCGTCTTCTTCCCCGCCCTAGTCATCCTTGAAGGTTGATTCTTTCAAAACGGGGTTTTCTTCCATGATTAAAACGTTTCTTTTTCTATTGTTGGCCTATTCGATTTTCATTTCTTGGGCTTACAGCACCAGCGCTTCATCCACCCAGCCTAATTTTTCTAAAGAAGCTCAAGCACTTCACCCGTCAAGGTCAACCTCATCTGATCCAGTCCGAAACACCGGCAACCAATCCGCACCAGTCTTTCAAATATCCGGAGGAGCGATATGAAATTGAAAACAGCCTTAACTTTCCTGCTGTTAATTCCCGGTTTGGGATGGACAGAGCCTTACTTCGCGGCTTGGAACGGGGTCAACTGCAACGCCTGCCATGTGAACCAAACCGGCGGATGGATCCGGAATACTTTCGGGAAAAAATACGGAAACCAGTTGGCCACCTTCGACTGGGAGGGCCTGGAAAACGCGGCCAAGGACGCAAACAAAACCCTACCGCTGGCCGTTTCGGTGGGGTTGGATATCCACGAGAGTTATTTCGGGACCTTTTACCAAAACCCTAACCCGTTGAATCCGGTCACGAACGTGAACGGATTTGTGAGCGGCCCCTCCGGCAGCATTTCCAACCCCCTATTACCCAACGGGGGCCGGCAAGCCCTTGAGATCGCCGTGAAGCCGAACACGGACCTCCAGGGGGTATTCACCTACCGGCTCGACACCGAAACGACCAACGAAATGTACATCCTGTGGTCCAACCTGCCGGCGGATGGATATGTGAAGCTGGGCAAATTCACCATCCCCTACGGTTTGGAGCTGGCCGACGACAACAGCCTGGTGCGATCTCCCTTGGGTTTCGATTTCAACAGCAGCCCCGCCCAGGGGCTGGAAGGTGGAGTTTTCGCCGACCCGACTTTCTTGAATTTCGCAATTTTCAACGGGGATTCCGCCTCGATCGAAAAATCCTTCGCGGGCAAGGGAGGGTTCCAGTGGGACGGTTGGGCCCTCGCCGGATCGGTTTACGGTCAAAACCTGGATTTGCCCACCGGGACATTGCGCTATGGCGCCTATGGCTGGGGGCGCCTATCGCCGGTAGTCCTATTGGCCGAATATGACATGGGCTACAACGGCATTTCCTCCGGCATCCAGGACAACATTCAGGCATATCACTTGAGCGCGGAAGGGGATTTAGGATTCGACTGTTACCTGCGGTTTGCCACCGAATGGTTTTGGGACTCCCTGGGAACCAACCCCTCTCAGGGATTGCGGCATGTAGTCAGCTTCAGGTGTTACCCGGTACACAACTTGAAGTTTCAGCTCGATTTGAGCCGGGCAGTTCCCACCAACGGTTCCCCCAACTATGTGGCTTATGGCCCGACCGAGGACATGGTCATGGCGGATGCTTATTTGTTCTATTGAGGAACGCACAATACGTTATAAAACTTCAGAGCAAAGACAATTTTTACCGCCAAGACGCCAAGACCGCCAAGAAGAACATAGAATTAGGAAAATCGGAAAAGGATCAAAAAATATTTGTTTTGCCTTTCTTTGCGAACTTTGCGTCTTGGCGGTGATATTGGTTTTATTTGTTATTCTTAAAAAGTGCGGGCGACCAATATCTCAGTAACGCCCGCCGGAGTTTCGTTCAGGGCTTCCCCAAACTCAAATAACCATTCCTCCGGCTGGAAAGCGATCTGGGGAATAAAAACCCAGGAAGAACTGGTGGGAAGCGTCGTAATAGCCGTGAAATCGGCCTCTCCCTGGATGTACCAATTGGAACCCAAGCTGTATCCAAGGCTGGTATTGGCCTCAACTTGGCTGGAGACCTGGGGATCAATCCCTCCCTGGAAACAATAGTTTCCCTCTATGAATAATTTCCCCACCCGGTATCCACCCAGAGCTTCCAACATCCAACTGCTACCAATATATCGGTAAGTATCATTTGGGGGTCCATAGGCCGCCCCTGCCTCAATGGAGAAGACCCCGGCAGTCTCACTACTCCATCCCCCGAAGTGGTAAGCCTCATAACGCACATTAAGCCCGATCGGTCCTAACCCAACCGGGTACCGGCCTAGGGGATCCCAGTCATAAAGTACGGGAAAATCAATTTCCACGCCCCAATCTTTCCCCAGGGTGATGACGCCTTCCCCATACATATAGATATCGTGATAGTTCGAGGTGTCGTTGTCAAAGGAGGCAAACAGGTAATAGGTGTTGTCCACCGAGGCGGAGTCGGTTTGGAGGGCCCGAATAAGGCCGGGGTCGTCTTCTTGCGCGCATAAAATGCTCGGCAGAAAACCATGGGCGACCCAAAGTGCAAGGCCCAAATATAAAACACTCTTAACCGGTTTAAAAAATGAGATCCACAAGAATGGCACCCCTTCAACGAACTGGATCGTGATACGGCCAAACTTTATCGCCGAATACACGGGACCGCAATCCTGGAATGCCTCTTTTTCCCTGAAACCCTTCCCCTACCCTTCTTATAATCATTAAATCATGTTGGAAGATATGGAAAACCCATGCGCTTGAAACGATCCATTATTTTCTGTTTCGCATTCCTGCTTTTGACTGGCTGGGGCCACCTAGGCCCTAAGGTTAAGATCGGCCTTTCCCTCGACCATACCCAAGGGCGAGAACCCTTCCTTAAGAAATTTCAGGAAGCATTGAATGATGATCACGCGGACTTGTTACTGAAGGATGCGAGCGACGACCCGGCCGCCCAGGAAAATCAGGTAAAGGACTTAATCCAACAGGGTATCCAAACCTTGGTTGTTATTTCCTGTGATCCTTCAAAGGCCTCGCCTCTGGTAACCGCCGCGCATACCGCCGGAATCAAAGTGATTGCCCTGGAGCAGTTGATTCCCGGCAGTGATTTGGATTACTTCATTGATTTCAACTATGTGAAAGCAGGTGAGTTGCAGGCCAAAACTTTAATTAAAACAGTTCCTAAAGGTCGTTACATTCTCTTGGATGAGGGCAGTAACTCAACAGACATTCGGAAGGGACAGCTGAATGTGCTCCAATCACTTATAGATCATGGAAATATCCAAATCGTTACTCCCTTATGGTCTGTTCAAACTGAAACAGATACAAAAAGGCAAAAACTCCTAATAGATTCAATGATTTCACCTAAATTAAACCACTTTGACGCAATCGCATTGCCAAATTATAAAGAGGTAGAAAAAATTATTCTTTTTTTTATAAAAGGTCAGTTTAAAGTTGATTTTGTTATTGCAGGTATGGGTGAAGATCTGGCCACGTGCCGCCGAATCGCTTCCGGCACCCAACTCATGACGGTTTATTATCCCCCCAAAAAACTAGCCGAAGAAACGGCCTATCTGGCCGCCAAGTTGGCCCGCAAGGCCACCGAGTTTGACTGTCAATTCGTGGAAATACCTAATGGTGAAAAGAGCGTCAAGGCCGTGCTATTGGCACCCGTGGCGGTCGACGCCAAGAACCTGGACTCGACAATCATCGCGGACCAGGTTCAGAAAAAAGAAGACGTCTACAGCGAGTAAACCCTGACATCTTTTAGTTATTGGGCGCCCCAGCGCTCACCCAACTGCTGAAGGTGGCGATTTGCTGTGAGGTGAGAGACCCGCCATCCGGCATTTGAGGTGAGCAGGAACCAATTATTTTTTGGATGATCAGGCTTTGGCTGAGTCCTGTGGAACCTCCGGCGGTTGAAATGTAATTAGCGATGGAACAATTGTTAGCCGAGTTCGCCGAAACCCCCACCCACGCGCTGTAAACACTGGAAGAACTAGGTGAACTGCCAAGGTTCATGTATCCGGTGCCGCTCCCCCCGTTGGCATGACAGCTAAAACAGCTGGATGAAACGATCGGATATACCGAACTTACAAAAGATGTAGCGCTGTTCGTGTTGGTTGTGGTCGGGGTGGGGGCGGGAGGATTGTTGGAATAATTGCCGCCCGGGCTACCGGGGTTGTTACTGCACCCGGCGATGATGGCCGCCGATCCAGTGACCACCAAGGCTAAAACCACCAATAGTTTTTGAGTTTTCATAGACAACCTCCACGAATTGATCATGCTCACTTCTGTCAATTCATAGAGGAGAGAAAAGCAAAAGGTTACAACCAGACGAAGCGGTTTTTATTTTCTCCAACGTGAGAACCAGTAACCGCCGATCCAGATCGGCAGGAAAATCAGAACCAACATGGGGAGTAAATGGTCCACCAGCATGTGGCAGGTTTCCCAATGGGCGCAATGAAGCTGGATCGTGCCCGTCCCCAAAAGAAATGCCGAGGCCCCCAGCCAGGCCCCCGTCCAACCGGAGTGGAAGGAAGCGTTGCGGGAAACCATCCAGCCCAGCATCACCCAGGAAGGGAAGGCCACCAACACCACGGTCCTTACGCAAAACCATCCGTCTTCCATGTTGTTGGCCCAGACTTGCGAAAGCGTGTCCCGGTCAAAGAACAAAAAGGGCATGCTGAAAAGGAATATGACGAATAAAGCGGCGATGACCCGGGGAGCGGGATGGGGCCGGTGATCGGGCATGCTGGAGGCGATGCCCATCCATGCCGTAAGGGCGGAAAGAATAAAAGCCAACAGCAAGAACCCCCCTGAAGCGGGTTCGGAGAGCCTTTCCATGATCTCGAACTGGGGCCCGATCAGGCTAAGGGAAACCGCCACGACCACCAGGGCAAAACCCATCCAAACCACCCATTGCTGAAGAACCGAAGGCACGGGTTTGACGGGCTTGTTATCCGCCACGAGCTTCTCCACCAGCCGCCGTTGGGCCTCGTTCAAGGAAGCGTTCAATGTATTTTGGATGGGTTCACTCATGTCTTTTTATCCCGTTGCGCGATCATAAACTTCCGTAAGAGGGCGTATCCCCGGTGGGCCCTGACCTTCAGGGCGATTTTGGAGATCCCCAGTTCCTTTGCGGCCGCCTCCACGCTCAAACCTCGAATCTTAAGTAATTCCACCGCCTGGCGGTTCCCCGCCGGGAGGGATTCCAAAGCCAAGTGGAGCCGGTCATCCATCCCTTCGCCAACTTCTAGGGCGGCGGTTTCCGGGAATTCGTCCATTAAAAGTTCCCGTTGGGCGATCTTTTGGTTCTTTTCCAGGGACGCCCAGATCGCGTTGCGGACGACCGCGAAAAACCAGGGTGAAAAGGGCCGGTCGGTCCGGTAGGTGTGTTTGGCCTTATGAAAGGTCAAAAGCACCTCCTGGAAGATATCCTCCACGTGCTGGGGATTAAAGACCCTTTTGCGCACGTAATTGAGAATCAAAGGGCTGATTTCCACCAAAAGTCGCTCATAGGCCTGGCGGTCGCCTTCCTGGGTCAGTTTCATTAACCCGGTCCAGGCCTGCCATTGGCTGTCGTTAAAATCCAAGGGCCCAAGCTCCTAACTTTTAATAGGGAATAATGGGATATAAGGTTACATAAGAATGTTGGTAATAGGGCGTCTCGTCAAGTTTCAAGTCTTCTACTGTAAAAAGAACCTAGAATTGCTAAAGATTTACCAAGGTTGTTCAATCGGTTCCCTGTACTCCCTGCGCTCATTGAGCTTTGGGAGACAGGTCATGGACAAACCTTTCTAGCTGGCCTTACGGAAATCAAACGTTATTCCCAAGTGAGCCCCACAGGCGGCGGCGATCTTATGTAAAAAACCCAAGGAAGGGATCGAACGGTAAACACCGCTTTCAACCCTGGAAATGGCGCTTTGCTTGGTTCCGATTTTCTTTGCCAAGGCCACTTGGCTTAATCCCGCGTGTTCGCGGGCTTTTTTAATCGCGGTGGCAAGACGGAATTTTTCTTCCTGCTGATCCATTAAAATCCTGACCTCAGGATCTCTTTCAAGCTTTTTAAAGAAAGGCGTTGGATCGTAATAGGGTTTACGCGTTTTTTTCATCGTTCATAACCTCCTTCATCCTCTTCAAGGCAGTGTCCAAATCATGGATGGGTGTTTTTGGGGTTTTCTTTTTGAAGGCATGGAGCCAAACCATTCTTGCCCCCGAAATAACCACATAGGCTATCCGGTAGTTGCCATCCAAGCCTTTGAATTTTATCTCCCAAAGTTTCCCTTCCAAATGCTTGAAAACAACATAAGGATATTGAAAACCATCCCTTTCAATTCCGTCCTTATGTTTCCTAAAAAGGACCTGATCATCCTTGGATAGGGCGAGAATAAATTCCTCTACCGGGCGGTTTCCTTTGGGTGTTTGATAGAAGAATATCTTCATTTTTAAATATAACATGTTTGTTATATCCTTCAAAGAGGGTTATTTTTTAATTCTTCAGGGTATTGCACCCAAAATTTGGGGCGATTTTATAGTCGGCAACTAACCACAGAACGGATATTTCAAAGGTCTGGAGATTAACCAAAAAAATGGTGATAAAGCCACAACACAAACTGGATGAGTTTCCCGACCACCCAGATCAAAATGATTAAACCTATAAATCCACCAATGGCCTCTCCAAGTGTCAGTTTCTCTTCCGCATTATTTGCACTTTTACCCTGGCTAGGAATATCCAGTGTCTTAACTTCCTCCACCGCCGTGGCTTGATTTACTGGTGGGATAGTAGGGGTCGACGGTTTTTTAGACCGCTTATTTCTCACTTTCTTATGGTCAAAATCCTTGGCTGGCTTTCCGCTTGCTATATGGTCAATCAGGGCCTCGATATGGCGCCGGGTGAGGTGGTGGGCTAGAACCTGGTCCAAAATCTCATGGCCCGCCGCTACCGGGTTCGGGACCCCGCCTCTCAGGCCCGAAAAGGCTTGGGCACTTTTAAAGGAGAGGGTAAACGGTGGGTTATCTTTATTAGCAGAGCGGATCTTATCTATGGCCGCCTGGTCGAGGACAGGGTGAATGGTTAAAAGGTAGGCGACAAAGGTTTCGCTGAATTTTAAGGCCTTAGCCAAACCGGCCCGCTTGGCTGATGGTGTCTTTTCAAGCTGGGCCTTAAGGGCGACCAGTTTATCCAGCCAATCCAGAGTTGGAGTACCCGCCATAGTGAACCCCCTGCTATATCGACTAAATGAATAGTTGTTCGGTACGCGCCATTGGAAACTAGAAAAGATTAATAGTATCCGTGTCGTTAGAAATATGATCTTTGTCACTGGATAACGCCGGTTTGTCACTAATGAATGGGGGGATGCCAGCACGAAATCGTCGTTTTGTCATTGGTGACATGAGAAATGCCGTTAGACGTACGTACTTTTGTCACTGATAAACGGGTATCTGCCGGCAGAATACCGCAGTTTTGTCACTGGATAACGGAGACATGCCGGTAAACAACCGTGTTTCTGTCACTAATAAACGCTTGTTTGTCACCAATAAACGGAACTATACCGCTAGACAACCCTGGTTTTGTCACTAATGAACGCCGGTTTGTCACTGGATAATGGACCTATGCGGCCAGAAAACCCTTCCTGCTATCCAACCTGGGTCTCCCTTTTGAAGTATCAGTGGTTTACGTTCTTATCAGTCCTGTGGACTGCTAATGGTAATATTGCGAACGGTAAGTAAAAAGGGGTTCCTGAACTACTTCCACAAGGCGTTTGGCTAAGGGTTGATGTACAAATAGAAAAAACAATCTTTCAAGATCATCTCATTTTATGGGTATAAAATTGCCATAAAAGATTTTTGATGTAGTAGGCGAGAAAAATATTTGAACCTAAAACACTTCATTTTGCTTCTGGGAACGATATCCGGCTTAATGCCCCTTCTGGCCTTCGCCGTTTCAGTGCCATTGGATGCAAACGGTCGAGAATTGTTCATTGACGGCCAGGTGGTTGTGCAATTCAAATCAAATGTTACCAATGTACAACAAGAAACCTTTGTCCAAGGACTGGGATATGAAATTCTCCACAAAGCTCCGCGTATACACAGCTTGGTCCTTAAAGTCCCTGATGGAAAAGTTCTCGATTATGTCGAAACCCTGAAACAAAATTCTTTTTTCAAAAGAGTCCACCCCAATTATAGGGTTTATCTTCTTTCCTATACCCCTTACCCATTCCCCAATGACCCCGATTACCAAGATGGAAGCAACGAATGGAACGTGAATCAAATGCACATGGATCAAGCCTGGAATGATCCGGACCCTTGGATAGCTAATGCTTCGTTAGGTCGGTCATCGGCCAAAATCGCCATTGTAGATACTGGTGCACTAGTCACTCACGAAGAATTCATTGGGAAGATCGACCCTAATAGTTACAACCTCATAACTGATAGCAGTGATGTCACCGATACAATCGGTCACGGAACTATCGTTGCTGGAATCGCTAGCGCTGACACAAACAATAATCTAGGAGGTGTTGGAATTTGTGCCAATTGTTCATTATTAATTGTCGAAGCTCTAGGAAGCACTGCTAATGATTTAACCAGTGCCGAAGGGATTGAATACGCCATTAACAATGGCGCTAAATCTATCAATTGTAGTTTTGTAACAGTCCCAGGTGAATTCTCGGCTGAAAGTTCCGATGCTTGGCAAAACGGTAGTCTTGTAGTAGGCGGAATGGGTAACGATGGAAACGGTACCCAATATAGTCCAGCGAGCGATCCCTACGCCATAGGGGTTGGTGCCGTGGACAACACAGAAACTAGATGCTCTTTTTCCAATTATGGTTCTTGGATCGGATTGGTTGTACCTGTTTGTGGTGGAATTACCGCGCCTTCCTATTCCTGCGTTACTTGTATAGGTGGTGGTAATGGGACTTCAGCAGCAGCTCCCCAAGTTTCAGCCATGGTCGCCATTCTTCTTGACCAAGGTCTTTCACCTGCCGCCGTCACACAGGACCTCTATACTACCGCCGACACCTTAGGAGGTGGTTTCAATCAGTACACTGGCTGGGGCCAAATGAATTGTCACAGGGCTTTAGCCGCCATCAGGCCTGCTTCTTCCCTTACCGCTTCACCATCGACTAACCAAATCTCCCTTAACTGGGTCGCCCCCCAAACCACTGCTTTCTCCACAGCGGACTACCTCATTTCTCGTTCCAATGTCACTGGAGGACCCTACACCGCCGTAGGATATACTGCCAATGGATCCACCCTTTCCTTTACCGATACCACCGCCGACCCCGGTATCACATACTATTACATCACTCAGGCCATCGACGCCCAGGGCAACACTACAGTGGCTTCCAATGAAATTTCCTCGGTCGCCCTCGGCAGCACCTGGACTTTGACGCCAACCCCTACCGCCACACCTAATTACGGGCCGTTCACCGGTTGGAACTTCACCGGGCTTTGGCACCCCGTGGAAGATAGTGTCTCCCCCTGCTCCAACAGTTTTATCCACCTTTGGTCTGCCTATTATGGCATCGATGCAACCTGCACCTACGCCACTGGAGCTTCCAACGCGGGTACTTTAACAAGTCCAAGCGGGTATGTTTACATCGTGTGCGATCCTACCGACACATTGAACTTCTATACTTGGTGGCAGACCGACGGAGGTGACACCCTCTCCGTTCAATGGGCGCCCTACAATAACAACAACTGGGAAAATCTCTGGTCCACCTCCTCTACTTCCTCGGGAGGCTGGGTTTTGGAGCAAGTTCCTTTGGCTCCCGTCACATTTGGCTCTATCCAAATCCAATTCGTTGTTAACACTGACAGTTCCCCCAACAACGCAAGGGGTTGGTACATCAATGATGTCACCCTGTCCAATTGTCTCACGCCCACCGGAACCTTCACCCTCTCGCCGACAAAAACCACCTCACCCACTTTTACCTTTACCCTATCTCCCACGCCTACCATTACCCCTTCTCCAAGCGTTACTTCGACACCTACCATTACTCCTACCCCCACGGTGACCTCAAGCATTACTTCTACCTATACCCCCACCTCTACTCCTTCCATTACTATGACTCCAACCCCCACTTCTACCCGCACCCAGACGCCCACCATCACCCTTACTTCGACCCCAACCATCACGCCCACCCCCACAGTGTCCTTAACCCTAACCTATACCCCCCTTCCCTGCGGCTTTCCAGGCTTCACCTGCACACCCACCATTGACCCCTCACAACTTCTCTATGCCCAAGCCCCTTACCCTAATCCCTCGACCACTGGAGGCCATGTCACTTTTCCCTACAGCCTTTCCCAAAACGCCTCCCAGGTAACCCTGAAAATCTTCACCGTATCCTTCCGCAAGGTTAGGCAGGCCCAATGCCATGCGACTGCCGGGAACAACAACTTTTCGTTGAACATGGGTGGCCTTTCCAATGGCCTTTACTACTATGTCCTGGAAGTGGAAGGGCTGGGGAAGAAGCAAACCGTCACGGGGAAATTGCTGGTTTTAAAATGAGAAAAGCGAAGACGGAGAAATTCCAAGGTAAAGAAAAACCGTTAAATTATCGTCCACAACGGGTCCCCGTCGCGGCCTACTAATTCTATCACTCCGGTAAATTGATCTTCGGTATTGAACTTTCCGGAACATGTTGCATGCCATGGGCGCCAGCTTTTTGGATGGTGCCGAAGAATAATCCGAAGTCTTCCTTGAGCTTGACGATGCTCAACCCCAAATAAGTTTCGGGAAGCTGGTTCCACTTGGCCAATGCCTTCTCATACATTCCCATGGCCCCCGGCCAGTTACCATTCTTATAGTGATGGATGCCCACTGCCACTTGGATGATGGCCTGATAATGAAGCTTGTCCAGCCCCTCCACCTTCATCCAGATATCCTCGATCATTTCGTGGCACTCGAAATAAAAGCCGTCGTTAAACAGACGAATCCCTTCCAGGTACTCATGGAGGTACTTGGCGTGCTCGTCCGCGGCCCAATCTTTCTTCATGACTTCTTCGATCAGGGTCTGGTCCGCCTCGGGGAAGTTGTAGGTGGGCAGGTCTTGGGGTGCCACCCAGGCGAAATCGGCCACCTCGATCTTTTGGGGAACCCCGCTCTTCACCCCACAAAGGAAGATGTTGAGCCGGACAGCGCGGCTGGGGTAATGGTAATTGACGATCTTGTAGAATTTGCGGATGTAGACTTCGATGCCCAGCTCTTCCTTCAGTTCCCGCACCACGCATTGTTCCAGCGACTCGTTGGGTTCTTTCTTTCCGCCGGGCAGTTCCCAGTAACCCCCGAAGGAATCCTCCGGCAGGCGTTGGGTGATCAGGTAGCGCCCGTTCTCATAGATCAGGGCCGCGCCGACTTCCAGGGGGGACTGTGGCTGGTTCATAAGGTGAACTGTACCTTAAACGGCGGAATGAGCCAACAGGGGATTTCTAAAACAAAAACCAAAAAAGCAATTTTCACCGCCAAGACGCCAAGGCGCCAAGAACAGCTCAAGATTTAGAGAACCCAAAAAACGGTCTAAAAATCATCTTCATATTTTTTTCTTGGCGGACTTAGCGTCTTGGCGGTGAAATGGGTTTTAAAATCTCTTGTTTTTCTTTTTGGGTTTTTTCTCTTTTTGGAAGGGCATTTTCCCTTTTTCATCCGGCGGGGGGAGGGTTTCACCCTCCACGAATCGTTTTTTACGGGTCTTGGGGATGTGCTTAACTTGGTATTCACGCCTCAGGGCGGTGGAATAATCGCCTTGGGGCTCCTGGAAGACTAGCCGCACCGGCCCGTGGGTCGCGGTGTATTTGCTTCCCTTGCCCGCGTTGTGGGCCTCAATGCGTTTGGTTACGTCCTTGGCGATGCCGGTGTAGTAGGTACCATCCGAACATTCGGCAATGTACAAAGACCAGCTATTAGCCTTTATCGATTGGCTTTTGGCATCACCGGAAGACCTTTTATCAATCGACAAACACAACCTCGCCGACAGGGGGGATCAGTTTCATCTTCTCCCCTTCTTGCAGGAAAAGCCGGACCGCCTTTTGGCCTTCTTCGCCCATATCGACCGTTCGGTCGTTCACCCACATTCCGACGAACTTGTCCGCCACGTCGCGCGAAAGACCCCGGCCAAACCCCAAAGCGTAATCGAGGGCCGCGTCCCGGTTCTCAAGGGAAAATAGGATCGATTGCTTGAGGTGCCTGGAAACTTTTGCCTTCACGTCCGGGGAAAGATCTTTGCGAATAGCGTTAAGGCCCATGGGCAGGACCATTCCTGTCTTTTTGAACCACCATTCGCCCAGTTCGAGGATCTTGTGTAATCCCTTGTCTTTGTAGGTGAGCTGGCCCTCGTGGATCAACAGACCCGCCTCAACCGTACCCTTCACAACCTCGTCCATGATGCGGTCGAAATCCATGACCACTTCCACGAAATCGGGCAGGCAAAGCCTCAAAGCCAGGTAGGCGCTGGTGAGTTTGCCCGGTACGGCGATCTTACGGCCTTTCAACTGCTCGATGGTCATGGGCTCGGTGGCCACCACCATGGGGCCGTAATTGCGCCCGATGCTCCCCCCGTGGGTTAGGACGTCGTACTTTTCCTTCACGTAAGCGTAGGCGTGGGCCGAGATGGCCGTCACTTCCATGCGCCCTTCCCGGGCCCAGTCGTTGAGGGTCTGGATATCCTTCAAAACGTGCTCGTACTCGATGCCCTCGGTGTCGATCTTGCCCTTGGCGAGCCCGTAGAACATGAAAGCGTCGTCCGCGTCCGGGCTGTGGGCCAGGCGTATATGAGTCGTCATGAATTTCCCCTTTTCCATTGGTTGTGGTCTTTTTTAATCTTCGGGGCCGGAAAGGGTTTTTGCAAGAAAGTTTTTGGGGGTAAAACTCAGGGTCTATAACAAAATCAAAACCGAAGACAATTTGAACCGCGAAGACGCGAAGGAAACCAAGAAAGTAAAAAATTAATGCGAAATTTTATGTTTCTTTTGCTTACTCATTTTTCGTTGTCCTTGGCGTTCTTCGCGTCTTCGCGGTGAAATAGGTTTTGTTGGCCTTTTTAATTGTTGGGCGCGCCGGCGTTGATCCAGTTGGTAAATTCGGCGATCTCACCGGCGGTGAAGGCGGTGCCCCCCAAAGGCATTTGGGGGGCGCAAGAACCGTTCAGCTTTTGGAGGACCAGGCTGGAAGCCGGGTTCCCGGGAAGGATGTAATCGGTTATGCCGCAGTTGTTGGTCGTGCTGGCCGTGGCGCCGGAGCCCGTTCCGAGCCAGGCTTGGTACACGGTGGCCACGCTGGCCGGATTGCCCAGGCTCATCCCGCCTGAAGAAGCGCCGTTGGCGTGGCAACTGAAGCAATTAGCTGAAATCAGGGGGTAGATAGTCTGGGAGAAAGAAACCACGGTCGGTGTGATGGTAACCGTCGCCATGGTTGTGCCCGTCGGTGTAGCCGTGGGGGTGGCTGTCATCGTGGGGCTATGGGTGTGGGTGGGAGTCATGGAAAGCGTCGGGGTGACGGACGCGGTAGAGGTGCGGGTGAGGGACGCGGTCGAACTGGGAATCAGGGTTTGAGTGAAAGTCGCTGTGGGGGTGGCTGTTCCCGTAATGGTCATCGTCCAGGTGGGTGTGGCGGTGGAACTTCGGGTAAAGGTGGGCGTAAAGACGGGAGAATAAGTACTGGTTGTTGTTAGGGTCGAAGTCGGGGTCCCGGTATTGGCCACGGTGGATGTGGAAGTCGCCGTGGAGGAGTAGGTCGGTGTAAATACCGCGGTTCGGGTGGGGGTGCCGGTCTGGGTCCCCGTCGGGGTGAGGGATGCCGTTGAGGTCGGGGTGGCCGTACGGGTGAAAGTCATGGTGAGGGTGGAGGTGCCCGTGGTGGTCATCGTCAGTACCGGCGTGGATGTGGAACTACTAGTAACCGTAGGCGTAAAGACCGGAGAGGAAGTATTGGTAGCTGTGGCGGTTGAACTCGGGGTGGCGGTACGGGTAAATGTCACGGTGGGGGTGGAGGTATCCGTATCCGTCATCGTGAACGCTGGCGTGGCTGTGGAACTACCGGTATTCGTGGGGGTTAATGCCGGAGAAGACGTTTTGGTCGGCGTGACGCTCGGGCTCAAAGTGACGGTCAAGGTCGCCGTAGAAGAGGCAGTGGCGCTATAGGTCGCGGAAACCGAAGGGCTGGATGTGGCTGTCGCCGTATGCGCCGGAGTGACAGTGGAAGTGGACAGGGGTGTATCCGTGGAGGTAAGGGTAAAGGACAGGGTGGGCGTCGTTGAAAACATCAAGGTGGAAGTTGGGGTCGAAGTCATGGTCATCGAGGGGCTATGGGTCGTGGAAAAGGTGAAGGTAGGCGAAACGGTCGTTGTAAGAGTGAGGGAAGGCGCTAGCGTCAAGGTGGGAGTCGGGCTGACGGTGGTTGTCGGCGATAAAGTGAGGGTGGGGGTCAAACTGGGAGTCGTCGTGAGCGTAGGCGTTACCGTACCGGATTCCGTACCCGTCGGTGTCCCGGTATAGGTGTTCGTGGGCGTTGGGCTTTCCGTTGAGGTTAAAGTCACGGTCGGACTGCCGGTCGATGTGGGGGTCCCCGTCGGAAAGGATGTGTTTGTCGTTGTCGCGGTTAGGACGGCGGTGAAGGTAAAAGCTGGGCTTTCCGTAAAGGTCGGCGTAAAAGCGGGCGTGGAAGTATCGGAAGTGATCAAAGTAATGGTGGGTGCCGGGGTCTCGGTATCCGTCGGAACGTCAGTGAAAGTATCCGTAGGCACCGGTGTCACCGTTGAGGTGAACCCGGAGGTAGGCGTACCAGAGGACGTTGGGCTTTCCGTCACGCTGGGCGAAAAGGCGGGGGTAGTGGAAGAGGTGAAACTGGGGATGGGTGTCCCTGATTGGGTGTCCGTCGCCGATAGGGTGGGTGTGGTTGTGTTCGTCGGTAAAATCGAAGACGTCGAAGTGAAAACCACGGTGGTAGTGCCGGTTGGATTGGGACTTTCAGTCGTGGTCGGGGTGAATGACCCGGTAGATGTATCCGTCGGAACCGTCGTATACGTGACGGTTGGGGAAAAGGTGAAAGCTGGAGTCGATGTGGTTGTGAAAGGGTTGGTGACCGTTGGGGAAAAAGCAGGGGTTGGGCTCATGGAGAATGTCGGGCTGAGGCTGGGCGTTAGACTAAAAACCGGGGTTTGGGTCGGGCTGGGAGTGGGTGAGTAAGTAGATGCCAGGGTCAGGGTGGGACTGGGTGTTAGGGTCCAAACCAAGGCAAAGGTCGGTGTGGTTGTGGGGGTCGCCGTACCAGCGAATGCTGTCATCGTTGAGGTAGGGTTACCCGACGGGCTGGTGGGTGAAACCTGTATGGAACGGGTGCAGGATATGGCTGAGACTATCCCCAATAACGATATAAAGATTGAAAAAGTTCCCCTTAATTTCACGACGTCCCCCGGAAACCCAAAACCAAAGTGGATTGAACTAATTAACTGTGACGGTTCCCGCCATGGCCGTGCAATTGGTCGAGCCGCAGGCCCCCGTGGCACAGGTGCGGGCATGGTTGCCACAGTGGAAATAATAGGTCCCCGCCGAAAGGAACTGATAAGTCACCGGCCCGCTGGAGGTTCCCCCCGTCACCAGGCAGCTTGAGGAGCCGCCGTCAAACCACAAGGGATGGGTGCTGCTGGAGGGCAGGATGATCGAATCGTTCACGTGGGCGTTCATGCTCAAGGCGCCGCCGCTCATGGTCGTGGCCCCGTTCGCCGTGTAGATGAACCCGCTGGACGAAATGCTGCTGGAAACCGAAGCCGTGGAGACGGTGATGGTTTGGGGAGCGGCGGTGGCGGTAATTGTCGGCGTAAGTGTGAGGGTAATGGTGTCCGTCACGGTGACGGTAAGTGTGAAGGTGGGAGTGTCAGTGACCGTCGGGGACAAGGTGATAGTGGTAGTTTCACTGACCGTGGGTGTCAAAGTTTGCGTGGGTGTATTCGTGAGCGTGAGGGTCAATGTTTGTGTGGGGCTGTATGAAGGGGTTCCGGTTTGGGTTCCGGTCCCGGTGGAGGTGGGTGAAAGCGTGGCGGTGGGCGACAAGGTCAGGGTAGAGGTACCGGTGGCCGTAGGAGAAAGCGTGGAAGTGGGTGTTAAGGTTTGGGTCGGCGTAGTCGTGATTGTAAAGCTATTCAAAGGCGTTAATGTGACGGTTGGCGAAAAGGTAGGGGTAGGGTTGGCGGGAGTCGGCGAAGTACTATTGGGATGGGAACAGGAAATCTCAATCAAGACCGCTGATAACAACAATCCCCCGAAAAATAACCCTTTGAAGTTCATTGCCCTCTCCCCTTGAAACAAGCTAAATCCGCCTAGTGCTCATGAATAGGGGGGAGGAGAGGTTTCGGTTACAGGTTCGAGGTTAAAAAATCAGGCCGGAAGTGGCTCTATTAGGGCGGAAAGAACCTTTTCCTTGTCGGTCAGGTCCTGAAATAGATAATCGGGTTTTTCGGCGGCTAAATCTTCCATATTGTAGTTGCTGGAAGCCACGGCGATGGTCCGAACCCGCAAAGGTCTTCCGCAGATAATGTCGTTGGGTGTATCCCCGATAATAACGATTTCTTTTCCCTGAAATTCCTTGCCTGCCAAGCGCTTGGCCTCGGCTACGGCCCGGGGAGGCAAATCCGACCGGTTTTTGGTCCCGTCACCGAAGGCCCCGAAGGGGAAATAATGGTTCAACTTGTGGGTCTCGAGTTTATACCGGGCTCCTTCCTCGAAATTGCCGGTGAGGAGCCCCAAAAGCAGGTCCTCCCGGGGCTTCAGAAATTCCAGTAGGGCCTCCACCCCCGGCTTTAACTGGACGTGCTGGGGACCGCGAATCTTGTCACGTAGGCTCCTCAGGTACCTTTTCTGGATCTGGGGCATGGCCCGCTGAAAATCCTCCTCGGAAACATTATTCCCCTCCAGCAGTTCCCAAATGATCTGGGGGTCGGTTTTACCACCGGCGCGGAAACGCGAAGAGTCGATAGTGACGGGAATCCCCATTTCCTTAAAGGTAACCGCGATGGCACTGGTAAAGGGTTCTTCCCATCCCTTCCTATATGTACTCAAGAGCGTACCGTCGATGTCGAAGAGGACCAGCCGGGTGGGTTCCATTGGGTCCTATTCCTTCACGACGGTGCCGTCGGTGTAGGCTATCATTTTGGGGTACCAGATCTGCCGCATCTGGTCGAGCTTGGTCTTTTTGAAGGTCTCCAGGGCTTCCGGCGTGAACCGCTCGGCGGGGATGTCCCAGTTGACGCCCACCAACTGCCCGGGCGGCAGGGACACGGTGGTTTCCAGGGACTGGTCGGTGATGACATCACCGAAGAAGGTGGTGAAACGCAGGAAGCCCCTCACGCCGTGAATTTCCTTTTTAGTCGTGTTTTTAAGCTCGCACTTGAGTGTGACCTTTTGGGCCTTGGCGTCGAAGATCCCGCTGACATCCGAGACCACATCCGTGCTCTTCTCGTAGGCGTACAAACGGAGCATGGACTGGAGCTTCGAGTCGGGCTTCTTCGCCTTCGCGAAGGCCGGGGAGAAGGCCGGGATGGAGAATGTAACCGCCAAGCACATTAAAGAAAGTAATGCTGTTTTTTTCATATGACCCTCTCGTATTCGTTCAGGTCTTTCTTCCAAACCACCACCCCGCAGAACCGTTCCCCCTCGGGGCAGACGGGAATGGTCCCGGCCCGGCTGCGCAGACCGCAGGGCGGCAGGAGCCACCGGCCGATGCGGGGGTGGGTTTCCCGCACCTGCTTCGCCTCGTCCACCGAGGCCTTCCAAATCTCCTCCTGGGCGTTATAGCACAACCGCATGGCGTGCTTGTGGTGCAGATTCAACAGATCGGAGGATTCGGTGAACCGCACCGCCACGGCGTTGGGCAAAAGGTAGGCCGCGAACTCGTCCGGCACCCCCATCTTCCTCAACCGGGTGATGGAATCCCACGTTTTTTCCATGATCCCGGCATATTCCTTCTTTAAGGCCGGGTCCTGCTCCAGCAAGACGGGCACCAGGTAATCGGGCTCGTCCAGGGTGAGGGCGTAGAGGGTGGGCCGGGAGGCCGGGGTCATGCGGTGGCGCTGGTCCTGGGAATCGCCGGTGTGGGAGAGCTTCTTGCGGAAGGTGTAGTGCGGATGAAAGAGCGCCCGGGAAAGCTTGCTGTGGGTGGTGACGTTGAGGGTTTCCCCCAGGTACTTATTCTTCCCAGGGTCCAGGGCCAGGGCGATGGCCTCGTCGTCGGAAAGGGCGGAAGAAGGCAGGCCGAATACCTCTCGCACCGAGGCGGCCAGCATTTTTTCGCCTTCCTTGGAATAATCGACCAACTTGGAGGTGTAGCCTCCCAGCGAAGCGTCGAATTCTTTCCGGAAGCTTTTGCGGGTCTGGTCCGAGGTTTGGAAACCCTCGAACATCCGGACTTCCGTGGTGTTTTCCAACTCCAAGGGTTTCTCAAGAACCGCCCGGTATTCGGGTGCGATTTCAAGGACCGCTTCCACCATCTTTTCAACAACGAGGCGTTGTTCCAAGGGCGCGTCCAGGGTTTGGCAAAGGCGCCAATAGCGTAGCAAGGTGAGACCTGAAACCGTGTGGTAGAGATAGGCGAAGGCCGCCACCGGCAAGACGTATCGGGCCACCTCTTGAGACTTCTTCTGCACCGCCCCCGAGGCCTTTTTCCCGTGGGGGTCGACTTTTTTGAAACGCACGAAATATTCCCGTTCGACCAGGGGTTTGAGCTTTTCCGTGAAGGCCAGGTAACTTTGGGCCTGAAAGGCGGCCGTTTCCCTGAAAAGCGCCTCGGCGGGGCCGTGGAGGGGCGGAACCGCCATTTGGGAAGGGTCCACGGTCACATAGCGCTGGGATACCTGTTCGGAGTTATAGAAGGGGTGGCTGTGGAGAAAACTCCAGATGAATTGCCGGGAGACGTTCTCCAGGGCAAACTGGAAATGGGCGTGCTGAAGGGTGGTGTGGTGCCCCGCCTTATAGATGGACTTGGCCAAGTCGTCGCGTTTCTTGAGTCGGTCTTCTTTGGCCAGGCCTTCCAACCCCGCGCCCGCCACCTGCTCGGTCGTGATGATCCCCTTGCTGGAATAACAGGTCCTGGCCGTGGCCACCGCATTGTCGAAAGGCTTAAGGAAGGCGTTGACCAGGGTGACCTTGGGGGCCGGGGATAAAAAAGAAGGTAAAGGAGGCTCGGAGGTTGGGGTCATGGGCCTTGTCAAAAAAGGGAGTCGAGGCGGTTCATTCTAGCGGAGAATTCTCATTAAAGTCACGGCCCTCCAGGCAAAGGTAGTGGATCAGTTTTAATTTTGTTGTCATTGCGAGCCGCGAACTTTGCCCCCGTTGCCCTAAAGGGCAACGGAAGACCGGGCAATACCGCTTACAATTAAAAATATTTTGGAAAAGCGGTATGCGGCGCGGCAATCTCAGTTCATGGTGGGTTTGCGAGGTTGATTTTAAGGCTTTTTTTAAACTGGGATTGCTTCGTCATTAACGCCCGCCTATTCGGCGGGCATTCCTCGCAATGACACCCAAATTGACCATCCACAATGCTAAAGGTAAGGACAAAAGCCAAAGCAGAGCCGCAATCAAACAGGGCCAAAGCCAATTGGGTCGAAAATTGAAACGAATTTCATGCTTCCCCGCCGGCACCGCCACAGCCCGGAGCAGGCCATCGGCTTCATAAATCGGGGCGGGCGCACCATCCAAGGAAGCCCGCCAACCCGGATAGTTAATTTCGGAAAAAACCACTAAAGCCTGCTGGGAGATTTCGATCTCGAAGGCCTCCCGGTCGGTATTCTCCGATTGTCCTTTCCAAACGAGAGGAATCGTTCCAGGTGTTTCCGACTGGATTCCAAGGGGAACCGGCGATTGCAGAAGAGTCTCCTGATAAGGATTAAAGCCAGAACGGGCCAAGGATTGGTCCAGGCCTTGACGGTCGGTGCAAACCGTTTCCTTTCCCGCCGCCCACACGAAGGGGTGGTTTTCTTGAAGTTTGGAAACTTCTACCCCCATTTCCCGAGCGGGGGAAAGCATCCATTGAACCGCCATCAACCGTTGAAATGCCTCGAAGGGCAATTGATTGGCTTGGTCGTATTTTTGAAGCCAAAGGGCTTCATATCCGTTGGTGGAACGCAACCCCGCCGTCATAGCCGCGTTCACCGGGAATTTGGCCAGGTAGGTTCTTCCCCCCCAATGGATGGGGTAAGGTATCGGGTCCATGATCAAAAGGCGGTTCCAACCCACCGTTTCCTTGAGTTGAGAGAGTAAGCGCGCTCTGGCGGGAGGCGCCAGGATCGAGGCGTCGCCCCTGGGGATGAAGGTCCAGGCCGGGATCAACAATGAGAGAAAGAGGGCCCCTTGAAGCAATAGGCGGATACCCCGGCGGCCCGGAACCTTCCCCAGAAGGCACTCATAACCCGCCGCCGCCAGTACACAACCGGAAAAAGTGTAAAAAAGGATGGCCCGGGCGGGCGCACGGTTGAACCGGAACCCCGGAAGAAACTCGCAGGCCCAGCGGTGAAACGGAAGAAGGGGCCCCAAGGCCAGACCAAGGCCGAGCAGGGCGACAACCACCCAGAACCACAGGCCCCGGGAAGGTTTGCGCAGGGCAAGAAAAAATAAGAAGGGGGCGAATAGGCCGAGGAATCCCAGGTTATCGACGATGTCGCTAAAGGGCCGGATGGTATCCCCCAGGGGATTGGCCGGAAAAAGAAACTCCCAAAACTTATGGAGATTGAGTGAAAAAGAGGTATCCAATTTCTGATAATCGAAGCTCGCGTGGAACCGGGCCGATTGAAAGATCAATTCCCCGGACGGGATCAACCACAACAGCGCGGGAACCAGGCCCCACAGCATGAAACCAACGCTTCGAAACCAAACCCGGGCAGGCGGGGGGACCGGCCGGGGAACCAACCATCCAGGCGAGCGGCAAACCCCAAAATAGACAAGACCTCCCGCCAGCGCCAGCAAACTCATCTGGTAATGGCAGGACAAATGTAAAAGCGAGAAAACCAATCCCGCTCGGAAGGAATCCTTGGGGTTTCCGTCCCGGGCCACGCGCTCCAAAAAGGCCATCCACCAGGGGACCCAGCTGAATACCGACAATAGGAGGGGGTGGACGATTTCATAGCCAAAAAATCCCGAGCAAGCGAAGGTCAAGGCCCCCGCCCGGCAGGCTTCCCGGGAGAATCCACGGCCCGACAGGAAAAAATGCATCCCCAAGGCCGCGATCACCCAATGGACCCAGGAAAAAACCACGATGCCATAAGCCGTCGGAAAGAGAAGGGTAGGGTAGAGCAGGGGATAGGCCGCCATGGAGTTGGGGTTGGCGAAGAAGGGCATCCCCCCCAGGAGATAGGGATTCCAGAGCGGAAAATGGCCTTGGGCCAGCTGCTCCCCCAGGAATTGGCGGGACAAACCGAAATATACCAAGAGATCGTCATGAAAAAAAAACTGGTTCAGGAACAAGCCGGGGGAAAAAAAGATAATGGAGAGGAGGACGTATGAAAGCCAGGGGAGATCCCTGAGGAAGGCGCCGGAGGGTTCGTGGTTGATGTCCATGGGCCTAGTTTAACAGCCCCGTTGGAGGTTGGTTCCTTTGAAAAAGGTATAATAGCCCTGTTAGGCCGAAACCCGACGGAAGGAACCGAGCTTGAAATATTCCAATATGAAAGCCGGTCTTTCGACCTCTGCTATTGCTTCCAAGTTATTCCTTCCAGCAGCCCTCTTCCTTTTGTGCTTCAGTTTTTACCTGACCCGTTTAACCCCCATCTTTATGGATGACGATTCACCCGAGACCCTGACCGCCGCCGCCAGTTTAGGTCTGCAGCACCCTCCGGGTTATGCCTTGTTGGCCCTTAGCCAACGCCTGGGGTGTCTTCTTCCCCTCGGCAATATTGCCTTTCGGATCAACCTGGGTTCAGCCTGCCTGGGAGCCCTGAACGTGGTCCTGGTGGCATGGATCTGCCTGGGGCTGCTGAGGCTATTGTTCCCCGCGCCTTCCGGACGGGGCACGGTATTTCCTGCCTGGGTTTGCTCCTTGACCGCCGCCTTGACTACCGCCTTCTCACGCACCTTTTGGGAAAAATCCCTGGGAGCCAAGGGGTTTCTTTACCTGGGTTCTTCCACCTTAGGCCTCCTCATGGTTCTTTGCCTCTTGAACCACTTGGAAGAAATGAGACCCCAGGGCGTGGGGAAGCCATCGGACCGATGGCTTCTCATGGCTTTCTTTATCTTTGGGCTGGGCTTCGGATGGCATTGGGAAACACACCTACTTTTTTTCCCCATCCTCCTGGCCTTTGGGTTCCCCTCCTTCGGAGGAATTTCACTGAAAAACCTGGGATTCAATCCCATGGTCCGGGGAGCCGCTTTGATTTTGACCGGAGGCTCCACTCTTCTTTACCTTCCCATACGGGCGCGCTTGCACCCGGTCTTGGACCTCGGGGCTCCGGTAAATTTCCGGCTTTTCCTGGCAGATTTTTTCCGTTCCTATACAAGCGAACATGACCTGGGCGTCGTTTCTACAATGGCGGGGGTTCTTCGCCATACGATTCCTTGGGCCCGTTTCACCCAGCTCATTCAAACGATTCTCGACATCCAGGGCCGCTCCATCCTCAGCCATTTGGAGCAGGAATCGGGCGGAGCGGTGATTCTTTTAGCCCTGCTGGGTATTCTATTTTGGGTCCAAGCCAAGGAATACCTGGCCCTTCTGGCCTTGATCACACCAATGATCCTATTGGTCTCGGCTCTCTGTTCAGCCTCATGGATTCCCCGGTGCGATTTGTCCTCTTGGTATGTCGACAATTTTCTTCTGCCGCTGAACTGGGGTTTCGCCCTTATGGCAGGGGTGGGATTGTTCGGGCTGGGAACCTGGTGGAGTCACTGGGGGGAGCCTAGCCGCCGGGGGCCCTGGCTGGGCGCCTGCCTCGCTTTGGTGGCGCTACCCCTGCCCGCACTTTTGTCCAATCGTCCTCTTTTGGATTTCTCCAGGCAGGTTCTCCGTTACGACTACGGGGTCAACCTGATGAAGTCTTTACCGACGAACTCTGTTTTTTTCGCCGAGGCGGATGAGGATTATTTCACCTTCTATTACCTTCAACTGGTCGAGAAAAAACGCCCCGATATCACCATGATTCCGGCCTTCACGCTTTTTGAGACCTGGGGAGTGGAGCAGGTGGAACGGTTCCACCCTGATCTGGGTCTGGACCTTCGGCCCGAAAACTTTCCCGACCATTTCTCCCGCATCCAGGCCGCCAACCGGGAGATCGTAGGGAAAAACCTCAACCGTGTTCCATTGGGATACTCTTATTTTGATGGCGCCTTTCACCGCCAATACTTGAACCTGCGCCCCAACTCCAAGGCGATCCAATCGGGGATTGTTTATTTATTGGATTCCCCCCTCTCACGGCAAGCTCCCTTGACACCACTGAGTACTCTTCGCCTGCGGCATCTTTTCGATTGCCCCTCGGATACCCATCCCTGCCTGAGTGGAATCAGGGCGGTTTATGGGCTCGTTTTCCGTTGATTGCCCTCCCCTTGCTTCATAAGCCTTCCAACACTTAATATTTTTAAAATATTTGAATCAGAAGGAACAAAGATGCCCCCCCTCCCCTCCACCCTCGGCCAGCTCAAGGCCGCCACCTACCCGGATCAAACGGTCAAGCAGGAACTGGAACAGAACCTGCTGAAACACTTGCGGACCGGCCAGCCCCTCTTTACCGACATTCATGGATACGAGGAAACAGTACTGCCCCAGGTCATCAACGCCCTTCTTTCCCACCACGACATGGTTTTTTTGGGGGAAAAGGGCCAGGCCAAGAGCCGGCTCATGCGGTCCTTGGTAAGATTTTTGGATGAGCAGATTCCGGTGGTGAAGGGCTGTGAGATCCACGACCATCCCTACCACCCCATCTGCGCGGCCTGCCGGAAAAAATTAGCGGAAAAAGGCGATCAACTGGAGATCGTGTGGGTCGGCCGGGAGGCCCGCTACGGCGAGCGCCTTTCCCCCGGAACCAAGATCGCCGACCTGATCGGGGACCTGGACCCGGCCAAGGTGGCCGCCGGCAATCCCCTGGCCAGCGAGGAAGCTATCCATTTCGGCCTGATCCCCCGCATGAACCGGGGCATCTTCGCCGTCAACGAACTGCCCGACCTGGAATACCTGGTGCAGGTGGCTCTCTTTAACATCTTGGAGGAGCGGGATATCCAGGTGAGGGGTTACCCCATCCGTTTCGACCTGGACCTACTGCTTCTTTTCACCGCCAACCCCGAGGAATACACCCGCGCGGGAAAAATCATCACCCAGCTCAAGGACCGTATCGGCGCCGAGATCAGGACCCACTATCCCCTTACCCGTGAACTGGGAATCAAGATCATGAATCAGGAAGCCCACCTGCCCCAGGATGACGAGGTGCGTTTAACCGTGCCTCAGTTCATGACCGAGATCATCGAGCAGATCACCCTCGAGGCCCGGAAAAGCCCCTACGTGAACCAGAAATCGGGGGTCTCCGCCCGGCTTTCCATCGCCAATTACGAGACCATGGTGGCCAATGCGAGACGAAGGGCCTATATGCTGGGTGAGAAAGAGGCCGTGCCCCGCATGTCGGACCTGGCTTACCTTTACACCTCGACCTCGGGCAAGATCGAGTTGGACCCTTTCCGCGAGGAAACGGTCACCGAGTTCCAGGTCTTCGCCAAACTGATGGACAAGGCGGTTTCCCAGGTCTTCATGGAACACATGGAAGCGGCGGGTCTGGAAACAGGATTACCCGATATGAGCGGAGAAAAGCATATCCGGGTCTCGGACCTTACCCCCGCCGGCCAGTACAAGGAAGTCATTTCCCAACTGCCGCAAATTTGGGAACCGGTTCACCACCTGAACGGGAAAAACTCGGAAGTCTACCAGGCTTCCTGCGTGGAATTCGTGCTGGAGGGCCTGCACCTTTCCGGAAAGCTTTCGAGGGCCAAGGTGGGTGAGTTCTTCGACTACCAGCCCTCGCTCACACCTAAAAAGAAAGCTAATTCCTAACCACTAAGAGCTAAAGGCTGGCCTTTTATGATCACCCACGATTATTCCGAATGGCACGAGCCCGAGGAACCTCCCTTCACCATGCAGGACCTGGTGAACGCGGTGAAGGAACTCATGATGCAGTACCACGTCACCTTCGACGAGGCCCTGCGCCATCTGCAGGAGAGGGGCATCCCCTATAACCAATTCCTGAAGGTGAGCGGCCTGGAAAACCTGATCCAGGGCTACTTGGATGAGATCGAGCGTCAGCAAAAGGAAATCCTCGAGAAATACCGCCTGGATGAGTTGTTGTCCCGGCTGGAGGAGGAAATCCGCCGGGCCAAGACCTCCCTCGACCAAATGGCTTCCAAATGGCAGGGCCCTTCCCTGAAAAACCGCCTGAAGGAAACTATGGGCAACCGCGACCCCTCCTCCCTTTTCACCCTAGGCTGGCAAATTTCAAGGTCCGGTGAAAAGGATGCCGACGAGGCACGCCGGTTGCTGGAGGATTTGACCCGCAAGATCCAGCGAATGCAGGCTTTGAAGAATCTCTACGATAATTACCATTTCACGGGGTCGAATGGCCCCAACCCCCAGGAAGAAGCGCGCATCCGGGAACGGTTGGAAATGCTGCGCGAATTGAGGGAAAAACTCCAGGACGCGCTGGAATACGGCGATCTTTTCAACCTCGAGGCCGAGACCCTCGAGCAGATCCTGGGAAAGGAAGCTGCCCAGGCCTTCGAGGCCAAGCGGGAGGAGCTGAAACAGCAGTTCACCGAGGCCCTGAAGGCCACGGGCGAGGTGGATTACAACGAGGAAGAGGACATCTACAAGATCACACCCGGCGCCGCCCGCAAGATCGGGGAGAAGGCCCTCAAGGAGGTTTACTCGCGCCTCTTCACCGACGGGGTTGGCCGCCACCACGCCACTTTCACCGGCGACGGCAATGTCGAGATGACCACTACCAAGCCCTTCGAGTTCGGGGACTCCCTGACCTCGCTCGACCTTCCTTCCAGCCTCTTGAATTCCGCCATCCGCCAGTTGGGGTCGGACACCGCCCCGGAAGCGGGCCGCATCCGGATCGACAGCCGGGACTTCATGGTGCACGAGACCAAGGGCGCGGCTTCCACCGCCATCGTGATGCTGATCGACCAGAGCGGTTCCATGTCCCGTTTCGGGCGCTTTTTCAACGCCAAGAAGCTGGCCCTGGCCCTGGACGCCCTGATCCGCACCGAATTTCCCGAGGACAAGCTTTCCTTCATTTGTTTTTCCACTTTCGCCAAGCCGGTGGGGGTGGGCGTCCATCCCCGAGTTGGCGCCCAAGCCGGTGACGATGATGGGCGGGGCGGTGAATTTAAGGGTCGATTTTTCGAGGGAAGGCGCCGAGCGTCAAAGGGCCATGATTCCAGAGCATTTCACCAATCTACAGAAGGGGCTGGAACTGGCCCGGGTCCAACTGGCCAATTCCGACACCCGCAACAAGAGCATCCTCTTGATCACGGACGGGGCGCCCACGGCCTTTTATGAGGGTTCCTGCCTCTATCTCACCTACCCTCCCAACGAGCGCACTTATGAGGCGACCATGAGGGAGGTGCGCCGGGTGACGGACGATAAGATCACCATCAACACCTTCATGATGGGCAACGAGTACGATGGGGGTTATTTCGGCGAGGGGGATTTTCTGGAGCAAATGCACCGGGTGAACCAGGGGCGCCTGATCTATCCCGCTCCCGATAAACTGACCCAGTACGTCCTGAAGGATTACCTGGACCACAAGAGCAAGATGATTCAGATTTAGTTATTAATTAAAAAAATGGCGGAGAGAGAGGGATTGGAACCCGCGCAAAGCGCTCATAGGGGAAAGACCCCCTATGTTACCCCGTTAAACGGCCGGGGAAACAAGCGTTTCCCCGCACCCCTTCCGGGGTTCGAATCCACCCCATCAACAATAAAGCCCAGCCCCCCTATCGGGGAACTGGGCTTTATTGGCGGAGAGAGAGGGATTCGAACCCCCGTTACGATCGCTCGTAAATCTGATTTCGAGTCAGACGCATTCGACCACTCTGCCATCTCTCCGGGTCAATCCTAAACGTGTGATTTCGAGTCATCCGCCATGGACAAAGCGAAATCCTTATTAGATTTTTTCTTTTCGGAGCGTTTCGTCGCGTTTCCCTTCGGGAAACGAACGCCCACTCTGCCCTTCGACTCACTTCGTTCGCTCAGGGCGGGTCATCTCTCCGGGTCAATATAACAGCCTGGAGAAAAACAGCGCGCCGGATACCGGCACGCCTGTAATTTCGGCCATATTGTAACGGATAGGGGGGGGATTTTGTCATCCCAGAAATCACGACAAGACTCCGGGAATGTTATGATAAGCGGGTTTCTTAAAGACCCTTTGGGAGATTGCCATGGCCAAACTTTCCCTTCAAACCCTGCCCCGGGATTACAAAAACCGCGGATTAGTTGAGAAGACCCTTCCTTCAAATCCATTCCAATTGTTCCAGAAATGGTTCCGCGAGGCCCTAAAAAACCAAACCATGGACGTGACCGCCTTCACCCTGGCCACCTGCAACAGCGCCGGTAAGCCTTCCATGCGGACGATCCTCCTGAAGGGTTTCGACACAAGGGGCTTCGCCTTCTATACCAATTACGAAAGCCTGAAGGGACAGGAAATCGCCAAAAAAGCGGTGGGCAGCATTCTCTTCTATTGGGACGCCCTGGTGAGGCAGGTGCGGATCGAGGGAAAAATCCAAAAGGTCTCGGCGGGTGAATCGGACGATTACTTCGCCCTGCGGCCCCGGATCAACCAGATTTCCTCCTGGGCCTCGGTCCAGAGCCGGGTCATCCCCGGCCGAAAGTTCTTCGAGGACAGGATGGTCAAGTTCGAGAAGCAGTTCAGCGGCAAACCGGTTCCCCGCCCCCCCCATTGGGGAGGCTACCGGCTCGTCCCCAACGAGTTTGAGTTTTGGTTCGGCCGCGCCAACCGCCTGCATGACCGCCTCAGGTATAAGCTAAAATCAAATGGTAAGTGGACGATCGACCGGCTTTCGCCTTGAAAAGATCCCGAAGGATGGGAAAACTAGCTTCCACATGACTTCATTCTCCAAAACCAAAAAGAAAAACTCTATTGCCGATATCCGGCGCGAGTACAACCCCGAACCGGCCCCCCGCCCCAGGTTCCGGTTAAATCCCGTCCATTTCTCCCGCTACTGGTTCCAGCAGGCCCTGAGGGCCCTGGCCGTGGTGAAACGCGAGTATGGAAAAGGGGGGTTGACCGAGGAGTCCTCCCCCGCCGATCCCTTCGAGCTTTATCAAAAATGGTTCGCCGAAACATTAAAGGCCCACTTGCTCGACCCCAACGCCATGACTCTTTCCACCTTGGGGCTGGACGGCCGTCCCGCCTTGCGGACCGTGCTCTTGAAAGGGGTGGATAAAAAGGGATTCATCTTCTTCACGAACTATGAGAGCCAAAAGGGTAAGGAACTGGCCCGCAAGGACGCGGCTGGGCTTTTGTTTTATTGGCCCACCTTCGCCCGTCAGGTGCGGGTGGACGGGTGGGTCAGCCGGGTCAGCGCCCATGAATCGGACGTTTACTTTCATTCCCGTCCCAGGGGAAGCCAAATTTCCGCCTGGGTTTCCCGTCAAAGCCAGAGGGTTCCGGGCCGCGCTTACCTGGAAAAAAAGATGGCCGAATTCGAGTCGAAGTTCAAGGGAAAGGCCGTGCCCCGTCCCCCCTATTGGGGCGGGTTCCGCCTGACTCCCGACCGGTTCGAATTTTGGAGCGGCAAACCCAACCGGCTCCATGACCGTTTGAGGTATATCCGCAAGGGTTCCCACTGGCTCCGGGAGAGGCTTTCGCCTTAAGATTGTAATTTCAGGCCGTTTCCCCTCAACTTCATGTTAAATATGGAACCTATGGAACCAACGAAAACCCGCGGGAAGTTGATGCAGACCGCGGGGATCCTCATCACGCTCATCCTCTTTTACGCGGCCCTTTGGGTTTTGCGGCGCGAGGTCAAGCTCAGCCACACGGATGAGGTTCTCCTCTACCTGCGTCAAATCCCCTTCCAGCAGTTTGCCCTGGCCTTCCTGGCCGCACTCGGCAGTTATTTCGCCCTCACTCTTTATGATTTTCTCGGGCTTAGGCACACGGGAAAGACCCTTTCCTACGGCAAGGCGGCCTTGACGTCTTTCATCGCCTACGCCTTCAGCCACAACATTGGAGGTTCGGTGCTGACGGGCGGCGGGATCCGTTACCGGCTCTATTCTGCCTGGGGGCTCACGGCCGGGGAAGCGGCCAAAGTCGTCCTGCTCTGCGCCATGACCTTTTGGGTGGGGTTTTTCACCATGGGCAGCATCTTTTTCTTCCTGCAGCCTCCGGAATTACCCCCCTCCATCCACCTACCTTTCAACTCTGTTTTCTCCACGGGGGTCGTCTGCCTGATCCTCATCGCCGCCTACCTTTGCGTGAGCATCCTTCTTAAAAATAACCTCCGGCTGGGGAGGTGGGTATTTCCAAAACCCTCCTTGCCCTTCGCCTTGAGCCAGATGGCGGCGGGGAGCTTGGATTGGATCTGCTCCGGAACCGCCCTTTACCTCTTGTTACCGCCCAATTCACTCTCCCTGCCTTCTTTCATGGCCATTTATCTGGTGGCCCAGATCGCGGGGTTCGCCAGCCAGGTTCCGGGCGGACTGGGCATCCTCGAGGCGGTCGTAACCTTGCTGTTAGCCCCCGTCCTGAAATCTTCCGATGTCCTGGGGGCCATGCTGGCCTTCCGTCTGGTCTATTACCTGATCCCCTTCATCCTGGCCCTTGTCACTTTCGCGGTGGTGGAGATCATCCGCAACAAGCAGGGATTCACCCGCGCGCTCCAGATCCTCAACCGCTGGGTTCCGGATTTCGGCCCCCCCGTCATCGGCTTCATGGCCTTTGTGGCGGGAGCACTCCTTCTCTTTAATAACGCTGTCCCGGAACACCCCCGGCACATGGTGTTGCTGGGTGAATTGGTTCAACTTTCCGTGATCGAGGTTTCCCACTTCACGGTTGGTTTGTTGGGGGCGGCCCTGCTGTTAACCGCCCGGGGCCTTCAGAAACGGCTGGAGGGTTCGCATAAGGCGGCCCTGATCCTGACGGGTTTGGGGGTGGTGGGATGCATTCTCAAGGGGTTTGATTACCAGCAAAGCCTCTACTTGCTGGTACTGTTCCTGTTTTTGCTTTTTACCCGGCCTCTTTTCCCCCGCAAGTCCTCGCTGGTCCAGCAAAGGTTCCCGCCATTTTGGATCGCCTCGATCCTTTTCATCCTGCTGGGCTCCATCTGGGTCGGGGTCTTCTCCTACCACATCCTGGATTATTACTCCATCGATCTCTGGACCTCCTTCGACCTGGCCTTGGACTCCGCGCGGTTCCTCCGTTCAACCCTGGGAACCAGCCTGGTATTGACCATCTTTTCTATATCCGCCCTGCTTTCCACGACTCAGCCTGAGACCGAATTGCCCGACGAGAAAACCCTGGGCCGGGTGAAGGAAATTCTCCGCGAGACGCCCCGGGCCTCTTCCCTCCTGGCCCTCACCGGGGACAAGGCCATCCTTTTCAACAAGAGGGAGGACGCCTTCCTCATGTACGCCATCGAGGGGAAATGCTGGGTGACCCTGGGGGACCCGGTGGGCCCGGAAAGGGAAAGGGAGGACCTGGCCCTGCGTTTCAAGGACATGTGCCGGAAGAAAAAGGCATGGTCGATCTTTTACTTGGTGCACCAGGACCATTTTAATTTCTACCTCGACATGGGCCTGACGGTATTGAAGGTCGCGGAGGCTGCCCGGGTGGACCTGGAAAAATTCAGCCTGGAAAACCTGCCCGGGACCGAACTACGCGGAGCCTACCAGCAATTCAAATCGAAGGAAGAGTTCTCCTTTGAGGTGCTGGAACCGCCCTATGATGACGCCTTGATAGCCCAGTTAAAGGCGGTCTCGGAGAACTGGCTAACGATCCGTAAAACCCGGGAGAAGGGTTTCTCCACCGGCTTTTTTAACGCAGGCTATATCCGGCAATTTCCCCTAGGCCTTGTGAAAGAGGAAGGACGGATCACCGGTTTCGCCTGCCTGAGGATGGCCCCCGCCGCAAGCGAGGCGGCCCTTGACCTCTTGCGGAGCGATTCGGAAGACAGGGCCCAGTTGGAGGATTTCCTCACGATGGAAGCCATGGCCTGGGCCAAGCAAAAAGGGACGAAATGGTTCCACTTGGGGCACGCTTCCCTGCCCAACCCGGCCCAAGGGGCCCTGGCCCCCTTCGAACGGTGGATTCCCGGCCTGCTCTCGCCCCATTCCAACACCGACCATGCCCTGGAGGCCCGTCGCCGGAGGGACCGTTACAACCCCGAATGGATGCCCCGCTACCTGGCCGCGCCCAGCGAAGTCCCGCTCTCGGTGGTTTTCGCCAACATCCACGCCCTCATTTCGCGCTGGGGCCAAATGGGGTAAACCGATGCGACGATCCCGCATGCTTTTCCTTTTTTTAATCCTGGTGATCCTTTTGGCGGGTTGCGCGCCAGTGGGTTATGAAATCCGTGGCAATGGCACCCAGGCCGCGCCGGAAGAGGCCATCCAAAACGCCGAATGGTATATAAAGAACAAACCCAACTGCGTGGTCGATTGTTCCCATTTCGTGCTGGCCTGTTACCACTCCCCGGCAATGGACCGGTTCTTCAGCAAATTCGGCTACCTAGGCCATAACCTGACCAAGGACTTGAGGATTTACCTGGAAAAGAAGAAGACCCGGCGGCCCAAGGCCGCGGACATCCGGCCCGGGGACATCCTGATCTTCAATAAGACTTACGATAAAAACCACGACGGCCATATCGACGACAAGGACACCGACACCCATTGTGCCATCGTGGAAAGTTTCGAGAATTGGCTGGTGACCTATATCGATTCATCGGAGGACAGGAAGCCCCCCCGCATTCACCGCCGAAAATTCAGCTTTTTTGGGGACAAGAACAACGAGACCGTGGCCCACGACCCCGCCACGGGCCGGAAGATCAGGGCGAGGGAGACTTTTTCTGCTGCCTTTGGGCCACCGCCTTAAAACGGTGTTACTGGAACCTCACCAAGTTGAGACCTAGTGAGGGAAAAAAGTTAGACCTTTCTTGTCAATTCCAAATAAAATATGCAGCCTTGTGGGAAATAAATCATTGCGAAAAGGGATTCTTCCATGATTCACGTCGTTCTCATCGAGCCTGAGATACCCTGGAATACAGGCAATATCGGCCGTACCTGCCTGGGCGCGGGCGCACAGCTCCACCTCGTGGGACGCTTGGGCTTCCACCTGGACGAGAAGGAACTCCTCCGGGCTGGGTTGGATTACTGGGAGAAGGTCAACCCCCACCGTTACGCCACCTGGGACAAGTTTCTGGAAATGATGGACCCCCGTCTTCCCTTGATGTTCCTTTCCACCAAGGGCACCCGGGTCTATTGGGACGCCGATTTTTCCAACGGCGCCTACCTGATCTTCGGCAAGGAAACGGCGGGTTTGCCGAAGGATTTTTACGAGCTCTACAAGGATAAGATGTACCGGATTCCCCAGGCGGATACTTCCATCCGCAGCCTGAACCTTTCCACCTCCGTCGGGATCGTGCTTTATGAGGCGGTCCGGCAGAACCAATTTTTGGCCCTGGCCCGGTAGAGATCTGGTTTTTCAGTTTTAAAAGGTTCTCCTTCCTCTTGATAGTTGAATGCCTTTTCCCCCAATCTGGGAAGCATGGATTCCTCACAGCACACCAACCGGCTGGTCCGCGAGAAAAGTCCCTACCTGCTCCAGCATGCCCACAACCCGGTGGATTGGTACCCCTGGGGAGAGGAGGCTTTCACCCGCGCGAAAGCCGAGAACAAGCCCATCTTCCTTTCCATCGGCTATTCCACCTGCCATTGGTGCCACGTGATGGAGCGGGAAAGCTTCGAGAACGCATCCATCGCCCATCTCATGAACGGGAATTTCATTTGCATCAAGGTCGACCGGGAAGAACGCCCCGACGTGGACCAGATCTACATGAACGCTATCCTCTTGCTCACCGGCCAGGGGGGATGGCCCCTCAACCTATTCCTGACTCCCGACCTCAAACCCTTTTACGGCGGCACCTATTTCGCTCCCGACGCCCGCTATGGCCGCCCCGGGTTTCCCTCCATCCTGGAGGACGTGAGCCGGGCCTGGAATAATAAATCAGGGGATGTGGAAAAGGCAGCCCAGCAGCTCTCCCAGGCGCTCCAGAGCCCCTCTCAGGCCGGCTCCGAAGCCCCCTTCAATGAAGAAGTCTTAATCCAGGCCCGCAGCGAGTTGGAACGGGGTTTCGACAATCGGGCTGGGGGTTTTCGGGGAGCGCCCAAGTTCCCCCCCGCCATGGCAATCCAGTTTCTATTACGTCTCTACCACCAGACAGGGGATAAAAATCTTTTACCAATGGTGGAATTGACACTCGACAAAATGGGACAAGGCGGAATCTACGACCAGGTGGGGGGAGGTTTTGCCCGATATTCCACCGATGATGTCTGGCTGGTGCCCCATTTCGAGAAGATGCTCTACGATAACGCTCTGCTTTCCCGCGCTTACCTGGAGGCCTACCAGGTGACGGGCCGTGAAGAATATGCCCGTGTGGCGAGGGAGATCTTCCAGTATCTATTCCGGGATATGACGGACCCCTCGGGTGGTTTTTACAGCGCCGAGGACGCGGACAGCGAGGGGGAGGAAGGAAAATTTTACGTTTGGACCCCCGCCGAACTGAAGGCTGTCTTGGGGGCGGAAGAAGGTTCCAGCTTTTGCGCCCTCTATGGAGTGACTGAGAGTGGAAACTTTGAGAGGAAAAATATCCTCCATTTGAAAGAGCCGCTTCCAGAATTATTTAAACAAATCGGCCGGGACGAAAAATGGTGGGAAGCGGCCAAAGCGAAAGTCCTTGCCGAAAGGTCCAAGAGAATCCGGCCACATTTAGACGACAAAATCCTCACGGCTTGGAACAGCCTGATGATTTCTTCCCTCGCCTATGGCTACCAGGTGCTGGGGGACGAATCCTACCTAAAAGCCGCGCAAAAGGCGTCCGCCTTCATCGACCAGAACTTGTTCAAAGAAGGTCGGCTTCTGGCGACCTACCGGAAGGGACCTTCCGAAATCCAGGGTTACATCGACGATTACGCCTTTTACCAGGCCGCCCAATTGGATCTCTACGAAAGCACCTTCGACCCCACCTACCTCAGAAGGGCCCTGGAACTGGAAAAGGAAATGGCCCGGCTCTTTTGGGATGAGAAAAACGGCGGTTATTTTTTCACGGGGAACGACCAGAAGGACGCCCACCGCCTTTTGGCGCGTACTAAGGACTCGCATGATGGGGTCATCCCCTCGGGCAATTCCCTGGCCGCCCAGAACCATTACCGGTTGGCGGAATTCACGGGCAAAAATGAATATCGGGAGCGGGCGGATCGTATCCTCCAGGCCTTCTCGGGGCTTCTGGCGCGGGGAGCCTCCAACTATCCAATGATGCTTCAAGCTTTCCAGTTCGACTTTTACGGCCCGGCGGAAGTATTTGTAATCGGCCCTAAAAAAAATTCTGAAAACCTAGTCCGGATATTACAGAAAACCTTCCTCCCCAACAAGGTTTTGGTTTTCGCCGAAGAATCCCAAATGAAGGATCTGTCGGTCCTCATCCCATGGGTGGAAGGCCGGAAAAGCCTGAACGGCCAACCCACGGTCTACGTTTGCCGCAATTACCATTGCCAAAGGCCGACCGCGGACCCCAAGGAAGTCTTGGAACTGATTACCCCATCTAAACCTTCCGTTTAATGGTTTTCCCAAAATTAATGTTCCGGAAACTTTCATTTCCGCCATACCGTCCAATATATGCAGTTAGAAAACGAAATCCCTTTATGACCATTGGGGTTTCCAAAACAATCAAGGAGATTTTTAATGGCAAAGAAATTTTTCGCTGTCGGGATGATGATGGGTCTTTTGACTTTTTTGGCCGTGGCTTCACCCGCCCTTGCCAAGGAGAAGTATCCGAACCTCGATAAGGCCATTCATGCCCTGGAAGCCGCGAAGGGTGATTTGAACAAGGCGCCCCATGATTTCGGCGGTCACAAGGCGGATGCCTTGGCGGCTTGCGACGAGGCCATCAAGCAGTTGGGCTTGGCCAAGCAATTCAGGAACGAAGCGAACGCGATGAAGGCGAACGAGGCCCAGCAGGGTCATTAATTCATTTTCGAGTCATAGCGTAAAAGTAGAAAAGGGCGGCTTAAAAAAAGCCGCCCTTTTTTATTGGAAACAATAAAACCCCATAGTCCCTCCTTATCGTCTTAAAAAAAAGTTCCCTTTTATAAAAAAAGTTTTACAATGCACTCCCCTTTGTCAGGGAATATTTTTTTAAGGAGAAAAAATGAAGCTTTTCTATTTGGCCCTTATCGCATCATTACAATGTGGACCCCTAGTTTGGGCGGATGAAAATCCTACGACTAGCGCTGCCCCGACCGCGGTCTCGGCGGCTGTTTCCGCGCCGGTCTCCGTCGCGGATACCTGGAACAAGCAGGTCGTGACCAGCCTGACCCTCAACCAGGGTTCCTTCAACAATTGGCAGCAGGGGGGGGCCAATTTCATTTCCTGGCAGGCGGGCTTCAACGGCAAACTGGAAGAGAACAATCCCTCGCTCAACTGGCTCAACACCCTCAAGTTGGGGTACGGCCTCACCTATATGGACGGACAGGGAACCCGCGTGACGACCGACACCATCGATCTGGAAAGCGTCCTCGCCTTGAAGACCTGGCCACAGGTCAACCCCTACGTTTCCTTCTCGGCCCAAAACCAGTTCGACGCGGGTTATAACTACACGGCGAACCCGGCCATACAGATTTCGGGTTTTATGGACCCAGGTTACTTCACTGAAAGCGCCGGTTTGAAATACACCCCGGGGCCGGTCTTTAACACCCGCGCAGGGTTGGGCGTTAAGGAAACAGTGGCAAGCCAATTTGAATCCACCTACACGATCGATCCCAGTACCGGCCAGCCGGTCAACGTCCTGACCGAAGTGGGTTTGAGCTGGGTTTCGGAACTGAACTGGAAACTCTCGACCACCTCCAATTTAGCTTCCAAGCTCGACATGTTTTGGAACGGCAACAGCCTGGACCAAACGGTGGTGGAATGGGACAACCTTTTGTCGGTGGGGGTGAGCAAGATAGTCAGCCTGACTTTGGAAAATGACTACCGCTGGGATAACCGGGTTTATGACGGCTGGCAAATCAAGGAAACGGCCGGTTTAAGCGTCGCTTATAGCTTGCTGTAAAACCATTTTAAGAAAGGATCGTACCATGAGCATTTTAAAGGAATTCAAGGAATTCGCGGTCAAGGGCAACATGGTGGACTTGGCGGTCGGTATCATCATCGGCGGCGCCTTTGGCAAGGTGGTTTCCTCCATTGTCGCCGATGTCCTCATGCCTCCCCTCGGCTATTTGATCGGGGGCATCAATTTCACCGATATCAAGATTCACCTGAAGCCCCCCATTGACTTGACGGGGAAGTTGGCGCAAGAGGTGACTATCAACATCGGCAATTTCATCCAGTCCCTGGTGGATTTCACGATCGTGGCCTTCGCGGTTTTCCTGATGGTCAAGGCCATCAACAGCCTCAAAAAGAAGGAGGCCGCGGCCCCGGACGCCCCCCCGGCCCCTACCAAGCAGGAAGAGCTTTTGACTGAAATAAGGGACCTTTTGAAAAAGTAATGGGATATTCCCCTCTTCGGGGACTAAAAGCATTTTTTATGCTGTAAAAATCGGGGTTGGAAACAATCCCGATTTTTTTATTTAACTTTTATTCAATCAATGGCTGACATGGGTCATAGGGGTTGTCTTATCTTCAGTTGTAAAACAAGCCTCGTTCATTCAAGGGGATGAGGAGGCCCATGCGGGAATTCAAGAGCTTCGCCTTAAAAGGAAACCTGCTGGACCTGGTCATCGGCATCGCCTTGGCCGGGGGATTGGTCAAACTTTGCAGTGCCTTCGTGGCGGATTTGGTCATGCCCCTCTTAAGCGGGCAGGGCTCCCAGGTTTTTTCGTACAATGGGCCGCATCTCTTTCAGGCTTTCATGGATTTCGCTTTTCTCACTTTGGTCCTTTATCTTCTTTTCCATTTCGTGCACCGGATGCGCAAGGCCTCTCCGGGTCACGTCAGCGCCCTGGCACGGCAGGAACAGCTGTTAACCGAAATCCGGGACTTGCTGAAAAAAGAAGGGTGACCGGCCGGCCTCCCTTCCATTGGACCTGGCCTCCCTTTAATATGGCGCCATTCACCCGGGGAGGACTTCATGAAGGCTGTCGACTTGCGCGTGGAAGGGCCCCAGGGCCGCTCCCTTTGGGGAACCCTAAGTCTCCCGCCCCTTTCCAAATACCCCTTGGTGGTGATGACCCACGGTTACCTGGGTTTCATGGATTGGTCCTTCTTTCCCTGGGTGGCCGAATACCTCAATCAGGCCGGCTTTCCGGTGCTGCGGTTTAACTTTTCGGGTTCGGGTATGGGGGCGGCCAAGGACGGTCCCTTCACCGAACCTGAGTCCTTCAAGGCCGATACCATCTCCTGTCAGGTGGAAGACTTACGGGCTGTCGCTAGTTCGGCGGTCCACGGGTCCCTTTATCCTGATCTAGGCGCCCAATCCCGGATTTTCCTCTGGGGCCACTCGCGGGGTGCGGGGGTCTGCCTTTTGGCGGGATCGCGAATTCCCGAGACAGCGGGGGTGGCCTGTTGGGCCCCGATCGCCCGGGTCAACCGTTATTTTTACGAGACCAAACAAACCTGGCGGAAGGAAGGCTTTTCTCCCGTGGTCAGCAACCGCACCGGTCAGACCCTGGCTTACTCAACCACCTTTCTCGACGATGTTGAGTTTTGGGGAAGGGAAGGCGACATCCCCACTTTTTTGCACCACTTGAGCGCTCCGGTCCTGCTACTGCACGGGTCGGAAGATACCAGCGTCCCGCCCGAGGAATCGGAAAGCCTGGCCGCCGTGAAGCCGGAAGCCCAACTGGCCATCCTGGCCGGGGCCGACCATAAGTTCAACTGCGCCCATCCCTTCACTCACCCCACGGGGGTGCTGGTGGAGGCGGCCCAAAAAACCGTGCGTTTTTTTGAGGGAATCCTCATTTGAAACGCTCTCCCCTGCGCCCTTCCCTCCGCAAACCGCTTGAAAACATCCTGGAACGGTGGGGGTCCGGGGGCCTGTTTCAACTAAAGGATTTTCCTGGATTCTCCCCCCGCGATTTGTGCAACCTTCAACGCTACTATTCCACCCAACGGGCCCGTCATTTCGCGCCCGAAAAGAGGGTCGGCTGGCAAACGGCCGAAAGCCAAAGGGTCCGTTTCGAAACCATGGCTTCGATTGAACCCCTCCAAGGAATGAAAATTTTGGACCTTGGATGCGGCCTGGGGGGGTTTTACACTTTTTTGAAAGAAAGGGGGATCAAATTGGACTACTGGGGCGTGGACCTATTTCCCCCAGTGATCGCGGAAGCCAAGAGTCACCATCCCGAAGCCAGATTTGAGGCCCGAGTGCTTTTGTCCCAGCCCTATCCCCCCCGGAATTTTGATTACATTTTTCTATCCGGAGTGTTCAATGTGAAGGTCAGGGGAAATTGGCAATATATGCGCGCCCTATTAAGGGAAACTTTGCGGGAATGCCGACGAGGGGTGGCTTTCAACGTTTTGAACTCCGAATCGGTAAGGGAGCCCGACCGTTTTAGTGTCAATCCCAAGGAATTAGTTGCTTTCAGCCGGCGCCTGGGACCCTCCCGGATGCTCCTTTTGGATCATTATCATCCCTCAGACTTAACGGTTTTTTTATTTAAGTAGGCCCTCGGAAAAAAGAAATACTTTGTTTGTTACTTAAACTAGGTTCACCCATCGATAAAACGATAAAACGTTTTAGTTATTTCCTGATATAATGGCGCCTTGATCTTTTCACCCTCCCTTTTGGGGGGAAATGGAAGCGGTTTCATGAATCTCTTCAGCGGAAATAAATTCTTGGCTCGATCAGCTGCTTTGTTTGTTCTTTTCGGTTTATTCGTCATCCCTCAAGCAAAGGCCACGGTAGCTTTCGCCAACATCTTCAGCAGCAACATGATTCTACAAAGAGGAGTCTCGGTAAATATTTACGGAACCGCCGGGGCTGGAGAACCACTAACAGTCACTTTCGGATCGCAAAGCGTTACGGGAGTAGGGACCAGTACAGGTTCCTGGTCGGTAACCTTGTCCTCCATGATCGCCAACGCGACCGGGCAATCCCTTGCCGTCCAGGGACCCAGTAATACGATCACTTACACGAATGTGGTCGTAGGCGATGTTTACCTGTGTTCGGGTCAATCCAATATGGATGATGTTTACCTGTCCGAATGCACCCCGAACGGGTCGACCGACGCGGCCAATGCCAATTATCCAAACATCCGCATGCTTCATATCTCGGATTCGATCCAGCAATACCCCTTGACGGATATCCCCCTCAACAGCTGGTTTACCTGCACTACGGCCAATTCTTCGAATGTGGGGAATTTTTCGGGTTTAGCCTTTTATATCGGCCGAGATTTATACCAACAGGAGAACGTGCCCATTGGCCTGATCCAATCGGCGTATGGGGGAATGCCGGCCGAGTCCTTCCTAAGCCAGCAAGCCCTATTGGCCGATCCCATTCTTTACCCGGCCGCTGTTTCCTTTGAGTCGGGGTTTACTTCCAGTACAGTGACGCCTTGGCCCACGGGGGTTTATAACGCAATGATCGCGCCCCTTACCACGTTCACCCTTAACGGCGTGTTTTGGGACCAGGGAGAGTCGAATGAGGGATCGCCTGGAATCCTTCCGGCCGAGGAATACGCCTATTTGCTGCCCGAAGTGATCAAGGATTGGAGGATGAAATGGAACAGCCAGCTTCCCTTTTTCATCGTCCAATTACAGAACATCGGAAATATGGAAGTCACCGAAACCAGTCCGACTACCATCTGCACCTATTGGCCGGGCGCTAACGGCACGGGACCCAATTATTCCATCGCCAGCGTCGGGATCGCCGACGTGCGTTGGGGGCAGTTCAACGCCCTTAAGATGCCTTTTACGGGCATGAGCGTGAATTTCGACTTGAACGGCGATCCCCTCGATTGCAACACGACTAATTCCTACCACCCGAAGAATAAAGAAGAATTCGCGGCCCGATTGGCCCCTTGGGCCATGGACAAAATTTACAACAACTCCCTTCCTCTATCCTTTACCGGACCCCTTTATCAGTCCTACACCACCGTTGGTTCATCGATCGTAATTCAGTTTAGCTTCCCCAACGGCAACGGCGCTTCCGGTTTTACCACAAGTAATGGAAACCCAGTGACGGGATTCCAAATTGCGCCCGGGGGCTCGGACCCCGACTCCTCAAGCTGGGTTTTTGCTTCCGCCACAACCGTGGGAAGCACAGTGGTCGTAAGCAGCCCGTCGGTCCCAAATCCCGGGATGGTACGTTACGCCTGGGGTTGGGACCCGGTGGACCCCAATGGACCCGTGGCCAACCTCACCGACGTAAATGGATATCTGGCTTCCCCATTCCAAACCGTGAATTATTCAGACATGACAGTGCTTGGACCGGGTTCGGTCACGATCCAGGATCTCAATCTGACCCCCTCCACTTCCAACGGCACTGATTTCGGCACCGTTGGCTTTAGCATGCCGGTCACCGAAACCTTCACCATCGCTAACGCTTCAGACGCTTTGGCGAATTTAAGCCTGACGGGCCAGGCCAACGGGGGGACCAGCCTGGTGCGCCTAACCGGCCCCAACGCCTCGGAATTCGTGGTGATTTCCCAGCCATCCGCTTCCTCCCTTGCCGTCGGCGGAACTACCACCTTCCAAGTGGCTTTCCAACCCGTCACGAACGGGCTGGCCCAGGCCATTATCCAGATCCCCAACAACACGCCCCATAAAACTCCCTATACCATCTATCTCCAGGGCACGGGCCATGACGATCGCACCCCCACCTTTACTCCCACCGGGACCTGGTATACCTCCACCGCCACTTCCACCCCGACCTCAACCAATACCCTCTCCCCCACGCCCACCCCGAACCTCGCAGTCAGCATGATCGATGATTTCGACGAGAACAACCTAGGGAACGCGGCTACCCGAAATAACCTCTGGGGCCAGCCCTGGGGCGCTTACGCGGGACCCGCTGCCAATGCCACATCCCTTCTAGTGGCCTACGCCAACCCGGGAGCGGCCAATACCAGCACCTGCGTGAGTATTTACGGAAATCTGGCCACAAACGGTTATTGCAATTACCTGACCTATCTCAAAGCGGGGCAGGCCTCCTATAACGCCCTGGCGGCGGGTTATACCGGCATCGAGGTCTATATCTACGGCGACGTTTCCGGGCACGTTTACCGGGCCCAGATCACGAGCGCGGCCGTCACGAGCGGCGACTACCTGGGGATGGGAGTCACGGTCACCGCGGACGGCCAGTGGCACCTCGTCCAAATTCCATTTTCTTCCATGACTCAGGCGGGTTGGGGTATCCAAACCGGACTTCCCGCCACAGGATCAGACATGACAGGGGTGAAGTTTGACGTGGTTGCCCCGACGATTGGAAGCTTCTACTTTCTCCTCGATCAAGTGGCCCTCTACGGCCCGGTTCCCACCGTGACCTCTACTCCCACCGTCACTTCTACGCCCACCATCACCCTCACCTTCACCCCGACCCCCTCTGGAACCTGGTACACCTCCACTTTTACCGTCACCCCTACGCCCACCGTGACTTCGACTCCCACCATGACCTTCAGCCCCACAGTCACCTCCACCCCCACCCTCAGCCCCACGCCCGCCGGGACGGATAACGCTGTTTACAACTTCGAGGACGGATCGATCCAAGACTGGACCTATCTTTACAACGGGGCGATCTCCGACCAAAACACATCCTCCATGTTCTACCTAGGGAGTCATTCCCTTCAGGTCGCCATCAATTACACTGGAAACAGTGACGCCGAGGTGGGAATTCCCTTTTCGAGCGGAACCACGATATTCAGTGGCGGGACATTGATCGCACATGTTTATGTCCCCGCGAATTTTCCAGCCGGCAGTCAGGCCGATTTCTTCATGAAGGTCACTTCATCCTATTCTTGGGCCGCCGGCCCCCAGATCACGCTGGTTCCCGGCACCTGGAACACCATTATTTTCAACACGACAGGTGTGGCGAACATCTCCAGTGTTTACCAGATGGGAATTCAAATCATCCCTTCGGCGAATTGGTCGGGGAATATCTACGTGGATTCGGTGGATGTCCTTTCCGGAACACCCACCCCCGCCCCTACTTCCACGCCGACTCCCACGCCTACCCCCGCGGCCACGGGAACATTCACCCCAACGGTCTCCCCTACCCCCACTTTAACGCCCGTACCCAACGCTGATGTTCCCTATCCCAATCCCAATAACGGGACATCACCGGTGATCTTTTTCCACAATCTTACCCAACCAGCCGACCGAGTGATTTTGAAGGTCTATACCCTATCCTTCCGGAAAATCTATGAGGATGATTCTCTCTCCACATCCCCTGGACAAAACCAATATTCCCTCGACTGGAAAAAATCAGGGTTGAATCTTTCCAACGGGCTTTATTACTTCGTGCTGATTGAAAAGCGCCAATCCAAGGAAACCAAAACCATCATGAAAGTTCTTTTGTTCAGGTAAAGACCTCCGGTTGAGGCGTGGGCCAAACCCACGCCTCAAGCCTATATTTCTTCTCGTTGGTTCCACCGGCAAAACTTCAAATTAACTAGAAAAAAACAGCCTTTATCCCCTACACTCGCATTATGAATACCGGCAAGCCCAAACATATCCTCTCCCTGGCCCAACCCATCACGGATATCCTGAATTACATGGGCCTCTCCGACCGGGTCACGAACTTGAAGGAATACTACGAGGAATTCCCCCTTCAATCGGACCGGCAAAAACCCGAATATTGGTTCTCCATGGCCGTGGGCAGGGCCGTCAGCCAGAAAGCCGATTTGGTCATTACCCTCTCGATCGCCCAGCAGGACCTTCACAAACGTTTTAAAGAACGCGGTATTCCCGTTCTTCACCTGGACCCCCGGTCCCTTCGGGATGTGGAGGATATTTTTTACCAGATTGGCAAAGCGGTCGGGGAACAGGACCGGGGCCGGGAATTGGGCAGGGATTTCTCCGGGGGGCTCTCGGCCTTGATGGAAAAAATCCCCCTGAACGCCTATCGGCCCAAGTTGTACTGCGAGGAATGGAACAAGCCCCCCTCCGTCGCGGGTGGCTGGTGGCCCGACTTGATGGCCGCCGTGGGGGCCCATTATTTCCCCATCCTGCCCCGGGAGATCAGCCGGGAAGTTAGAATCCAGGAAGTGCTGCGGTTTGACCCGGAAATTATCGTTTTTTCGATCTATGGACAGGGCCTGGAATTTGATCCCGCCGAAGCCCTCAAACGCATCGGCTGGGAGGATCTCTTCGCGGTTAGGAAACGTAAGATTTTCACCGTGGATTCGGCCCTCATGAATTACCCGGGGCCCCGTTTGATTGAGGGGGCCAAGGTAATCCAATCCATCCTGGGCGAGTGCTATTGGGGCTGGCCTTTAGTGGACAAGGAACAGGTCCGGCGGGTCACCACTTAAACCCCAACCCTCCCCAGGTCTATTCCTCTCCCCTGCTTGTCATTGATTCCCCGGAAAAGGCCCATGGCCATAGATTGGGCAAAAATCTTTCAAAATAATTTACACAACAGTTTCAAGTTTGAAATCCACCCGGCTTCCCCATTTTCTTTAATGCACTCGAAAATCGTTTCTCCTTGGGATGAAACGGCGAGTTTTTCCTGCTGTTCCTCGTCCCAATCCAATCACAAGAGCGCGGTTCATGGAACCTTCGACATTGCAGGAAATTCCCGTGAAGTCCAATATTACCGAGGAACTGCGCCTGGACCTCAACGCCCTGAGCCAGAAAGCCATCCAAGCTAACATTAAGGAAATTGACCAGGCTCTGGAATTGGCTATGAGTTTCGAATCCTGGACCGAGCGGGCCCTGGCCCTGAAAACCGGCTGGAGCGAAGGTCATCATCAACAAGCCCAGGAGTTCGTACACCAGCTTAAAAAAGGGCAATCTTTGCCCAAGGTGATGGAAAAGTTTTTAAGGCTCCTTCTCCAGACCCACCGCCTCTTGGAACAGGAAAAACCTTCGAAGGATGAAAGAACTTCAAAAGAAAAGGAAACCGATTCACCCGCCCCCTTCCAGCTCCACGCCTCCCCAAAAGCCCCTCGAATGTCCTTCCCTGCCCCCGGACCCGGCCAAATGGCCGTCCGTCCCGAGGACCGGGGATTTTTTGAGATCTTCCTTCTGGATGTCCCATCGCGGTTCGACGAAGTCCAGGCTAGGCTCTCTGATATCGAGCCCGAAAAAAAAAGCGATGTTTCACCCCTCTACAGGTGTCTCATCGATTTGAGGGGCCGTTTCGGGTTTTTGGGCTTTTTAAAGGCATGGCGCTTGGGCCAGGAAATGGAAAGGCTGTTGGACCCCCTCATCGGGGGCCAAATAACCATGAGCGGCGAATTGAAGGATGGGATTTCCCAGGCCCTCTCTTTTTTCCGAGCCCAGGCCGGACAGGTCGAGGAAAACCTTCCAGATTATGCCGTGACAGTTTTGGACTCCACCGAACTCCTGGGAAAACTCCAAGCCATTCCCTCCCCCCGGCCCCGCAGGGAGACCGGTTGCGTATGGAGCCCGAAACGGATCAAGCGTCCCTCCCCGCTTTCCGGAACTCAACCACGCTCCTTAAAAAACTAGACGGTCTCTATGGGAAACTGGTGGAAATGATGCTTGCCCAAAATTTAATCTTGGAGGACTACCGTTCCCTGGCCCCACCTAAGGCCACGGCTAATATCGCCCGACTCCAGAAAGCCGCCCTGCAATTGCGGGAGGGATTTCTTTCCCTGGAAATGGCGCCCGTGGAATCCCTTTTAGCCCAATCCGCTCAGTGGGCGGAGGCCCTGGCTACCCGCCGGAATATACAGGTGGAATTGAACGTCGAGGGTGCCACCCTGGAAATGGATCAAAGGCTCCTGCCCGAGTTGAAAGAACCCCTTTTCTGCCTGATCCAAAACGCCCTGGACCACGGTTTTGAAAGCCCCCAGGAACGCAGGTCGAGGGGTAAAAACCCCCACGGGACCCTCTCCCTCAAGGCCACCCATAAGGACGGAGCCATCCTTTTGGAAGTGGAGGACGACGGACGCGGCCTGGACCTGGAAGAAATTCAGCGTATGGCGAGGGATTTGAACTGGATCAAGGACGAGAAAATTCCCTCTTCCCGCCTGGTGGAGTTCATTTTCAGGTCGGGCTTCAGCCGCAAACATACCGGTGAAATCGGAAAAGGCTTGGATCGGGTCCGGTTCAAGATGGAATCCCTCCTCGGCTCGGTCCGGGTTCAGAACCGGCCCGGGCTAGGCTGCCGATTCACTCTGAAAATCCCCCGCTCCCTGGCGCTTATGGAGGGATGGGTGGTGGAGGCGGGAGGACAGCGCTACCTCATCCCCCTGGCCCAGACCCTCAAGATCGAAGCGGCTCAAAAGAAGGCAACACCGACTCAAGAGGAATTGGTTCATGAAATCCCATTGGCTCAACGCCTAGGAGGGGCCGCCGCCGGAACTTCCGCAGGAAAGTATTCCGTGTGGGTGGAGTCCGGGTTCCAACAGGCCCGTCTAAGGGTGGAGGAGGTTTTGAGTAAGCAGCAAGTCTTGGTAATAAAAAACAAGGAAGAGAATCCCCCCCTTTCCGGCTTGAGGGCCGAGGCCCTGCTTCAAGACGGTTCCACCGGTTGGATATTGGATATCGCGGCCCTTTTAAGGGAAACGGATCTAGGGAATTCCTGAAAGGATTGAGTCATGGACATGAAATCCGATTATAACGGCATCATTTTTCGCCTGGCGGGTGCCCTTTTTGCCATCGAAGCCATTCGGGTCCGGGAAGTTTTGGGAGGTGTGGATCTCCATCCCCTTTACGTCAGCGGGCAATCCCAGGGTTTCCTGCAATCCCGGGGAAGGACCATGAACGTGCTGGACCTGAGGACCATTTTTTCCCTCCCCCCCATTACGCGGGAAGGCCCCAATGCCTTCATCGCGGTGCAGTCGGGGGAGCCGGGAAAGCTGACCGCCCTTTGGGTGGACTCGGTAGTGGAGATGGTGACGGTTCCTCCAGCCGAGTTAAAACCCCTGAACTCCCCGGTGGCCGGGATCCCGGAGGGGATACTGACCTCCATGTTCATCCGGGGGGAAGAGGCGATTTACTTGTTGAGCCTGGACCGCGTGATACCGGGCCCGGGAAAATTCGGGGAGGAAACCCCAGCTTTGAAAAACCTGGCCGTTTAAGGCCCAATACATTACACGAGGTGGATCATGAAATGGAAAGACCGCTGGTTTTTTAGCATCATCCTCATGGCGGCGGGCGCCCTGGCCGCCGCCGGTCTGTGCCTGTTCCAATCGAAGGATCTGTTCGAAGGCCTTCAAAGGGCCTCCCAAAACGGCTCAGCCGTTTACCACCTCAAGAAAGTGTCGGATTCCTTCGCGGTGGATATCATCGGCGCGGTCCAGAAGACCCGCAACGGCGCCACCTGGTCCTGGGAGGAGGGGGGGCAGACCATCAAGGACGCGGCCAAGACCGCCGATGAGAACTGGCGCGCTTACAACGAACTCGACCTGACCAAGGACGAAAAATACCTTTCCTCCATCGTCCAGGCCGGGTTCATCAACAACCAGCACCTGCTGGAGCAACTCCAAGCCGCCTTCGCCGGAAAGGACGCCCGCCAGTTGGAGATCCTGGCCACCAGCGTCATCTATCCCTCCATTGACCCGATGATCGACACCCTGCGCAAGCTTGAGGAATTGCATGAAAAGACCGGCGAGGAAGCCTTAGGCCTGGTTTCCGGGAAATACGGAGCGAGTTTCCAAACGATGACGGCGGGTTCGGGGGGAATCCTCCTGGCGGTGTTCCTGGCGGCCATGATCATCGGCGGGAACGCCCAGAGGCCGATCCGCGGATTGGCGCGCTCGATCCTGGGAAGCGCAGCCCAGGCCCGGCCCCAGGCCGAGCGTTCCCAATCAACACTCCTGAGCCTCCAGACCGGCTTGGATGAGGAAGGTCGGATCCTTCAGCAGTCCACCGGTAGTTTGGAGCAAACCTTGGCCCTGGCCCAGCAAAACGCCGAGGGGGCGGGCCGTTCCCGGCACCTGATGGAGGAAACCCGGGGCACGCTCTCCTCCGGGGCCGAGGCTTCGGACCGGGCGCTGGCCCACCTCCGGGGCCTCAATGACAACTCGGAAAAGATCCACCGGATCGTTAAAACCATCGAGGACATCGCCTTCCAGACGAATATCCTCGCCCTGAACGCCGGTGTAGAGGCCGTGCGCGCCGGGGAACAGGGGAAGGAATTCGTGGTGGTGGTCGAGGAGATCCGCAACCTGTCCCAGCGTTGCGCCCAGGTGGCGAGGGAAAGCACCCAGCTCATTTCCGAAAACTCCCGTCAGGCCGGGGAGGGCCTGCGCTCGGGCGAGGAAGCCACCCGCGCCCTCACCCAAGCCGGTGAAAAAGCGAAAAAAGTGGCCGATCTGCTGACCGTACTGGAGATGGGTTGTTACGACCAAAGCAAGGGGGCCCAGGACATCGTTCAGGCCCTGGATCGGGTGGAAAAATCCGCCGCCCGCAATAGTACCGCCTGCGAGAAGGCCTCCACCGCGGGCAACCAGCTCACCCAGCAGTTGGAATCCCTGGAAGGATTGTCCAAACAGCTGAGCCAGCTCATCGAGGGCACTTCCAAGCCGGTTCCCCCAGCCGCAAGGACTCCCAAGGACTCTCCTTCGCCTGCCTCCAAGGAAATCCCGGACCTCAAGGAGGCCATGGCCCGGCCCGAACCTGCCGCCCCGCCCCGCGTCAAAAACGAGGCGCTTTCCGGGAAAACAGGCACGGATGGGACGAAGGTCATCCGATTGAACAATCCCTAAACCTTTCCTTCGGCATACGCTTAAAAATGGCACGTCCGGGGATTGTTGGGAAAGTGTGGAATTTTCCCGTAGGCGGGGTTAACTTAAGGCCTCACGGATGAATTTAAATCGTCCTGTTTTAAGGAATAGGTAAGTCATGACGGAAGCTGCCCCGACCAACCCCGAGCCTGTCAATCCGATCTATCAGATTCCCTCTTCCAAGGAACTTTACCAATTTTTCGACCAGTTCCTGGTTCGCTGGGCCAACGTGACCGGGGAATATATCCCATGGGCCCAGGAAACCCTCCTGCCCATGGGTTTGGAGGAGGGCATCCTCTTTTCCGAGCCTACCTCGGGACTTCTCGTCCTGCGGGCCACGGAAAATTTCAGGCGTTACCTCCTGAACGAATTTGAAAGGACGCAAAAGGAAGGCCATCCCGCCAAGGGCGAGATTTTCATGGAGATGACCGTCCTCTTTTGGCACCTTTTCGCCAAGAAATATTTTCAATTAGACAGCCGAAAGATGGCCCCGGCCGTCCTGCGAAGCTCCGTCCCGGCCCAATGGCCCGACCGGGACCCCCAATCCAGCGCCATGATCATGGTGAAAGGAAATCCCATGGAATTGAAGCTATGGATTGGCCTAACCCCTGAGGATATCACCCGTTTTCGCCGCCCCCGGGCCTGACCCTTCGCTTTCTCTTCCATCCTGATTTGGTAAAATGTTTTCTATTAGAAACCTTGTGATCAGGAACTTCTCTTTGGATCAATCATGAACCCCTCCGCCCCCGAATATTCCCCGGTCGTTCCCTTCCGGTTACACGCCTTGGTCGACCCTCAATTCCAGAGGATCTTCCAGGAAGCCCCCTTCCCCATGCTCATGACTGAAAAACGGCTTATGGTCGCGGTCAATCGGGCCCTTTCCGATATGTTGGGCGCCCCGCCCGCCGAGTTGCTGGGCCAGACGCTTTCCCCCTGGGTCCATCCCGAGGATCGGCAGGAAAGCGACCGGCTGGGCCAAGCCCTGGCGGAAGGGAAAATCCCCGGTTTCCGCATGAGGAAAAGGTTCCAGCGCAAGGACGGAGAGGTCATTTGGGGGGAAACCACAGTGACCCAGTTGCCGGGGGAGGGGGGAAGCCCTTCCATCGCGGTTTCATTGATCGAAAACATCACTGACCGGATCAAGGCCGAGGAGGCTCTCCACCGGTCAGAAGCCGATCTCCGGGCGGTCTTCAACAGCGGCTCCCAGGGGATGGTCCTCCTCGGTCCCGATGGGAGGCTGCGCGATTTCAACCGCAACGCGCAGAGAATGCTCCTGGAACTGTTGGGATCTTCCTTCGTGAAAGGCGGCCTCTTCAGCGATATTGTGCCGGCTAACCTAAAAACCTTTTACGAAGGCGAGTTTCACCGGGCCCGGGGGGGAGAATTTATCCGTGTGGAAAGGGCCATCCAGGCTCCCGCGGGAAGGGAAACCTGGGTCGAGTTCACCTATAACCCGGTTCTGGATGACGAGGGCCGGGTCGTTTCCGTCTGCATGACAGCCATCCCTATTGATGAGAGGCGCCGGGCATTGGAGGCCTTGAAAGAAAGCGAGGAGCGCTACCGCCGCCTGGTGGAATTCTCTCCTGAAGCGGTGTTAGTACACTCGGAGGGAAGAATTCTCTACGCCAACCCCGCCTGCCTGGCAGGCTTAGGTTCGCCATCCTTGGAAGGCCTGCTAGGCCGTCCCATTCTGGATTTCATCCACCCCGACTACCGGGAGCTCACCCTTGCACGGGTCACCCGCATCCTGGAAAAGGGCGAACCCAACGAGTGGGTGGAACAGAAAATGGTGGCCCTCAACGGGGAAATCCTCGAGGTTGAAACCAAGGGGACGTTGATCCAGTTCCAAGGCCGCTCCGCGGTCCTCACCTTGATACGGGACATCCGGGACCGGAAGAAAAACCAGGCCCTGCTGCTTCGCTATGAGCGACTCGCGGCCGTGGGTCAGGTCATCGCCGCTATTGCCCACGAGATTCGTACTCCCCTCTCAGTGGTGGGAGCCACCGCCCAATTCATCCGTGAAAAAGGGGGAGCAGGAGGGGAGTGGGCGGAGGAAACCGGCGTCCTGTTGGCCCAAACCGAGCGGCTCCGCCGTTTCTTTGACGACATCCTGGATTATTCCAAGGAAATTTCTATCCGGAAAGAAAAACAGTCTCCCCGCAAAATCATGGAAGAAGCCCTTCAAACCGCCCGTACCCAGGCGCCTTCGCCTGAGAAGGTGGAAATCTTATGGGACTGGGACGAGAAGACCCTTGATCTGCTCGCCGATGGCCTCCGGCTCGAACAGATTCTCATGAATCTGATCTTGAACGCTTTTCAGGCCCTCAAGAACGGGGGAACCCTGGTCATGGCTTCCCGAAACCTCCCCGGATGGGTTTTGCTGGAAGTGCGGGATGACGGGCCGGGGATTTCCGAAACGGTCCTTCCCCGTCTTTTCGAGCCCTTCTTTACGACTAAAAAACAAGGGACGGGGTTGGGCCTTCCCATCAGCCAGAAAATCGCCGAAGCCCATGGGGGCCGCATCGAGGCCCGCAATCTCACCCCCCACGGGACCTGTTTTACCCTTTACCTTCCCATCGCCTGGGCCCCTTGAACTCCCTCCCTTTTCTGAAGGCATACACTTGAGTTTCCGGAAAGAACATATTGCCCTGCTTTGGTTTTTAGTCTTGAACGTCGTTCTCACTTTCTTCCCTCTTCCCGGGGGGAATCAATTGGTCCTAATGTTTTTTGCTTTTTTATTCCCCCTGTTTTTAAGAAGCAATGGGAATGAGTCCACACCAGAGGTGGATTTTTTAAAACCAATTCCAGGCTGGATATGGATTTTGATATGGGTGGGAGCCGTGGCCGTACGGCTCACCCAACTGACCGGCCTTTCCCTTTGGCCACTGGAAGACGAGGCCATGACCAGCCATTACGCCCTGGAACTGGCCCAAACAGGCCATTGGCAATGGACTTATGACTTCAGCGGGCTTCCTCCCCTCTACATTTGGATCATGGGCGGGGTTTACAAACTTTTCGGCATATCCCTGATTACCCTTTGGCTTCCGCCCGCCTTATTTTCCTGCTTGGGGTTATATTTCCTTTGGAGAGGTATCCAACGGTTGGTTTCCCCCACCTTCGCCTTTGTTATAACCTGCCTGGGGGCCTTCGGTTTTTGGCCCCTCTATTTGGCCCGTTTCTCCGTGGAAGGTGGGTTCATGGTGGCATGGGAATGCCTGGTTTTTGAACGGTGGTCGGCTTTTCACCAGGCACCGGGGAAGGAAAAGTCCGTCCAGGCCCTTATCCTGGGTGTGACATCGGGAATGGGGTTTTTCACGTTCCAAGCATGGCCAGTGGCTGCCTTTCTCCTCACCTTGGAAGTGTTTTATGAGATTTTCCACCCCCAAAAACGAAGGATCGGGGTTTTCCTGGGATTTTTCATCCCCCAGTTCCTTTTATTCGTCCTGCTGGCCGCGCACTCCCTACCTGAGAGGGCCGGCCATTACGCCTATGTCCTTTGCGATCCCTTGGGCCCGGGCTGGCCCGGGCTTAACGACTTCTTCGCCCTCTTTTGGAAAAGCCGGCTGGCCCCCAATTTTTTCGCCTACCGCCCTTGGGGTGGAGGCTTCTTGAACCCCTTGTCTGCGGCTTTCTTTTTCTGGGGGGCTCTCCTGCCGCTTCACCGTCAGGAACGGAACAAATTCCTCATCGGCGCGGGGGTGTTCCTCTTGTTGATTTTTCCCGGCTTCATCACCGGCGGCGCGGACGCCCACCGCATCGCCCTGGTTTGTCCTTTTCTTTTATTCGTGGCGGCTTATGGCCTGGTTCAATGGCTGGGAACCCTTCCGGCCCGCTGGAGAACCTGGGCCTTGGCCGGAATCCTCCTCATCTCAGCGTTCCTCGATATCCAACGGCTCTTCGGTGATTACCATTTCATTTGGACCCACCCGAAAGACAATTGGTTCGCCTCGAAGTCGGTCGAGCGCATGCGGGCCTTTCAAATCATCCAACCCCTCGCCCAAGCTCTAGGTCCGGGCTACGTGGTTTCCGAACTGGTACCGGATCTGTTCGACCAGAGCCTGTCCGACCTGGCCTATCCCTTTAACATTTGCGAGAACCCCGCCCTTCCCCCCGAAAAAGCGAAATGGGCGGCGCTTTTAATTAATGAGAATTACAGGGAGTTCCTGGAGAAGGATTTTCCCGGGTCCCGCTGGATTCCCTTGGCATCCGATGTGGAGCGGCCGAACGGCGGATTGATGCTGGGGCTGGTTTCTTTGCCCTGCGCCCACCGGGGGGAATTGAACCGGATGATCCTGGCCGACCAGGCCTCGCACCAGCTCGTGGATGAGACCTTCGACAACCACGACTGGAAACCCCGGGGCCCCATCCTTCAGGGTTTATTCGCCCGTTACCAGGGTAATTTCCAAGGGGACCGGTTTTTGGAGGCCTGTTTTTTCGAAAAGGTGGCGGAGCAGGAATACGGAAACCGGCAGTTGGAGGGGCAGGTTCAGGCGCTCCAATTGGCCGTGGAACGGGGTTTGCCGGCAGCCCACCTTTATAACGGCTTGGGAACGCTTTATTTAAGAAACCACCAGTTGGACCAAGCGAGGAAATGCTTCCTAAAAGCCCTCCGGCCGGGAGTTCGCACTTCCTCCCGGACTGGCCTGGCAACCCTTGTGTCAATGGAAACGACAGGAAAGCCGCCTTCCGGCATGCCATAAATCAGGTCAAAATCGGCCGCACTCCCGCCTCTCCCCTTACCCGTCCCACTTTTTAGCTCGATAAAATATTTTTAACGGCTAATTTCATAATTCAAGGATTGGAATTCGGGCTTCATCTCAAAAACCAAATTTTTATTCTCCAGGCTGAAAGGGATTACCCTGGCCCTCGTCCCGGATTCGTCCAGCGCGTAGACCTTCACTTTAGACAGGTCACCCTTAAGTTGAAGCACCGTCACTGTTCCCCTCATGGACTCCACCAAGACCGGTTCATGACCCGGGTCTTTTAGACGGTTCCCGGCGGGCACGGTTTCCATGCCCGTGTTGATGGCGTTGCCCACGGCCGTGACGAGCAGACGGTTGGACTCGGCCAGGGGTTTATTCTCCAGGCTTTGCACCAGGACCAGTCCGTAATCATTCTTCAAGTCGATGCGCACTGCGCTCAAGGTGAGGGGGGCGCCCGCCGGGAAGCCCGAGAACCCCTGGGTCCGGGGGAATCCACGATCAACAGACCCCTCCCGTAATCATAGGTAATCTCTCCCGTCTGGCTTTTCACCTTTTTGGTTTTCTCCACCCCATAGGTCAAGGCCGCGAAATCGGCGGGCAGGGCGGAATCGCCGGTAAACTTCACCCCCGTCTTGCGGGTCCAGGTAAGCAGGGGGGAGAGGCTGTAGGTGGAATCCGGGTCGAGGGCCTGGTCGTCCGTCAAGGCCTGGAAGGCCTCGGCGCTCGACTCTTTCACATCCTGCCGGTGAAAAAGAAGGGCCGTGGCCGGCCAAAGCGCCCTCTGGGCGGGCTGGTTGTCCACGTTGAAGTTGTTGTCCAGCGCCCCCTCGAAGCTGTCGCTGTGGCTGAAGGCAAATTCCAGCGCGCTCCAGCCCTGCAGGTCGCAGGCCCCCGCCATGGCCAACTCCGCCTCCTCCCGGTAGTCGTTGGGGGCGGCGGACTGCCACTCGGTGACAATGTAGGGCATCCCCAAGACCCTCTTAAGCCCCAGGGGGTTCATCAGGTTGCCCTGGGGGTCCTTCAGCATGGAATGGGGTCGAAAGTCACGTCGGGGCTGTAGCCCCACCCGCCCTCGGGGTTGGCCCAGTAATTGTGCCGGTCGATGTAGTCCATCTGGGCGTTGGCGAAAAGATCGGCGGGGATGTCCGTCCAATGGTTGCTTCCGGTGATCAGGGCCACGCCCCCCAGGCTTCTCACGAAATCCCTTTGGGTGCGGTAAAAACCCAGTTGGGTGTCGTAGTAGAACCGGAAAGTATCCAGCTGGCGCGCCCGGCTATAGGCCTTCCGGTCCCCGTTTCGCCAGTTGGAAATAACTTCCACGGTGCCCTTTTTCGGGTCTTCCCCCTCCTGGAGCCCCTTCAATCCCGCCTCATCCTTTCCCGGGGTCCAGCGTTTTTCCAGAGTCTTACGATTCTTGTAATGGGAAACCAGCCATTGGTTAAAGAGGGAGTTAAATTCCTGGCGGTAGGTGGGGGAAGGAATACCGTATTCGCCCGCATCCCCCTCCCGGTAAAAGAGACTGTCCTCGTTCATGACTTCCATAAGGCAAACCGCAGGGTCCTCGGCGTAGGTTTTTCCGGTATAGGGGTTTTTGTGGGACAGGAGCTGTTGGATATATCCCTGTTCCAGCTTGATCAAGGTAGGGTCAAATTCACCCTCGATTTTGTAGCCCCGGGGGACCTTCTCCGGGTCCGGCACCCCATCGGCGACCAGCGGCTGGCGGTGCACGATCAGGTCAAAATACTGGTAGATCCCCTTCTTTTGCAGCTGGGCCACCAGGTAATCGAACCGGTCCAGCGACTCGGGGTCCAAGGAAAGGGTATCAGCCTTGTTACCGAAGATGTTCCGGTTGGTCCAGGGCGCGTCCATGTGGTGATGGCGGGTCATGTTGACGCCCATCTGGGAAAGGGTTTGCGCCAGCCAATCGGCCTGCTCATGGGTGGGGAAATTGGAGGAAGCCACCAGGTTGACCCCCCAAAAGCGGGCGGGAGTACCGTCTGAGAATAAGAAATTCCCGTCCTTGGTTCCCAGTTTGCCGTGCTTGCCAGCGGGGGCATCCAAAAGGCCGCTCATGTCCAGGGCGGTGCCCTGGCGCTGCTTCACATCCACCGGCAGGGCTTTGAACCAATCCTTCGTGTCATAGACCTTGGGTTGGATCTTTGGCAGGTAGGCTCCTTCCTTTCCTATTGTGAGTCCGGCTAGCATCAGGAAGGAAGCATCCCCAGGCGTGGTCGCGGTGATCTTAGTGATGGTTTTTTCGGGATGGGGGTTGGGCCAACAGAGAAGAGTGAGCCCCACCGGGTCTTTCTGAGGATTAGAACCGGTCCAACCGATGCGGGCCACGGGGCTGGTGCCGGGGGTCCACCAGTCGAACACCTCCTTGTTGTTGCGCAGGGTGATCTCTTCACGGGTGCCATCGTTATAAACGACCTGGTAGCTTCCAACTTTAGGGGCGGCCCAAGCCGCTCCTTGAAGAAAGTAAAGGGCCGAGGCTTTCGACCCCACCGTAATATCAGCTTGGGAGGGAAAGGCCGGGTTGTTTTGCCCCCGCAGAACCAGGCATTGGGCTTTGGGTAAACTGGAAATGTCAAAGGGAATGCCGTTGAAAATATGTATTCCAAGGGGCATTTCATAAACACTGTTGGTTCCCTGGCCCGTCCAACCCGTGCCCGGGGGATCGTCCTGTAAATTTCGGTTGGCGTTAGGAGCCAGGTTGAGGGTCTGAAAACTATCTTTTTTTCCCTCTAATACCTTTAAGGAAAGCTCAGTGATGCCGGCCCCTGGAACGATAGGAATCACGGCTTTGGCCTCGGGGTCCTTCACGAAAGCGATATCGTCCACCGAGAGGTCAAAATCAGCCTCGTTGACCGTGGGGCAGTATTTCAATACCGTGGCGTCGGCGAAACCAGGCGCCACCATTTTGGCCCAGGAAGGCTGGGCGAAGGCCTTGAAGGGCGCCTCCACCAGGGTCCAGGTGGCGGGTGCGGTGAAGGTGAACTCATAGTCGCCGTAGTCGCTCACCGAGGCCTTTTGGATCACCACCTTGTAGACCTTTCCGTCTCCCTTGGCGTAAAAGCGGATGGCCTTAAAAGGAAGCAGGGAAAAAGCTCCGTTGGAGGCGTCGAGGGCCAGGGAAAGCTGGGCATAGGGCCAGGGGGCCTGGTTCTTCCCATAGTGGCCCCAGATGTGGGCGCAATGGCCCGGGGATAAAAGTGAACCGGCTTTATCAGGGATAAATGGGATGGGAGAAAGGGCGGTTCCTAAATGGTTGTTATCGCAACCCGCCCACCAGGAGGTTCCAGTGGAGGGATTGCCTGACTCGAAATCGTCCACTTTCCAAAGGTCATCGGCGGCCCTTAAAAAGGCGGGTATGGAAAGAGCGAGAACCAGCAATAGTTTGGAAAAACTTTTAAATAATATCCTCATAGAAACTTACCTCCGTGGATTGAGACCCTAACCAGAGGACATGCTAGAATAAAAAGACTTTCCCTTTGGGAAAATTTTTAACCCAGGGCCGTTCTACCTATTAGATTGGTTAAACGAGGACTTCTTGACCCAAAAACCCAAGCCTTTCGAGCATCTCCCGCCCGAGATCACCTTCATCACCATCCCCACGGCTCTGGCCCAGTTCCACCACTTGCCTACCCATGTCCCCGTTTGGATCCACAAAGAAGTAAAAGCCAAGGAAAAAGGCTATGATTTTAACGATGGGGTGGGGGCGATGGAGGCCTTACTGGAGGCCGCTCCCCAAATCCCGGGGGCCTACCTTTTTCAGCTTTTCGTCCGTAAGTGGCCCAAGTTGATGGAGGTCAATCCCTATTTCGCCTCGGGACGGGTGGCGGAAGCCATCCCCAAATTGGTGGAAGTCTTGGACATCGACCCGGAGTGCCCCTTGACTTGTTTTCAATTGGGCTATTGCTTCCGGATGACGGGGGAATTGGAAAAATCCGTTTCCTTCTATAAGCAGGCCTTACGGATGGCCCCCGAAGCGGGTTGGATCCACAGCAACTTGGGGCGCTCTTACCTGGCCCTGGGCGAAAAAGTGCGGGCCTCGGAAGCCTTCTGGGAGGCCCTGCGGCTCCTACCCGGGGACCATTTCATCGTGGAACAGCTCATCCAAATGGGGGAACTATTTATCCTGGAGGGAAAGGATAAAAAGGGCGAGGAAACCGCCCTTTTCGTCAAACGCGCCGATTACGAGAAAAAAATGCGGGAACTCCTCCAAAAGGAGACCCAGGCCGACCGGCTCATGGGCTTGGGTTGGCGGCTTTTAAGCGATTCCCTTCTCGACCTGGCCTTGGCCTGTTTTGAGAAGGCCGCGACTTCCCCCCATCCTCCGGAGGACCTGCGCCTGGGGCAGGGTATCGCCTATTTGCAAGCGGGAAGGTTCGCGGATTCCGAGAAACTGCTTTGCGAGTATTTGGACGACCATTCCGGCTCTTCCATGGGACATCTCCACCTTTTCAAGGCCTATTTGGCGCAGGATGAGACCGACTTGGCCTGGGAGGAAATCCAAACGGCGGTGAAGCTGGACCCGGGCCGCCTCGAAATCCTGAAGCAATTGTTTTATTTTTTTCGGGAGACCGACCGCTGGGAAGAGGGGGTCGAATGGTTGGAAGCCCTGGCCAAGGAACACCCCCATTTATACACCCCTCTTCTGGTGATCGCCCAGGCCCAGGCGGAAAAGGACCAATGGAAGGAAGCGGAGAAAACCTTGAAAACCGCCCTGCGCCGGTCGCCCCATAATGAGGAGGTGCTTCTTTATTACAGTTCCGAGTTGGGCCGGAGGGGCCGCCGGAAAGAATTGATCAAGCTTCTCCAGTCGGAACCCGGGCCCCTTTCCTTTTCCCTCACCCTCAACCTGGCCCTGGCCTTAAGCCAAAGCGGAAATACGCAAGAGGGTAAAAAGATTCTGGAAGATTACACCCAACGCGCCGATATCACGCCCCTGGAAAAGGAAAGGGCCCAGTCGATCCTCAAGGAATTCGAATAAAGCCAATCCTGGGTCGGCGGATCCTAAGCCGGAAGGATTCCTGGATAAAGAAAATCTTACTTGGATTTTTTTCGCGGGAGATCGGCCGATACCCTTGTTCCGAAGGAAAGATAGGTGGAGGGCGCGAAAAGCATCGCCAACCCGAGGATCAGAAAAAGCAGGTCCCGGGCTACTGTCAGCCAGGTGATTTTTTCCGAAGGGTCCGCCAAGCCGCAGCCGCAGCCGATTTCCAGCCCCCTCACGAAGGCCCAGCTGATGGCGTCCGAATAGATCACCATCAAGCCGCAAAAGATGACCGCCCCGCCCCGCCAGCCGACCCCCAGCATCAGGGCCGCCCCGGCGAAAAACTCGATCCAGGGAATCACGACCGCCGCCAGGGGCACCAGCTGGGCGGGAAGAAAATGGTAATCGTCCACTTCGCCCATGAAATGGGCGGTGTCCAAAAGCTTGTCTCGAGTGGAGTAAACAAGAAGGAACCCGCAAAATATTCGAAAGAAGGTCATCAAGGCCTTTTTGGAATCCAAGGGCCCTTTCGAAGGGTGGGACTGGACCCAGGCCCAAAGCCCCAAAAGGACGAGACATAGGGTGGTCAAGCCCGGGTCACTCATGATCTTGTCGAAAATCACGGGTTCACCCCCATGGTTTTCGGGTTTCCCGCCCTTGCCCATTCCGGCCAGCCACCCTGGTAGACCTCCACGCGGCTATAACCCTGTTCAACGAGGAAATGAGCCACCCGCAGGGCCATGTCGCAATCCCCCCCGTGGCAATAGCAAACAATATCCTGTTTCTTGTCAGGCAGGAGGGGAAGCACCTGGGGGGCATACTGGTCGATTTCCTCGGAATACAGATTGTGGGCCCCCGAGATATGCCCCGCCTGGTATTCCTCCGGTTTACGGGCATCCAGAAAGGCCGATTTTTTCTGGTCGAACCTCAACTTGGCCCCGGCAAGGCTGATTCGGGGGATGGTATCGTCGGGTAGGGCGGAGGCTTTTGATTTAGACGGTGCCCGGGAACCTTGGGTGCCCGGCATAGGCTTGGCCCCCTGGGCCTGGGATTCCTTTTGGGCCTTCAAAAAATCCATCAAATAGATTTTTTTGGGTTCCTTGTATTTCAGCTCGATCCCGTCGTTGTAAAAGGCATTAAAGATCAGGGCAAAGGCGCATGAAAAAAACAGGATGTACCCGGCCTCCCTGAAGGTTCGGAGCCAAAAATAAGCCTCAAAAGGAGAGGGGGGAGGGGAAGCTTTGGGATGGGAAGGACGGGCCATGGATTAAAGATTATCCTTAATCCTAAAAAAGTCAGTTGAAATATTTGGTGAAATGGCGATCAAACCCGGCAAGCTGTTAAACAAACTTTGGAATTTGTCCGTGCCGGTAGGGGGGCCGCGCTGTTTAACAGCTTTCCAGGCTTGTTTAACAGGAAGACGCATGCTGTTTAACACCCCACACCCGCCTGTTTAACACCCCTGGCCGGGCTGTTTAATAGCTTCCCGGGCTTGTTTAACAGGAGGACGTATGCTGTTTAACACCCTACACCCGCCTATTTAACACCCCTGGCCGGGCTTGTTTACCAGCTTCCCGGATTTGTTTACCACCCTAGGCCACTTTGTTTACGACCTAACCGGTTTGTTTCCCAGGTTGGCGGTTTCCGTGACACCGCCTTCAGTGGAAAGGCGGATTGAAACTTTTGCCTGATTTAGGATAGTTATAAGGATGCTTTCAAGCAAATGCCGCAGGACTCCCGATTCTTCTTACAGCGAAGCCGGTTTTTTTGGTTAGAATATCGCTCCTATAAAGGGTCCCAACGGGCCCTTTCCCATTATCAACAGGTGACCATGGCCCCCCAATTCCAAATTTCACGCCAAAACATCTTCGTGGTGGCTTTTTTCGTACTGCTGATTTTCCTCCTCAGCCTTCTCTTCACCATCCTGGAGCCTTTCCTGCGCGCGTTTGTATGGGCCACCATTCTCGTGATGGTCTTTTACCCGGTTTTTTCCCGTTTCCTCCAATGGACAGGAAACCGGGTGAACCTCTCTGCCCTCTTGACCACTTTCTTCGTGATAATGATCCTTTCCCTTCCCGGAGTCTTCGTGGTCCTGAACCTGGGCCCCGAGCTTTCCCGGGCCTACGGTTTTCTTCACGAGGCCCATTGGGACGAAAAAAGCCAATGGCTCTTGAACGTGTTGAAAAACTGGAATTTCGGCCCCCTCCTCAAGGCCTTGGGGTTGGACAGCCCCCTGGGAGAATCCGGGTTATTAAGGGAAATGGCCAACCTCATGCAAAGCCTTTCGGACATGGTATTGGACAAGGTCAGCTATGTGGTCCGCAACCTGGCCGGGTTCCTCTTGGAGATCGTCTTCACCATCGTGGCCCTTTTCTTCTTCTTCAGGGACGGTTCCCGCCTGGCCCTCCGGGCCATCGAGTTCCTTCCCCTGGAGGCCGAGCACCGGGACAAGATCGTGCATGTGTTTTCGGTCACGGTCACGGCGGTGGTAGCAAGACCACGCTTGAAGTAGGT
>CAWKIF010000064.1:0-8299 GCA_963849485.1 candidate division FCPU426 bacterium | reverse complement strand
TGGACGACAAGGCATTGAGAGAAGGGTCTTCCGCTGCAATGGAGGCGCTCCCCCATGTTTAATCTCGGAACTCCTAATTTACAGTTGCCGCGGAAATTTACGCGGAGATTAGCGACGCCTTGGTTTGACATAAGTTGAGATGCCTTGACGAAGAGACGGTAAGGTTCCAAGCGAGATCCCCCAAAACTGTGGAAAAGGGCCGGGGCTGTGAAGGATGGATTTCTCTCATGTAGGTGAATCAACCCGTAATGGCGAAACCCCGTCACAATGAATGAAATTTGCTTTTCCATTTTTTTATCCTAAACCAACGGGTGAAAAGCGGGCAAAAATTTACCCGAAAGCGTCCCGGGGGGGGTTTTTGCGTTGACGCCCCTTTAGACCCTATGCCATACTAACGACCGCTTACCACGTCCACGTTTTTTCCTCATCACTCAGTACTAGTCTTATGACCTGGGAGGTTTCATGAAAAATATACGGTGGGTGTACGCGTCTTTAGCTTGTCTGATGCTGATGACTTCAATTTCCATCATGGGTTGTGGCCCAAAGTCCGGAGGTAAACTCAAGATCTCTTCCTGGGGCGACCTTCAGGAAAACCAAATCCTGGTTGATCTGATCAATGACTTCCAGAAACTCCATCCCGAAATTCAGGTTGAGCTCCAGCGAATTCCTTACAATGAATACGTTACCAAGCTCTTGACCCAGATCGCAGGCAACGTGGGACCGGATGTCCTCTTCACGGAGGTTGAGAATTTTGCCGATCTTTACCTGCGGGGAGCCCTGGAGCCTCTCAATCCTTACATCCAGTCCGATAAAATCGACATGAGCGTTTATTATCCTCAAGTGGTGGACCGCTTTACGGTGGATAATCAAATTTATGTCATCCCCCGGGACACGGCTCCCATTTGTGTCATTTACTACAATAAGAAGGCTTTTGACGAAGCCAAGGTCCCCTATCCCACCGATGATTGGACATACGACGATTTTGTGGCGGTGGCCAAGAAAGTCATGAAGACCGACGCTACCGGCAAGGTTACCCGCTGGGGTTTCGTGGATGATTGGGTGATGCCCCAACCCTGGGTGTATGACTTTGGCGGCAGTTACGCCAACGATGTGAAACATCCCACTCAATGGACTTTCGCCACGGATCCTCATACCCTGGCAGGTGTCCAGTTCCGGGCGGATCTGATCTATAAATATAAGGTCATGCTTCCTCCCTCCGGGTTGGCGGCCATGGGTGGCATGGGAACTTCCGATATGTTCGTCAATGGTTCGACGGCCATGTTCCTCTCGGGCCTATGGAAAACACCGAATTTCCGCCAGATCAAGGATTTTGGTTGGGACATCGTCATGTTTCCAAAGGGCCCCAACGGCTATCGTGCTTTCGGAACCGGTGGATCGGGTTACGGCATCCTGAAAAACTCCACCCACAAAAAAGAGGCGTGGGAATTGGTGAAATATATTTCTGGTGAGGCCGGGGCCAAGAAATTGGCCGCGACCGGGTTAGCCCAGCCTTCCCTAATGGCGGCGGCGAATTCACCGCTCTTCCTCGACAACCAGGATCCTCACAACAAAAAAATGCTGCTGGAAGCGGTGAAATACGTTAAGTACAGCCCCATGTGCAAGAATTGGCATGAGACCGTGGATGGCATCATCGGGCCTGAGCTCGACCGGGTGTGGAACGGCAGTGAGACGGCCGACGAAGCCATGCAGAAATTGAAGACCCAGTTGGATAAGAATCCACCTGAGTCGAATTAATCCAGCCGACTAGGAGCCAGTGAACATGACTTCGGCCGAACGTAAGGAAGCCATCAGCGCCTACCTTTTCCTTTCGCCATTCCTAATCTGGATGGTGTTTCTCATGGGGGGGCCGATCCTGGCGGCCTTTTTCCTGTCCTTTTGCAAGTGGGACATCTTGAACCCCATCCAGTTTGTCGGGTTTGATAACTATAAAAGTATGTTTTTTGATGATCCTCGTTTTTGGCGTTCCATGTTCAACACCGCTTATTTCACCCTCTTGTCGGTGCCCATTGGGTTAGTGCTTTCCATTCTCGTGGCCATCCTCATGAACCAAAAGGTGAAGGGCATTGGTTTTTTTCGGACTATCTTCTATCTGCCCTCAGTCATGGCGGCTGGCGTGGCCGTGGCAGTACTCTGGAAGTGGATCTTCAACGCGGATTCGGGGCTCCTGAACTACCTAATTTCCGTTTTCACCGGGCTACCCATGTCGGAATGCCCCAAGTGGCTCGCGAGTGAGGCCTGGAGCAAGCCTGCCCTGGTGATTATGAGTTTTTGGAGCGTTGGCTCGGGCATGATCATCTACCTAGCCGGGTTGCAGGGTATACCCACAACCCTTTACGAGGCCGCGGAAATTGATGGGGCCAACAAGTGGCAACAGTTCTGGACCGTGACCTTGCCGGGTCTTTCCCCGGTGATCTTCTTCCAGCTGATTATCTCGATCGTCTCATCCTTTCAGATCTTCAACCAGGTTTACGTAATGACGGACGGGTTGGGTGGGCCGGCCGATTCCACCCTCGTGATGGTGCTTTATATCTATCAAAAATTCAAATATTTCCAAATGGGCTATGCCTCGGCGTTGGCCTGGGTTTTATTCATCGTGATCATGATGGCCACATGGGTCCAGTTCAAGTATTCCAAGTGGGTATACTACGAAGGCGAACTCCGTAAATAACAAGGTGAGAAAATGACAGAGAAAAACCTAGCCACCCCCGCGGGGGGACACTGGGCGAGCAAGAAACGCAATGAGAAGTTCTCGAACACCGTGGTTTTCATAACACTGGTGATCGGGTCTCTGGCCATGATCGGGCCCATCCTTTGGATGCTTTCAACCTCATTGAAAACCCCGACCGAAGTCTTTGCGATTCCCCCGATTTGGATCCCTTCTCCCCTGCATTTCGAGAACTATCCCAAAGCTTGGGATATCTCCGGTATGTACGCCTCGGAGGGCGTCACCTTCACCACCTACCTGATCAATACCCTGATCATCGCGGGTCTGAGCTGCTTCGGGACGACCCTTTCCGCCTCAGTCGTGGCTTTCGCCTTTGCTCGCTTGAGGTTCCCCGGTCGAGGCCCCCTCTTCCTTCTTTGCCTGGCCACTCTCATGGTCCCGGCCCAGGTCACGATGGTTCCCAGTTTTATCCTTTTCAACGCCCTGGGATGGAGGGATACTTTTTATCCCCTGATCGTTCCAGCCTTCCTCGGCGGCGGAGCCTATAACATCTTTCTCATGCGGCAGTTTTTCATGAGCATTCCCTATGAGATGGACGAGGCGGCCAAAATCGACGGGTGCTCCAATCTGGGCGTTTATTGGCGCATCCTGATGCCCCTCTGCAAACCGGCCCTCACCACGGTGGCGGTCTTTTCTTTCGTTTACAATTGGAACGATTTCATGAATCCGCTGATATACCTGGATTCGAACAGCAAAAAAACCCTGGCCCTGGGCCTCACGAACTTCATTTCCCTCTATGGACAGGATTACCACCTTTTGATGGCGGCCTCCCTCCTGATCTCCATCCCCATCGCCTTAATCTTCTTGGTGGGCCAACGCTACTTCATCCAGGGTATCGCTACCACGGGTTTGAAGTAAGGTCGAATGATTCTCGCGGGCCCTTGTTCCTGAAGGAACAAGGGCTTTGCTTTTATGGGTATTGGTTGTATCGTTGTCCGGCCTTAAGCGACACCTTTCCACACTTTCCTGATTTTTAGGTTACAGGCCGCTCATTTCAATTTGAAGGAGAAAGGTTTCATGAAGACCGCGCTTTCCCCGTTGGGCAAAGAAAAGTTCTTTTTCACATCCGAATCGGTCACCGAGGGCCACCCCGACAAAGTCGCGGACGCCGTCTCGGACGCCATCCTCGACGCCTGCCTTGAGCAGGACCCCATGAGCCGCGTGGCCTGTGAGACTCTCCTGACCTGCAACTGGGTCGTTGTGGCGGGCGAAATCACCACCAAGGCCATGGTTAACTGGCCCACTGTCATTCGCGACACCATCCGCAAAATCGGCTACGTGGACGCCAAAGCCGGCCTGGACGCCGATACGGCGGGCGTGTCGGTAGCCATCAACCGCCAGTCCCCCGACATCGCCATGGGGGTAGACACCGGCGGCGCCGGCGACCAGGGAATGATGTTTGGTTTTGCCTGCCGCGAGACCCCCGAGCTGATGCCCCTGCCCATCATGCTGGCCCACCGGTTGGTGGAAAAACTCTCTTTCATCCGCAAGAGCGGCAAGATCAAGTACCTGCGCCCCGACGGTAAGAGCCAGGTTTCGGTGGAGTATATCGGCGGCAAGCCGGCCCGGGTGGACGCGGTGGTGGTTTCCACCCAGCACGCGCCAATTTCTCAAGCCAAGCTGAGGAAAGATGTGATCGCCCACGTCATCAAGCCCGTGATCCCATCCCACATGATTGATTCCAAGACCAAGATTTTCGTGAACCCCACCGGCCGGTTCGAAATCGGGGGGCCCTTAGGCGATACCGGTCTCACCGGACGCAAGATCATCGTTGACACCTACGGGGGATACGGACGGCACGGCGGCGGGGCCTTTTCGGGTAAGGATCCCTCCAAAGTAGATCGCTCGGCGGCCTACGCGGCGCGCTGGGTGGCCAAGAACATCGTGGCTGCGGGCCTGGCCGACCAGTGCGAGGTGCAGATTTCCTACGCCATCGGCGTGGCCGAGCCCACCTCGGTCCTGGTCAATACTTTCGGCACGGGAAAACTTCCCGAGGAGCAGATTACTCAGCTGGTGCGTAAAACTTTCGACCTGACGCCCCGGGGCATCATCAAGTCGCTCAACCTGCGCCGGCCAATCTTCAGCAAGACCTCGGCTTACGGACATTTCGGCCGCAACGACAAGGACTTCACCTGGGAGAAGACCGACAAGGCCGCGGCCTTGCGCAAGGCCGCTGGCCTCTAATCGCTTTTGATTCCCTGGCCCCATCCGGGTACCGGGCGGGGCCGCTGTTTTTTTAAAGCCGGTCCCACTTAAATTTTGGAGGATAGTTTCCAATGAAATACGACGTGAAAGACCTCAAGCTTTCGGCCATGGGCAAGAACCGCATCGACTGGGCCGAGAGAAGCATGCCCGTTTTACGGCTGATCAAGACCAGGTTCGGGAAGGAAAAGCCCCTGAAGGGCGTGAAGATGGCGGCCTGCCTGCATATCACCACCGAGACGGCGAATCTTTTGGTGACCTTAAAGGCCGGCGGGGCGGACGTAGTGGCTTGCGCCTCCAACCCGCTTTCCACCCAGGATGATGTGGCGGCAGCATTAGTCAAGGTGTATGGCATCCCCACATTCTCCATCAAGGGCGAGGACCGCAAAACCTACTATAAGCACCTTTCGGCGGCTCTCGATTTCCATCCCAACATCACCATGGACGACGGGGCGGACCTCGTTAGTGAGCTCCATTCCAGCCGTGCCTCCCAGGCCGGGGAGATTATCGGATCCACCGAGGAGACCACCACGGGCGTCATCCGCCTCCGGGCGATGGAAAAGGACGGGGTCCTCAAGTTTCCGGTCGTGGCCGTTAACGACGCCAAGACCAAACATTTCTTCGACAACCGTTACGGCACGGGCCAATCCACCATGGACGGCATCATCCGGGCCACCAACCTGCTCATCTCAGGCTCGGTCGTCGTGGTGGTCGGCTACGGATGGTGCGGCCGGGGCGTGGCCATGCGGGCCAAGGGCCTGGGAGGCCGGGTCATCGTGACCGAAGTGGATCCGATGAAGGCCCTGGAGGCTGTCATGGACGGGTTTGATGTCATGCCCATGGCGAAGGCCTCGCCCCTGGGCGATATCTTCGTCACCCTGACGGGCGATATCCACGTGATCCGCAAGGAGCATTTCTCCCGGATGAAGGAAGGCGCAGTGGTCTGCAATTCCGGCCATTTTAATGTTGAGCTGGACCTGGACGGCCTGGCCACCATCACGAAGAAAAAACGGGAAGCCCGCGCTTATGTCGATGAGCACACCCTCAAAAGCGGGAAGAAGGTCAACATTCTGGGCGAGGGCCGTCTCATCAACCTGGCCGCCGCCGAGGGGCATCCGGCCTCGGTCATGGATATGAGTTTCGCCAACCAGGCCCTGGGGGCTGAATTCGTGGTGAAGAACCACCGCACCCTCCAGCGCAAGGTCTATTCGGTGCCCGAGGAGATCGACAAAGAGATCGCCCGCCTGAAACTCAAGGCCATCGGCATCTCCATCGACACCCTCACCGCGGAACAGGTGAAGTACCTGGCTTCTTGGGAAATGGGGACCTAAGGAAAAATTCCCCTTCCAGGGAAAAAGGGTAAAATTAAAGGCGGGCCTTATGGCCTGCCTTTTTTTATTTCAGGAACCCAAATGAACCCGACCCCCACCGCCTTCCGCCGGACCCTCCCGCTTTTAAGTCGGGCGCTATTTCTTTTCCTGGGGGCCTGGGGAATTTACCGGTTCCATTCCTCCGAGTTTTTGACGGGGTTCGATCTGGTTCCGGGTGGTCGGGGCGACAACCGGATGGTGACGGCCCAGTTGGAATATTGGCACCAGGCTTTCGAAGGGCATGGATCTTTCCTATCCCCCGGGTATTTTTATCCCGCGAAGGGGGTTCTCGGCTACTCGGACGCCTATCTCTCCCTCGCCTTTCCTTACCACCTGCTTCGGCTTATCCCTCTGGATCTGTTCACGGCCTTTCAAATTTGCGTCCTGCTTGCCAATTTATTGGATTATCTATTGGCTTTCCTGATGCTGCGGCGGAGTTTGGGCTTCAGCCTGGCTTCCTCCTCATTGGGGGCCTTTGTTTTCGCTTTCAGCGCGCCCAAGTTTAACCAATGGAGCCATACCCAAATGCAATGCCTGTTCGGCCTGCCCCTGGTCCTTTGGATCTGGGCCTGGATGGCCCGCGAATTGGGACACCAATCTTCCCAGCGCTTTCTTTTTTGGGGAGCCGTGGCGGGGTGGGTGTTATCCCTCCAGCTTCTCACGGCGTTTTATCCGGGGTGGTTTTTCCTTTTTTGGGCGGGCCTGAGCCTGGCTATCAGTTTTTGCCTACCGCCTTGCAGGTCCTTTTGGAAAAAGCTTTGGTATCTCAGAAAAAAAGCCTTATTGGCTTCCATCGCCGTTACTCTCCTGGGCTTTATCCCCTTGGCGGTTATTTACTTTCCGGTCCTTTGGGAAATCGGGGGAAAACCCTTTAGCGAGGTCCGGATGATGATCCCGAACCTATGGACCTATTTATGGATGGGGCCCCGCCACGCCTGGTGGGGTTGGATGGGGGATCAGGTTCCGGCTCTTCAAACCCTTCCTGTCGAGGGCGAGATGAGGATGGGATTCGGCCTAACCTTGACCCTTTTAGGCGTGGGGGCGGTGGCCGCCTCACTGATAAAGCCTAAAAGAACGGGAAGTCTCCTGAAGGACGAGAAGGAACCCTGGGCTTCCTTTGGCAAGGCGGCTTTGATGGCGACCCTCCTCATTTGCCTTTGGGCCTTCAGTTACTCCGGTTTCTCCCCCTGGGGGTTGGCCTATCGGATCATTCCCGGTGCATCGGCCATCCGGGCCTTGAGCCGGTGGTCCGTTTTCCTGGGTCTGCCTCTTTCGATCCTATTCTCGGCTTTTTTGGATAAAGCCTGGATTCGATCAATGGAATTAAAGGGTACTTTCAGCTCCCTGGTATTGAAGGGTTTGTTATTGGTTTTTGCGGGTTGCGTCCTTTACGAGCAAGTGGCTTTTCCACCCGCGCCCTCTTTTGATAAGCGGCTGGAACTGGCTCGTTTGGAGAGGCTCAGCGAAAAACTGCCCCTCCATTCCGGCCCCTTTTTTGTGACCGTCCCTCCGGGACTCCTAACGGGTTCTTATGGGGGCCCGCTTTCCGCCACCGATATCCAGATCGACGCCATGCTTCTTTCTGCCGTCCGGGGGATACCCACCTTGAACGGTTATTCCGGCGCCAACCCGCGCGATTGGGGCCTCTATAAGGTGCGCAGCCCCTTCTACCCGAAATATGTCCAGGATTGGATCATCCGGACAGGACTAAGGGAAAAGGTTTTTGATTTGGAAATCGATGAATAAGAATGATATGGAAATGAAGCGCCTAGAATCTCACCTCGGCATCCAGGGCGCCGCCCACCGCGATGGAATCCTGAATGGCAGGAAGGCTCCGGGTCTCAAAAGCCAAATCCAACGTAATAACCTTGGTGAGGAAGCCCCAGCCGAAAGACCAAAGCTGGGATTGGGAGATGTTGTCGTAAAAAGTCCCCAATCGGACGACCATGTTGCTTTCGGGGTAATAGCGTTCCAAGCCGAA
>CAWKIF010000063.1:0-9413 GCA_963849485.1 candidate division FCPU426 bacterium | reverse complement strand
CCTGCCTGACCTTCGACTTGGCCGCCGTCATTGAGAATTATCACTATGAGCAAGCCGTTTTATGCGGCGGGAACGATGGAAACGGGTCCTTTCCTGGAGGTTCGGGTCTCCTGGGGAAGGCCAATTGTCCCGACCAGCCTTCCCCCCTCCGGTCATCGACGACATCGTCATCAACTGGACCTATCTGGTGGGAAGCGGCTAGAATGCAATTTTGGGTGTGGTGGGAAACAACGGGGGGTCTTTGGGGCCGCGACGGGATGCGTTATGTAACCCCGCGGCCCAAAACTCGGGGCGAACGCTGCGGTAAGTTGGGGTTTTCTGCCCTGGACCCAATATCGATGAATCTTTGCAAATACGCCGGGCAGAACCTTCACCCTGGAAGTCACCCAATATGACTGCAACGAGGGGGGGCATTACGGTTGGGGTTATTTCGACTGCCCGACTTGGTCTTCCTGCGCGCCCGCTTCCATCACCTTGACCAAATCCAACAACCCCGCCGGCCAGGTCGGCGAGGGCCAAACTATCACCTATACCCTCAGCTACAAGCAACAGCGCGAGCTACACGGATGGGGTGGTGATTTACGATACCATCCCCACGGGAACAGGATATGTTTCGGGTTCCCAGACCAGTTCGCCCTTCATGCCGGAAACCTTCACCATGCCCGCCTCCATCGGAAGGGGAGGCGGCTCCGTTTCGTTGGTAGGTTGGGACATCGGCTACTTGAACGCTGGTTCCTCCGGTACCCTTTCTTTTGAGGTGACCGTGGGACCCCTTCCCCCGGGGGTCTGCGAGGAAGACCTTGTCAACCGGGCCTCTGAGACCGACTTGCTCACCTGCTATTTAACCCAGGGACTCCTCACCTCCAATGCCGTTACCAATCTCGTGGGATTCACCTGTACCCCGACACCCTCGGTTACACCCACTCCTACTAAGACGCCCACCAAAACCCCCACCCCCACCATCACCCCGACCAATACGCCCACGCCCACCCCCACCCCTACCCGAACCAACACGCCGACGAACACTCCTACACCGTCACCTACTAATACGCCCACCAATACTCCTACCCCCACGCCGACCCCCACACCGACCAACACTCCAACCAACACACCCACCCCGACCCCGACCCTTACGCCAACCATTACTCCTACGCTGACCCCCACCTATACACCCACCAATACTCCCACGACCACCCCAACCAACACTCCAACCAATACCCCGACCCCGACCCATACACCGACGAATACCCCTACGCGCACCCCCACCCATACTCCAACGAATACGCCGACAACCACCCCGACGAATACCCCCACCAATACCCCGACTCCCACCAACACTCCTACCTCTACCCCCACGCCAACTCCTAGTAACACGCCCACCAATACCCCGACCCCTACACCCACCAACACCCCCACCAACACGCCGACACCAACCAACACTTTGACAGAAACCTTCACACCAACCCCCACCTTCACGCCGACTGATACGCCAACAGCTACGCCCACTCCCACTCCAACGAATACGCTGACCAACACACCCACCCCCACGCCGACCTACACCCCTACGATTACAACGACCTCAACCTTTACCCCCACGCCAACCCCAACCAGGACACCGACGGTGACCAACACGCCCACCTTCACTCCCACCTCCACATGGACGCCTGTTTTTACTTCCACCCCCACTCCAACCCCGACTGTGACCCATACATTCACCTATACCCCTACCTGGACCTCTACGAATACCGATACCGTCACACCGACCGCGACCCCTTCCTCGACCCCGACCGAGACATGGACTTCCACCCCCACTCTCACCACGACCCTGACCCGGACCCCTACCATTACCCCTACTTTCACCTTCACTCCAACCCCGACCTCCACCCTCACCTTCACGGTCACCCCTACGACCACTTTTACAACCACTCTCACTTGGACTTCTACATTCACCTTTACTCCGACCAATAGCTCCACTTCGACCTCCACATGGACACCGACAGTGACCTATACCGCTACACCCACCCTTACCGCGACCAACACTCCGACCCTGACCTGGACCCATACCCCCACGAATACCTTGACCACCACTTGGACCACCACTTCAACTCCCACGGCGACTTTCACCACTACTTTGACCAACACCCCCACTTCCACTACGACCTGGACCTCGACCCTGACCCTAACCGGGACTCCGACCTCAACGGGTATTGCCAGCGCGACAGGAACCGGATCCCCGACTCCAACCGCCTCCTCAACCGGCACCCTCACCTTGACCCCGACGATGACTCCCACACCCCTCTACTTATTCACCAAACAGGGCTCCGCCACCTCTTCGACCTCGGGTGAATCGGTGAATTTCCTGTTGAACCTGGCCCTTCCTGTAGCTTTGCCGGCCGGGGCCAGGGTGACCGACCATCTTCCCGCCGACGTGACCTTCTCCGCATTCCAGCAAAGCCCTTCCGGCACCAGCACCGCCCAATCGGGACCGAATCTCACCTGGACCCTTCCTTCCCTCGGCCCCGGCAATTACGTCCTGGGTTACTCCGTGGTGATCAATAACTTCCTCCCGAACGGGGAAAAGTTGGTCAATACCGCGCAGATTCAATCCCCCCTGCTTCCACCGCTCTCAGCCGCCGCCACGGTCACTGTCCAGGGGCAGTACACCCTTCAACTGGGTGTTTACAACGAGGCGGGGGAATTGATTTACAGCTTCCCATCGACCCAGATCACCCAGGCCGTCCTCAGCCTCCAGGCCCCCGTGACGGTCATCCAGGTCATGGGCGATACCGTGAAGATCTACACCGATGGGGTGCTCCTGGGCCAATGGAACGGCACCACCAACTCGGGGACTCCCGCCACCAACGGAACCTACTTCATTCAGGCGACCAGCGTCGACCCTCATGGTTCCGTCCGTTCCACCGCCCTCCCGGTGGAGGTGGAGTGGTCCTTTTCGACCATCTCGGTGCAGGTATTCAACGAGGCGGGGGAGGTGGTCCGGAACATCTATTCCACCTTGACGGCCCCGGCCAGCGTGCTCATGTCGACGGTGGCCCTTTCCAACAGCTCCCTGAACCCCTACTCGGGCTCCCCCCAAACCGACCAGACGGTCATGACCGTCACCGACAGCCAAGGGGGCGCCGTCAGCCTCGCGTGGGATGGAAGGTCCAATGACGGATCGGTGGTGACGGCGGGTCAGTACATCCTCGCGGTACATTGGATGAACGGGAAGGGCGGGGAGCAGGTCATCACCAAGGTTCTCACCGTCATGGATAACGGCGGCCCCGCCGGTCTTATCACGGCCCGCCCGAACATCCTCGCCGGGGAAGGGGCCGGCACCCTATTCATCTCGAGTCAGCCGGGTTTGAACGTCCATGTCCAGGTCTACGACCTGGCCGGGGAACTGGTCTATGAGACCACCGGCGGGGCCGGCGCGAGCCAGGCCGGGTGGACGCCGGGCCGGCAAACGGCCAGCGGAATTTATCTGGCGGTGGTGGAATTGAGCGATGGCACCGGCAACCGGATCGCTCGTCAGATACTAAAGTTGGCGGTGGTTCATTAAAGTTGTCGTCGAAGGAGTCGGTATGGAAAACAAAACGGGACAAGGGGGGGACGGCCCCGGGACCGACCTAGGCTTGGACAAGCTCTGCGAGGAACTGGTTTATTCCGTCGCTGAAGAAATCGAGTTGGAACGTAGGAAAATTACGGAAAGCCAAACCGTAGACTCAGGGTTATTTCCGATCACCTAATATTTGTCGTGGACATGCCCTTGGATGAGTGTTTGCGCCGTCCTGATCTCCCTTCTCGTCTAGAAAACCCTTTTTACCGCTTTTTTTAAGAAAAAAATCCGGCCCAATAAGTTTATACCGAATCTTTACTGGCGACATTTCAGGTCTCCTGTGAATCTATGGGGTCTTCTCTATAATGCGCTGGAGGGTCATTGAATTTCGTGGTTATGGGGCCTGAACGATGAGAGTTTTACCGAGTGACCGGCCTATGGGATTTGCCTGGGGGGACCTTTTTTTTCTGGGGCTGGTATGGATCGCTGGGTCACCCTGTTGGGGTCAATGTCCCAACCATCCGCTTTTAACCCCCACCTCCTGGAGCGATCATAACGGAAGCGCTGTCTCCGCCTCCCCCTACACGGTCGTGGGTCAGGGGTCGAACAGTTCAGGGCAATTCTCCGAAAGCGGATACGCCGATTTGACAACCGGCGTCGGGAACGGCCAGATCGTGGCGGAAGTGGTGGCCATCACGGGGACGATGTCCCCGGGTTCGGCCGCCGGCATCTTCATCCGAAGTGATGTCACCCCCGGTTCGGACGGCCCCCTGCTTTGGATCGATGGGCCCCACAGTGAATTTTATCAATACGACGCCCGGATCAATGACGGGGGGCTTACGGAGATTCAATCCGGTCCCTGCAGCCTTCCCTATTGGCTCCGGCTGCAAAATTCAGGTTACGTTTTTTATCCCTCGGTCTCCCCCGACGGGTCCAGCTGGACCCCCTTGCCCGCCCTGGATTTGAGTGCCGATCCCCGCTTTTCCGCCGACACCACCCTTGCCTATGGTTTGTTTGCCTGGAGCGGCAGCGACTCCGCCTCCACCACCGCTGTTTTCGACAACCTGTGCTTCAACGATTCCTTCACCCCTTATCCCACCTTGACACCCGCCTTGACCGCAACGCCAACTCTCACGCCCAACACGTCTCCAACCCCTTCACCAATCATGACGGGTTCCCCTCTCCCGACAGCCACCCGGACCCCATCCCCCACCCCGACTGTTTCCCCAACTTTGACACCCACGATGACGGGGTCTCCCCTTATAACCGCTACTTGGACCCCCTCACCCACCTTGACCGCCACCCCTTTGGCCTCCAACTTTCCCACGCCCACCCCCACCCCGGGCCTCAAGGTCTGGCCCAACCCCTTCACCCCCCAATTGCCTTCCAACAATACGGCCCATTTTTCCATCCCTTCCTCCCACGGATCCGGCCGCCTCCTCATCGCCGATTTATGGAGAAGACAGGTTCGGTCCATTAATTTCCAGGCGGGATCGGATGTCCAATGGGATGGAAGAGACAACAACGGTAATATCGTCACCTCGGCGGTTTATCTCTACCTGCTGGAATCCGATGGCGCCGTGAGCCGGGGAACCGTTACAGTAATGCGATGAATAAAACACCCATCAATATAAATAAGGTTGATCTCCTCATATCCGCGGGTCTTGGTTTGTTTATGATGGCTTTGAGCCCTTTTGTTTCGGCGCAATCGGCTTTTTTGGATTTCAGCGCCCCCGCCCGCGAAGCCGCCCTGGGGGGGAATGGGGTGGCCCTGCCCGAGGGAACCTCCGGTTTGGCTTTCAACCCGGCGGGCCTGGGGGATGACGCCTTCTTCAAAGTTTCAGCCAGGTACGAAAACCTATTCTCCGGGATCGGCGGGGATGATCTCTCCACGGGGAACCTATCGGCGGTCTTTCCCCTGGAAACCGGGGACGGCCTGGGCTTTTCCCTGGATCATTTCGGGTCGAACAACCTGGAGCAGGATCGTTTACAGGCGGCCTTTGGGAAAAGTTTTGGGCCCGATTCACCTTTAAGACCCCTGAAGTTGGGAATCAATTTGTCCTACCTGCGCGAGCAATTCACCCTTTCCACCCCCCTGGCCGGCATTAACCCCGCCAATCTTTCCTCGGGGGCCTTCTCGGTGGGGGCCGGAGCCCTCCTCGAGGCCTTTCCCTGGGCGACCCTGGGGATTTCCGCCGAGAACCTGAACCAGCCCAACCTGGGGGTTGTGGGCGTGGATGAGGTGCCCCTCTTGCTACGCTATGGCGTCGCGGTGCGTCCCCCCGTGGGCCCGGACCGGTTGTCCCTCACCTTCGCCCAATCCTTTAGCGGCGGGAGCCTGGAAAGCCAAGGAGGCGCCGAGTGGGTTTTTACCGATTGGGGGGTGGCCCTCAGGGTGGGAGGGGACGCCGATATGGGCGTGGTGGGGTTCGGATGGGAAAATGACGGCCTCTCCATTGATTACGCCTACCAGTTTTCCTGGAACCAGGCTCCCTCCCTGGGCGGGGTGGGGTTGCCGGAAAGCCACCTCTTGGAAGTGGGTTTTGCCTGGGAAAATCCCCCGAAGGGGGAAGACCGGCTGTTTACCAAGCTGGTTTCCCAGGCCCAGCAGGCCCAGGGGGAACAGCGTTGGAAGGAGGCCTACTGGGATTACCAGGAGGCCAGTCTTTTGAAACCCAACGATCCTTCGGTAATCCAGGATCGCGCCGCGGCCCTGATGCAATACAATCTCCAGCGAGCGGATAGTTTTTACCAGGCGGGAAAGAAGGCCGAGGGTCAGGGTTATTTCGTCGAGGCCCAGCGTAATTACGAGTGGGCGGTATCTCTGGCCCCGGCCATGCGCTCCTACGCCGAGGCGAGGGACCGGGTGAAAAAGGCCATCACCCAGGGAGCCCTGGGGGACCCCAAAGTGCGGGACCTTCTGGAAAAAGCGGTGGCATTGGTGAAATTGAACGACGGCAAGGCCGCGATGAAAAAGATCAAGGACGCCCTGGCCCTCTACCCCGGGGACGCCTTCCTCCAATTCGTGGAAAAGGCCTTCACTCCTAAGTCCGCCACTCCGGCTGAGAAAGAGGATAAAAAGCTCCAGCAATTGGCGGCCGAAGCCGAGATTTTCCGGGGCAAGGGCCGCATCGACCTGGCCCGCGAAGCCTGGCAGGAAATGCTCAAGAAGGACCCCGCCAACTCGATGGCCAAGGAAAATCTCTCGCAATCCGAAGAGGGCGGTTCGGCCCCGGTCCTGTCGGAGGCTCAGAAAAACCAGGTGCAGGGCCTTCTTCAAAGCGGCGTCAAGGCCTATGCCGATGGGGACACCGAGTCGGCGGTGAGGGATTGGGAGGAGGCGCTCCAGATCGACCCCCAAAACGTGAACGCCTTGAACAACCTGACGCGCGTCAAGATGGAAGAGGGGGAGGGTAAGAGATGAGGCTCACGACCCGTTTTTCCCTCAGCCATAGCCTGGTGGTCGTGGCGGCGCTGACCGTGAGCTTCTTCCTGGTCTACGGGGGCGCGCGGCTGTTGTACCTACGGCAGGCGAGGGTTTCCCAAAGCCAGGAACTTTCCGATTTCGCCCTAGCCGCCCGGGAATCCCTGATCCAGCATGAGGATGTGGCGGTGTTGAATTTTATGAAGTCCGCGATCCTCCACCCGACCTTGGCCTATGTGGCCTTTTACAACCCCTCGACCGGCACCTCAGTGGTCCTGCCTCCCGAATACCAAAAGGAAAAATTCACGGCTTCGGAAACAGGAAAGGGATCTCCCGTCCGGCTGAACCGCAGGGGACTGGAAGTTCAAGAATGGGTGGACTCCATCCCCTTGGGGGGAGGCGGGACGGGGCGGATCTGGCTGGGCTATTCACTGCCGGCCATGGAAAAGGACCTGAGGGATCAGACTTCCCGGTGGATGAATTTGGAGCTGGAAGCGGGGGCGGCCGCCCTTCTGGTGGGTTTGCTGGTGTCCTTGGGGCTGGGACTTCAAATGGCGTCCCCCTTGAAAAAGATCCGGGAGGGAACGCACCTGGTGCGGGAAGGCCGTTTGGGATCGCTGGTGGAGGTGAAAAGGCGGGATGGAATCGGGGACCTGGCAAGGGATTTCAACGCCATGGTGCGCCAGCTCAAGGAATTGGACGAGATGAAGCGGGATTTCATGGCGGGCGTCACCCATGACCTGGGCACGCCCCTTCACGCCATCCGCAGCGCCATCAACTACCTCCAGGCCGGGGACGCCGGGCCCCTGACGGAAAAACAATCCGAGTACCTGCTGATGGTCTCCAACAGCACCGCCCACCTGACCGCATTCATTAACAACCTTTTAACCACGGCCCGCATTGAAGCGGCTAAGGTGGACCCCTACCCGGAGCCGGTGGATGTCTTCGCCCACGTGAAGGAATTGGTGGACCTCTACCAGTCCCAAGCGGCCGAGAACGGGGTCCAATTGGCCTTGGTCAAGAAGACCCAATACATTTCATTGGTCGCGGATGTGACCATGTTCCGCCAAATCGTCCTGAACCTGCTTTCCAACGCGGTCAAGTTCACCCCGAAAGGGGAAGTGGTAGTGGTCCTTTCGGAGGAGGAGGGGAATTTCATCCTGCAAGTCAAGGATACGGGTATCGGTATTGACCCTTCCCAGCAAAAGCTCATCTTCGACAAGTTTTACCGGGTTCACCAGCCTCCGGGAATGCCCGCCCGGCAGGGAAGCGGCCTGGGCCTGACCATCGTCAAGGGTTTGGCCGAGGCGCACGGAGGAAGGGTGGAGGTTAAAAGCGCGTTAGGGAATGGCAGTGATTTCAAAGTAATCCTGCCCAAACAACCGGGGCGGGTATAACCCGCCCTTCAATGAAGAAGGAGATATGAAACAACCATCGATTTTGATGATTGAGGATGATCCGTCCGTTTTTACCGTGACCCGGGACCTCTTTATTAAGGAAGGGTACGAGGTGAAGGGCGTTTCAAAGGCGATGGACGGCTGGGACGCCCTGCAAAAGGGTGAATTCGACCTGCTGGTTCTCGATTTGGGATTGCCCGACATGGATGGATCGGAACTTTGCGCCAAAATTAAAAAGGATCCCGTGAAGGGAAATATCCCCATCTTCATCCTGACGGCTTTGGGGTCTTCCGAAGACACCGTCAAGGGGCTGGAGGCGGGGGCGGAGGATACCTTTCCAAGCCCTTCAATGAGCGGGAATTCTGGCCCGGGCCCGGGCGATTATCAGGGCCGGGAACCCTTGTTAAAGAAAGAAGAGGAGATTGTCTCGGGGCGCATCCGGCTCTCCATTGATTCCCATGAGCATGGCGGGGGGGAGAACCCTTTTAGGTTACCCTTCGGGAGTTTGACTTCCTCAAGGTCTTTTGGCCAACCCGGGAAAAGCCTGACCCGTGAGGAAATCGTCAAGATGGCCTGGGGGCCGAATACGACCATCGTGCCCAAGGTGGTGGATGTGCATATGGGCCACTTGAGGGCCAAGCTGGGGCCGGAGGGGAACGGAACGGACGGTTCCGCAGGTCGGACCACCTGGCACCACCAGAATCACGAGCGATGGGCGGACGGTCAGTTTTTTTTCTACATGGCGAACGGGTTTACGGCAAAGAACTGTGACTCACCTATCCCTCACGCCCGGCGTTCCGGTGGCCTCGGCCGGCCGATATCGCGCTAACCAGACTCAATTCGTCATTCCGGCACCTGCCGTCGCAAACCGTCGGCGCCGTGGTCGTCCCGCCGCCCAGCAAACCGTTCACGCCCAACTCCCACCGCCGGTAGCGCAAGACCTCAACAGCGCTGCCATCGGAGTGGCCGGTATCATGTCCAACGGCGTCTGGGTGCCCAGCGATTTCCCGTGGATCAGCATCACCGCCAACACCAA
>CAWKIF010000062.1:0-3216 GCA_963849485.1 candidate division FCPU426 bacterium | reverse complement strand
GAGGGCGTCCGCCGATGGCCACATAGCCCGGGTCGTCGTCGTGATCCAGAGTGGCGACATCCATGGCCAGGGGCCCATCACCATCAGCGGCAGCGGCGGCACCACGGCGACAATCAGATCCAGAAGGGCGGGCCAGGTCGGTGTGCGGATCGGCTCTCCAGTCCAGCAAGCCCATTGAGGCGATAATCGTGTTCCTCCTAAAGACAAGGGTCTCAAATCAATTAATAAATTGTGCGAACAAGGATTGAGCATGGCTTTGGAATCGGGAGAAGCTTTTTCCAAAAAAACCGTATTTTCCACAGGAGCATTCGCGTGAGTCGTCGCCTCTAAAGCCTCTGGGCGATTGGTGTAGTAACTTGCCTTGGGAACCACCCAAAGGGACGGAAGCGTCTGCTTATTTATGTTCAAAAATAAATCATCCGCGATTTGAATAGCCTGATATTTCAAGGGCGTCATTGGCCGCCGACCAATAAACCCTTTGACGCCCGCTACATCAAAAAGTCGGCCATTATAAGGATAGGCCTTATCGCCATAGCGGACTAAATTCATAAACCCGTCCGGAAATATACTTCGTTTTCCCGACATCGAACGAATTCCAAACACACTCGATGTAACTGGATTTAGAGTTCTTACTTCCTCGAGAAATTTATTTTTCAATTCATTTGGTTGTGCGAGAGAAAAATCTAGATTCGTTAACAGCCGAATAATTCTACCTTCTCCAACTTGGCTTTGAACTTTTTTAGCCATCGCGATCACGCCAGTGTCCAAATAGGGATTCGGCATGATTTGTTGAACTCGAAAAGGAACGGCCAAACAGTCAACTATCCAAACGCCAACAATAAAATAATAAAAAAAACTTTTCTTACGATGCAAATCATTTGACCAAACGTTCGCCTGACAAATAGCGGCCGTCAAACCGGAAAAAAGGAATATTAAAGCGGCTTTTGCCGGTGCAAAAAGGTCAAAAAATGCATCAGGTATAAACCAACCAAATATCCCATTGCGACCAGCAAGCCAAAACAAAATGAAAAAAGCACTAATTCCCCAAAATATGTTTTTTTTACTCTCTGGTTTAAAAACAGAATATACCAGGAAACAAAGAGCGGGAATTCCAAGGTATAAGTTATAAACTTCATAATCGATCACATCTTCAGTGGTTCCGATAACTCCGCGAGTTGGTCTGAAAATTTCGACAAAGTTTGAAGTGGACAGATTATACGGATGTTCGATTCCCCATACTCTCTTGCAGTGGGCCAGAAACTCAATAAAAGGCAACCATTGTACCGATGTCAGGACCAAAGGCACCATGGCACACACAGCTAAACGAATTTTCATATCAAATCTCGTTTGATAGAAAGATAAATAAACAAATAAAAATACAAGTGTATAAAACGAAAAATGCGGGAAACCAGCTAACCACTGTAACGAAATAATCAAACCAAACAAAAACCAATATGGAAACCTATTCCGTTCTAAAGCCTCCTCAGCTGACCAAAAAACCCAGGGAACCCAGGCTAATGTTGACTCCATACCGTTAAATCCAAAGAGAAGTGTAAATTGAGCCGAAGAAGCGTAGCTGATAGATCCTAAAACACTCCAAAAGTTATCAATCCCCTTCTTTCGAAGCCATAAATAAAATCCCAAAAAATAAATAATTTGGTGAAAAATTGTAAACCATGGGTAATAGTCAAAAGAATCAAACACAGCACCCAATATAACGGGAGGATAAAAACAACCTGATTGCCAATTTGCCAAAAGTGGAGAACCACAGGTTATATAAGGATTCCACAATGGGACTAATCCTAAATGAATGGACTGAGCAATAATTTTTGTTTCAGGGAAAACATCCAAACACGGATCTGACAAACTCGCAATTTTTCCTGACAGTTCAAACCACCAATAGATTAAGAAAAAAAGATAAGTTGCCAGTAACAATAACCATCCACGTTTAACAAACACTTTTGATCCTTGAAAAGAAAGATTGATAAACGATTTCCGAACACTTAAACCGTCATGACACCATTATCTCAAATAATGGGATGAGAAAATTCGCGTTTGGATACTCCCCCTACTCCATCGCTTCCGGCGGGAGCACCTCGTAATGATCGGCACCTGGAGGTTTCCAAAGAAAATGAAAAGCGCTTTGAAAACCCCCGGTTTTTACGAAATCAAGTTTGACGGGGTAGCGCCGATTTTCAAGGGCAAGGTGGAACTGCCCCTCAAAAACACCCTTGCCCTTCATTTCCAATCGGGCTTGGGCATGATCGGAACACAGCAGAACAAAAGAATAATTTCCCTCTTTTCGGGGATGAATCACCCCTTCCCATGCCACCCTTAATACCTCGGCATCCTTGATCGGAATATCGTTACGGTAGGAATAATTAAGGATGGGATCCCTCTGAATCAGTGTGGGAGATTTACCTGGTTCCAAGGAAGACCAATAGGTCCCCCGCCAACCCTTCTTGAAAGAATAGGGTATGAACCTTTCGTTCGTGAGGGGATAAAAGGGCCCATGGTTGAAGGACTCCTCGATATCCAAGCCATCCTCTCCGGAGGGAAAAGGAGATTGGAGGACGAATTCCAAGGGATGAAAACCACGCTCCAGATAAATTGATTTTTTCGAGGCCCAGGGACATTCTTTGGCTTGAAGGATTCGATCTCTTCCCCGCACTCGGTAACGGTAAAGCCCTCCCTTTTCCACCCAAAAACTGCCGGACAGTTGGAGGAACCGGTTCCCTATCGTATGGATAATGGGAAATTGCAACTGGGGTTGGCTGTCCTTGCCCCTCAATCCCCGGTTGAAATCCGCATCGGAAGCCTGCACCTTGAAACAGTGAAGGTAGGGATGTCCCGAAGGGTCCCGGAAAGTTTCCACGGTTCCACCGGGATAGAGTTCCTGAAGCATAGATAAAACACCCGTTCGCCTTTGGGCAAGCCAAAGAGCAATCCTCGACCCGAGGAATGTGTTTATAGTGAAAAAACATCGGTAGTTCCAAGGAATGCAATGTCACCCACCTGGTCATGGCCCAGGAAAAGCACCTAAACCTCCCGTAATATTCCGGGGAAAGGGAATACTCATAGCGGTCACCCAGGTCGCAGATCCTTTGCCCCAAGGTCCGAACATCCATCTCCGCCGTCGTCCAGCAGGTTTCATCCTTGGGCCGGTCCAGGAAATAGGTTTTATAATTCTGGCCAACCGCCAACGCCGCCGCCAAC
>CAWKIF010000061.1:0-12460 GCA_963849485.1 candidate division FCPU426 bacterium | reverse complement strand
ATCGAACCCGAAAACACCGCCTCGCCGGACTTTTTCACGACGGGCAGGGATTCTCCCGTCAGCGCGGACTGGTCCACCTCCACTTCGTCCCCCGAAAACAGGCGCGCGTCCGCCGGCACGATGTCCCCCAGGCGCAGGCGGATGACGTCCCCCGGCACCAACTCCCTCGCGGGCGGCGTGATCCACTTCCCGTCCCGCAGTACCCGGGCCTTGACCGCCAGTTTGGCCTTCAGGGCCTCGATGGCGTTGCCCGCCTGGTGTTCTTCCCAGAACCCGACGATGGCATTGGCAAAAAGCAAAAGAAGGATGATGAAAAAATCCGGCCAGTGACGCGCCGCCGCCGAAAGGACCACGGCCCCCTCGATCATCCAGGGGATCGGCCCCAAAAAATAACTTAGGAATTTCAGGAACAGGTTGGTCTTTTTCTCCACGATCTCATTGGGCCCATATTGGGCCAGCCGTTTTTGCGCCTCGGCTTGGGTGAGGCCGTCCGGCGTCGACTCCAATTTTTTCTCCACCTCGGCCAGAGTCAGGTTTTTCAGTTCGTCCAGCGGTGCGGGCGCGGTACCGGGATTCTTTTTGCATTCGAGATCCGTCATCGGGAGTCTCCTGGCATGTTTTCTTTAAGCCATCGGAACGCATCTTCGGCTTTGGCCACGTCGAAATATCGGACCGTCGCTTGGGTAAAAGGCTTGCTGAATGTCGCCAACCCCTCCTGCCACTTGTTATCCCCGACCATCGCGAGCCGGTCGATGTCGGAAAAGTGTTTGAGGTCGAACTTGATCTCGTCCCAAAACGAGCCTTCCTTCCAGCCGAGGAAGCCGGACAAATCGAACAGCACCCGCAACTTGCCATGCGCCCGCACCAGCCTCTCGAAAACCGGCACAAAACCTTCGTAATCCTGTTTGACAAGGTTTCCGGTGACATGGATGGCGAGCAGTTTTCCGCCGTTTTCTTCGTATAACTTAATGGGCATGGAGACTCCTTTTATGGGATAAGGGGCGGGGATATTACCGGGTGGCGAAGCCCCGGATGAACAGAGCTCAGGAATTAAACCTGGATCGGGCCGTTCGAATGCTCTTGCCTAGGGACTTCCAAGCCAGTTCCACCCCCTTCTTCACGTCTTCCCAAGCCGTTTCTCCGGAATGTCGGAGTTCCTCGATTTTCCCTTCGAGTGCCAGGCGCTTGGCCTTGATCTCCTCAAGGTGTTTCAGGTAGGGAGCCTGGGCGGCCGCCCTGACCTTGTCCACCTTGGCCTGAAATTTGTTGATTTCGACGTTGTAATCGTCGATTTTCGCCTTGATTTCCTCAACGTAAGCGTCTCCTTGCAATCCCATACCGGCTTCTCCTTAAAAAATTTGATCCATCCCTTATTCTGGCGCGCAAAGGGCCGCCGATGAAAAAAGCGGGCCAGATAAGTTTCCCGGCCCGCGTCTCCCGTTTATTTCAGTTCCCCCGCCGCTTTTTACGGATGGGTGATGGTATTGGTCAGCAGGGTCACGTTCCCATTCTCCGCCAAGGCCCGCCCGTTCAGGGTGGCGCCCGTGCCGAAGGTGATCGACGTATAGGCCATGATGGTCCCCACCATTTGGACCGACGCGTTCAGGGTGCAGTTTTTCGTCACCCACCAGATCACGTTGGCGGCCTGAGCGCCGTTGGCCAGGATGACCTGGCGGCTGGTCGCCGCTTCCAGAACGCCCGATACCTGGAAAATGAACATGGCGCTGGGGTTGCTCTGGGCGTCCAGGGTCAGGTTCGCCGAGTCGATATGAAGGTCGCCCGCGTCGTTATAAAGGCCGGGGTAGAGGGTCTCGCCTCCCACATCCGCGCCGGAGGGGATCGGCGCTCCGCCCGCCCGTCCGCCAACGTTGGTATAGGCGGTTCCCAAATCTTTTTTTGCCTGGTCCGCGGTCGCGTCCCCTATGTCAATGGCGCCGCCGCAACTCTCGACAATGGCCGGCGAACCCGTCACCTGGGACGCCACCGCGGGATAACATCCATAACCCCCGCAGGTCGTGCTGGGCCCGCTGTTGGTGATGCCCGTATAGGACAGGATTACGTAATTCGCGGCGGTTAAGAGGGTGACCGGCGCTTGGGGCGTGGTTTGGGGCGTCAAGGCGGCCCCCGGAATGAAGGTGGCCGTTGAAACGAAAGTGGCCGTTGGGACAAAGGTAGCCGTAGAGACCGGCGGAGGATTCCCACTAGTGGTGGGAGTGGATGTGCCGCAACCCGCGATGAAAGCGGCCGGCAGCACGGCCAGCATGACCAAATAAGCGATAAGCTTTTTCACTTTTACTTCCTTTTATTTTTTGAATTCCAAGCCTTCAAGCGGAATCCTTAAGGGTGGTTAAGGCAAGTAACGTGCCGTGATATTTCTAAGGGGCCGGCCCAAGGGAAACCGATGCCCCTTGAAACATAAACGCCTCGGATCGCACAAGGTGGAGCGCCCTATCAATCTAAAACCGCGATGCCGATCAAAACGGGGATTTCATCTCTCAATTTGATGCCAGGAGAGCCCCTGGGTGTACCCAAGCCTGAAAGATGCGGATAAAAAAAAGCCTTCCCGTATCCGGGAAGGCTTTTTTCATCCATGCGTTTTTTTCTTACGGCTGGGTGATAGTGTTGGTCAACAACGTCACGTCCCCGTTTTCCGCCAAAGCCCGCCCGTTCAGGGTGGCGCTGTTGCCGAAGGTGACGGAGGTGTAGGCCATGATGGTTCCCACCATTTTAACCGACGCGTTTACAGTACAGTTTTTGGTCACCCACCAAATGACATTGGAAGCCTGCGCGCCGTTGGCCAGGATGACCTGACTGCTGGTTCCCGCCTCCAGAACTCCCGAAACCCGGAAAATAAAGACGGCGTTCGGGTTGCCCTGGGCATCGAGCGTGAGATTACCGGAATCGATATGAAGGTCGCCCCCATCGTTGTAAAGGCCCGCGTAAAGGGTCAGGCCCGCCACATTGAAGCCCGCGGGTATCGCGGCGCCGCCTGGCAAATCTCCCACGTGGGTATAGGCAATCCCCAAGTCTTTTTTAGCCTGGTCGGCGGCCGGATTCCCCACATTCATGGGGCCCCCGCAGACCTCCACGATCGCGGGCGATCCCGTGATGGAAGTCAATCCGTCCGGATATACCCCATAACCCCCGCAAGTCGTGCTGGGCCCGCTGTTGGTGATGCCCGTGTAGGACAGGATCACGTAATTTGCGGCGGTCAAAAGGGTGACCGGCGCTTGGGGCGTGGTTTGGGGGGTCAAATAGGCCCCCGGTATGATGGTGGCCGTCGGCGTTTGATTACCCGACGAGGTGGGCGAGCTGCTGCTGCAACCTAACATGAAAGCGGCCGGCAGTATGGCCAGCATAACCAAATAAGCGATGAGCTTTTTCACTTTTACTTCCTTTTTTTTTGAATTCCTGACCATCTCTCGGGATTCTTGATAGGGGTTAAGGCAAGTAACGTGCCGTGGTTTTCCCGGGCCCATCTTGTCGAAAGGTTGAAATAACGGGAGGTAAAGGCGCTTTTATTGATTCATGAAAATCCAACCCCCTCGCTCGGGCTTCTTGAACGATCAATTTGGCCGGTCGGCATTCGTATTGATAGGCTTCGCCGACAAGGGAGATCTTCAAAGGGATTTACTTTTCCGCGTCTTCGGGAAAGGGGTTAGGTCTTTTAGTTTTTCGGCCAAAACCCTTCCTTGGTGATCTTCAACAGCCGGTCGATTTTCTCAGCGCAGATGAAGTCGTTTTCCGTAATACCGCCAAGTTCGGGAGTGAAATAGCTCACCCGGCAGGTTTGGGCGCTCACTTCCAGCCCGGGGAAATGACCCTCCTCAAGGGCGATGTAGGCCACGGCATTGACAAAAGCCATGGTCTCGTAAAATTCATTGAACTGGAAAGTCCGGGTGATCCCCTTACCGGAACGTTTCCATCCCGTCAATTGGGAGAGGTATCCGGTGACGGACTCCCGGTTCAGGCGAACTTCGCCCTTTTGGACCGGATTGCAGTACTGCGTTTCCAAATCCAAGTCCATGATGACCGGATTCCTCAAGGCTTGAGATATTCGTCGCAATGGTGTCCGCTCCTTGAACGGCGGACCTGTCCCGGATGGGGGGGCGTCCTAGTCCTTCTTCAACTTCCGGACGATCACCGACATCCAAACCTCCACCTTATAAATCCAATTCTCGATGTTGCGGGCCAACCGGTTAAAAAACCTTGGGCTCCGCACGGTCAGCTATTGGCTTGGGCGTGGGCTTCCACGAACCAAAGGTACTTGTCCGCGCCCCGGGAAATCCCGGTGAGCAGGTCCGCCGTTGCGGGGTCCTTGAATTCGGCCGCCTGGTCGATGGAGATCCGGATGGATTCGCCATAGGTCGCCAGGGCATGGGACAGGGCCGCCGCATGTTCCTTGCCGGTTGCGATCTTCAGTGGATAGGCGGGGAGGGACGAATTATGGTCCAACGCTTCGAGGGTGCCCATGGCGATTCCTCCCAATTGCACGATTCTTTCCGCGATCAAGTCCGCGAAGCCCTCGGCTTCCTCGGTGACCTTGTCGAACAGCTCGTGCAAGGCGATGAAGCTGGGCCCCTTCACGTTCCAATGGGCCTGTTTGGCCTGGAGGGTCAGGTCGATCGAATCCGCCAGCCGGCCCTGCAAAAGCCCGGCGATCTGGACCCGGACCTTCTCGGGAATACTGTTCCTGGTCGAGTAGACCGAACCCCCGTCCGCGGCCGTTTCGGCCCTGTTCGGCTTGGCCGGATCATGGGTTTCGCTTTTCCCATCGTGGTTTTCTGAACCCTTCGGAGAGGGATTCAACAAGAAACTATTCCCCGCGTTCTCAACTAAACCGCCTTTAATTGAAATCATGTGACTCTCCTAAGTTTTTATTCGTATTAAATCCTCGCCCACTAAAACGAACTGCGCCTCGGAAACTTATCAAACTCATTTGTCCACGCCTTCTACTCCATGGTTAACCTTCATAGCCCCACGGTCCTTCAGAATTTTGAAACTTTTTTCGCTTTGAACCGCTTCCCTGAAATTCCGAAGTTATAGCTATCCGTCTCCTCAAAGAAACTTGACTCATGGGCCGGGTCCCCATCCCACCCAATGCGGGGCGGGGGAAGGAGGGGTGATATTTTCCCCCTGGAATCAACCTTGGCGGTTGCCTTCAAAATATCCTTTTTCATATGCCAACTCCTTTTCCGGAAATAGACCGACGATCATTTTGAATCTACTGTTCACTTCCCCCCATCCACTAGAAACCGTCCTTAGATAAAAGATAGGCCCACCATCAAGGTGAAGGTGCCGTTTTGGATGCTTTGGTTGTTGGTGATGTTCGTGAGGCCGAATTCATAGCGTCCGCTGACGAGGAAACGATCGAGGTTCAATTGGGCGCCCGCCACGAGGCCGATATCCGAATCGTTGATGTTGTTGACGCCGTTGTTCGAGGCGTTAAGGGCGAAAGAGGGGCCCAACAACAGGGCCAGGGGACCCACCAAATTGACATCCAACAGGATCGGCAACTCCCAATAATTCAATAGGACGGGATTCCCGTTGTAATTGCCGCCTTTCTGGGAATAGAGAAGCTCGGGCTGGAGAGACAAACTTGGAGAAAGGGGCAACCCCAGAAAAGCTCCGCCCACAAACCCCAAACGGGATCCGAACACGTCGCCTACATTGGGTCCGTTCAGGTTGGCCAGGTTGAACCCCGCCTCCACCCCGAAGCGCGCGCCCGATACCCCTGGAACGCCCATTTCATGGGCATAGGCCAAAGAACCAGCCAACACGAAACAAAACATGCACCTGACAGCTAAGACAATCCTTTTCATTTCTAATTCTTTCTTAAAAATTTATTTTGCGGTAACCCAACCACCCCGAAACAAAAGGGGAACATCTCATTTCACGTTCTGTTTTCCCATTCTCAGGCTGCACGGGTCTTGGGTGAAAAAACCCGGTAGGCGGTCAGAAGAAACAACGAGCCCATCATCGATAGGTCGGCGTCTTCCCAAAAACCATAATCTCAATACCCGCTTGGCGGGAAAGGGCGCCACCCAGGAAGGCCCCGATCACCCCGACCGAGATATCGCCCAACGTCCCCCAACCCGATCCCTTGATGAAAAGTCTGGTGACCCAGCCCATGAATCCCCCCAACATTAAAATCCAGAGGTAATCCGGCAAAGGCATGAGGTTCAACACGAAGACCCGCTTTCTTAACTCCCAAATCCATGGGAACGCATGGGACTAAAGCAAGTTCCATACCCCACCCATGGCCGCGGAAAGAAAGACCCGGCTATTCGGCGGCCCTTGGAAAATCTTTTTTTTCGTTGAGATGAAAAATGACGCGGACAAAAAGACAATCAAATTGATAGGCGTTAATGTCTCATTTCGATTCTTGCCCGAAGGTCCCGCTGAAAGGTATTTATAAAAATAGTTATAAATAGTTTATTAATCCGTACGGCTTGTTTCTTGCTTTCATTTAGGACTGGATCTGTTCTTATTAATATCGACGTAAAACCAGTTTCAATGAGGCCCCAACACCCGAATCTTCAACAGAGGTTTTTATGAATAGGCCGAATGCCGTCGAAAATAAAAACGCAGACCTGGAGGCGGCCCGCCTCGCTTCCATCGTGGAATCCTCCACCGACGCGATTTATTCATACTCCTTGGATTGGACCCTATTGACCTGGAACCCCGGCGCCCAGCGGATCTATGGATTCACCCCCCAGGAGGCGATCGGCCATTCGTTCGACCTCATTGTCCCCCCCGTCCAGCAAAAGGAATACCTGCGGCTTTTGGAAACGGTTAAAAACGGGGAGGCCATCGCTAACTACATCACCGTGCGCAAGACCAAGCAAGCGAACGAAGTCCTCCTTTCCATGTCGATTTCCCCCATCAAGGACGCCTCAGGCCGGGTCGTACAAGTCGCGGTCATCGCCCGCGACGTTAATGAGATTGAAAGGGCCGCTTCGGTTAAGGACAAGCTCCTTCTCGAACGGGAACAGTTGTTGACGAGGTTCCAACTTCAGATGGCCTGTATGCCCATCGCTTGCATCCTCGCCGATTCGAACGGCCATTTCACCTATTGGAATCCCGCCGCCGAACGCACCTTCGGCTATTTATTCAAGGAAGTGGAAGGCAAGAGGCTTGAGGATACCCTGATCACGCCCTCCGACCTTTCCCGGGCGGAAGCCAGTTATGAGCGCCTTCAAAAAGGCGACCGGACGATCCAAGGGGAAGTCTCGGAGCACCGCCGAAAGGACGGAAAGACCATCCAGTGCGAATGGTACGTCACACCCATGAAGGACGCGAAGGGTGCCCAGTTGGGTATCATGGGGATGGCCCTGGACATCACCGAACGCAAGAAAGCCGAGGGGGTCCAGTCCCAATTGGCGGCCATCCTGCAGCAAACCTCGGACGCCGTGATCGGAAGCGACCTGGAAGGCCGCATCTTAAGCTGGAACCGGGGCGCCGAAAACATGCTCGGGTATCATTTGGAGGAGATCCTGGGGGAAAACACTTCCCTGCTCGTACCCGCCAACCGCAAGGAAGAGATGGAAAAACTAAGGGCGCTGGCAACGAAAGACGAGAACATCTCGAATTCCGAGACGGTGATGCTGAAACGAAACGGGGACCTGATCGAGGTGGCCGTCACCGTGTCGCCCATCAAGGATCCCAAAGGAAAGATCATCGGAGTTTCGGCCATATCGAGGGATATCACGGACAGGAAAATCACGGAGATTTCCTTGAAAAAAAGCGCGGAGCAGATGCGGTTGTCCCAAAAGATGGACGCCATCGGGCGCCTGGCCGGGGGCGTGGCCCATGATTTCAATAACCTGCTGAACGTCATTGAGGGAAACAGCGATTTCCTGGCAGAAGCCCTTCCGGCGGGCGACCCCCACCTGGAAGAAGTGGAGGAAATCAAGAAAGCGGTTCATCAGGGCGCCCAACTGACCCGCCAACTGCTGGCCTTTGGCAAAAGGCAGGTCTCCCAGCCCCAGTTGGTCAACCTGAACGAATTGGGCGCGGACATGTGCAAGATGTTCAAGCGTTTGATCGACGCTTCCATTGAATTTCAGTTCTTCCAGGCGAAGGGCTTGAAATGGATCCAATCCGACCCTGGCCAAATCCAACAAGTCATGCTGAACCTCGTCTTGAATGCCCGGGACGCCATGCCCCGGGGGGGGAAGCTCATCGTCGCCACCAAAAGCATCGAGACTACCGAATCCCTTGAGGTCACGGGCCTGACCATCCCCCCCGGCTCCTATGTCGCGCTGACGGTTACCGATACGGGCACGGGCATCGATCCGGAAACCCAAGAGCATCTCTTTGAGCCCTTTTTCACCACCAAGGGCGAAAAGGGGACGGGCCTGGGCCTGGCCACCGTTTGGGGCATTGTCAACCAATGGGAAGGATACATCTGGCTCTATAGCACGCCCGGATTGGGGACCACTTTCACGGTTTATTTCCCGGCCATCGGGGGAATGTCGGCCGAGAGGGTCACTCCCATGCCCCTTTCCCTTGCCGCCCAGGGTTCGGAAACGATCCTGGTGGCGGAGGACGAGGAGCCGCTGCGGAAGATCATCGTCCGCGCCCTCGAAAAATACGGTTATCACGTTATCCAGGCCGGCAACGGCGTGGAGGCGGTTCAACGATCATTGGAATACAAGGACCCGATCCACCTTTTATTGACCGACACCGTCATGCCTAAGATGAACGGCCAGGTCCTGGCTGTGGAATTGGGGTCTCAAAGGCCGAAGATGCGGGTTCTTTACATGTCGGGTTACCCGCTGGAAATTCTCCCCCTGCAAGGCTCCATCGTCCCTTCCATTCACTTGATCCAGAAGCCCTTTTCAAACGAGACTTTGGCGCGGCGCATCCGCGAGGTTTTGGATCAAAAACAGCAGCAAGTTCCGGCGGCGGCGGACAGATGAAATACCTGATAAAGAGGGAGGCCTTTGATGAACTGTTCCGATTTGACGATTTTGGTAGTGGAGGATGACCATGGGATGCAAAAAATATACGAGAAAGTCTTATCGGCCGAAGGATATAAGGTGATCCAGGCCGAAAGCGGCGCCCAGGCCCTGGTGGAGTTGGCGGAAACCCCCGCGGACCTAATGATCACCGACTTGAAGATGAAAAACATGAGCGCCCTGGAAATTCTGCCGATCCTCAAGAAGGATCACCCCCAAATGCCTGTCATTGTGGTTTCGGGACGGTATGAGGGATTGACGGAGGATTTCAAGAAAAAGGGCTTCGATAATGTAGAGATGTTTTACCAGAAACCGCTCAATCTGTTGGTCCTCAAGCGAAAGATCCGCCAAATGTTGAAGATCGATAATACCGTGGAAAAACGCGGCGGACTTCCGACCTAATGGCTGGATATCAATAAGATTCACCCCATTCTCGTTTTGATACATTTTGGTTGCTCAAATCCCAGGCCGGGCTGAAAACGCCCTATTTCCGGCAAGGCCCAACGGCTTGTTTCTTGCTTCAATAATTGAGTTGTTCTTTTGACTTTGGGCAGGGGCCCAGCCACGACACTGAGGGGGAAGAGATGATCACCGTTCGAAAGTCGGAAGAACGCCGCCACATCGCCGGCGAGAACCAAAAAACCTGGATGACCTTCGACCCGGAAAACCAGGCCGACCCTTTGCGGGAAGGCTTTGGGGCCCTGAAGGTCTTCAACGAGGAAGTCCTGAATCCGGGCCGCTCCTTCACCCTCCAAACCCACAAGGACATGGTGATCGTAACCTACGTCAACGAGGGGGTGGTGATCTTCAACCGGCCCAGGCTGGGAAAAACCGGGCTCATGGAATCGGGCGACCTTCACCAGGCCCATGCCCTGGCCGGCGCCAAGCAATACTCCCTCAACTCCTCGCCTTCCGACTCGGCGCGCCTATTCCAAAGCCGATTCACCCCGGGTACGGAATCGCCGTTACTGGGAGGGGATAAAAAGCACTTCACCCTCGCCGAACGAAAGGGCGTCCTGAAGCTCATCGCCTCCCCCGATGGCAAGGAAGCTTCGCTCAAGATCCAACAGGACGTGGAAATGTATTCCACCCTCATCCATAAGGGAAACCATATGGTCCACGAGTTGAAACCGGGACGAGACGCCTGGCTTCATGTGGTCAAAGGGCGGGTTGACCTGGACGAAAACCAGCTTCAAACGGGGGACGGGGCTGGTTTTACGGGGGAAATTTCCGTTTCTTTCACCGCCCAGGAACCCACCGAAATTCTTCTTTTCGATCTGCCCTAAGAACTGGATCGGCGCGCCGGTGTCATTTGTTGGCGGAACTCACGCGTCATCCTGTAGACTAAAACGCATATGACCCTCCGAAAAATGTTCTTCTCCAATCTTTTTAGCCTGGCCCTCGCCTTATTTTTCGCCCCTGGGGCCTTCGCCGACTCCCCGGTCACCCCGCCCGACCCGGCCCCGCCGGTCCGGGACTATTACCCCGTCGTTTCTTTCCTGTATGGCACCGACCGGGAACTTAAACAAGGCAGCTATTCCTCCAACCCGGCCCCTGAATTGGGTTACGGGGAAGCCCAAATGGTTTTGCATCTTCATTATTTGCGCCACGGAGTCCCCCCCTCGGATTGGTGGCATTTGAGGGAACCCGGGGTTCAACCAACAGGCCTGCGGAAAACCCATTCCCTCGATCCCGCCGCCTTCGCCCTTTCCCTCAACTCCAACGCCAAGGATGGAACTTTTGTTTACGTCCATGGTTTCGCCACCACCTTCGATGAGGGCGCCAAGGAAGCCGCCCAAATCGCCTACGACCTGCAGCTTCCCGGGACCCCTCTTCTTTACAGCTGGCCGTCCCACGGCAAGATCTCCATTGGCGATTACGATATCGATCAAAAGACCGTCAACCGCCCCGAGTCCATCAGCCATTTGACCGCCTTCCTCACAAGGGTTTTGGAGAATTCCTCCCGGGGCCAGATCCACCTGGTGGGATTCAGCATGGGCACCTATCTCCTGACCCGCGCCCTGATGGAAATGCTGGACCAGGGCCGGGACCTTTCCAAAATCGGGGCCGTCATCCTGATTTCCGCGGATATCGATTCCCAGGATTTCAGGACCCTTTATTACCCCAAGCTAAAAAAGGCCCTGGCCGGGCGGCTGGTCCTCTACGTTTCCGGCCGGGACCAGGCCCTGGTTCTCTCCGAGTCGTATCACCACCACCGGCCCCGGTTGGGGCAGGGCGGGGAAAAAGTCACTACCCTGGAAGGGGTGACCACCATCGACGCGACCCAAAGCTCCCTCGATTGCGGCATCTGCCACGGGTTGTCCCAAATCAACGGGGTAATCAACGATATGTATCTTTACCTGCACCAGGGCCTGCCGCCCGGCGAGCGTCTGTTGGACCCCTATGAAAAAAACCGGGAAACCTATTACGTGCTTTTCGACAATTCCCACGACATCGTCCACATCGAGGATCACAATTTCGCCATCGCGGGGCAGTTGGGAACCTACCTGAACACCCTCAAACTGGTCTGGCTTCCCGACCCGGCCCTGGAAATCGCCGCCGGAGTCGAGCGGGGTTTCCTGCCCGAGGAATTGGAGCTTCGATGGAACCTTGAGGTCAAGAACTTCCGCCCCTACGTGAACGCGGGTTTGGATTATTTCGACCAGGGAAGCGGGGAAACCGCCTGGGCCGCGAACGAGGGGCTGGGCGTGGAATACGCCTTCGACTCCGGCCCGGGCTTGAGCCTGGAATGGGATTGGATCTCCCCCTTCAGCCGTTCCTCCCTCGTGCCGGGTGGCTCCGCCTTGGACGGCCTCTTGAAAAACAACGGCTGTCCCTGGAGCGGTTTTCACATTCAACTCATCCAGTATTTCGACTTCAACAAGCTGCTGGATTAGCCTATTAAAGTTAAAAACGGAAATGAACGAGGTATTACTCGGACGAACGTAAAAAGAGGCCGAAGTATGAGCCCAAATAAAGCTGCAATTATTTTTTAGTTTTATTTATCCAGGTTAAAGTTTAATGCTTCTCAAGAAAGTGCCTGCGCAGTCAAGGGTTTTGCCAAAGCGCAAGCGGTTAAAGCCCGGTGAAATAAGGAATCCAGGTCATGCCGCCGGTTAAAGCGGTAGGCGTATTCACTTAAGTACCGCCCCAAATACTTGGCGCACGCCATGGTGAGTACCAATGATCCAGGCTTTGGCGTTGGAAATGAACCTGTGTACCCAGGGCAACCAAGCTTCCAGTGCTTTCGGGTCATTGCCCATCACTCGATAGTCAGCCTCCACCCCCTTGAGTCCACGCAAGGCAGGTGAAGCATCCGTATTCACAAAAGAGCCTTTTTCAATGGCCTGATCCACGAATTCCTGGGCTTCTTGTTTGGTTTCAGCCGCTACTTTCACCTTGGCAAATCCGGCTTTTTCCTTCCGTCGGCCTTGTTTGTCCACCCACTCCCGGCTTTCCACCGCAATCAGCACTTCAACCTGGTTTTCCTTGGCTTT
>CAWKIF010000060.1:0-18701 GCA_963849485.1 candidate division FCPU426 bacterium | reverse complement strand
GACACAATGCGACCGCTGCAGTGGTGTGGCAACAACGGAATACGTGGTTTACTCCGAGCGCTTTCAGTGCCCCAACTGCGCCGAATTAGTTGCACTATCCGATTGTCCGGAGGTCGGCACCAAAGCTAGATATTGCCCGCGCTGCCTTGCGCGAAGCCACGGTGAAGTGAACAGGGACTTTGCGATCTCAACGCGGGCGAAGAAACTCGGAGCCATTCCCGTCAAGATTGTCTACAAATGCGAGTGTGGCTGCAAGCCAAGCACGGGAGGCCGACCCCGCTTGGAAGGAATTCCGCGAGAAGGTGGAACAGGACTTGGACCAGGTACTCCAGGGGCCGGAAGAAGGTTGGCTGGCCCTTTCCACCGAGTACGACCAGTGGGAGCCGGATGTTTTGGATGATTCCGAAAGGACGGCGACCCAGCGAAAGGCCCAGGTTCTCAATCTGGCCTTTGGAGTCTGGACAAGTCATTGGACGCGTCGCGCGACAGGTCAAAGCCCCATTCCTAAGGCCTGGGAGATGCTTCATCCCGCGGATGTGCTCAAATGCCTGTCATTGCACCAGCAAATGGTGCCAACGAACCTCCAGGCCCGCATGATTTTGGACCATCTATTCATGGAACTGCGGGACGGGTCCAAACGGGGCGAGATTCACAACCGATCCCTGACGGAACTCACGATCTAGTTGACAGCTGACAGTTCGCAGTTGGCAGTTAATCTTAAAAGCCTTATCTGCGAACTGCGGACTGTGAACTGCCGACTCATATGATGGTGAATCTCGCAATGGGGAGATAAATTAGAGCTGATGCGTTGACTAACTAAGGGAGAAAGTAATGCCGAATAGCAAAAAGACTTTTTACGTCACTACGCCCATCTACTACGTCAACGACGTGCCCCATATCGGCCACGCCTACTGTACCGTGGGGGCGGACGCCATGGCCCGCTTCAAGCGCATGGACGGGTACGACGTGTACTTTCTCACCGGCACCGACGAGCACGGGCAAAAGATCGAGAAGACCGCCAAGGAACAGGGCCTGACCCCGATCGAACTGGCCGACAAGGTCGTGGAACGGTTTAAGGAAGCCTGGGTCAAGCTGGGCATCTCCCATGATGATTTCGTGCGGACCACCCAGGACCGCCATAAGAAACTGGCCATCGAGTTCTTCAAAAAGGTCCAGACGGCCGGTTATATCTACCACGGGGAATACGAGGGCTGGTACTGCCTGCCGGACGAGAAATTCCTTCTCGATTCCGAAGTTGTTGACGGGAAGTGCCCGGATTGCGGGCGGCCCGTGGAGCGAATCAAGGAACAAAACTACTTCCTGAAGATGTCCGCCTTCCAGAAAAAGCTGGAAGACCACCTGGCCCAGCACCCGGACTTCATCCAGCCCGATTCCCGCCGCAATGAGCTGGTCAATAATTTCATTAAACCCGGCCTGGCGGATGTTTCCATCACCCGCAACTCGGTCAAGTGGGGCATACCCGCCCCCGTACCCGAGGATGTGGTCTTGTATGTCTGGTTTGACGCCCTCTTAAACTACATTACGGCACTCGATTGGCCCAACGGCGAGAAATACAGAAAGTACTGGAAGGGCGAAGGCACCGACAAGCATGAGGTGGTGAACCTCATCGGCAAGGATATTCTCAGGTTTCACGCCACCATCTGGCCCTCCATGCTCTGGGCCGCCGGAGAGCCCTTGCCCGACCGGGTTTTTGGCACCGGCTACATCAACAAGGACGGCAAGAAGATGTCCAAGAGCCTCGGCAACGTGGTGGACCCTTTTGAGCTGGTGGAAAAATACGGCCCCGACGCTTTGCGTTATTACCTTTTGCGCGAGATCCAGTTCGGCCTGGACGGCAACTACACCGACACGGCCTTCGAGCTCCGCTTCAACGGCGACCTGGCCAACGACCTGGGCAACCTGGTCAGCCGGTCCCTGACCATGCTGGAAAAGTATTTCGAGGGTGTGGTTCCGAAACCCGGCCCCCAGGGAGAATTCGAAAAGTCCTTGGCCCAAGCGGCCCTTGCCTACGCTCCCACGGCCCGGCAGGCCATGACGACCTTTGACTTCCCGACGGCACTATCTGGCGCCTGGGACCATGTGAAGAGGGCCAATAAATATATTGAAGAAATTTCACCGTGGAAGGTGGCCAAGGAAGGGGAAGCGGGCCGCGAAAAGCTGGCTACCTGCCTCTATTCGCTGATGGAATCCCTAAGAATCACAGCTATTTCCATCGCGCCTTATATGCCTTTTACGGCTACCTCCATCTGGAAACAGCTGGGCTATAGCGACGATGTTCACCAGCATTCGCTCACCGAGACCGAGGAATGGGGCAAGATCCCGGTGGGGCAAAAGATCGCCAAGGGCCAGCCGCTTTTCCCGAGGATCGAGAAGAAAAAGGGCTAGTATTTCTTTCCTTAGGTAATCTTGGGGTTGATAAACAACCTTTTATGGGTAAAAAGACCTTTATGGCAAAAACTCAAACCACCATTCAATTAGTACCCAAGTCAAACAAAAGGTTCCGGGATTTCGTTGGTATGAAGCTTAATGCGTATAACGCCCAACAGATTGGCCCCTTTGGTTGGAAGGACCTGGACCTCAAGGCTGTCAATTCCAAAGGGAAATGCATAGGCGGTCTTGCCAGCGGAACCTATTGGGGATGGCTTTTCGTGAAGATGCTATGGGTGGATGAGAAATACCGGGGCCAGGGCATCGGCACCTGTTTGCTGGAGAAGGCCCAGGCATTGGCCAAGAAAAGGGGATGCCGGTATGTCCATTTGGACACCTTCAGTTTCCAAGCCCCCGATTTTTACCGGAAGCTAGGGTTCAAAAGGTTCGGCACCTTGAAGCCTTTTCCGAAGGGAAGCCGAAGATATTTTTTATATAAGAAGATCGGACGAAGGGATGCCTGTTACGCCAGTTAAGGTTTATATCATTAGCCAAACTCACAAGAATTAAATTTTAAATGTATTTGCCTATCGCCATTATTTATCCCAATTCTCGGTGTACTCCATCTGCAATCGTTTTTCTTTTAGTGCAGGAAAAAAAGCAAATGAAAAAGTAAGTGAATTATATATTTTTGGATCTGTTGATCTAAAACCCATAACAGTAACTACACTATCAGAAGGATCGAAAGCATAGGAGTCACCATCCCATTCAATAGTCACGTCATCAAAAGTACAGCTAAGGAATCTCTTACCATCGATTTTAACAACTTCATTTCGAAAATGCTTATTGACTACCAATTTCAAGTTTTCAAATTTCGTGGTTTTTTTAAAAATTGATAAATCGCCAAATTGCCAAAATAAAATCCCCGAAATAACCGCTAGGGACACGAAATACACAGCAAGAAATTTCCAAACATCACTTTTTTTAATTTTTATAAATGAAAAACACCATCCCAAACCACAATAAGAAAGCATAATCAAACCAATTACTATTATTAACCAACAAAAAATAGGCGAGAGATTCATACCCGCCTCAAACATTCTTCCGACAACCGTAGGAACAAGTCCAATAAGCATCCACTTATAAAAAGGCAAATTGAAATTTTCATGCTTCTCAAGAAAGCGTTTGTTGAAATAAAGGAATACACCCGTATACTATCCGCTGAGGGAGGTGTCTCATGGACTACCAGCGGATGAAAAGCGTCAAAATTCACAAGGAAATCGACAGCGAGGAAAAAGCCCGCCAATGGGTGTGGAAGGCCCGTTTTGGAGGGAAAAACTTTATCTGTCCTCAATGCGAGGGTGAAAGCTTCTGGCAACACAAAGCCAAGCCTGAAATTAGGGAATGCGACACTTGCCGCAAGGCCGTTAGGCTTCGGGTGGGTACGATTTTCCAGGATTCCAAGCTCCCCTTGCTCACGTGGATAAGGGCCATCGGTTTGATGATGCAAGGCAAACGGGGTATTTCGGCTTTGGAACTTCAACGCCATTTGAGCGTCTCGGAGCCGACCGCCTGGTTGTTATTGCAAAAGATACGGGAAGGCCTGCGGCAAAGGGATGAAACCTATCCTCTCAAGGGCATCGTGGAGGTGGATGGAGCGGCTTTCGGTAAAAAAGCCAAGGAAAACCAGGTTGAAGTGCTGATTGCGGTGGAAAGCCGGGAGTGGGTGGACAAACAAGGCCGACGGAAGGAAAAAGCCGGATTTGCCAAGGTGAAAGTAGCGGCTGAAACCAAACAAGAAGCCCAGGAATTCGTGGATCAGGCCATTGAAAAAGGCTCTTTTGTGAATACGGATGCTTCACCTGCCTTGCGTGGACTCAAGGGGGTGGAGGCTGACTATCGAGTGATGGGCAATGACCCGAAAGCACTGGAAGCTTGGTTGCCCTGGGTACACAGGTTCATTTCCAACGCCAAAGCCTGGATCATTGGTACTCACCATGGCGTGGACGCCAAGTATTTGGGGCGGTACTTAAGTGAATACGCCTACCGCTTTAACCGGCGGCATGACCTGGATTCCTTATTTCACCGGGCTTTAACCGCTTGCGCTTTGGCAAAACCCTTGACTGCGCAGGCACTTTCTTGAGAAGCATTGAAATTTTCGTGGGTTTGATTCGACATATTAAAATTCTCTCAAATCCAGGTAATGAAATCCCCTGTTTTTTGTTTGTTTCGGTTTTCATTTTTGGTCCGTTCCGACGGCGACCTAATCGGGGTTAAATCTGCCTAAAAACCCTAATTAGGACACCGCCTTAGCGTCCAGAAAATTGATTTTCCGGCCTTACGGGTGTAAAAAGTAGGGCCTTCTTGGCGTCTTCGTGATGAAAAATTTAGCTTTGGATGAAAGGCTTTTATGCCGAGTTTGATCGATTCCCATTGCCACCTGGATGACGAGCGCCTGATCGGGGAGACCGAGGCGGTGCTTCAGCGCGCCCACGAGGCGGGGGTGGAACTCTGCGTCACTATCGGCACCGACGAGAAGACCTCGGCGGCTGCGGCCGCCCTTGCCTCCCGGCATCCCGGCGTGGTCTACCACACGGTGGGGGCCCACCCCAACGACGCGGAAAGGTTCGGGGAGGCCGAACTGGCCGAAATCGAAAGGCTGGCCCGGGAAACCAAACCCAAAGCCATCGGCGAGATCGGGTTGGATAACTTCTATAAGGTCGATCCCGCCAAGCAAAAAGCCCTTTTTTCCCGCATGATCAAGTTGGCGAGGGAACTTTCCCTGCCGATTGTCATCCATGACCGGGACGCCCATGAGCAGATTTACGAGCAACTCATGCTGGAAGCTCAAGATATGAAAATCCTCATGCACTGCTACGCAGCGGGGGCTTCTTATGTCGAAAAATTCCATGCATTGGGCTGTTATTTTTCAATCGCCGGGCCGGTAACCTTCAAGAACGGCCAGGATGTGAGGGACTCGGTGGCTCGCATCCCCCTCGACCGACTGCTGGTGGAAACCGATGCGCCCTACCTCACACCCCACCCCCACCGGGGCAAACTCAATGAGCCCGCCTACGTGAAGCTGACCGCAGAAAAGGTGGCCGAGGTGAAGGGAATTCCTTTTGACGAATTGGCCCGCCAAACAGCCGAAAACACCCGCCGGTTTTTCAACCTATAATTTTTCCCGGCACACCGGTTTTTCCGGATTAGTTGTATTGTTCCTATCAACTATAAATTTAATTCTTTCCGGCACTTTTTCGAAACCTTTCAACCCGCCGCGCGTCTGAAACCAGGAGAGGGAAGCAACCTTGATTCCGCTCTCTTTCTTCGACAGGCGGTGCCAATGTTGAGACTCATGGGGTGGTTGCGAAAGATTTCATTGATCGGCCTGATCGCGGCCGTCTTGACTCCCTTTGTCTTGCGCCCCTTTCTCACCATGGGTATCAGCGCTCACCACGTCACGCTCGTGAAGACCTTCACCCAACCCTGCCCGGTCAAGCACCAGCCTTGCGGCTTGATCTGCCAACTGGATTCCCAGACGCGGGAAATCGACACCCGGCCCGAGAACGCCTCGGAATTTCTTTCTCTCTCCGGCCTCGAGACCCACGCTTCTTGGGAAGCGGCCGGGCTGGAAACGGGCTTGGCCCCTCCCCTACGAAAATCAAATCCTAATCTTTACCCCCTGTTTTTGAGAATTTGAGTTAATTTCCGTCCTTCTCCCTTTTCCCATGACGTTCCCTGAATAGAAAACTCACCCCAATCGACATAACCCATGGAGGTTTTACAATGGTACTCAAATACAGTCATCCACTGCCGAACGCCTTTCAAACCCAAAACCTGATCGACATCACGCTGGCGGCCCATCGATTCAAATCCAAGATCAGCATCCGGAAGGGAAGAATCGAGGTGGACCCTAAAAGCTTCATCGAGACGGTCGGCCTACTCCGTGCCAAGGGAAACCGGGTAGAAATCACCGCCGAGGGCGAGGACGCGGATAAGGCGGTCGAGACTCTGATGGAATTAGCGGTGGGAAGCCCCGTTTAACTGTTAGAGGATAAAGTGGAAATGAAGAAGGCCTACTCCTGGCTTAGGGCCGGGAGTGGGCTTTTTTTTGAAAACAGTTGTCCTGTGCTATGAAAGCCCTTCCAGTTACCTCAAGAAACTAATTCACGGCGTTAAATCATCCTCCGCTATGAGTAATGTCATGCTTCTCAAGAAAGCGTTTGTTGAAATAAAGGAATACACCCGTATACTATCCGCTGAGGGAGGTGTCTCATGGACTACCAGCGGATGAAAAGCGTCAAAATTCACAAGGAAATCGACAGCGAGGAAAAAGCCCGCCAATGGGTGTGGAAGGCCCGTTTTGGAGGGAAAAACTTTATCTGTCCTCAATGCGAGGGTGAAAGCTTCTGGCAACACAAAGCCAAGCCTGAAATTAGGGAATGCGACACTTGCCGCAAGGCCGTTAGGCTTCGGGTGGGTACGATTTTCCAGGATTCCAAGCTCCCCTTGCTCACGTGGATAAGGGCCATCGGTTTGATGATGCAAGGCAAACGGGGTATTTCGGCTTTGGAACTTCAACGCCATTTGAGCGTCTCGGAGCCGACCGCCTGGTTGTTATTGCAAAAGATACGGGAAGGCCTGCGGCAAAGGGATGAAACCTATCCTCTCAAGGGCATCGTGGAGGTGGATGGAGCGGCTTTCGGTAAAAAAGCCAAGGAAAACCAGGTTGAAGTGCTGATTGCGGTGGAAAGCCGGGAGTGGGTGGACAAACAAGGCCGACGGAAGGAAAAAGCCGGATTTGCCAAGGTGAAAGTAGCGGCTGAAACCAAACAAGAAGCCCAGGAATTCGTGGATCAGGCCATTGAAAAAGGCTCTTTTGTGAATACGGATGCTTCACCTGCCTTGCGTGGACTCAAGGGGGTGGAGGCTGACTATCGAGTGATGGGCAATGACCCGAAAGCACTGGAAGCTTGGTTGCCCTGGGTACACAGGTTCATTTCCAACGCCAAAGCCTGGATCATTGGTACTCACCATGGCGTGGACGCCAAGTATTTGGGGCGGTACTTAAGTGAATACGCCTACCGCTTTAACCGGCGGCATGACCTGGATTCCTTATTTCACCGGGCTTTAACCGCTTGCGCTTTGGCAAAACCCTTGACTGCGCAGGCACTTTCTTGAGAAGCATTAGTAATGTCATACAGTGTTCATGACATAAACACTTATTTTCATGGTCCCTTATCACCCCATTTAGAAGGACGATCATGAAATTCGATTCTAGGTATATCCTCTCGCTATTACTCATCCTCACCTCCGCCTTCTATATATCATGCGGCGGTTCGAAAAGTGGTAACCCGACTTCCGCCTCTTCGAACCCCACCGCGACCGATACACCCCTTCCGGTCTTGACCGCTACCAGCACCCTCAGCCCGACTCCTTCACCTACCGTGACCTCGACTAAAACCAACCTCCCGGCCCCTTCTATAACTTCCAGCGTCACGGCCACCACCACCCCGACCCTGACGACCACGATGACGGCTACCGCCACTTCCACTTTGACTTCTACCGGCACGGCGACCCCCCCACCGTCCAGTTCCCCAACTGGAACCGCCTCGACCACCCCCACCTTAACGCCCTCGACAACGCCTACCGTCAGCCAAACGGCCACCGAAACCGCCGTGGTGGATACGCCGACTTCCACCCTGTCCCCCACTGAGACCATCACCGCGACTTCGACCGACAGCCCCACCGTAACCGATTCCCCGACCCAGACCGAAACACCCACTGAGACCGATACTCCGACTTGCGTCCAACACGCCCAGGGCAATAATTGCACTTCCAACTGTCAATGCGTATCCGGGTTTTGTATTAATGGTGTTTGTTGTAATTCCGCCTGTTCCGGGACTTGCATGGCTTGTAACCATGCGACGGGGGTTTGCGGGCCTTCTCCCAACCACCAGCCCGACCCGCATGGGTTCTGTGAAGAGTGCGATGGCTCAGGGTCTTGCATTCCGCCAGCCGCTTCCTCTTATACCCTGGTCTCGTCCTCGCCGGTCACCGCCGGCGTTTCCTTCAGCGTGGCCGTAACGGTCAAGGACCAGTTCTTGGTCCCCTACCCCTCTTATACGGGTACGGTCCATTTCACCTCGACCGATGCCCAGGCGATCCTTCCCGCCGACACGACCCTGACCAACGGCGTGGGTACCTTCAACATCACCCTGGAAACTTACGGTCCTCAAACCATCACCGCCACCGATACAATCGCTTCCACCATTACCGGCAATACCGGCGGCATCGGGGTTTACGCCGGTCCGGCCGACCATCTGGTTCTGACCCTCTCGGGGCCCGTGACCGCCACTGTCGCAAGCACCATGACGGTCACGGCGCAAGACGCCTACAACAACCTGGCCGCCGGATACGGGGGGACCGTGCATTTCACCTCGACCGATGGTACGGCCATCCTGCCCGCCGACTCGACCTTGACCTCCGGAACGGGTTCCTTTGGCGTGACCTTTGAAACGCTCGGCTCGCAAAGCATCACCGGCACCGACACGGTTACTTCCACGATCAATGGAACGTCCAACACGGTGACGGTGAACCCGGTTCTTCTGCCTTCCGGTGCGGCGTGCATTATCAACGGCCAATGCATGAGCAATATGTGTGTGGGTGGATACTGTCAATAAAAGCCAGGGTGAGGAGGTAACGCCCGGCTCACCCCGCCCCCTAAAAGTTCGTCACGTCGATATCCAGGCAGAGGATCCGCTTTTTCCCGCCTTCCGCCCCCTTTAAATCCAGCGCGCAGGTCACGCAGAGGTTGCCCGAGGCCAGGGAGATATAGGGCTCGGTAAAGTAGCGGTCCAGCGAGTTGTAAACCAGCCCGTAATAGTATTCCTTAAGCGAGTGGTCGGTTCCCTTGGGCGCCGGCTGGAAAAGGTATTTCTTCCGGTCTGAAAATTTCCGGGGGTTCATGACCGTGCCGGTCACCTGCACCCCGTCCTGGTTGAGCATGTAGAGGCATTCCAGCTGGGGGTTCACGTCCAGGATCTCGCTGAGCCTGGTTTCCAGGTCCGCGTCGTAGACGTCCCGCCATCGGTCCAGGATGTCCCCCCCGATCTTCGCGTATTTGGCCTTGCGTTCCTTGTCCCTCCCCATCCTTTCCGAGAGACGGCCCTTGAACCGGACGCCCACGAGGACGATCCGGGCCTTCAGCCCCAGCATGCTGGTGTTCTCGACCCGGAGGGGTTTGGCGAAATAATCCCCCTGAAGCAGGTCCACGCCCAGTTCCAGGGCGGCCAGCGAATCCTCCTCGTTTTCCAGGCCGGGGGCCACGACCAGGCTTCCCATCCGGCGGCTCAGGCCCATGAGGTTGCTGAGGCTGTCCCGCTTGTAGGGGTCTTTGGCCAGCCCGGAGGAAAGGGAAGGCGCCAGCTTGAAAACATCCGGGTTCAGGTTGAAGACCCGGTCCATGTTTTCCCGGCTCCCGTCCATGTCCCGCAAACCGATGAGGAAATTCAAACCCCGGTAGGCCTCGACGAAGCGTTTGACGGATTCCATGTCCATGGCGTGCGTGCGTGAAAGCTCGATCACGATGCTATTGGGCGAAAGGCCCAGGGCCCGGACTTTTTCGGCCAGGTAGCCGCTTCCCACCGTGCCCCGGGTCAAAACCGCGCTGTCCACCCCCAGGAAAAGCAGAAGTCCAGGCACCCGGGACTGGATATCCCTAAAGCCCTCAAGACCCTTGTCGCGGAAGAGGCGGTCCAGCCCGAGACTTTCAGCCGGTCTCCACATTTGGTTTTGAAGGGCGCCGGGTTCGATCACCTGGCGGCCCTCCGGGTGAACCGCCCTTCCGATGGATTCCACGCCCACCACCGCCCCCTTCTTGACGGAAACGATGGGCTGGTAAAGGGCCGTGGCGCTTTGTTTCGACAGAAGATCCGACAGGTAAACCGGATCGGACGGGGAATTCGTTAGGATTTCCAAACAAACCTCCTTGGTTTTTGGCGATGAAATAAAGCAACCCTTGTGCCAAGGGGGGGAACAGGGAGGTAAAAAAAAGGGTGTGTGAAATCAAGGAAAGGAAAGGGATTGTCGGAAAGGAGACTGGGGGACGGGCTTTTATTCCACGAAAAGGTGGGGGGCTTTTACATTTATGTATGGGTGGGGCCTGAAGGATTTAAAGCCTGTCTATCGAAGTTCTTGGCGTCTTGGCGCCTTGGCGGTGAAAAAAGATTTAGTTTGTGTCTTTAGGTTTTCGGTCGTTTCCTCAAGACCACCCACCCATTCGAATTAAAAATCAGATCGTAGGGCCCCATCAACCTCTGCTCCAAAATTTTCCCGACCCCCTCCAAGTTTTCAAAAGGCCAAAAATCCACCTTTTGGCTGGCGATGACGTAGTCTTCCCCTTGGTCGTTCTTCAGGGTCGTTTCCCTCATCATGTTAATGACCGGTCTTTCGGAGAGATGGGGAACAATGGAGAATTGCGCCAGAACCGAGGCGTCGGGAGGGATCAGCTTCAGGGCCTGCCATCCGGTGCGGTCGCTTTCGGTGAAGCGGTAGAAGGAAGGCTTCAAGAGGATGCTGAGTTTCGAATAGTGGGTGACCGGCAGGAGCGCCAGGTTGACCGCCAGCATCCCCAGGGCGAGACGCCGCACCAACCGCTCCCGGGATTTTGAATCTTTCACGCGTTGGGCCAGGCGGCCCAGCCCGTCCGCCGAGGCGAAGGCGATCACCACCGAAACCACCGCCGTATAGTGCTGGTAATTGAAACCCCAATAGGTCGCGTTACTCGACAAGAGCCGTTCGGCGAGCAGCGGCAAGGACAGGAAGGAGATGGGCGATAAGAGCCCCATGAAAAAGAAAGGGACGAAAAGGGCGAAGAGCGTGACACATTTGGTGGTATTCGAGAAAAACATCCCGAGGACCTGGAAGGGATGAAGCAGGCAAAATTGGAGGGCTTTTGCGGGGGTGGGGCCCACGGCGTTATAGGTCCAATATTCGAAAGGATGCGAAGGGCCGGCGAAATAGCGCATGACCACCGAGACGACCAGCAGGAAGAGCGCGAAGGAGCCCAGGCACAGGGCCGTCCCGGTTTTCCACCGGCCCTTGAAAACCAGCAACAGGCCGAAAGCCATCCCCAGGGGAATCATGTCTTCCTTGGACATCATGAGCAGGAAGAGGAAAAGGAAGAAAAGGCCGTCTTTCTCCTCGTCGTAAAAATAAAGGGCCAGCCCCATGAAACAGGCCGCCAGGGACATCTCGTGAAAGTCGAATTCCGCCGCCGATTGAATGCCCCCCAAAACCGCGTAGCACACCGCCAGGGCGTAGGCGGCAGGAGGACCGAGCCTTTTTTTCGCGAAAAAGAAAAGGAGGACCATAGGCGCTGTGAGCAAGAGGGCCTGGGCGACCAGGAGGGTTTCCGGCCCCCGGTAGATCCAGTAAAGGGGTGCCAAGAGGGCCAGCGTCGGGTGGAAATGGTCGCCCAAAAGGTTGGCGACTTCCCTGACCGTATCGGCCGGTGCCTCGAACCGGCTGTAATGCCAGATCACCTGGTCGAAGAGGCCCAGGTCGTAGGCGCCGCTGTGGAAGTGCCAATGCCGGAAAAGTGAGAGCAGGGAATAAAGAAAGGCCATCAGGGCCCATAGCGCGAGGATGGCCCGGTGCTGTTTGGCTTTTATGAGGAAGGTTTTGAACAATTAGGGATCCTTGAAGAGTGTTCTTCATATTATCAGGTCGCATGGAAGGTACGCTCGGGCAGTTTTAAACCAAAACCGCACAATTGTTGGCCTTCTTTAAAAAAAGCTAATAATTTTGTCATTTGAACTCTCATTTTGATGTTAATTTAACGTCGCGTTTTTGAACCCGGATTACCACCGCCAAGACGCCAAGGCGCCAAGAACTTCGAAAGGCTGGGGGGTGAAAAGACGTAAATCAAAACCTTTTTCTTTTGCGTTACTTGGCGTTCTTCGCTTCTTCGCGGTGAAAGTGGTTCTAAGTACAAAGGCTATTCCCTGAAAGGGTGGCCAATATTCGGAGGATTTTATGAACTTGAAGACTCGGGTCGGCCGGACTTGGCTGGTGGGTGTATTTCTCTTGGGTTGCGCCTGGTTCTTGCCCCTCCAGGTGAAGGCGGATGGTTACGCGATGGAAAAAGAAGACGCCTTGGCGCTGAACCTCGACATCGCGCAGGGCCTGGGCTTCAACTTGAACGCCCCCTACCGCTTCTCGGGCAAACTCACCCCCGAATGGGAAACAGGTGATTGGGGTTTTGGGGTCTTGGGCGACGTGCGCTATACCAACCCCGGCTGGGACCTGGGGCCCGGTGTTACCGTGGATTATGATTTCTATAAGTTCCTTACCAACACCGGGTTCAAGCTCTCGGCCGACGCCGTCTATTGGCCCGCCGCCAATAATTTCACCGTCGAGTGCGGGGTCGTGGGCGAGGCATCGGGTATCATCCGTATCGGCGTTTTAGCCGGTCATGACTTTCTGAATAACGACATCTCCCTCATGGTTTCCGCGGGCTGCGACCTCATGACCGTCTTCAACCTCACTCCCCACCCTCGGGACGCCAATTTCAACCAAAGCGTGACCGCCACTTACGACCCCGACGCCGTCCAGGCCCATAGCGCCCCCGCGCGCACGCGCAAGTACGCCCTGGTCTTGAGCGGGGGCGGCAGTACCGGCGCCTGGACGGTGGGCGCCCTGCAGGAGCTTTTGCCCTATCTGAAGAAGAAGGATATCCAGCTCACCATCGTGTGCGGCACCAGCACGGGCTCCCTGATCGCGCCCATGATGGCCACGGACAACCCCGCGACGCTTGAAAACAACCTGGCCGAGTGCGTGAGCATCTACACCCACACCACCACCCAGGATATCTTCGAGCTCAACAGCCCCGCGGACATGATCAAAACCGACGCCGGCTTCAACAGCCAGCCCCTCCAGCGCACCATCGCCGGTTGGATGAAGACCCGGGCGGATTACATCATCAACAACCCGAACGTCCGGCTGATCATCACCACCGCCTGCATGCAAAACTACAAGGCCGTCAATTATTTCACCGGCGAGGGGGAACTGAAGACCGACGACCCCATGAAGGTGCTGGCCAATGAGGAGCCCATCCAGGGGCACAGCCGCTGGAACAGCGTGAAGGACCCCCGCCTCGAGGCCAGCCGCATCAAGGATTCGGACACCCTCATGCGGGCCATGCTGGCTTCCAGCGTTGACCCGGTGCTTTTCCCGCTGGTCAAGATCCCCCAGGGGCCCAGCGCCAGCTACCAGTACGCGGATGGCGGAGCGGCCGATTTCACGCCCTTCGAGATCGCCTTCGCCAATGGCGCCGACGAGGTTTACTCCGTCACCCTGTCTCCGGTCTTTCCTGACGCCGAGACGGCCCAGTACGAGGACCTTTTCGGCACCCTTCAGCAGACCATCGACGTGCTGGCCAACCGGGTGGATGTGGCCGACACCCAGGAGGCCGAAAATTACGTGGACGCCTGGAACCTGGCCCACAAGACCGAGAAGAGCCGGATGAAGTACCTCTGGCAGATCCGCCCGGAGAGCAAGATCAAGGGCGACCCCAACGTGTTCGACCCCACGCAAATGACCGAATGGATGAATGAGGGGAAGAAGCGGGCGGATGAAATGATCGCCAAGTGGGAAAACATAGGTAAAGAACAGTACCAGAACCTGAAATGGGACGATAAGGATAAGTAGCTCAGAGGCAGCCTGAATTATGTTGTCATTGCGAGCCGTGAACTCTGCGGCGAAGCAATCCAATTTCATGGTGGGTGTTCGTATAGCCGTTAGCTGTTAGTTATTAGCCTTTAGCTAAAAGCGAAATGCTATCAGCTAAAAGCTTGTTTATTATTTGCCAACTATTTTAGGGAATCGGTAAACGATTTAACTCGCTTGAGTGGGTTTTGTTTCAGGTTAAAAAACTGCAAATAAAACTTTGCACTTTTTTCTAGTATTTATTTACGGCCGAAGTTTTTCTTTTTAAAATATTTTCGTTTTCGGAACTATGCGCTTGGTAAAGTATGTTCATAAACCCTCTCCCCTTGAGAAGGTGAAAACACAATAAAAATCATTCTGCGAATTTATAAGATCTTATTGTTGGAGGGAAATATGAAGAGAAATATAGGTCTGGGTTTGTTACTCGCCTTTTTGCCCATAATCCTGTTCACTTTATTCATCGGTTGCAAAAAAACCGCGACTCCCTTGGGCGCGAACGCGCCGATGGGTTTGGATATTCCAACTACCACACCAACACCTTTGGCCGGCGCTATTGAAGTTTTTGTTAACGAGCAGGGAACCGCTATGCAGGGCGTTACTGTTTATATCATTAGTCCTGCCGGTGTAACTCTCTCTCCTGCCATGACACAGCCCTCCGTTGGATATGCTTCTTTCAACCCTGCAAATACTCAACCAGGGCTTTGGACGGCATTTGTTCCTTCACAATCCATTAGTTTTGTGGCTAATCCGAACACATTACAAGCTGTTAGTTATCAATATTCCTACTTTAATTCTACTCAGACATTTACGGTTAATTCGAATGGGCAGGGTGCTGTTACTTTTACAACTGGAGGAAATACGATTAATTTATCCCCTGCTACTGCTTCTTATAACTTCATAGGATCAGGAAATCCCCAATCGATTCCATTGACGGCCACTTACACAAATAATGGAAATCTTAATCAACCTGTTTCGGCTACTGTTAATAAGCTTAATCTAGGAGGATTTACTCTATCGCCTACCTCGTTTATTTTTGGTGAGGGATCCAATCAGGTTCCCATTACTGCTACTTGGGATGGCTGTTACGGGCTTAATATTCCGGTTACTTTGGTGGCCACTAATTTTGAGGGTGTAGCTCTCTTTACGTCATTTTGTACCTTATCAAAAAATTATTCTATCAATCTCATCGTTTGGACTAATTTTTGGTATAACTCGCAACAACAAAACTTTTATTATATTTATCTTAATACCACAAATGATTGTGGTACATCGTGGAGCTGGTCCATCACGTCGAATGATAATGGTCTTTACAATAGTTCGGGTGGTTTTGTATCTGGAGAGACTGATCAGACGTTCGAAATCAGTCAATTACATCCCACAGTTTCTCTAACCGTCTCATCATACCTCGGTTCATTCACTACAACCTTCACTGGAAATCAAAACAGCGGCGTGACTCTTATCAATACTACTTTTTAAATTAAGGAGGAGAGCATGGGTTTCTTGCGTCTTATTGAGGTTCTATTAATTTTAATAAGCATACCGGCTTGCACTGGTAAAGATGGTTCGACTGGGCCAACAGGGGCTACGGGGTCACCTGGAACACCTGCACCTTTGACATTTGAAGCATTTTTACAAAATGGTGTTTACCCAAACACTTCCTATAACGGAGAGATTGATACTTGGTTAAATGGGGCTGCACCTACTACTAATGAAAACGCGTCGCCTTATTTAGAAATCAATACGGGATCTACAATCGCAAATTATGGTAGGATTTTAACTCAGTTCAATGTATCTAGTATTCCTGCTAATGCGTCAGTTGTTTCAGCGGAACTTTTACTTACAACGGAAACAACAACCAATGTAGGTTCGTCACCTGTAACTATTGGGCTTCACAATTTTTCTGCCAGCACTTTGGCGGCTTGCACCTGGATTCTCCAGGCAACATGGACTACTACTGGATCAAGAGGTTGGAATCAGTGTGACGGCGGTGATATTTCTCAAGGTCAGGAGGGTTATATCAACCCCACCACCATGAGCACTGTTGTTTTCACTTTCGCCAACAACGGAAAATCACAGATATTTAAATGGAGCATTGACCCGACGGTGGTTCAAGCTTGGGTGGCGGGCACTTATAACAATGGTTTGATTCTCAAATCCGAAGGCGAGTTCGGGGAACCCACATCTACTGTCGATTTCTTTCCTTATAACGGCACTACCGGCAGCACCGCTCAATTAGTTGTAGAGTACCAGTAATTTGGGGTTGGGGTCTTTTCGGGGGGCTTGCTTCTCCGCTGAAGGCCTGAATAGCATGGGGTCCAGAGCAGAAACGTTAATACAAAAGGGGAGATCGATGAAAAAGCTTCTGGTTCTGTCGGCGATGGTGATGTTTTTGTTAACGAGCAGAATAGCCTTATTCGCGGATGACGCATCCACGGCCGCCCCGGCGCCCGCCGCCGCCGCACCGGCAGCCGCTGCTGACACTAAACCTGCCGTACAAAGCCTGACGGGGGAAGTGGTTTGCCTGACCTGCTACCTGGGCCACGGGGCCTCGGGCGCGGATCACGCCGCCTGCGGCAAGACCTGCATTTCCAAGGGCCTGCCGGTCGGCTTGAAAGTGGGAGACAAGCTTTACCTGGCGATCGGGAAACGTCACAGCACCGCCAATAAGGCACTCGCCAAATACGCTGGACAACAGGTCACCGTCGACGGCTATGTCTCAGAAGGTGATGGGATGAGCATGGTCGAGGTTCAAAAGGTCGCGCCTGCCGCGAACTAACTAGTTCAATATTCGTAATAAAAAAAGGGGGTGAAAGCCCCCTTTTTTTATTTTATGGCTCCCGTTGCGGACGGGGAAAAACGCTTAAGCTCAAAAAGTGAATGGAACCTGTTCAGTATATTACTCGGTCACCAGATCACTTTTAGCCCAGGGTAGGCACGGATGCGTTTGTCCTTGCTGAGAATCGGGCACCCATACTCTTTGGCGGTGGCAACGAGAATGCGATCCACGGGATCTCCGTGAAATTCACTTTCCAACCGGGTGCTCTTCACGGCAAGAGCAGGCGCCAGGGGTATCAATTGGATTTTCGGAAGTTTTAACGCTTGGTCCACCCATACCTCAACATCCCGATCAAGTTCCAATCGCCTTTTCGCCACCAGCATGGCTACTTCCCAACAACTCATGGCATTAACGTAGATGCCATCTGCGGCGCGAATGGCTTTGGAAGCCTTGGGGGAAAGTTGCGGAGAACCCGTCGCCCACCAAATCCAGGCGTGGGTATCCAGGAGGATCAATGATCGGCTTCCCAAGTGTCTTCAAGCGGGGAGACAATGTCCTTTTCGCTCAAGACGCTTCCATGAAGGAATGTTCCTTTTTTACCATTCACCTTCAAAACAGGGGCGATTTTAGCCACTGGGATTCCGCGTTTGGTCACCACGATCGTCTCATGGGCGCGGCTCACCTCATCCAGCAACGACAGGCATTTGGCCTTAAATTCACCGGCAGCGATAGTTTTCATAAACTCTCCTTTGTGACCATTAATCATGGTCATGTTCCCACGGGAAAAAGGGGAAGTCAAGATGGCTCTTTATCGTAATACTGAGGGGGATGTTTTTGTCCAAATTGGGGGCATCGGGAACGCAAGCCGAAAGATTTTAGCTGTCCATGGCGTGTCCCCATTCCGAACGAATTGCGAACCATTAAATTCGAGATCTTTCGCAGTTAAACGGAAAAAGCTATTTTTTTAATGTTTTAGATAAAATTGCTACAGATACCATTCCAATAAGCATTACAAAAATGAATATCCAAGGGGTATCAATAACTTTAATTTCTATCCCCAAAATCAGAATAACCAAAGAATGCAAAAACCAATCTCTCCAATCTTTTGGATTGAAAAAAGGGCGCTTTTTCTTAAGCAATTTAGATTTCATATTCGCTCCCCGGATTAAACGATTTGCGAACCCTCAAATTCCAGGTGATTCGCTCATTTTAAAGATTTAAGCTTGGCCTTTGCTTTCTTATGACCGTTTTTAGCCGCTTTCTTTAGCCAGAACTTTGCCTTTTTCACATTCGGCTTTACGCCCTCACCATTTAAATAACATAAAGCCAAATTCCACTGAGCTTTAGAGTTATCTTGTTTTGCCGCCTTGGTGTACCAATAGGAACATTTTTTAAAATTCTTCTTAACGCCTTTACCTTCGTGATAACAGTAGCCCAAATCGTTTTGGGCATCAGGGATCCCTTGCAGGGCGCTGGCTTTAAACCATTTAATCGCTTTCCGTAAATCCTTTCTAACCCCGATTCCATCCCTATAAATAAACCCTAAGTTGTATTGAGCGGAATCGTGTCCCGATCTTGCGGCTTTTTCATACCATTTCTTGGCAAGCTTTAAATTTCTTTTTGTGCCAATTCTAAAGTCATAACAAGTCCCTAGGTAAAATTGAGATCCAACATGTCCTAGATGTGCGGCTTTATTCCAATATTCAAAAGCTTTTTTTCTATCTTTTTTCCGAGGATTTCCATAAGCACACCAGAATCCCCACCGGTATAAATTTTCAGCCTCATTTATTTTTTTCATAATTCACCC
>CAWKIF010000059.1:0-8220 GCA_963849485.1 candidate division FCPU426 bacterium | reverse complement strand
CAGGCGTTTTCCGCCCGCGAAGACGCTATATTTCATGCCTTCCCAAAGGGTCTTGGGACAGTTTGAGCCTTTTCTAAAAACTTGTTGAAGCCCTTGGTCAACAACTTTTTGTTTTTGTTCGAGATAAGTTTGGATTGGGAAGGACATTCGAATTAACTCTTGGGATCGTCTTCTTTAGATTTAGTCGTAGCGGACTTCAATAGGGTTTTGACCTTTTTCTCGATCTCATTCAAACGCTGATTGCATTCCTTGGTCAGTTTCATGCCTTCTTCAAAAAGCTTGAGGGAATCCTCCAGCTTTAAATCCCCTGATTCCATCTTTTCAACGATGGCTTCAAGTTTTTCTAAAGAATCTTCAAAAGTTGGTTGCGAGGCCATAATGCTCCAAAGGATTTATTTCGGGGTATTTTAACGATCCCTTTTCAATTGCGACGATATTTTTTATAGCCATTTCATGGATATGGCACCAAGAATCAAGAATATAAAATGCATAAGCCAATTGTGATTAAAAAAGTTTTTCTTGGTGTGATTCCGGCTCTATTTTCCGCCTCTTCCCCAAAACCTCTGATTCGACACTTCCCTTCTCCAATTGTATCAATAAACGATCCCCCGCCTGGGTCTTGGAGGAATCCCGGAGGATCGCTCCTGTTTTCTTGTTACTTACAATGGCATAGCCCCTCTTGAGGGGCCCATGGGGGTGATAAGCTTGCAATTGGGCTTCCAGGCCCCTTAACCTTTCCTGCAAAGGTTTAATCTTCTGGAGGGGCGTGGCCCGGGTCAGAAAATCCCCCATTCTTTGATAACGAAGACGGTTGTCCTGAAGCAATTGAACCAGAGCTTCCTCAAGTCCCTGGGTTTTGTAATCAAGATTTTGACGGGCTTGGTTAAGCAGTTTATCCGGCCTCCGGTCTTTCAGGTTTGTCAATAATTCCCTTAAGTCCCGTCGCTTTCCCTCAAGAGTCGCTTCCAGGGTTTCCGTGAGACGACGTTGGCTTTCCTTGAGTGATTCCCTGATTTCATCCTTTCCAGGAGCGAGATGAGCCGCCGCGGCCGTGGGAGTAGGTTCACGACGATCGGCCACAAAATCACAAATGGTGAAATCTACTTCATGGCCAATAGCGCTAATGGTTGGGATAGAACAATTCGCCAAAGCCCGAACAACTGATTCATCGTTGAAAGGTGCGAGATCTTCCAGGCTCCCACCGCCCCTGGTGATGACTAGGACATCATGATATTGACGAGCCGAAACTTCCAAAATCGCTTGGCGAATCTCCCCAGCCGCCTCAGTCCCCTGTACTTTCACTGGAAATAGTTCCACTTCCTCGATACCAGCCCTAGTTTCAAGGATTTTCATGAAATCCTGGATCGCGGCCCCTGAGGGGGAAGTGATAAGGGCAATCCGGACTGGAAATACCGGAAGAGCCTTTTTGCGGGATTCATCGAACAATCCCTCTTCTTGAAGCTTTTTCTTAAGCTGTTCAAATGCCAGTTGAAGTCCGCCCACTCCCTGGGGTTCCATGATACGAACCAATAGTTGAAACTGACCCCGGGCTTCAAACAAGGATAAATGCCCACCTACCACTACCTTGAGCCCCGTTTCGGGTACAAAGGTTAGCGATTGGTTATAACCCTTAAAAAAGGCGCAAGGGATAAGGCTTTTCTCGTCCTTCAGATCGAAATACATGTGACCGGAGGGATGTTTGGTAAACCTGCCGATTTCACCTTGTACGAGAATGTTGGGAAATTTGGCTTCAAGTAATGCCCGAGCTGTTTGGACCAGCTCGGTGACGGAATAAATAACTCGCACTTCTTCAGTCATGATTGAGGCTCTTAAGAACAACGTCCTTCAACAACCCAGCAACTGTTAAGGTTTTAAATTGATGAATGTTAGTTTGGGCCACTGCGGCTCCTGACGCACAGGCAATAACCGCTCTAGCTTTTAAGGGGAATTTCTCATGCAAACATTTCAAATATCCCGCCAAAAACGCATCGCCTGCCCCCACAACAAGCGGTGATTTAATCGCGGATGAAATTTTCACCAAAACTACTTCCTCACCTTCCCAAACGATTGCTCCCCGGTGGCCGTCCGTCACTGCCCCATGAGTGAGACCCAGCTTGGAGACGATAGTGGGTATTTGATCTAGTTTCTTTAAAGGCTTTCCGACGGCCTGGGAAAATTCGAATAGGTTCACCTTGAAAAACCAAGGTTTAGCTTTCAACCCTTCTTTTAAAGATTTCCCAGAAGTGTCGAGCAATACTTTCGCCCCCTTCTTTTGGGCCGCTCGAATCCACTTAGATTGTTCTATTGGATTCATCCCTCTGGGAAGTCGACCGGTCAAGACCCAATAATCACCTAACTTGACTTGTTTTAGGAGTGAGGGCCAAATCTTTTTGGAAAGCGGAAACCCTGGATGGTTATATTTGGACTTACTCCCCTCACCTTCCACCACTGCATTCATGCGGATTGGGGCTTGGGGATCCAAGTATTTAGCCTTGAGACCCTCTTTTTTTAAGAGTTTTTCATAAAGGACATGGGTGGAATCGGCCCCTCCTCCCGCGCCAAGCCAGAGTTGGTTGGGTACGCCCCATTTCCCCAGAAACCTGCTGATGTTCACGGCCTTTCCGCCTGATTCCAATCGATAATGCCTTATTAGACCAATCTTCCCTTGGCGGGGTCTTTCCAGGGTTAAATCCAAATCCAAGGCGGGGTTGGCTGTAAAAAGATGGATCATCCTAGGGCTTCTGCTTTTGGAGACGGTAAAGCTGTTGAAGGTAGTTGGCCGCCTCAATTCTCTGGGAATCCGAGGTGGATTCCTTCATGCACTTCTTCCAGAGGACAATTGCGTCATGGTACCTTCCCAGTTTCTGGAAGGTATTGGCCAGGATATGAACGAGGACGGTGGGCGCGTCCCCTTGATCAATCTGGGCCTCCAGGAATGGAATCAGCTTTTCATACTGCTGGGTGTGCTCGTAAAGGATGGAAGCCAGAAGTATTTGCAGGCTCTGTTCTTTCGGGTTTGAAAGGATACCCTTCTGAAGGAGCCTTTCCGCCTGATCGATACGGCGCAAATGGAAGGCCAGGGCGGCGGCCCCGTAGGTATATATCGGAAGAAAACATGGGTTTAGATCCGATGCCAAGCTGCAATAATCGTAAAGTTTCGAAAAACGATCCGCCGCGTTGTCGCTGTCCCCGTAATATTGGACAACTTGTATCCAAAACAAATGGCCAATGAGAACTTTATAACCCGTCAAAAAAGCAACTGCCCGGAGAGTCGAGGTCACTTTCTTATCAACAACCGCTTCGTGGGGTTGAGGATTCTTAAAGGGCTGGGGGTGAACCCAGGCATCGAGATGAAAACAGAGGAAAGATTGTGCCAAAAAGACAAGCACGAAAAGAAAGGCGAGGGGTTTCCCGCCGATACTTTCCGGTACCCAGAACGCCTTCACTTGAACTCCCTTTTTTCAAGATTGATCCAGCCAATAAGGAACACCACGAAGGAATAGCCTAATGCGTAGATAAAGATGTCCCGCCACTGGACCCAGCCCAATACCAGGGTGGGGTCGTAAAGGCGGTCCTTCAGATTAAAAGCCTCCAGATTGGGGAGGAAAAACTCAATGATACGCAAGAGGGTCTTAACCAATGAAGATATATCCTGGTTTAAGAGCCACTCCACCTCCCCAATTAAATGTCCTAAAAAAATAGTGAAAGTGGTGTAAAGAAAGGACCCCACCATGGAGGTTCCCATCACTTGGTAAGTCAGTCCAATGCAGCAAAGAAGCAACATTTCCAGGATTAAAAATACGGCCGAAGACCAAAAGATGGGAGGGACGGTACCCCCAAAAAGAAAAGCGAAGGCCGTCACCGCCAATCCCATTCCAGTGACAACTAATCCTACTACCGAGTAAAAACCCAGAACTCTGCCCAAGAGATATTCCCCGCGGGTAACCGGCTTGGCGAGTTGGAGAAAGATGGCTTTTTGGTCCATTTCAGTGTTGTAGGTTACCGCCAGACTCAATAACAGAACGATGATGCCGCCCATCTCCATACCTACCAACCCCAGATCGAGGAAAATCTTCAGGGAATCTCCGAAGCTGAGCATAGAGAGAAGCAAAGCCAGGCCGCAAAGAGCCAGGATGCTGATGAGCCAGACGTAGAACATCCGACTGCGAACCAATTCCCGGAATGTGAACCCGGCTACCGTTATGATTTTTCTCATGCCTTACCTCCCGCGACTGGAGGCCGATTGGAAATATCCATGCCTATGGTTTTCAGGAAATATGATTCTAAAAGGGAGGAGAGAGGGCGAATCCCGCCCACTTGAACGCCTTTAGAAGTAAGCAGAGCAAGAACATTTGACAGATCGGTCCCCCTCACCTGAAGGCCCCGGTTTTCCGCAACGCCCTTTTGCTCCGGATGACCGGAAAGTTTGGAAGCTTCCCCAGCTTTCACATCGATCCAATAGTCAAGGGGTAGGGTCGATTCCATTATCTGGGAAACATCTCGAGTATCCTTTAAAACTCCTTCGTGAAGGACTCCCACCCGATCACAAATGCGTTCCACCTCGTCCAGGATGTGGGTATTGATAAAGAGCGTCGTGCCGGAACGCTTCAGGTCAATAAAAATATCCCTCATTTCCTTATAACCCACAGGGTCCAGCCCGCTCATAGGCTCATCGCAAATCAGAAACTCTGGTTTTCCGATCAAGGCTTGCCCAATCCCGATGCGCTGTTGCATCCCCTTGGAATAACCTGAAAGTCTTTCATTCGCATTGCGGGTCATCCGGACCAGTTCTAATATTTCATCCACCCTCGAGGAAAGGGTCTTGCCAGCCAAACCATGCAGCGCCCCGAAATAGGTCAGGAGTTCCCGACCCGTATGCTGACGGGGAAAATAAGGCAATTCGGGAAGATATCCAATGCGGTTCCGAATGCTACGCCGGGAAATTTTGCCCCCCAAAATCTCTACTGAACCCGTTCCAGGTTTCAGGAGACCTAACATAATCTTGATGGTGGTGGTCTTGCCCGCGCCGTTCAGGCCCAACAAACCGAAGGCCTCGTGAGCTGGAACCTCCAGATCAAGGGATTCGAGGGCGTGGGAAACTTTTGGAAGGAACCAAAAACCGGTCTTAAAGGTCTTCGAAAGGCCCTGGATCCGGACTGCGAAAGGAGAGCCGATTTCAGGCTTCCTTGAATTCAAGGTTTTCTCATGGCTCATGGAAAAAAGTATAAAAGCAAGGGAGTTTGAATTCCATCGCTTTATCGACCCAGCCTATTAGGCGGAAACTTGGATTATCGGATTGGGAACGCCGTTAACATGCCGTCGATGGCCCTCTTCGCCCTTATCCTGATGGATTCCGGCACTTCAATAGGATGCTGAAGTTCCTTCAGGGACTCATAAAGGTCCTCCAGTTGGGTCATTTTCATATTGGGACAGATGAGTCCCTTGCTGGGTTGAAGAAATGTTTTTTCCGGCAATCCTTTTCGCAAGCGGTGAAGCATACCCATTTCGGTTCCAATGATGAAGGTGGAGTAGGAGGAAGCTATGCAGAAACGCAGCATCTGGGAAGTGGACAGAACCTCATCCGCCATGGAGCAAAGCTCCTCATTGGCTTCCGGATGGACCAGTACGATTGCGTCCGGGTATTGCTTTTTCAAATCCAGGATATCTTTCGCCTTCATACGCTGGTGGGTCGGGCAACAGCCAGCCCAAAGTGTCATTTTCTTTTTCGTGTGTTTTTGCACCCACCGGCCCAAGTGTTGGTCCGGAACGAAAAGGACCTCCTCCTGAGAGACGGACTCCACGACCTGGAGGGCATTAGCGGAAGTACAGCAAACGTCGGCCAAGGCCTTTATCTCCGCTGAGCAATTCACATAAGCCACGACCGCCGCGTTGGGGTATTTAGCCTTCTCTGCCTCCAGCTGGGCAGGGGTTATCATGTCGGCAAGAGGGCACCCAGCCTCAATGGCCGGCAAAAGGACTGTCTTTTGGGGGGAGAGTATCTTGGCGGTTTCCGCCATGAAATGGACGCTACAAAACACAATAACGTCCGCGTCAGTCTGGGCCGCGAGACGGGAAAGTTCCAGGGAATCGCCTACGTAATCAGCGGCATCCTGCACTTCGGGACGTTCATAACTATGGGCCAGGATAACAGCGTTCCGTTGCTTTTTGAGGTCCGTGATCCGGCTTAGGAGTTCGGCGTCATCCAGAAAGAGGTCCAGGGACATTTCATGCCCCCTTTTTCACCTTAACCACTTTATTCTTGGCATTCACCCAGATCACCCGGGGGGCGTATCCCCTGGAAGGGGCTTTCTCCAACGTTTGGTAGCTGAGGATGATAACGATGTCGCCACCTCCGCCTGTCGGGCCGCGGCTCCGTTTAAGGTAAACCATGCCCGAACCCCTTTTGCCTTCGATGGCATAGGTCACGATTCGTGCACCGTTGTTGATATTCAGGACATGGACCTGCTCATAAGGGGTGATATCGGCGGCCTCTAATAGGACCGGGTCGACAGTAATGCTTCCCTCATAGTGCAGGTCCGTTTGTAGGACGGTAGCCTTCCGGATTTTAGACTTCACAAAATAAAGGCCCATGGGCTTTTCGATCTCCCTCAGTTAAGTGTTGGAATGGTGTTAAATCGCGATAGTTTAGACGAACCAAACTAAAAAAACCATATACCCTGAGAAGCTGAAATGTAGAAATTAAAGCTTGGTCTTTTTCCATCTTCCTTGATTAACCTACGGAAGGTGACACACGCGAGCAGCATCGTCGCCTGCATCGATGGCTACCAGATGACCCTCAAGGGCCAAACCGGCCTGGCCTTGTTCACCGCGGGTATTTCCAGCTTCATCGGCGGCACCGTGGCCATTGTCGTGCTTTCGACCCTGGCGCAGCCGCTGGGCGAGGTGGGCTTCCTGTTCGGGCCGGCCGATTACTGCGCCCTCATGATGCTGGGGTTTTTCTGCGTGAGCTTTGTCAGCAGCGGCAGCCTGCTCAACGGCCTGGCCATGGCCATGGTCGGCGTCCTGCTCGGGATGGTCGGCACCGATGTGAACACCGGCACCGCGCGCTACACCATGGGCCTGCCCTTCCTGATGGACGGGATCGGCCTGATCAGCATCGCCCTGGGGTGCTTCGGCATTGCGGAGGTGGTGAAGAATCTCGACAACAAAAACGTGCTCACGCCCTTCAACGGCAAGATCAAGCTCATGCCGACCTGGGCCGAGTTCAAGCGCATCATTCCAAGCGCGCTGCGCGGCAGCCTCATCGGCTCGTTTTTGGGCATCCTGCCCGGCGGCGGCCCGACGATCGCCCAGTTCGCCGCCTATGCGGCCGACAAGAAGTTCAGCAAATACAAAGACGAGATCGGCACCGGCTGCATCGAGGGGGTGGCCGGCCAGGCGGCGGCCGACGAGGCGGCGGCACGCACCAGCTTCATCCCGCTGATGGCCATCGGCATACCCGAAAATCCGGTCATGGCCCTGATGATGGCCGCCTTCATCATCAAGGGCATCCAGCCCGGCCCCAACATGATCGCCAGCCACCCGGATTTGTTCTGGGGCCTGGTGGCCAGCATGTGGGTGGGCAATTGCTTCCTGGTCATCCTCAACGTGCCGCTGGTGCGCTACTGGCTGTCGGTGTTCAAGATTCCCTACACCGTGCTGTTCCCGGCGATCCTCTTCTTCTGCTGCATCGGTACCTTCAGCATCAACAACAGCCTGAACGACATCTACATCACGGCCGTCTTTGGCCTGGTCGGCTATCTGTTTCTGCGCCTGGGAATGGAGCCCGCGCCGCTCCTGCTGGGCTTCATTCTGGGACCGATGCTGGAAGAGAATTTCCGCCGCGCCATGCTGCTGAGCCGGGGCAGCTTCAACGTGTTCGTCACCCGTCCCATCAGCGCCACCCTGCTCAGCGTGAGCGCGACCCTGCTGGTGTGGCAAGTCGTGTCGTTTATCCGGACCTTGAAGAAGTCGCCGGATCACATGATTCATGGAAATGTAGTTACACCCGCAGTCGCCACCATCGCCGAGGTCAAATAACCGCGCCTTGGTGAAATCATCTCGATTTCCCGAATCATTCATTAGAATGGTTCGGGAAATTCGAAGGGCGCCAGCCCCGGCAAACGCAGGCAAGCGGATCTCCGTCCCGAGCCATTGGTGAATTGCCAATCAGGTCCGGGGCGGGGTTTGCCATTGGTATGCAATGCTTCCGGCGATTCA
>CAWKIF010000058.1:0-11791 GCA_963849485.1 candidate division FCPU426 bacterium | reverse complement strand
ATAGGCGCATCTTCGAACCACTTCACGGAGATGTATGCCAACGGCCAGTTCCTTTACGGTTTCGCTCCGCAGCAGACCGCGGGATCGAACTACGGCGGCCTCATTCCAGTCCAGGTTCCAACCACTCCGCTGAGCGCCTCCCAGGCGCTGGTTCGTTCGATGTTCATGACCAATTCCGCTCAGCTGCCCATTCCCGGCGTCTTCACCCCCGGCACGCCGGTCACCTACATCAATGGCGTGGCAAACGGCGGATATTCCTCCTACTTCCAGCCCGGCGTCGTAAACAACGCCATCTACAATGCGCAAAACGGGCCGAACATCGACGGAACCGACTACACCAAGTCCAAGGCGCGGACCTATCACGCCGAGCTGCAGCAGAGCATCTTTGCCGGCAAGGTTGGCACATTGGATTTCGACGCCAGCTTCTTCAGGCAGGAATACCACGACTTGGAAGTGGATCCGGACAACCAGCACGACAACGGCAATCCGGCGCAGAACGCGCTCTTGGTTGATACGAACGCCTACCTTCTGAACGGTGCGCCCAATGCCTATGCCGGGTCGACCTTCATGGAAGACTACCAGGGTGACGGCTTTTACCATCCCGAGATCAACCAGGACTGGCGCTGGATGCTGACCTATGGCATCGACCTGCGTGACAAGCTCCCGAGGTGGCTGCAATGGCTCGGGCACCACCGGTTCATGGCGGAGGCCTCCACCCACGACGACATCATGCAGCAGATCCGACTTCGCAGCGTGATCAACGGTGGCGACGGCTCGTACACGTCGGAGCTGTATCAATTGAACAACCAGCCCGCTATTCCCGGCAACTGGAACGTGACGACGGGCCAGAACGAGTATCGCTGGCAGTACATGAGCGCCCCGGGTAGCGTCGCCTCGACGCAGGCGACCTCGCTCTACGGCATTCCGGAATACGGCTCACCGACAAATTAGGCAGTAGATGATCCACCGGAAAAAGAGATCCGCCCCTATCGAACCGTCCTGGAGGCGGGGGATGCCTCCATCCTCGCGGCGGCTGACCTGGAAAAGGTGGATTACCTGGTGACCTGGGACCGCAATGATTTCCTCAAGGGGAACGCGCAAAAACTCGCTAAATGCCGAATCGTCGATCCGGGGGAATTTTTAAGGGTGTTTCGGGAATATCTTGGATCAATGGCTGACCTTTAGCCGGACGCTGGATTCCAATGCTCCTTGGGTGACCAGCCGGTTCCATCAGCCCCGGGCGCTCTTTCTGACCCGGCTTTATCTTTTAGCAAACAACCAAAATTTACCACAGAGACACGGAGACACAGAGAAAAGCGAAGATGGGGTAAAACCGACACCTAAAACAAACGATGGGGGAATAACAGTCGAACCATACTTCTTTGAACCCATTCCTAAAAACTATTGGGCCGAACCCGACTTTTGGCTGGAGGCGTCAACCCTCTTTATAAGATTGGGTTGACACACCCAAACCGTGTATCTCTAAGCCAACCCGCCTATGGGTTTGGCCCAATCAAACATCTGCGCCTCACCTTGCGGGTTCGGCGCAGATGTTTCCGGCTCGACCCAGGGGTTTTCCGGTTTTGGGGATCACTGGGGAGAGTGGCCCTGGCTTCGGTGGGGATCGTGACGGGACCGAAGTAAAGCGGTTGGCAGTTCGCCCCTATTTCCCCAGAAATAGGGATCACCAAACCGCGCCATGAAACCCCGGATCCTATTATTGGTAGGTCCGGGACTTCTAAATCGCGCATCTCAGCTTGAAGCCTCGATGCAAGAGCTTGTGGTTTTAAGGCAGTCGACAGTCGGCAGCATCCAAATCAATTGAAAGGCGAAGCCGGCCTAAGGACTTTCAACAAAAGATGGTCGTGCTTCAATTTGGCTGTAAAGAAGGGATCATGGCGGGTCTTTTTCCGGTTGAAGCCTTTGTTGAAGAGGTCTAATATATGGAATAACTAACTCCAAATATGGACCAAATATGGAAACGGTATCTCGATTTTTAACCCCACCCACCGCCAGTTTTTTTCTGTTCGGGCCCCGGGGTACGGGCAAATCTACATGGATCAAGCAGCGTTTTCCGAAATCCCTCTATTTGGATCTCTTGGATCCTGAAACCCTTCGCCTTCACCAGGCCCGTCCGGAACGGTTGCGCGAATTCGTCGCGGCCTCCGAGTCTCCCCAGACTTTCGTGGTGGATGAGGTGCAAAAAGCCCCGGAACTCCTTTCGGTCGTCCACTCGCTGATCGAGGAGAAGCGGGGACACCGATTCATCCTCACCGGCTCCAGCGCCCGAAAACTCAAGCGGACCGGGTCGGACCTCCTGGCGGGCCGGGCTTCCCTTCAAACCCTCCACCCCTTCATGGCGGCGGAGTTGGAAGGCCTTTTTGACCTGGGGCTGGCTCTCAAGCGCGGGCTTCTTCCCCTGGTTTGGGGAGCGGCCAACCCGAACGACACTTTACGCACCTACGCGGCTTTGTATCTTCGGGAGGAAGTCCAGCAGGAGGGTCTGGTGCGGAACATCGGTAATTTCTCGAGGTTCCTGGAGTCGATGGCCTTTTCCCACGCTTCCTTACTCAATATCAGCAACGTGGCCCGCGACTGCGCGGTCGAACGCAAGACGGTGGAAGGTTACCTCGCCATTTTGGAGGACTTGCTTCTTTCTTTTACCATCCCCGTCTTCACCAAAAGGGCCAAACGAGGCCTGGTCGGACACCCGAAGTTTTACTTTTTTGACGCGGGTGTTTTCCGGTCCCTTCGGCCTTCGGGGCCCTTGGACCGGCCGGAGGAGGCCGAAGGTTTGGCCCTGGAGGGTCTTGTCGCCCAGCACCTCCGGGCCTGGGCCAGTTACGGCGGGGGGAAACAAACACTCTCCTTCTGGAGGACCCATTCGGGTACGGAGGTGGATTTCGTGGTTTATGGCCCCGACGGTTTTTGGGGGATTGAAGTGAAGCATGCCTCGAAAATCCTAGATAAGGATTTGAAATCCCTCCGGTCTTTCCTGGAGGATTACCCCGAGGCCAAGGCATTGTTCTTGTACCAGGGCAAGGAACGCTTGAAGAAAGGGAAAATCCTCTGCCTGCCCGCCGGGGATTTTCTAATACAACTCAAGCCGGGAAGGCGATTGGACGCGGAGATTTGATGTTGTAATCTCAGAAAAACACCAAAATTTCACCATGCTTTGTATGGCATGGGTACAACCAAACCTCATGGCTTGCCTCGCAGGCAAGCCATAGGTGCCAAGTCGCCAAGAACGACAATTGGGTTAAGGCCAACCCCAACATCCAATGATGCACTACAAAGAAACGATGGGGGAATAACGGTCGAGCCTTACTTCTTTGAACCTTCGCCAGACCTTTAAAACTCAGGGTCTGGCACACCCAAGGCTCGCACCTCGGCGGGTAGCCTCGGCATAGGGGCACCGGTTCCTGTAGGAACCGGCACACCCAAAGCTTGTACCTCGGCGGGTGGCCTCGGCACAGGGGTACCGGTTCCTGTAGGAACCGGCACACCCAAAGCTTGTACCTCGGCGGGTGGCCTCGGCACAGGGGCACGACCAGTCGGTGTTTCATTGGTTCAATTGAGCGGTTAAGTTTCCCCTATCACTTTGGATAACGTCCTAACCCCAAACATTGGGTTGGAGGACCTCCGGAACCTATGCGAATTGCCATTTGAAAAATAAAATCACATTGATGGACCTTTGGCGATGGCTTGAAAAGCCTTGGCCCACCTTCCGCGATGTCCAGGTTCGCTCGAATTTTCCCTACAGGACAGGTGGAAATCTTATCCTTCATCCCCGCGCCGGATTTCCCCACCCTCCCCGAATCCACCTTGACTTAGTCAATATTTAACATGTATAGTTAAAAAATGACAAATTACTTGCCCCGGGAAATGTCCGCCCGCCTGAAAGAAGCCTTGGAGGAAATGCCGGTCGCCGTATTGACGGGGCCCCGCCAGGTCGGCAAAAGCACGCTTTTCCAGAACGATCCCGCCTTTTCCAAACGGCGTTACGTCACTTTCGACGATTTCGCGGCCCTGGAGGCGGCCCAACGCGACCCCGAAACCTTCCTGGAGGGCGGCCCCTTGACCTTGGACGAGGTCCAGAGGTTTCCCGGGATTCTTTTGGCGATAAAAAAATCCGTCGACCGGAACCGCCGGAAGGGGGCCTTTGTCCTCGGCGGTTCGGCGAATCTCCGGCTGTTGGAGGGGGTAGCGGAAAGCCTGGCGGGAAGGGCGGTTTACCTGGACCTCCAGCCCTTCACCCCGCGGGAGGCGGCGGGGAGGACCACCCGCCCGCCCGCTCTCAAAGCCCTGCTTCAGGGAATCCCGCCGGAGGGCAAAGCCCCGCCTTTTGATTTTACGGATGCCCTGAGGGGCGGGATGCCGAGCGTCATCCTGGGTGACGTGAAAAAGCCCGAAATATGGTTCAAGGGATATGTCCAGACCTACCTGGAGAGGGACTTAAGGGACTTGAGCCATGTCGGGGACTTGGCGGGTTTCCGCCAATTGATGAAGCTGGCGGCCCTGAGAACCGGCGGAATCCTGAGCCTCTCCGACCTGGCCCGGGACGCCAAGATGAACGTGATGACCCTTTCCAGGTATTTTTCCCTCCTGGAAACGTCCTACCTGATCCGGCGCCTTCCCCCCTACCTGGGAAACCGCGCCAGCCGCCTGGTTAAATCCCCGAAACTTTATTTCGCCGACTCCGGTTTAGCCGCCCACCTGGCCGGGATGGACCCGGCCCAGGGCGATCACCCCTTGAAGGGAGCCATCCTTGAAAACTGGGTCGTGCAAAATTTGTTGGCCTTGTCGGAGGCCGTTTTTCCCAACCCCGAGGGTTCTTATTGGAACATCCAGGGGCGTTACGAGGTGGATTTCATCCTCGAATCGGAGAAAAGGGTCCTCGCGGTGGAAGTGAAGTGGGGATCACGGCCCCGGAAAGAGGATTTAAGGGGATTGGAAGCTTTCCTCAAGACGCAAGAGGGACCTGCTTTCGGGGTTCTCGCGACCACGGGACGGGATACGGTCCCCCTGGGAAAAAATCTCTGGGCTGTACCGATTCCCCTTTTACTTTCCTGAGGAGGCGGCCGCGCGTTTAAAAAATCATTTCGGTCGATCGCAACGCTTAAAGTGCCTGAGTCTTTTGGGAGGGATGAATGCGTAAGATCCTTGTTCTCTATCATTACTATTGGCCGGACGATGTCGTAAGCGCGGCTCAATTCACCGATCTTTGCGAGGGGCTCGCCCAACGCGATTGGGAAGTGAGGGTCTGGCCCTCGAACCGGCCCTGCCACACCCCTCACCGCAAACCCCCCATCATGGGTGAAACCGATCGATACACCACCCGGTTTGAAGAGCGCGATGGGGTGGCGATCAAAAGGGTTTGGCGGCCGTCTTTCCACCAACATTCCATGATTGGCCGCGTCTTGAACGCCGTTTGGATGTTGAAGTATTGGTGGCTCCGGCTGCTCTTGAACCCCCCCATCAAACCCGATGTCATCCTGATCGGGTCCGACCCTCTTTTTTCAGTCATCCTGGCGCCTTGGTTGAAGCTTCTTCGTCCCAAGGCCCAGATCGCCCATTGGTGTTTCGACCTTTACCCCGAGGCCGCCATCGCGGATGGGGTGGTGGGGGAAGGGAACCCCCTGGTCAAGATCGTGAAATGGATGATGAAGGGGGGCTACCAAAAATGCGATTTGGTGGCTGATTTGGGAAGTTGCATGAGGGAAAGGCTGAGAGCCTATGAACCGCGAAAAAGCGAGACGCTCACGCCCTGGGCTTTGGAGGAACCCCCCGAGCCCTTGGGCTTCGATAGGGAGGAACGGGCGCTCTTATTCGGGGATGCCCCCTTGGGGTTGCTTTATTCGGGAAGTTTTGGCCGGGCCCATGAATTCTACCTGACCCTTAAACTGGCACGAAAGCTTCATTCCAAGGCGATGATCAACTACGGAGTCCGCGGAAGCCGGTTGGAAGAGTTGAAATTGGCGATTAACCAGGAAGATACCAATGTTCGAATTTCCAATTTCGCCCCGCCGGAAAAATTGTCCGCCCGCCTCTGCGCTCCCGATATCCACATCGTCTCCCTTCGCCCGGAATGGGAAGGCATCGTGGTACCCTCGAAGTTCTTTGGCGCCCTGGCCGTGGGACGGCCGGTGTTGTTCGAGGGGCCGGAAAAATCCGCCATTTCCCAATGGATCAAGGAACACCAGGTGGGTTGGGTCTTAAAACCCGGTAACTTGGCGGAGGTGGCGGAGGATTTGGCGCTTTTTTGGGGGATGAGCGGAGGAAGGCGGCGATGTTCAAGCACTGCCACTCGGTTTACCAAGCCCGTTTTTCGAAAAAGTCCGTGATAGATCGGTGGGAAATAGAACTAAGAAAACTGAGTCTTTCCTGAATTTGCAGATAAAGGGTTTTTGAGGAATTATTTGTGGTCTGTCATCGCGAGGAGGCGCCCCAATCGGGGCGGTTGCCGACGTGGCGATCTCAGTTCGATGTTCGTGTTTATAAGGGTCAGGCTTCCATTTTCCACTTTTCAGGTTAAGCTCCGTATTCTGGATTTTTCGGGTCGGCCTGGGGCATGGGTCAAACTCCATGGATCAAGCGAATTTTTCTGGTGAGCCCTCTTTCAACCGGGTCTTGACGATCCTTATTCGTTGAGTCATTTGTGAATCGCATTTTCCATCCAGACAATTGTTGTGCGGATTATTCCTCGCCAACCCCTTAGGAAACCTTTTACCCTCTAGCGCGCGTTTTTTTCTTGAAAGCCCGCCTTCCTCCGATTTATTTTCAAACTACAGTTCGCCGATGGCAGTTGGCAGTCGGCAGTTAAGTCTTAGATCTGCCTGTAGTCTATCGGCCGTCAACAGTTGACTACTTTTAATAGGGGAGCCTCTGCCTATCTGTCATTGCGAGCCGTGAATTAAGCGGCGAAGCAATCCCAGTTTATGGAGAGTGTTCGAATTTATAAGTTGGAGGCCCCTATGCCGGTTGATACTCAAGAAATTCAGCAACCCCGCGCAGCTGAGGTTGTTTACATCCCCACCGCCGAACTTTATACCCCTGTTTGGAATCCCCGGAAATACAAGGATCAGGTTCGGCTTCAAAACCTGGTCAATTTCATCAAAAGACGCGGGAAATTGCCCCGGGTCCTCGTTTGGAAGGGGACCGAACCGGGCCATGCCCCTAACCGCGCCCTCATTTCCGGCCAAATGAGAACCATGGCCCATCTCCTGCTGGGAATTAGCACCATTGAGGCCGAGCTCATGGATATCCCCCTGGAGGATGCCAAGGACCTGGCGGGTACCACGAACGAGAACACCCAGGTCTATTGGCTGGATAAGTACGAGAATTGGGAAACCCGCATGGCCCAGGAGCATGAGGGTTGGGATCTGGTGCAATGGTCGGGCAAGTTTGGCTGTTCCAGGTCTGTTCTGAATAAATCCAGGCTTCTTTTAGGGCTTCTAACGGTGGAAGCTAGGGACTTGATCCGCCAAAACCTACCCCAACCCAAGACCCCGGCGGAATTATTGGATGAAAGCGGGGACGAAAAGAGGGAGGGGGGCCCTTCATCGAGTTCCCAGGGAACTTATACGCAGGTTATAGATGACAAATTTAAAGATTCGGATGAAGAAGCATGGGTTCTAAAAGTTGCAACCGTTTACAACCTGATACCCTTGAACCGCATTGAACCCTTAGAGAAGGCCCAATTTCTTGCCCTTCAGGTATTGAGACGTATCTTTCAAGGTCATTGGACTCGTTCCCAAACATCGAAACTAGTGAATTGGCTACTTGAGGGCAAAGATATCGACCAATTCGTTCCGTCGATGAGGAAGAAACAAAAAAATCCAGCTTCTTCTAAAACTCCATCCCTGGCCAACCATCTAAAGAAGCTTATAGGGGCTACCGAGCCAGGCAAAAAAGCAAAAAGGAGAACCAAAACCAACCTTACCAGCCCTTCCGCGCCTGAAACTCTCGAAGTTGAGGGTGAGGTAAGCTTCAACAATCCAGAAATCCCAGTTCAAGGTACGGGCCAAGAGTCCCAGACACAGGTGGCAACCCCAACGGTTCCCCTAAAAGCTACTAGCCAACCGCCAAAAGCCGCCTCACCTGGTTTGGGGGCTGACCTGGCCGAGGTCTTCCAAGGTTTTACCGCCGCGGGGATCAAGGACCTCCTGGGCAAGATTCCGGATAACAAGTGGCAAGCCGTGGGCTATATCCTCGAGAAGGCCGTCAAGGGCGGGTGGAAGCTCTTAGGGCACCTTCTTTTCGTGATCGGAAAGCATCTCTCCTACTGATCACCAAGGGCATCCACAACATTGCCAAATCAGTGGCCAACTGGGCCGCGCCCATTCATTCCAGTAGCGGGTCCAGGTCCCACGGCACCCGGGGCGGGCAGAACCCCTTCTTATATATAGGCCACTGGGTGGTCTATGCCTTCGTCATGGCATTCTGCTATTCAACCCTGGCTGGAGGGTCTCGGGCAGTTTTTCCCGGGGTTCAGGGGTTGGTTCAATAGCGGGGCCCTGGCCCTCGTCCATCTTTTGACCCAGGTGCCCCTTTTTGGTGCTTCAGCAGATTTTGCAAAACGGCTGGATGGCCTTTGGGGTGGGGGTTCTGTTGCTTTGGATCATCCATAGGTCCTTCAACCCGGGGTTTGGTTGGATCCTCGGGATCGGCATTGTTCTCCTCGTCGCCTGGCATTACAGGGGATGGGTGATGGGGGAACTGCAAATTGATTTACCCTCTGGCCAAGCTTTTAGCGTGCAAGTCCCTAAACAGGGAATTGGTACTGCCCCAAACCCGGTACCTGCGGTTCAGGCTCAAACAGTAGTCGGAACCACGCCTCCGGTTTCAAAGCCTCAGGTCAAACGGATCGCGGTGAAAAAACATAAATCCGTTAACCAGGCACTGGAAACCCCTGCCAAGACGGTGGTGGTTTCGAACCCAACCCCGGTGGCGGCCGCCTCATACGAATCAGCCACAGCCAAACAACCGATGGAGGCGGACAAAGATTTCGTCCTGAATTTCGCCCAGGCCCTCTATAGCATTGGGTACCAGAACTACCAGGACCGGGAGACCACCCTCTTGGGTTGGGTGACGAAAGATTACGCCGGGGATCTCAAAGGCCATTACTTCAACCCCTATATCCTCAAAAACATGGAAGGCATCCACCGCACCAAGGCCTTCACACCCGATGCGCCGGTGAAATGGATCTCCTCCAACGAGACGGCCGAGGAGTTCATGATATCTGGCACTATCGTCGGCCAGGGTGGGTGGAACGGCCAGAGTTCAAATTTCACCAAGACGGTAAAGGCGAAAATCCAGATCATCCACGACCCGCAAGGGAAGTGTCTGGTAAAGAAGATCGGCGAAACGATCACCGAGTAAATAGTCCTAGACATTAACCGCGCGACTCATCTTGAAGATTCGTTGCGGGGGACGGCCACCCGGTTGACATGACATGAATCTGTACATGTATTAGTTATCCAATCAAACCGGAGGGAAACCATGATTACGGCTACTTTTACCCAATTAAGGAACAACGCCGCCAGTTATTTCGACAAGGTGGAAAAGGGCGAGACCGTCCAGATCTACCGGAACGGGAAGCCATCCGCTTTGCTCTTAAAGGCCGGCCCGATGGATGAGCCAAAGGATCACTGGGCCCATGCCCGGCCGCTTTATGACCTGGGGGGCGACATCGCTACCCGTCTATTGCGGGAGGAAAGGAAAAAATACAAGTGAAGGGCCATGTCTATTTTGACACCTCCGCTTGGTTTAAAAGGTATTTCACGGAAAAGGGGTCGGACCGGGTTTTGGAGTTGATGGCGGGTGCGGATAAAGTGTGCGTGAGCGACGCGGGCATCCCGGAGTTGTTTTCGGTTTTAAGGCGCCAAGTCAGGGAAGGGATCCTTTCGGAGGCGCAATATTCAACCGTCAAGAAGACGGTCGGCCAAGACCTGAAAAATTGCTTGGTTCTTCCGTTGGACGGTGCCACGGTGAGCGAGGCGACCGGTTGCCTGGAGCGGGCCATTCTTCATGGTCTCGACTCGATCCACGTCGCTTCCGCCAGGGTTCACCGTTGCGGCCTGTTTGTTTCAGCGGATCAGCGGCAGTGCCAAGCGGCCAGGACCCTGGGGATGAAAGTGGTTGAAGTTTGAAAATTGTGTTGATTCATTGAAATTTTAACTGTGGTCGGTACCGCACCGATTACCTTTAGGTTTATCCATATGTCAAATCGGCGCATGCTGGGTGCCTGTTGCGAAGCACTTGAGTTTGCGGATGGAAAATACAGGACGGATTTAGATAACGACCGGATCAAGGAGAAGTTAAATGGAACACCACCATTACAAATTCGAACGCATCACCTTTGATCCTGAGAAGTGCTGTGGGAAACCTTGCATCAGGGGTTACCGTATGCCCGTGGCCTCCATCCTGGGCTATATGGGCGGGGGCATGACCATCCGCCAGATACTGAAGGAATGGCCGGAACTTGTGGAGGAAGACATCCGGCAAGCCCTCGCTTATGCCGCGTTGGAAGCGGAAGAGCGATTCATTCCCGCCAAACCGTGAACTTCCTTCTGGACGTTAATCTCCCGCCTTCCCTTTGCCGGAATTTGAAACGACGGGGCCATACTGCTTTCCATGCCGATAAACTTGGGTTGGGGAAATCACCTGACGATATCCCCTTATCCATGGCAATTTCGAGGGAAGCGATTCTTTTAACCCATGACCTGGATTTTGGAAAGTTACTTGCTTTTTCAGGAATGTCCGCGCCCTCCGTGGTCATATTCCGCATGCAAAGATTGGATGCGTCCGGCTTGACGGGTGCTTTAGAAAAGAACTGGGCCCTGATTGAGAAGCCCCCCGTAATGGGAGCGATTATTGCTATAGAGAAAAATGATGTCCGAATCCGCCGCCTGCCTATTGGTGAAATGGATCCATTAAGGGGTTTGTCCGCCCACGAACCCCAAGCTGTTTACGGCGCGAAGATCCCCTTCGTTGAGGCCACAAGCCGAAACGAAAGTTTTGGGTATGCCAGGCCGAAAGGAAAAAAGGTCCGGCAAAGTAAGGCCCATAAGCCCAAAAAGGCCAAGCCCAGATCCAAAAAGGGGTAAGACAGTCCACAGTTCGCAGCTGGCAGGTAAGGCAGTTAGAGCCTTGCTGCGGACTCCCTCTTGAATGGTTTGCTGCCAACCGTCGACTTTTTTTGTTTGCCTTTGTATATAATCACATCTTCTTCCTTGTTTTATTATTGAAATTGCTTTTCTTTGCCATCGACACTTCGGTTGCGGGCCGAAGTGTTTCGTGTCTTCGCGGTGAAATAGGTTCTTGTTAGAAAAAAGGATCGGGCTCATGGAAAAAAACTCCAAAATCTACGTGGCGGGGCACCGGGGCCTGGTGGGTAGCGCGCTCGTGCGCTGTTTGAAATCCCGTGGTTACAACAACCTGGTTTTTCGCACCCACGCGGAACTGGACCTGGTGCGCCAGGCCGAAGTGGACGCTTTCTTTCAAAAGGAAAAGCCCGACGTGGTGATCCTGGCGGCCGCCCGGGTGGGCGGGATATTGGCCAACGAGTCCTTCCAGGCGGAGTTCATCTACAACAACCTGGTGATCCAGGCGAACGTGCTGGAGGCGGCCTACCGCAACGGGGCCAAGGAGCTTCTTTTCATGGGCAGTTCCTGATTACCCCAACGACAAGATGGTCGCCATCAAGGAAACCGACTTCATGGACGGCCCCCTGGAAAAGACCAACGACGCCTACGCCATCGCCAAGATCGCGGGCATCAAGGCCTGCGAC
>CAWKIF010000057.1:0-10032 GCA_963849485.1 candidate division FCPU426 bacterium | reverse complement strand
CAAACCCACCGGAGATTGCTCCAGGAAAGGGACCAACTGCGCACCCAGGCGCTGGTCGATTCCCTCACCCGCCTTTGGAACCGGGGGGCGGTCTTGGAAATTCTGGAGATGGAAAAGAACCGTTCGAGGCGGAACAACTTGAGCACCGGGATCATCCTGGCCGACCTGGACCACTTCAAGAAGGTGAATGACCTCTACGGGCATCCGGTCGGGGACGCGGTTTTAGTCGAGACAGCGCACCGACTTCGTATCAATTTGCGGGCTTCCGACGCGGCGGGCCGGTATGGGGGGGAAGAATTCATCGCCATCCTGCCGGATGTGGACCTGGACCTGGCCTTGAAGATCTCGGAGCGGATCCGCCTTTCCTTGTCGGAAGAACCTTTCATCACGCCCAAGGGAAATCTCCAGGTCACCATCAGCTTGGGGGTGGGGATCATCCCACCCGAGAAGGACATCAAGCTCTCTTCCGCCATTGCCCAGGTGGACCGGGCCCTGTACCAGGCCAAGGAAGACGGCCGCAATTGCGTGCGCACCTGCCGGATCGAATAGGGGATCTTCGTAAACTAGGTGATGGATCAGCTTGAATGGCTTGAAGTTTCGCCCTGGGATTTTGCCAATGAAAAAAGAAGATTTAGGCCCCCTCCTTAAATAACCAAGCATTTTATAGGGTTCCCGATCCTCAAGAAGTTCTTAAAACTTTACTCTTCCTCAAACAACGTTTAACTTTCTGAAAAAGTCTCATTAAAGACTTTTCCCCCATGCTCCTTTAAAACATTATTAAAGGGCATGGGGACGTCCCCATTTCCAGCATTTGATTTCCTGATAGTCAAATGGGGGTCAGATGATAAAAAAATTTGTAACCCCACGATTCCTAGGAATCTTTGGGATTGGCAGGCTGCTTTGTAGCCTTTTTTTACTTTTTAGCCGCCTGCAAATGTTAAACTTCTTCTCGTCTGAAGCCTATTCCCCATTCCAACCCTAGGAACGGAATAATCGATGCCATCTTGCTCTTGGTCCAAAAAAATCTTAATCACGGCCTGGGTGCTCCTGGCTTCGGTTTTTCGCCTTACCGCCGCCCCTCCCGCCGTCAGCCAGGACTATTTCTCCACCAGCGACGGAGTGAAATTGCGCTATTTGGACGCGGGCCAAGGACAAGCCATCCTTTTTATACCCGGATGGCTCATGCCCGCGGAAATTTGGGAACTGCAAATCAGGGAACTTTCCCAAAACTTCCGCGTGCTGGCCCTCGACCCCCGGTCCCAAGGCCAATCCGATTTAACTTCCAGCAGGAACACCCCCCCGCGCCGTGCCCAGGACATCCGGGAACTCTTGGACCACCTGCAAATCGGTTCGGTGGTCTTGGTGGGTTGGTCGATGGGAGCCTTCGACTGCCTGGCCTACCTGCGCCAATATGGGGATGACCGGCTCTTCGCCTTGGCATTGGTGGATTCGCCCTTGGGAGCTCCCTCCGGGCCCAAGCCGACCCAGCGCAGCGCCTTTCTTAAAAACTTCCAGGCCGACCGCCCCAACGAGGACCGTAACTATATTTGGGGCCTGTTTAAGCATCCCCCTTCCGCCGGTTTTTTTAAAACCCTTCTTGCCTCGGCGGACCGGGTCCCCACGGACATCGCCTTGGATATGCTGGACCAAACCCAGCCCGGGGACGCCTGGCAACCCAGCGTGCGCGCCCTCCAGGGAACACCCCTTCTTTACGCCATCACCCCGAAATTTTCCCAGCAGGGGGACTACTTGAAGCAAGCCGCCCCCCAAAGCCGGGTGGAACTTTTCTCGCAGAGCGGTCACGCCCTTTTCGTGGATGACTCCAAACGCTTCAACACCCTATTGGAGGATTTCATTTGGCAGTCTTCCCTTTATCCGGCTGGATGGTCCCGTCCCGGGCGTCCCAAAGCCAAGGGAATCGCCCTCACCCCCACCCCCTTCGCCTCCCCTTCAAGAGCGGTAATTCTGCCCACCACAACCCTTACTCCCGTCCCCACCTCCTCTCACACGGCCATCCCCCTGGTGCAGCCCACCCTTAGTCCAACTCCTTTTGGTCCACCGGAGAAAATCGGACCTCCCGCATTCACTTCGACAATGACCGAAGGGCCCTCGGAAACCCCGACAACCACCTCGACGATCCAGGAAACCCTAGTTCCCTTGCTTTCACGGGTTCCCTCCCCAGCTCTTTCCCCGGCTCCAACTCAACCAGGTTTCTTGAGCGCCCTACGCTCCTTTAACCCCTTTCACTCCAAGGTCCCCACCCTGACCGAAACCCCTCTTCCTTTTTTCTCACCCACCCCGGGTCCTTTAATTGTCCATCCTTTCAAGGAAAATCCCGAGGCCCCCCCCGTTCAGGACGGTTATTTCTACACCAGCGACCATGTCAAACTGCATTATCTGGAGTCGGGCCAGGGCCTTGCCTTGGTCTTCATCCCCGGATGGCTGGTCCCGGCCGAAATCTGGAAACCCCAGCTGGAAGACCTTTCCTCCGATTACCATGTGATCGCCCTGGACCCCCGGTCGCAAGGCGAATCCGACATGACGGCCCAAGGGGACGAACCCCTGCGCCAGGCCCGGGACATCCAGGAATTATTCGACCACTTGAACCTGACTTCCGTCGTCCTGGTGGGCTGGTCCCACGGGGGCTTCCAGGTGCTGGCTTATATGAACGAATTCGGCACGGACCGGCTCTATGCCACTGGTTTGGTAGACTCGGCCCTGGCCGCCTCTACCCCCGTCACCTCCGCCGCGGAGGACCGGTTCCTCCAGGAGTTCAAGACCGACCGGCCCCACGCGGTGCGCGGCTTCGTCTGGAGCCTTTTCAAGATCCCTCCCCCCACCGACTTTTTCAGGCACCTCGCCGACATGGCCACCCGCACCCCCACCGACATCGCCCTGGCCCTCATGAACAACGTCTTTCCGGGGGACGCCTGGCAGCCCAGTCTCAAGACCATGTGCCAGGTGCCTTTGCTTTACGCGGTCACCCCCAAATACACCGCCCAATCGGCCTACCTCAGAAAGGTGGACCGTCAGGCGCGCGTGGAGATCTTCCCCAACGCCGGACACGCCTTGTTTTTTGACGAACCGGATCACTTCAACTCCCTAATGAGGGATTTCCTGTTACACGCCAGCCTGTACCCCTCCAGCCTGCCCACCCGCGCAAAACCCCGAAAAACAACAACGCCTACAACCACTCCGCCCATTCCTAAGAAATAAGGATTCCAAGTATGCCCACCGCCAAAGTTGACCGCCGGTACGAACTCTCCAAGCCCAACGTTCAGTTGCTGGGAGCCCTCTTCGCCGTATCCGCCGCCAGCATCGGCTTTGAGATCATGCTCACCCGGTATTTTTCCATCGCCAGCTGGTCCGAGTACGGCTACTGGGTCATATCCATCGCCATGGCCGGCTACTCGGCCAGCGGGGTCATCCTCTCCCTCTTCCGTAACTTCTTTTTCAAGCAGGCTCACCGGTTCTTTTTCTTTATCCCCCTCGCCCTTCCTCCCCTGGCCTGCCTGGGCTATTACCTGGTCACCGTGAACCCCTTCAACCCGCTGGAGCTTCAGAATATGGATCTTTGGGCGGGGCAGTTCCAAAACATCGCGAAGTACTATGAGGCGCTTTTCCCCGTCTTTTTCCTTTCGGGGCTATACATCAGCCTCAGTTTTCTGGCCTTGACCAATGAGAAAATCGGGGCCGTTTACGCCGTGGATCTGGTGGGAGCCGGGTTCGGCTCCCTGGCCCTCCTCCTGGCCATGTATTGGATCCAGCCCTTTTACCTTCTCTGCGCACTGATCCCCTTCTGGTCCCTGGGCGCGATTCTCGCCCATTACCGGGCCCGGTTCCAAGCCCGCGCTTGGATCGGCTATACCGCCATCCTCCTCGTTCTGGTTTTGAGCGAGGGAGCCGCCGTGAAGCTCAATAAAAGCCACTTCTGCGCCTACAAGATGATCACTCCCGCCTTGAATGTTTCCGACGCCAACATCAAAAAAAGAATTTTTTCCCCCCTGGGTTATTACATGCTTTTGGACAATTTCACCGAGAGGCTGGATATCGACCTCTCCAACAACTATGTGCTGTTGAAGGTGGACGGCCCTCCCAAGGCCTACGGCCTCTACCTGGACGGCAACCGGATTAGTTCATTCCCCAAAAATTCAAAAACCGATTTTTCATACACCAAGGCCAGCCTGGACATTTTCCCCTATCTCCTCAAGCCCGGCAGCCGGGCGCTTTTGGTCGGAACCCGGGGCGGTTTCCGCGTGAACGAGGCCCTTCTTTATAAAGCCTCCGATATCGTAGGGCTTGAGCCCGACCCGAACCTTTACTCCATGATTACCGGAACCCTTGCCCGCAACGAGGGCCCCTGGCTGAAGAACCCCTCCGTGAAGCTTCTGAACCAATCGCCCGAAGGCTATTTGGCAGGGTCCAAGCAGGGTTTCGACCTCATCGATTATTCCAGTGAATTCCTGGACCAGGCGGACGCCAACAAGTACGCCTTTACCCGGGAAGCCCTGCAAAATGATGTCCGCTCGTTGAAACCGGGCGGACTGGTATCCTTGCCGGTGAACATCCGGGAGTTCACGGTCTACGCCTTGAAACTTCTGGAAACCGCCCGGGAAGCCCTGGGAGGTCTCGGAATCTCCAACCCCGAGACGCACCTGGCCTTTTACCGGTCGGCCTGGAACGCCCGGCTTCTGGTCTCCAAGGACCCCTTCACCCCGGAGCAATTGGACCAGCTCCAATCCTTCTGCGACCTGCGGTCCTTCGACCTTTCCTATTGCCCGGGGCTGGGGACGTCCGTTCCCGCCACCGAGATCTTCAACGACCTGCCCCCCACCGTCTGGGCGGGGAGCGACGACCAGTTGGCCGCGCCCAAGGAAGTCAGCGACGCCTTGAGGGACGACAGCCAAAAGCTCCTTTCCCTTGGCGGTGCGGACTTCATGAAAAACCACTTTTTCAACCTCGATCCTTCCACCCGGGACAGGCCATTCTTTTATTCGGTGCTGCGTTTGACGCACCTGCGGGAAATACTGGACAACCTCTCCCAGATCCCCCGGGAGGAAATAGGCTATCTCATCAACCTGGCGGTCCTGGGCCAATCGCTCCTTTGGGCCCTGCTGGTATTGGCCCTGCCCATGCTGGGAAAGGCCCGGGGAGAAGTTCCACTGAGACGGCTGGGAAAAACCCTGGTGTATTTTTCCTGCCTGGGATTGGGGTTCCTTTTCATCGAGATCGAGCTCATCGAGAAGGGGGCTTATTTCCTGGGTAACCGAACCTACTCTTTCTCTCTCATTTTGGCGGCCATGCTGGTGTTTTCAGGACTGGGGAGCTGGTTTTCCGGCCGTTACCTGAAAGAACCCCGGGAGGGCCTCCGCCCCGCCGGATGGGTCCTTGCGGTTTGGTTTTTCTTAAGCTGGGCGGGTCTGGATGCCCTGTTGGGGTCCATGCTGGCCTGGCCCTTTATCCTCAAATGCATTCTTCTCTCGGCTTGGGCGGCCTGGGCTGCCTTCCCCCTGGGCTTTTTCTTTCCCCTGGGACTCAGCCGACTCCCGCGTGATAGCGGTTTGATTCCCTGGGCCTGGGCTTTGAACGGGGCCTTTTCCGTAATGGCGACCCCCCTGGCAAACCTCTTGGCGGTTTCCACCGGCTACCGGTCGCTGCTGCTGCTTTCCCTGGCCCTTTATGGCCTGGCTTTCCTGGCCTTCCCTCCCGGGATGTCCAAGACCGAGACCGGGGGGAGGCGCCCATGAACTCCCGCCTTCATCTCAGGATATTTCTTTTAGGGGTGCTTCTATTAGGCTTTCCCTGGAATCTACGGGCCCAAGCCCCCCCGCCCGATCCCAAAGCTCCCGCCCAGGGCGATTCGGGATGGACCTATAAAAAATACCTTAAGGCCTTCAAGAAAAGCGGCCGGACCACCCGCCTAACCTCCCAGGAATTCGACAAACTCCAGGGGCGAAAACAGGAAATGCTCCAGGACATCAGGCGTTACCTGAACCGCAAGTTCGGCTGGGCCGATCCCCGGGTCCTGAAGGCCTTCGCGGACCTGCCGAGGGAGTATTTTCATTACGATTACCAAGGGAAGGAAGATTTCTCGGCCTCGGCCTACGAGTACCCACCGCGCACCTTTGCCCTGGGCTGGGGCTCGGCCTTGAGCGATTACGAGGGACAGGCCTACATGGCCCAATTGGCCGACCCCCACCCCAAGGACCGGGTCCTGGAGATCGGCACGGGCAGCGGGTTCAATATTTCCCTGCTGTCCCGTATGGTCAAGGACGCCTATTCCATCGAGATCATCCAGCCCCTGGGCCGGGCGGTCTCCAATATCTTCAAGCCCCTGGGCTATACCAACGTCCATACGCGTGTGGGTGACGGCTATTACGGCTGGAAGGATGTGGGGGGGTTCAACATCATCATGTTCACCTGCGTGGCGCAGTTCGTGCCGCCCGACCTCTTTACCCAGCTCAAGCCGGGGGGGCGGATCATCATCCCCATCGGCCAGCCCTTCAAGCATAATCAGGTTCTGTACGTTTATCGAATGGACGACCGGGGCCGGGTCCACTCCAAAAAATATATTCCCGTCTATTTCATCCCGATGAAGGGAACCATGGGGGTGGCGGCCGCGCAAATCGGCATCACCTTGCCCAGTGACGAGAAGGTCTACCGGCACACCAAAAAGAAAAAATCTTCTAAGAATCTTTAACAAACCCCGTTAACCGCCAAGACGCCAAGGACGCCAAGAAAGATAAAACAAAATAAAGATTTTTAGATCTATTTCTGTTTTTCCTATCCGTAGTTGTTCTTGGCGGCTTGGCGGTGAAAACGGCCTTTGCTTCGGGGTTTTGTAAAATGCTCTGAATTAATAACAACCCAAAAGGACAACAAAATTAAAAAGCCCGGCCCGCTTAACGCGGACCGGGCTTTTGAGTCAAACGGGAAAAAGTTATTTTGCGGCGGGTGTAGTGCTGGCGTCAGTAGCGGGAGTCGTGCTGGCGGCGGGCTTGGCCCCGCCCATCTTGGCGGCTTTCTTGGCCGCTTTGGCGGCGATTTTGTCCAACCGGGCCTGCAGGTTCTGCATGTTCCCATCCGCCTTGGCGGAGCTGACGTTCGCGGCCTTCGCGGCGTCGATGGACTTCTGGTAGGCGTCCTTGGCCTTGTCCAATTGGTCGTTCTGCTCATAGGCGCTGCCAAGGTTATTCCAGGCCATGTAATTGGTTTCGTCGGCGGCCACGGCCTTTTCCAACAGGGGTTGGGCCTTATCCGGCTGGGGCGTGGGGGCGATGAGGTAAGCCAAACCCTCGTTATTCAGGCGCCAGGCTTCCGACTTGGTGGATTTCAAGACCCCGATCTTCTCGTAAGCCGCCATGGCTTCGTCCGTCTTACCGGCTTCCGCCAAGGCGATGGCCGCCTTCATGGCAGCCACGGTCGGGCTGTCGGCCTTCGCGGGCTTTGCGACGGGGGTCGCTTCCGCGGGAGCGGCGGCTGGGGTGACTTGAGGGGTGACCACCGGGGTCTTGTTATCGGCCCGCAGGTTGCCGGCAAATACGAGTGTCCCCGCGACAAAAAACAAAAAGACGCGCATCAAACGGTTCATGGCTCTCTCCTTGAAGTAAAAAAAATAAGGAATCGCTCGGGAATCTTTCAAATTTTCGCCGCTTCCCCGGCCCTACCCGTTCGACCCTAATTAGATGGAATTTTATTCGAACCCCATGAAATGTCGAGGGAATTCAAGTTTTATCGTTGTAAACAAAGGGTTTAAGCACAACCCACCCAATTTCAAGGTTACACGAGTAACCCTTAAGGAAATAACGTTTCCACTATTCCTCAGATATCACAATATTGAACCCCGGCTGGTCAATTCATCAATCGAAGCCCAATCTTTTTGAACTACTACCTGCGAATGGTGAAATCGGCTTTTTCTCCAAAAAACCTTATAGACTCCCGCTCCAGGTTTGGAGGTCACAACCCGGTATTGTTTACCCCAGAATTGAATACAGGCACAATTGGTAGCTGCCAATGCCACGCCTTTTGAATGGCGCATCATTTCCTTAAGCTCAGGTTTCCGGTCCTTTTCCACGTCATAGTGGGGGCAAAAAAGGGCATCGACCCAGCCTAATCCGGTCACCTTAATAAGTTTAGCCTTTGGATTTTCATATTTCCGGGAATCGGAATTACCCTGCCGGAACCAGCAGATGGCCCCCGCGCTGGTGCCGCAAAAAACTATTCCGCTATCACGCGCCATATTCAATATCCGATCCAAACCCAGCTTCTTCCATCGGTTCATCATCAGGAGTGTATTTCCGCCCCCGACATAGACAATATCCGACGACAAGATGGATTTTTGGATTTGCAGGAAGGAAGACGGGCGATCTATAAGATTGAGGCTGGAAACCTGGCAGCCCAATTGGCGGCCAAAATGGTTTTCGACCGCCCGGGCATAGGCGCGGTCATCGGAGGATGCGGTGGGGAGAAAAGTCAGACGGGGTTTTTTCTTACCGGAAAAGCTCACAATCTCCCGGCTGATGGAAAGCACTTCCGGTTTCACCGCCCCAAAACCAATGCTTCCACCCCCCAAGGCGACGATTTTAAGCAAGTGGGGCTCCAGGTTAAACTAGGTTCTCAATTATGCTTGGATTGGCAGCGGATGAAAAAACCGATTGATCGGTCATAAACCGCCTCGTCGTTGGGCGAGAAGAAACAACCTGGCAGTTCACCGTTATCACGGTGAAAAGAAACGCAATCACAGCACTTTCCCCGCCGCTCGCAGGAGTAGGTACAGGCGCAATGCTTTTGATTCGCTTTCTGGGTGCATTCCATTCAATTCTCTTCCTTTCCTCCCCATTCTCCATTGGCCATGTTTCCGTTTATCCTAATACGGATTTGGGCAGGTCCTTCTTCGTCTTGCCGATCGATTGAATGGTCTCATTCAAAACCTTGATTTGAGTTCGGCTTAAGTGCCAACGCTTGGCGGCCCCATCCCCTAACTCCAAACCATCCAGTTTTTCATGGGCCCGGTTAAAGGCCAGATTCAATATTTTTCGGCTGTCCGTGGCGCTCAATAAAATCGCCGGTTCGAAATATTTCCACGATTCCCAGGTCTTATTCCCGGCCTTTCTGATGCGGTAACCCGCCACTTGGGCCGGACGGCTGCCGGAATTGAAAACAGTGAAATCCACCGACACTTGGGATACAAGTCCATTGGCTTCTTGTTCAGTGAAATTCAGCAAGAAAGTAATGATCTCGCTGGGCCGCAGCCAATAAACCCAATAGGACACCCAGGCCAGCGTAGCGAGGGAAAGAATAAAGGAGATCAGAGCCAGATTTTCCCGGATGGATAAGGGGCCCGAGGTAACCCAAGGGCTGCTAGCCGCCACCTTGGAGGCGAAACGCCTCAATTCGGGGTTTTCGGGGTGGAGCCGCAGGCTCTCGTTCATAGCCACCAAGGCCTCGGTGCGGTTGCCGCTCTGGTAATAGGCTTCCCCCATGAATTGGTAGGCCTGCCAGTAATCGGGTTTTTCCAATAACGCCGCGTGAAAATAACGGATGGCCTTGTCGTAATCCGCGTCCTTGAAGGTTTCCAGGCCCGCCACATAAAACTCCTCAGCGGTGGTGGCATAGCTTGCGCCCACGGCGCAAAGAAGGATGCCAAAGGCAAGAATGGTTTTTTTCATAGTTCCTCCAAATTGAATGGAAGCGCTGGAAGGCGCTAAAGCGGCATTAATTATATGAATTTTTAGGGCGATTGGGGAGGAAACAAGGTCGAAGGCAAAGGCTCCGGCTTGATCAACCGACCGATCTTCGAAGAGTAAATGATGGAAGAATTCATTTTCAAAAAGGTTACTTGACCGAGATAACAGCTGGATTTATTGAAGCCTCTTCGGAGCCCTTGAAACCCAGGCCCCGGCGGGTAATTCCTTCCGATAGGCAACGACGAATGGGAGGATTTTATGATCAAACGCAAACTTGGAAACTCCACTCTGGAAGTTTCCCCCTTGATGTTCGGGGGAAACATTTTCGGCTGGACGGTGGATGAGG
>CAWKIF010000056.1:0-31853 GCA_963849485.1 candidate division FCPU426 bacterium | reverse complement strand
TTATAAATGTTAGGATATTCGCGAGCAATCTCAACCTCGGTCTTGGACTGGATGTGCCCCATTCGTCCAACCCCACCAATTGTTTGTGGAGATGGTCCAGGGAAGCTCCTGCCGGCTCAGGCAATTCTGGAAAACGGTGACATAGCGGATAAATGGGTTGTGTTGATAGATATCCCGGAGGGCGTCAATGGTAAATTGCATGAACCAAAAATGGTCCTCGTCGGTCATCTCGCCTGATGAATAATATTCGTTGTCGATGACCGCGCCGGGCCGGAAATGCCTTCCCGCGATGACCAATTCATGGGCTCCGCCAAAAAAAAGCTCGGAAAACCTTCGGATTTCATCCGGGCTCAGGGATGCGATCTCCTCGTGAGATTTCCCTGAAGTCGAAGTTTGGTCTGAATGATTTTACTGACGTGCTCCCAACCCCTTGGATTATCCAGATAGTTCTCATCCATTGAGTTTGGGCCGAAGAAAGCTTGAATCCGTGGTTTTTAGTCCAGTAATCGATTGTGACAATCCGAACAGATTGGCCACCCGGCGAAACACCGCCTTCGTGGAGTCGATCATGTCGGGATTGACCTTGTCCAATCGTTGATAATGTCCATCCCAGTTTTGGATGAGACGTGATTTTTCAGGGGGAGTTTGGAAATAATCCGTGGAACAAAAATCGCAGTAATTTTCCTTCCCCATGGCTTCCAGGGGTTTCGGAGGCTTAATGGATCGGTTGGTCAGGGGGCGATGGGCTTGGTTGGGAACGGTCCAGACTTCAGTGCCGGTCAGGGGATTGATATGCTTCAAAGTCCCATCGGTCATTGTCAAATAGAGGTTTTGGTAATTTCTCATCGTCTTTTCTTTGAGTTGATGGGCATGGAAAGATGTTATATTGAATTGTAATGAAATCCGGACATTGGCGCAATGAGCCACTGAGCCCAGCTGATCGGTATTATCCTGTCCGAATGAGTGGGGGAAGACATTGAAATTTTTGTGCCTATCGGATTATCAAGGAGCGACTTCCTTTTTGCCCATGCTTCCCCTGCTTGTTCAGGCGGAGGAGCCGGATCTGATATTCTATTGCGGGGGTTCGATGCGAGGTCAGATCCGCCAGGAAGAATACGAAACAGCCCGGCGGTTCCATAGTAAACCTGACCTTGTTTCTCCGGTGATCCAAAAAGAGATTCAAGAAGACAGTATTCATCTTCAACAATTGCTCTTGGCTCTGGCCGACAGTCAAAAGCCCGTCTACGAAATACCCGGGTTAGCGGACGCTCCGGAGTCCCTTTATTTCAAGACCATTTACAATCTCACGAGTATTTATCCCAATCTTCAACCCACGCATGAAATGCTTCATCGCGCGGAGGCTTTTTCGGTGGCGGGATTCGGGGGGGAAATGACCCTGAGTGAAGATCAGCGAGAGTTAATCCTGCAATATTCAAAGTCCTGGGCCGAATTTTCTCTCCGCCGTTTGCAATACTTCCCGGGGGAAAAAATATTGCTTTTCCATACGCCGCCCGTATGCCGTCTGGATTTGTCGGACGGGGAACATTGCGGCATGCTTCTGATCAACGAGATCATCGAAACCGTTTCTCCCTCCCTCGCCGTCTGTGGAAGAGCCAAGTCCGGACAGGGAACCATCAAAATGGGAAAAACAACAGTCGTCAATCCTGGCCCCCTTTTCAAAGGCAACTACGCGATTGTTGATTTCCCCTCGATGGAAACGCGTTTTGGTAATTTGGAAAATCTTTAAGCCGCAAACCTCCAAGGACTTATTTGACCCCGGAATTAGAAATCAAACAATTGAAGGTAGAGTTGTTTAACGAGGAAGGGCGATCGATCGGCGCCATCCTTCGGGGCATGGATCTCGATCTTTTTCCCGGTGAAAAACTAGCTTTGGTGGGTGAATCGGGAAGCGGTAAAAGCGTGACCGCATTGTCCGTGGTGAACTTATTGCCCTCCCGAAAGATGAGGAGAACCTGTGGTTCTATCGCGTTTAACGGCGCGGAGTTAACCGGGCTGGAGGAGAATGCTTGGCGAGAAATGAGGGGAAAGAAGATATCCATTATTTTCCAGGACCCTTTGGCGGCGCTGAATCCTCTCTTGACGGTAGGAAAACAGGTTCGAGAATCCCTCCCAAAGGAACAGCTGGGTTTTTCCAATGAGCTAAACCGGGAGGTGCTTCGGCTATTTGCCGAAATGGGATTGCCTGACCCGGAAAGAATTTACGGATTATTTCCGCATCAACTTTCAGGTGGCATGTGCCAAAGAGTCTGCATCGCGATCGCTTTAGCGGCCTCACCTTCTTTGTTAATTGCTGATGAACCAACCACAGCCCTGGATGTCACCGTCCAAAGTCAAATATTGCAACTCCTTAAAAAGGAAGCTGAAAAAAGAAAATTCAGCCTGCTTTTCATCACTCATAACATCCGTTTGATGGAAAGATTCAGCGACCGGTTAGCGGTGGTTTATGGTGGTCAGGTAGTGGAGGTTGGGGAAACATCAGAAATTTTGAAAAGGCCCCGCCACCCTTATTCGGAAAGGCTTTTATCTTCTTTGGAATGGAATCGATCGGGTGATAACAGTTCCCTCGATAGTTTGGGATTGTCGCCGAAACCCACCGAAGAGATATCAGGTTGTGTTTACTTTAAAGCCTGCACCCGGTCCACGGCGCAATGTCTTGAAAAATCACCACTGTTGGTTCAAACAGATAGAGGAAAGGGATACCGGTGCTTTTATCCTTCCTGAAAGTTAATCACGTATTTCCGGCTCAAAGGAGTTTTTGGGGTCGACCTGAAAAGTATATTCACGCCTTATCGGATATTTCGTTGGAAATGAAAGCGGGAGAAATTCTGGGCCTGATTGGTGAATCGGGATGCGGAAAAAGCACTTTAGGACGTTTGGCTGTGGGATTACTCCAGCCAACTGGGGGGGACATTTATTGGGAGGGGAATGAGTTAAAAAGCTTATCTGCTAACTTGAAGCAAGAACTTCGCTTAAGATTTCAAATGGTTTTCCAGAATCCTTATGCTTCCTTGAATCCCCGATTAAAGGTGAAATCCATGCTCCGGGAAACCTTGAATCAAGTATCCACCCATCAAGAACTCCCTAACCTGCAAAATAGAACCAATGAACTCCTCGAACAAGTTGGCCTGTCAAAAGAGGATAATATCAAGTATCCTCACCAGTTCTCTGGGGGACAAAGACAGCGGATTGCCCTGGCACGGGCTCTGGCCATGAACCCCAAACTCATTGTTTTGGATGAGCCGCTCTCGAGCTTGGACATAACCCTGCAATCGTCGATTTTGAAGCTTTTAAAGGGAATCAACACGAAGCTGGGTATGGCTTTCTTGTTTATCTCCCATGACTTGCAGACGGTCAACCACTTCAGTCATCGAGTCGCCGTAATGTATTTGGGGAAGATCGTTGAATATGGTCCAACCGAGGGAGTCCTTGACCGACCTACGCATCCTTATACTCAAATACTCCTATCTTCCAGCCAAGGGAGATTGATGCCGCTTGAGGGAGATACCCCCAGCCCCACCAAAATCCCCCTCGGATGCCCTTTCCATACACGATGTCCTTTAGTTGAAAGCAGATGCCGTGAAGAAGAACAATCATTAAGATTAGTTCGGAATGATTGGAAGACCGCCTGCTGGAAGGCAATGGCGGATGACCGAGGCCCTGGCGAAAAGTAAGAATTGTGGTAAAATGATAATCAGTCTCAATTAGACCTGCCCGTCGAAATCCCATCCGCCTTCTTCAATGAATTGTAAGTTTAATAACCTATTCGGGGAGAATTGAATGAAAACCCTCATCGTGAACCCACCGACCTGCAGCGGGATGAAATACATCCGGGAAGGTCGATGTGAGCAACGGCTGAACTCTTTTCAATACGTTATGGTGCCCATATCCCTTCCCATGATCGCAGGAGCATTAGAGGCTCAAAAGCATGAAGTGAAACTCCTGGATTGCATCGCCAACGATGTGGATGTGGAGGGCTTAAAAAAGTCGATTCTTGAATTTAATCCGGGTTTGGTTCTTTTCAACATGTCCACTGCCACGTCCTCGAGTGATATCGAGGTGATCAATTTGATGAGGTCTCTTACTCCAGCCCATTTCACGGTCATTGGTAACCACGCGACTTCACTGCCGGAGGAAGTGCTTTTAGCTTCCGGTTTAGACTCAGTTATCCGGAGGGAGCCTGAACTGACCGCCCAGGACCTGGTGGATGCAGTGGAAAAGGGAAGGGGCCTGGGAGAAGTTTTGGGCATTTCATTCAAGGATATAGATGGAACGGTCATGAATAACGAAGACCGCCCCTTTAATGAAAATTTGGATGATTTGCCTTTTGCTGCACGGCATCTGTTGGAGAATGCCCGATATACGCTGCCAGTCATCAACGAGCCCTACACCCTTATCATCACGAGCCGGGGATGCCCTTATTCCTGTATTTATTGCACCGCCCATCAGTACTACGGTAAAAAGCTTCGATTGAGAAGCGCGGCAAACGTGGTGGATGAAATGAAAGAGTGCTTTGAAAAACATCATATCCGTAATTTCACCATGTGGTCAGACACTTTTAATCAAAGCAAGAAATTCGTTATGGATGTGTGCGGGGAAATTAAAAAAAGAGGCTTGGAGAAAAAGATTCGTTGGATGGCGAACAGCCGGGTCGATCATGTGGATGAAGAGGTTTTGGCCGAAATGAAATCCTCGGGTTGCATTGGCGTTTCTTACGGCGTTGAATCCGGTGTGGACGAGATTTTGAATAATATGAAAAAAGGGGCGGACGCCCAGCAAGCGAGAGAAGCGGTCCGCATGACGAAGTCGGCCGGCATTGAAGTCCTGACCCATATTATTTTTGGTTTGCCGGGAGAGACGATCGAAACGATTAATCAAACGATCCGATATGTGAAGGAGATGGACCCGGATTATGCGCAGTTTTATTGCGCCATCCCATTTCCGAAAACAGAGTTAGAAGAGATCGGCAAAAAAAATGGTTGGATCACCACCGAGGATTACTCCAAATATGAACTCAATCAACCCATATTGAATCTGCCGACTTTATCTAGTGAACAGCTTCAAAAGGCTCGTATCCGGGCTTACAGGGAGTTTTATTTAAGACCTTCCTATGTTTTCAAAAGATTAATGAAAATCCATAATTGGAATGATCTCAAGAAAACCATTCAACAAGCCAGGGATTTCATAGGGAGCTGGATTTCGCGTGATTCCGGTGAAAAAACAAGCGTTTATCGGCAACCTGAGGCAGCTTTGGCAGGGAATAACAGTTCTATAAAATAATTTATAAAATATAGTTGACGGGAAAGCAGCTTTTTTGTATAACACTCTCCCCGGCCACTATGGCTTGTGGCCCCCCTCTCCTCTGGCGAGCGGTGTAGTTGTTCTTTTAAAATCCGAACTCCAACAATCGAATAGTTTCGATTGCGGTGCTTACTACACCGGTGAATTTTGTTGTCTCCGGTGGAGTTAGCATCTTATGGATGCTTGTCTGTTTATCGGTCTTTGAAAACTAAATAGTGCTTACGAAATAAGTTTGGGTGCTAGTCAATAGTAGTTTGAGTTTTTAGAGCCTCAAATTCTTTTGGAGAGTTTGATTCTGGCTCAGGACAAACGTTGGCGGTGCGTCTTAGACATGCAAGTCGAGCGTGAAAGCCCGCAAGGGTGAGTAAAGCGGCGAACGGGTGAGTAATACTTGGGTAACGTGCCTTCCAGATTGGGATAACGCGCCGAAAGGCGTGCTAATACCGGATAAGACCACAGATTCTTCGGGATCAGGGGTCAAAGATGGCGCAAGCTATCACTGGGAGATCGGCTCAAGCACCATTAGCTAGTTGGCGGGGTAATGGCCCACCAAGGCTACGATGGTTAGCCGGCCTGAGAGGGTGATCGGCCACACTGGGACTGAGATACGGCCCAGACTCCTACGGGAGGCAGCAGTTTGGAATATTCCACAATGGGCGAAAGCCTGATGGAGCGACACCGCGTGAAGGATGAAGGTCTTCGGATTGTAAACTTCTTTAGACCTAGATGAAGATTGCAGGGTGAATAATCCTGCAATTTGACAGTATAGGTAAAATAAGCCACGGCTAACTCTGTGCCAGCAGCCGCGGTAATACAGAGGTGGCAAACGTTGTCCGGATTTATTGGGTGTAAAGGGCATGTAGGTGGTTCTGTAAGTCAAAGGTGAAATGGCCCGGCTCAACCAGGTCATTGCCTTTGAAACTGCAGGGCTTGAGTACGGAAGAGGAGAGTGGAATTCCCAGTGTAGCGGTGAAATGCGTAGATATTGGGAGGAACACCGGTGGCGAAGGCGGCTCTCTGGTCCGAAACTGACACTGAGATGCGAAAGCCAGGGGAGCAAACGGGATTAGATACCCCGGTAGTCCTGGCCGTAAACGATGAGTACTAGGTGTTAGAGGTATCCACTCCTCTAGTGCCGTAGCTAACGCATTAAGTACTCCACCTGGGGACTACGACCGCAAGGTTGAAACTCAAAGAAATTGACGGGGGCCCGCACAAGCAGTGGAGCATGTGGTTCAATTCGACGCAACGCGAAGAACCTTACCTGGGTTTGACATCCTCTGACCGCCTATGAAAGTAGGTTTCCCCGCAAGGGGCAGAGAGACAGGTGCTGCATGGCTGTCGTCAGCTCGTGTCGTGAGATGTTGGGTTAAGTCCCGCAACGAGCGCAACCCCTATCTTTAGTTGCCATCGGGTTAAGCTGGGCACTCTAAAGAGACCGCCGGTGACAAACCGGAGGAAGGTGGGGATGACGTCAAGTCCTCATGGCCTTTATATCCAGGGCTACACACGTGCTACAATGGTCGGTACAAAGGGACGCAAACCCGCGAGGGGGAGCAAATCCCAAAAAGCCGGCCTCAGTTCAGATTGGAGTCTGCAACTCGACTCCATGAAGCTGGAATTGCTAGTAATCGCGGATCAGCACGCCGCGGTGAATACGTTCCCGGGCCTTGTACACACCGCCCGTCAAGTCACGAAAGCCAGTTGCACCAGAAGCGATTGCGCTAACCCGCAAGGGAGGCAGATTGCGAAGGTATGACTGGTGATTGGGACTAAGTCGTAACAAGGTAGCCGTATCGGAAGGTGCGGCTGGATCACCTCCTTTCTATGGAGACCATGTTCAAGGAGCCCTTTTGAGGGTGCGCTTGAACGTAACTCCAAGTGGATACCCAAACGAGTTAAGCACTATTTAGTTTTGAAGGACCGATGCGGATTTGGTTCTTTCAAGCTTTAGGGCATTTTTGCTCGCCTGCGCCAAACTGGGATGGGCCTATAGCTCAGTTGGTTAGAGCGCGCCCCTGATAAGGGCGAGGTGACTGGTTCGACTCCAGTTAGGCCCACCAACTTAAGCGTGGGCTACTGGTTAGATCCGGGGGGATGTAGCTCAGTTGGGAGAGCACCTGCTTTGCAAGCAGGGGGTCGCCGGTTCGATCCCGGTCATCTCCACCATCTTGGTGGGGGGGCGATGGGAAGAAGGTTGTGAGAATTCTTTGTTAAACAACGAATTCCCGGAACTTTGCTTCCAAAAGATGCTGAAGTTCCCGCCGGCCATGCGCCGGGCTCCCTTCGGGGAGTTGGTTCTTTGACAATTGATTGAAATACTACTATGTAAGCTGAACCGAGTGCATTAGTGAATCTTTATGCGGTGGCGAAGAAACATGTGATCAAGCTACTAAGAGCGTACGGAGGATGCCTTGGCGTCAGATGGCGATGAAGGACGTGACAGCCTGCGAAAAGTCGCGTGGAGCCGGCAATAGGCTTTGAAGCGCGAATGTCCGAATCGGGAAACCGTATGGGGCAAACCCCCATAACTCCCGCCTGAATTCATAGGGCGGGGTGAGCCGACCTGGAGAAGTGAAACATCTCAGTATCCAGAGGAACAGAAATCACAGAGATTCCCCCAGTAGTGGCGAGCGAAAGGGGAACAGCTCAAACCTTGTGCGTGTAAGCCTGTAGGCGTTGCGCATGGGGGGTTGTAGGGCTTGCTAGGCCGCGTTACAGAGCGACCGTGGAGTTACAAAGAAGACGGGTAACCGAAGGGCCTGGGACGGTCCGACACAGAGGGTGAAATTCCCGTAGGTGAAACCTGATCTTTCTCCATGCAAGTTCCTGAGTACCACGAGACACGTGAAACCTTGTGGGAATCCGGGCAGACCACTGTCCAAAGCTAAATACACGCTGACGACCGATAGTGAAACAGTACCGTGAGGGAAAGGTGAAAAGCACCCCGAGAGGGGAGTGAAATAGTACCTGAAACCGTGCGCTTACAATCAGTGGAAGCACTATTTTAGGAGGTTTGCGACCTACGGGTCGTAAACGCCTATCAGTGTAACCGCGTGCCTTTTGCATAATGATCCGGAGAGTTATTAAGTGATGCGAGGTTAAACCCCGTCAGAGGGGTGGAGCCGTAGCGAAAGCGAGTCTTAAAAGGGCGATTCAGTATCACTTATTAGACCCGAAGCGGGATGATCTAGCCATGACCAGGGTGAAGCCTTGTTAACACGAGGTGGAGGCCCGAACCGATGTATGTTGAAAAATGCTCGGATGAGTTGTGGATAGGGGTGAAAAGCCAATCGAATTCCGTGATAGCTGGTTCTCCTCGAAATATCTTTAGGGATAGCCTCGGGAAGTAGTTAGTGGCGGTAGAGCACTGATTGGGCTAGGGGCCTTAACAGGTTACCAAATCCTTTCAAACTCCGAATGCCGTTAACGTAATCCCGGGAGTCAGTCTGTCAGCGCTAAGGTTGATGGTCGAAAGGGAATCAACCCAGCCCAACAGCTAAGGTCCCCAAGTACATGCTAAGTGGTAAAGGATGTGGAGTCGCCTAAACAACCAGGATGTTGGCTTAGAAGCAGCCATCATTTAAAGAGTGCGTAACAGCTCACTGTTCGAGCGATTCCGCGCCGACAATTTAACGGGGCTCAAGCATGTCACCGAAGCTTTGGATTTGTATCCTCCTCGGAGGGTACAAGTGGTAGAGGAGCGTTCTGTTCTAGGATGAAGGTCGACCGTAAGGACGGCTGGACGAAACAGAAGTGATCATTCCGGATTAAGTAGCGTAAATGCGTGTGAAAAACACGCACGCCGTAAATCTAAGGTTTCCTCGAGCAAGGGTAATCCGCTCAGGGTAAGTCGGCCCCTAAGTTGAGGCTGAAAAGCGTAAATGATGGGTATCAGGTTAAAATTCCTGAACCACCGAAAGGCGTTATCACCGATGGGGAGACGCAGAAGGATAGGAGATCCCGGCCGCTGGTCGTGCCGGGAGGTGCTCATAGGTGGATCCGTAGGCAAAATCCGCGGGTCATATACACCGAGGGGCTTCTCGAGCCGCAAGGCGAAGTCTTTGACTCCACGCTGCCAAGAAAATCCTCTAGGGAGTCCTAGGTGACCGTACCGCAAACCGACTCAGGTAGATGAGGAGAGAATCCTAAGGCGCTCGAGTTATGTGTTGCCAAGGAACTCGGCCAATTACTCTCGTAACTTCGGGAAAAGAGAGGCCGTTTGACGTGAAGGGCTCGCGCCTGGAGCGTCGAAAGGCCGCAGATAAATGGCTCAAGCGACTGTTTAACAAAAACACAGCACTCTGCAAAGCCGTAAGGCGACGTATAGGGTGTGACGCCTGCCCGGTGCTGGAAGGTTAAGGGGATGGGTTAGCGCAAGCGAAGCTCAGAACCGAAGCCCCAGTAAACGGCGGCCGTAACTATAACGGTCCTAAGGTAGCGAAATTCCTTGTCGGGTAAGTTCCGACCTGCACGAATGGCGTAACGACTTGGGCACTGTCTCGGCAACATGCTCGGCGAAATAGTAGTTCGAGTGAAGATGCTCGATACCCGTATCTAGACGAAAAGACCCCATGAAGCTTTACTGCAAGTTGACACTGAGCTTCGGTTTAACATGTGTAGCATAGGTGGGAGACTTTGATGGGGGGGCGCCAGCCTCTCCGGAGTCGTCAGTGAAATACCACTCTTGTTGTATTGAAGTTCTAACCTCGGGCCGTTATCCGGCCTAGGGACAATGTCTGCTGGACAGTTTGACTGGGGCGGTCGCCTCCCAAATTGTAACGGAGGCGCCCTAAGGTTCCCTCAGCGCGGTTGGAAATCGCGCTTACGAGTGTAAAGGCATATGGGAGCTTAACTGCGAGACAGACACGTCGAGCAGGTGCGAAAGCAGGGCTTAGTGATCCGGCGGTACCTCGTGGGAGGGCCGTCGCTCAACGGACAAAAGCTACTCTGGGGATAACAGGCTGATCTTGCCCAAGAGTTCATATCGACGGCAAGGTTTGGCACCTCGATGTCGGCTCATCACATCCTGGAGCTGAAGTAGGTTCCAAGGGTTAGGCTGTTCGCCTATTAAAGTGGTACGTGAGCTGGGTTCAGAACGTCGTGAGACAGTTCGGTCTCTATCTGGTACGGGCGTAGGACATTTGAAGGGAGCTTTCCCTAGTACGAGAGGACCGGGAAGGACGTATCTCTGGTACTCCTGTCATCCTGCCAAGGGTGTTTGCAGGGTAGCTATATACGGACGAGATAAACGCTGAAAGCATATAAGCGTGAAACTTACCCTAAGATGAGATGTCCCGGGCCGCAAGGCCCCTAAAGGCTCCACGTAGACTACGTGGTTGATAGGCTGGGTGTGTAAGTTCCGTAAGGAATTGAGCTGACCAGTACTAATCCGCCGTGAGGCTTGGTCATATGTTTCATCTTCACCGCAATTTACTAATCACTCTGTTCAAATAGAGTATTTCAATCAATCTTTTTAACCGCGAATAACGGTTATTGATCTCGATGTTTTCCCGGTGGTTATGGCGGAGGGGAAACACCCGTTCCCATTCCGAACACGGAAGTTAAGCCCTCCAGCGCTGATGGTACTTCACATGTCTTGTGTGGGAGAGTAGGACGCTGCCGGGATTTATAAATGAACCCAATCCTCGAAAGGGGATTGGGTTTTTTTTATTTCGGGTCATCCGCGACCGGAAAGGTCGAAAATCTTTGGAATGGTTTTGGAGTAAAAGGCTACATTTATCCCCCATTACGTGCAATAAAGCCTATAGTCAAGGAAGACCAATTCGAATCGAGCCCTCCGTTGTTCCAAGAGCCTCCTCGCTCTCGTATGCGTCCTGAAAGGAAGTCCCGTGAAAATCGATAAAGAGAGAATAATTGAAACTATGAAAAACGACCAAGTGGTCGTCGTCAATATCCTGCCCAAGAGCGACTACAAAAAACTTCATATCGCGGGTTCGGAAAGCCATCCTTATTCGGACGACCCGGAATCTTTTACCAAGGAAGTGGAAGCGAAATACGGGAAGAAGAAAACTTTCATCATTTATGGCGACCGTTTCGGGCTTTTGGATAGTTACTTGGCAGCAGAGGCCCTGGAGAGCAAGGGGATCGAGGCCTGGAATTACTCGGGTGGATTAAGGGAATGGCACAAGGCGGGTTTGCCGGTGGAAGGTACCGACGCGGTCATCGCCTCCCCGACCCCCTCAGCGACGGCCCATTGAAGCAACCCAAACCGGTTTGCCAGAGCTGTGCTTCCCCGGTTAAGCAAGCCTATGACAAGGGGACAGAAAGCCATGGCGGCCCTTCCGAAATCTACTGCAAAAAATGTTACCGCCTGGGGGCCTTTATCGACCCCACCATGACAGTGGAAAAGATGCACGAAGACATGCGGCTTAGGATGGTTAGGATGAAATTCCCCCGATTCCTGGCCAAGCTGTTGGCCAACCAGATCTACACTCTCCAGCGCTGGGACACCGAGAAAAATTAATAGAGGCACCCTTTTTATTTTACGGAGGAGTGTTCCCCAAAACCCACCGTGTAGGCCTTGAAAGCAAGATCCCGCGTGACGGGGGGAATTGCCACAACGGCCGAACCTGCCGTGACCGTGAACCCCTGGGAGGTTTCCTCCTCGCCCTTATCCGTATCCCACCATTCCACTTTCCAAGAACCGTCGGGCACCAGCCCGGTCAATTTCAAGACGCCGCCTTTCACGATGGGAAAAACCTTGTCTTCATTGGCGTAGGTGTTAGCGATTGATTCCACACGCCCCAAAACCCTGCCCCGACCGTTCAGGGCGCTGCAGCGCAGGGTGTCCGGGTAGACGGGGAGGGTAAAGGAGAGCGAGGATTCAGGGACCGTTTCCATGAAAATGACGGAAAGGTCGTGCGGGCCGCTGGGGATATTCACTTCATCGACCGAGCCCAAGGTGTCTGGGGTTTCCTTAATCGAGACTCGGTTTCCATCCAAGGTAACCGAGGGTTTTTCTCCGGGCCCCAGGGTCAGTCGCGCTGGGCCGGGTTTTTTCATCTCCAAATGAATTACACTCGAACCCAAAAGCAACCGGCCCCCCGCTAAACCAAAGGATTCCACCGCGAAGGTCACCGGCTGGTAGCCCCGCTGGTCCAGGTCCTCTCCCCTCACGAAAACCGCGATGCCCGTCCAGCGCCAATAGAGGTTCAAGGGGTCCACGTAGTTGTCCCACCACCAGGTGAATCCCCCGCCCCCGGCCTTGGCCGTCAGGGAAGCCCAGTTGGCGTCGTGGATAAAAACACCCGTGGGGTCCTCGGCGTTTTCGCTTCCGCCCGCCCCGCCCAGGCCCATCTCCCCCAGGTAAAAGGGCTTGCCGGGGTAGCGCCAGCGCAAGGTCGCCGCGAGGGAAGCCACCGCCTGGGATGTATCCTCCAGCCCCCCGTAAATGTGCTCCTGGGTGTATTGCATCCCGGCGTCCCAGACGTCCCGGCCAAAACCCAGGGCGTGGGCGTAACTCGTCGTGACCAAGCGGTGGTAGGGGTCGGAGGCCTTCAAATAATCTCCCATCTCTTGGTGAAACTTGGCCGAGTCCCCGACGTGGTAGCGGTAGTTCTCGGTCCATTCCATTTCGTTGAATAGTTCCCAACTCATGAGCGAGGTATAGGCCCCGTACCGGGCCACCAGGTAGCGCCAGTTGCGCTTCAGGTACATCTTGGCCTGGGCGCTGTTCCAAAGCTCCTCGGGGTGGTCCAAAAAGCCTCCCTTGGGATTGGCCGCCCGGTTGTAGGGGTTTTGGGTCCAGTTGGAATCCGTCGCGATCGAAAACTTCCCATGGTTCACCAGGCAAAGCATCACGTAAACACCCCGCTGGGCGCAGGTGGCGAAGAGGTGGTCCAGCATCCAGGCCCGCTGGAGCCCCCCCGTGTAATTGCCGGGCAGGGGGGTTTGGTCGCCATAGGTATTGGCCCACTCGATTTCGGTGCTCCAGGGAGCCTGCCAGACCCGAACGTAGTTGCCCCCCGACTGGGAAAGGGCCCCCAGCCACTTGTCGAAATCGTAGGTGCCCCCCTTATTGGGCCAGCCCATGTTCTCCCCCAGGGGGAAAAAGGCTGTGCCGTCGTCGAAGGCGAAATAGGCCGGATCCTTGGCCGAGACCCTCACGAAGCCGTGGGAAGGGGAGGCGGTGACGTGAAAGGTCCGCGCCGGGGAAGAGGCGGTACCGGCGGCGTCCTTGGCCGTGATCACGTAGGTCCAGTTTCCCGTTTCGTCGGGGGCGAAGCGGGCCTTCCAGGCGGGCCCGCCAAGGGGCGTGAGCTTTTGGCCGCCCGTGCCCCCGGAACTCTCGTAATCCTGCCAATAATAGCCCGTGGAGGAATGGACGGCGCCCGTGGGCGCGGTGAAGGTGGCGGTCACGTCGATCTGGGCGGGGTCGAAGGGGTTGGCGTAGGTTTGGCCCAGGTAGAAGGTGGCCTCAAAAACGCCGTACTTGGGAACCGTGACGTCCTGGGGGCTAATATTAAGCACGTAACCCGCCCAAAGGGGTAGGGAAGGCAGGAAGCAGAACCAAAGAGTGGCGCGGGTGAAGAAACGCATGGGGTCTCCCGAACGAAGGCAGTAGAAACCGGGTAATCATAGCCGAAACCTCTGAACTACTTTAATAAAGCCGAGCTAGGTGGCACGATCACGGGGGTGGCACGATCCCCGGTTTGGCACAATTTGAGCGAATATGGATTTCGTGAAGGTATTGGAGAGCTGAGGTAGAGGATGGAGATTCACAGCAATCAATCGGATCAAAATTTTAATAAATGAAGACTTACCCCAATCACTCAGGCTGCGGGTCGTTAAAATCCCCCGCGTCAAGATTTTGGGTGTAAATTTTTACGGGCGTCTTAATCAAGCGGCTTGAGCCTCTGCTTCCTTTCTTGAGGTGTGGACTTTAAGTCTATCCCATCTTTCTTGTTGGGCTTCGGCCACTGCCCAGACCAATTTAGTCAGTTCCAATTCATTCTGCATCATTCCCGCCGGCCTCAGTCTTCTCCTGAGTTCCAGATTGAATCTTTCGATGATGTTGCTGGAACGAGTAAGCATCCAGAATTTTGGGTTTTCCCGGAAAAATAGGGTGTAAGACTCAAATTTATTCTCCGTCATCTCCACCGCTTTGGGATACGTCTTGGACCACTTGGCCTTGAGGCTTCCCAAAGCTATCAAGGCTTTCTCCCGGCTTTCGGCCCAATACACCGCTTTGAAATCGGCCATGAAAGCCTTTTGATCCTTCCAAGCCACCCGGAAACGGACGTTCCTCATCTTGTGTACCACGCACAGTTGATGGGCAACCCCCAAGCGTTTTTCCACCGCCGCGATGATCCCACCGTGGGCATCAGAGACAACCAGCCTCAAGGCTTTACGGTCTAAACCCCGATTCAGCAGGTCTTCCACCATGGTTGTCCAGGAAGCTTCACTCTCGCGGTCTCCCACCAGGTATCCCAGGAAATGGCGCTTCAAGTTCCCATCCACCCCAATGGCCACCAGCAAGGCCTGTTTCACGCCTGCCTCTTGACGCCTGACTGTCAGGTAAAGGGCGTCCAAGTACAGGTATTGGATTCCCACCGGTAATGGCCGCTTCTCCCATTCCCGCAACCTGGGTTCCAAGGCGTTGGTCATCTGGCTAATGTGGCTGGCCGTCCATTTCGTTCCAAAGGCCTCGTTCATCCCTGCCGCTACCGACCGGGTGGAAGCTCCTTTGAGCCAAAAATTCATTCCCAGATAACCCATCAGGGCTTGGCTGCCTTCCCTCAAGGCTTTTAAAGTCTCGGAAACGAACCCTTTGCCTTTCCTCAAAACGGGTTTTCTCAATTCCAATCGGCCCAAAAACCCCGGCACAAAAACCTGCTTGAAACCATTACGGTAACGGGGCTTTTCCTGTCTCTCGTAGGGTTGGCTACCCAAAAACTCGTCCCGTTCCTTCTCCAATTGCGCATTGAAAGCTTCGGAAAGTTGCTGGTTGAGAGCCTCTCCAACCCAATGGCCGATCTGTCGGCTTCCGACTGCTGACTTGACCATCGCTTGGGTTTTCTCCCTTGCCAAGACCTGTAATGCTAGGTGTATATTCTTCATGGGCGTAACGACCTTTCTCTAAAAGGGTATGGTGTCCTGAACAAACACCATGTTACGCCCGCTTCCTTTTACACCCTCCTAATTTACGCGGCCTTGGATTATGTTGGCGTGCGTTCTGCTGGTTGCGGAAGTGATAGCAATAAACGATGCATATAAAAAGGGAGAAAGAAAGTTCAAAGACGCGGAGCAGGAAAGTCGAGATAGATTTTCAAAATTAATTACCCGAGAAGAAGCGGTACAAAAAGAAAATGAAAAAATATTTCAAACCGCGCATAAAGCTATTGATATAGGTGCGGGGGGGAATAGTTTTGTCTATTTTAAAACATATTTGCCGGATCAAGTGGTAGAAGTTAATAAGGTTGGGGATGATCCGTTATATGACGTAAAGGCAACGATTAGTAGTGAACATCCCTTTCCTGATTTCTCGAAAAAGGAAACACAACTACCGGAACCGAAACAAATTGTTTTAGGAGATTATCCGGCAAGCACGCAACTTATTGGGAGATTTTTTGGGAATATATTTATTGGTATAAATAAAATTGCCCCTCAACTTTATCCATCCTGTTTAGAGACTGGTTCGGTACACATTGCAACGAGCTTTGAAGCGAGAAATGGGACTTGGCGTGAAGATGAATGGTTGAAATTTGTTCCTAATGCCAAGAATAAAAATTATCGAGGCTGGGAGGGTGCTATTCAGGTATGGAGACAAAAACCTAGAGAGGAAAAAGGAAAGATTATTTTTGAATCTCATGATCCAGACTTTCCGATAAAGGAAATAGATTATTGAAAAATCAAAAGAATACTAAAAAGCCATAATATCCCACCTGTTTAGCTCACCTTAGTCAATCAGATGCCCAGATATCCCATTTTGTGGACGCTTGTCAAAAGTTCCTGTAAATGTTCACTTTTCATATACCGTTTAAGCATGTTTTCGTCCGTTATGAAATTACTTAGAGGAGGGTTCTGAAATTGGAAAGTTTATATTTCTTTGGCGTTCAACCTGTTCCAATTTTCAGTGTGGGCCAATAGCATCCTAGCAAAGAGTAGGGACATGCTCCGCAGAGTGTGGCGGGGTGAAAAAGGAAAAATCCCATTAAGACGTTCCTTTTAAGGATGGATGCCTTTCTGATATTCCCTCCAGGTTTCCTCGAAGAAGGGTTGTTCCTGAATCAGGCTGAGTGCCGCAATGTAGTACCAGTCCCGGTGCGAAGAATCCCCAAAATAACTTTCGTAGTTCGCCTCGTTGATCAGGGGATGGGCGCAGATTTCCCTCAAAAGCCCATTGACGGGGTTTGGAGTCTTCAATTCCTCCTCTAAGTAGTGCTGGTAAAAATCGGTTAGAAGGATGAAGTTGTTGGGGGATTCGGCCTTCTTACCTGATGCCAACAGACAGGTCACTAACCCATAAGGTTTGAAACTAAACCGTTGGTTGAACTTGAGGTAATCCTCCGAAAAGCCACCGTTGGGGTAGGTGCAGAAAACCGGGTAGGCGAAATCGGGGGAAGATAGGCACTGGAAAAGCTTCTTTTCATCGAACTGGGTGTGGGCTTTGTCGGTGAAGAGGTTCTTCTCACGGTCGAAGGCGTTCCAGTATTGATAGGGTTTGTCCAAAAAGGGTGTCAGGAACAAATGGATGTCGCTTCGTTTATGGAGAACCTCCTTTAGATAGAGCGTGGAGAAATAATCATCATCCACCTCGGCGAAATAAACCGAATTTTGGGGGAGCGACTTTAAAAGGGTCTGCCCATAACCGTAATAAAGAAACTGCCGGGTTTGGTCGTTCAATTGAATCCCGTTCTTGTAGGCCCAGGGAAGGGAACAAACCACCACGATTAGGGCCCCGATAAGAAGTATTTTTCCCTTCCGACTCGCCCAAGAGACCAGCCCCATGAACCCGGCGCACCCCAACAGACCGGCCACCCAGTTATCGGTGAGCAAATGGTCGCCGATGTGCCAGAAAGCGATGGGGGGAGCCTGGAGATATAGGATATTGGTGAAAAGTACCAGGGCGAAAAGCCCCAGGGCGGCTAGCGTTAATGGCCGGTCCCGAAGATAAAGCCAATAGATCCCCCCAATTATGAAGAGCAAAAAGAGCGGACAAAATTCATGAAGAATATGATCGGCGATATATACCATCTTTACAGGCAGGTTGAGGATAGAGCTGGTCGGAGCGGAGAAAAAAGTCTCGATTTTAAGATAAGAAATTCGAAGGATCGTCTCCAACAAACGGTGGAAATTGGTAGGAGCCCCGAAATCGATGGGGGGCAGGGCACTGGCGCGAATCGGCAGGTAGAGGTAGAGGCTCAGCGCGCAAAGGGAAAGACAGGCGGCATAGACAACGCCTTTCACCCCCAAGCCCGAAGCAGTCCAGAAGGGTCTGTGGATGGGCGAACTCCATAAGGCAAAAGGGACCAGTACCACCATGAATAACACCTGGGTGGGCCAATGGTTGCAGAAGCCCAGGGCGAATAAAAAGGCGAAGAATAAAAGTGTTCTCCGGGCCGGTGTTTTCCCATGGGCGAGCAATAATTGGATGAGATAAAAGAAGGACAGTTCCAACAGGATCTGGAAGACATAGATGCCGCCCTTGGCGGCCAGGGTGTTGCCCCAAACCGTTTGGGACAATGAAAAATGAATGGCCCCTGCCACTGAAACGAGATCCAGGGACCACGAAGGAACCGGGGCGGACTCCAAAAGGCACAAGCGCCCTAGGAGCAATCGTGCGTTGATGTAAAACAGGACGGCGGCGAGGGAAGCGAGGAAGGCCGAGAAGAGGTTGAGCGTCAGGGCCGGGTTGCCGAGGGGAAGAAGCGAGAATAAACGGCCCATCAGCATGAAAAGGGGATAGCTGGGAGGGTGAACGACCCCCAGGTTCGCGCAGCCGACCAGGATCTCGGGGGTGTCGTTGCGGAAAAGGGCAGGGTTGAGGGTTCTCAGGTATATATAGAATGGGACCAGAAAGGCGGCGATGTAAGGAAGGAGAAGTCCCATGGTTTCCTTTCTATACCACCGATTCATTTGGATTTCCTTTTAATTTGGCCAATTGCAAGGAGTGTGACAAACCGAAAGGCCCGGAGGCATCAGGGTTCAGCTTCGGGATGGGCTTAAAACGATAAAAGATTGTTTTTTGATTTACCTGATTCTATATTAACAAATTAGCGCCTTTTTTATTTCAACAAAAAAACGGGGAGACGTACATGAAAGTAGTTAATGAAGTTTCCTGGATGATCGGCGGGCCCCAGGGGACGGGTGTGGATTCTTCCGCTAACCTCTTTTCCCAGGCCTGCGCGACCGCGGGGTTGTGGATTTTCGGAAAGCGCGAGTACCATTCCAACATCAAGGGCAAGCACAGCTATTTCCAGGTAAGGGTCTCGAACAATCCCATCCATAGCCACATCGACGATGTGCATATCCTGGCGACGTTCGAGGACTCGACCGCCCGGCTTCACGCCCACGAGGTGGTGAAGGGCGGGGCGCTGATTTACGACCCCACCAAGATCACCCTGGACGATCTGAACCTGAAATCGGGAGTGATCACCCTTCCCATCGATTTCAACACGGTCTTGCGCCACGTGGCGGAAGTGACCGGCGAGGAATACGGGAAACTTTCCATCATCAAAAACACCATCGCCGTGGCGGCCTCCCTCGCGCTCCTTCGCATGGATATCTCCAACATGGAAGAAACTCTCACCCGCATCTACGCGGGCAAAAAGGCAAAGTTCATCCCGCTCAACATGGCCGCCGTAAAGAAGGCCTATGAGGCGGTGGAGGCCCTGCCGGCCGAAATGCACGCCCAGTTCCCCTACCATCTGGAACCCAAGAAGAACCAGCCCAAGCGTTTTCTCATCAACGGGGCCCAGGCCACTTCGCTGGGCAAGCTCAAGGCGGGATGCCGGTACCAGTCCTACTACCCCATCAGCCCCGCCACCGACGAAAGCTTTTACCTGGAAAGCCACCCGGAGTTCGGCATCGCGGTGGTGCAATGCGAGGACGAGATCGCCGCGGTGGAAATGGCCCTGGGGGCCTCCACCACCGGCGTGCGGGCCTCCACCGCCACCTCGGGTCCCGGTTTCTGCCTGATGGCGGAAGGGCTGGGCTGGGGCGGCATGAACGAGGTCCCCATCGTGATTTTCAACTACCAGCGGGGAGGGCCCTCCACAGGCCTGCCCACCCGCCATGAGCAGGGTGATCTGATGTTCACCGTCTTCGGCGGCCACGGGGAGTACCCGAGGCTCGTGATGTCTCCGGCCACCATTGACGACCATTTCCAGATGGCCTTCGAGTCCTTCAACTACGCCGACAAGTTCCAGACGCCGGTTGTGATCCTGAACGACAAGTTCCTCACCCACAGCCTGCAGACCATCCCGCCCTTCAAGGAAGACCACCTGGTGATCGACCGCGGGCGGTTGGCCACCCCCCAGGAGCTGGAGACGGCCATCGCGGAAGGGAAGGGGTTTCCCCGCTTCCGCCCCGACCCCAAGACGGTGGTTTCACCCCGGCCCTACCCAGGTCAGGAGGGAAGCCCCTACTGGATGACCGGCGATGAGCACGACGATTACGGCCACATCACTGAGAACCCGGAAAACCGCAAAAAAATGCACGAGAAACGCATGTCCAAGTACCGGCTCATGCTTGAGCAGATCCCCGAGGACCGGCAGTTCCACCTCGCGGGCGACCCCAACGCCGAAACGACGATCGTGTGCTGGGGTACCACCTACGGCGCTGTCGTGGACGGCCTGGCCTTGTTGAAAGACCAGGGCTTCTCAGTCAATTGCCTGCATATCCGAATGCTCAACCCCTTCCCGATCGCCTGCGACAAGATCCTGGGCAAGGCGAAAAAGCTCATACTCGTGGAAAACAATTGGGGAGCCCAGTTGGGTCACCTGATTCGCATGAGCACCGGGCGCATGATCAACGCTCATATTCTAAAGTACACGGGACGGCCCATCTCACTCAACGAGCTGGTGGATGCCGTCTCTAAAATCATGAAAAAACAAGTGACACCGGAACTGGACCCCCTGACCGGTCAGTCCGTGGAAAGGATGGTTCTGACCTATGGTCTCTAAACTTCAAACAGCATTAACGGTCGCGGCCTACAAGAGCGAGGTCCATAACGATTGGTGCCCCGGCTGTGGTGATTTCGGTATCTTGCAGGCAATCCAGCAATCCTGCGCGGAGCTGGCTCTCCCCCCCTGGGAAACAATGGTTTTTGCCGGGATTGGCTGCTCGGGAAAGACGTTTAATTACATGTCCTCCCATGGCGTCCACACCCTGCATGGCCGGGTGCTGCCCTTCGCGGTAGGCGCCAAGCTCGCCAATCCGGACCTGGAGGTCATCGCTTGCGGCGGGGACGGAGACGGATACGGCATCGGCGCGGGCCATTTCGTGCACGCCGGACGGCGCAACGTGGATATGGCCTATATCGTCTTCACGAATGAAGTTTATGGTTTGACCAAGGGACAGGCCGCACCCACCTTGGGACGCGGACAACAAACCAAGTCCCTGCCGCTCCCCAACACCAACGACGCGATCCAGCCATTGGCCCTAGCCTTGAGCTCGGGTTATACCTGGATCGGCCGAAGCTACGCCTTCGACGGGAAACACCTGAAGGAAATGATCAAGAAGGCCATCGAGCACAAGGGAATGGCCCTTTTGGACGTCCTGCAGCCGTGCCCCACCTTCAACGACCTGCATACGGCCGAATGGTTCAACAAGAAGGTCAAAGGACCGGGCGAGAACAACCAGGTGCCCCGCATATTCAATATTAATGAAATGGGGCATGACGGTTCGGTCAAGGACCCCACCAATTTGGACGAGGTGACGGACAAGCAAAAGAAAGCCTTCGAGATGGCCTATTACCACGGGGACCGCATCCCGGTGGGCGTGTTTTACGAGATTAAACTGCCCACCTACGTGGAACGCATCCAGGCGCAGGTGCCCATGCTCAAGAAGTTCTCGCCGGCGAGGGTGCCCTATGAGGACGCCTCCCACTTGCCCACAACCGATTTAAGCAAAGTTTACGAAGAGTTTATATTTTAGGGAAGTTTCGGCTGGAAAGCCCGGGGCCCGTGGGGCTCCGGGCTTTTTTTTTAACCATCGGCAACCCTTCAACATTAGGTTCAGGCATCTTCTCCTTTGGTGCTTCCTGTTGGATTTGGTTTTGTTATGCTAACTCATCATCCTTCATCTTTCGGGGGAGTCCTTGCCCAAGGTCGCGGCCGTCTTGCCGGTCTTTAATGAAGAAAAAAACCTGCCGTCGGTCCTCCAAAAACTGGGGCCGAGGGTCGATTTCCTCATTTGTGTGAATGACGGCTCCAGCGACGGCAGTTATGGGATACTGGAAAAATTCTCGAAAAAACACCGGGGACTTTTCCTCCTGGATTTGAAAGAAAACACCGGAATGGCGGGAGCCCTGAAGAGGGGGTTCCTGTTCGCCCTCTATTTAAGAAAGAAGGGCATCCTGCACGACGGCGACCTAGTGGTCACCCTGGACGCGGACGGTCAGCACAAACCCGAGTATATCCCCGACCTGGTCCGCTACATGGGCCAAAAAAAGGCGGAGGTGGTGCTAACCCGGAGGGATTTCTCGGTTTATCCCCGCTACAAAGTCTGGGGGAACCGATTTCTCTCCTGGACCAATTCCATTCTCTCCGGTCGAAAATACCACGACGTGGAGTCGGGCTTGCGGCTGCTGCAAGTTAAAACCCTTCCAACGGTTCTTTCCTATTACACGGGGATTAAATATTCCTGCGCGCAGGAAATCGCCTTGATTACCGCCCGTGCGGGGTTCCGGATCGATAATGATTTTTTGGTAGAAATCGCCTATTATCGGGCCGGCACCACAGTGGGGGACGGGTTCATCGTTTTGGCCCTCAGCCTCTGGTGCTTCCTGCGTTTCACCTTGGGTATAAAGGGTTCAATGGAAAAGCCCGACGGCCTTGAGGAAGAATCATTCTTGAACTCCACCCGGCTTGGAAAAAAACATGGACTCCAAAGATTTTAACCTCCCAAAAGTCACCAGTTTCCTCAGCTGCCATTCCATTTGGCAGGATGTCTTCTCAAAAAACTACGATTTGCGGGGTGTTTTCTTCGGTTTCGGGCCGCCGGGCTATCCTTTTGGCGTAGAGTTCATGACCTTCACCAGGCTCGGCCATTCAGAGAAGGGGGAGTTCCAGATCGACATCTCCCTATTCAATGACAAAGGCGAGAAAGTTTCCGAATCCTCCCCAAGGAAAATCCTGTTTTCCGATTTAAATATTCACGATCTCATCACCGGTTGGAGGGTGGTTTTTCCCGCGCCGGGAACTTATTCATTCAAAGTGTTCAGCAACAACCTTCAAATCGGTGAATATCAACTGATTTGCCGCTAAAAAGCTTTTTTTCAGGGGTCTTTAGCGTTTTTTTTGACAAAAAATTTCGTTATACTGCCCCCCGTTTTTTGGTTCGTTATCAACCATCCTTCTTTGTTAGAGGATTTTGTGGTTAAAAAAAGCAAATTATCGCCCTGGGACAAATTCAAAAACCCAACTTTTCTAGCTCTCTTCCTTATGACATTCCTGGGGGGAGCATTCCGGTTTTACAACCCCAATTGGAATTTAGGGCATGAGATCCACCCCGATGAGCGGAATATTCTCAATGCGGTCAATGAAATCAGGTGCGACTCTGGTTTTAAGGTCTCCTTTTTCGCTTACGGCCAATTGCCGGCTTATCTTTACCGGCTTACGGGCGAACTGCTCTCGGCTCCCCGGTTCCTCTCAAACGCATTTCAAGGCCGAATCTATTCAACCCTAGCCTGCTATTGGTTATTCCTATTGGCAATCTTCAGCGCCGCCCTCTGGTTTTTATCAAGGGAAAAATGGAAAATACAGGCATTCGGCACCTCCTTCGCCCTCTTCGCCGCCGCGCTAGCCCTCAGGTTTTTCAACGTTTTCAATGCCTGGTTTTCCTTCCTGGACGGCCAAAACCTCAACCTGGACATCCTCGGCAAGCTCCACCTGAGCCTTCCCACCTTATCCCTGGTTTCCTTTGCCGTGGTGGCAGCTGCCTCGCTGGTGATTTCTTTCCTCGTGGCGTGGATCCTGGATTTGGAATGGTTGGGGCTGCCCTTTTATATCGCCGCCGGGGCCACCTTCCTTTTGGGCTTCGTGCCCACTCTGATGCCTGCCGATTGGCATTTGTGTCAAATCACCGCCACCTTCAGCTTTACCTTGGGATTGTTGGCCTTGGCCGGATTGTTCGCCTGGTACTCGGTCTGGGGAAGAATCTTGCTGGGGCTTTTCCCGATCTGCACGGTACTGGCCTCCCTGGACCACGCCTGGCCCTCCTTTACCGACGCGGGCAACATTATGGTGATCGGCCACCTCTGGGCGGCTTTTTTCTCAACACTGACCATCTTGGTGGTTTATCTTTTTGTCCGGAAGGCTTATGGACAAGTCCCGATGGCGCTTTTGGCAGCCGCCTGTTTTGCCTTTTCGGCTGTCAGCATCGAGCAAGCGCACTACCTGATCACCGAATCCTTTATCACCCTGATGTTCGTCATCATTGCCCTAAGCGCCTTAAGGATCAGCGAGGACGGAAGCTGGCGAAGCTACCTTTTGGCGGGGACGGCTTTTGGCCTGGCCATGGCGGCCAAAACCAGCTCCCTTTATTATCTTTTCATGATCGTTGTGGGGCATCTCGTCTATGTCTCCAAGACGCCTGAAAAAAAATGGCAAAATGCGGACCAGAAAAACCGGAGAGAAAACACCCTCCATAACGTTGTTGCGACCTTTACCCTGGTTGGCGGAGCGGGGGCGATCCTCGGGGCCGGGCTCAAACTCAAGGGGGTCATCCGGGACCTCTGCCCGCTGGATCCGAACGGTTCGGTCGGCGTATGGGTGGTTCTTTTCGCCCTACTCGCCTTTTTAGCTTTTATTCTCACAGCCTGGGGAGTCTCCAATTTCCCAGTCTTGAGGGCTCAAACTCCCCTTTGGATCCGGCTTGCGGCTGCTGGCGCGCTTTCCTTCCTGATCTTTTGCCTTTTATCGCCCTGGTCCCTTTTAGACAGCCAGGGATTCATGGGGTCGATGAAATACGAGTGGGATGTGGTGTCTCAGGCGGGAGCTTGCTATGTTTTGCAATTTAAGGATACCCCCCGGTACCTTTACCAGCTCCTGAATCTAATGAGCGTGGAACTTTGGTGGCCGTTAGGTCTGACCGCTGTAGCCGGGATGATATGGGTTTTGGGGCGATTCGTCTGGGGCATAGTGCGGCCGGCCGGACGGGAAGGGCTTTTACCACTGCCTTTCTTCCCGAAAGCGGGTTTCGCCTGGACCTTGGGGGACCTGCTGGTTCTGTCATGGTTCATCCCCTATTTTGGCTTCATTGGCGCCTGGAACACCAAGTTCATCCGTTACATGGTGCCTCTGGTACCCGCCTTTTGCATTTTCGCCTCCAGGTTATTGACGGACGCGGCGGAAAGGATCAACCGGTTTTCGCCAAGCCGTTTTTGGAAGCCCGCTTTTTGGGTATTAGTGATCGGACCCAGCCTTTTTTATTCCATTTCCTATATGCACGTTTATACCCACCCCCATCCTTGGTTCGACGCCTCGGTGTGGATATCGAAAAATGTTCCGACTGGGTCCGTGATCGCGACTGACACCTGGGACGATGGGCTACCTCAGGACCTGTCGCCGCAACAGGATTCGCGGCTGGATAAGCCCGTCAACCCGGGCAACTATGGGCACATCGACGTGGATATTTACTCCAACATGGGAAGCAGCCCCTCGGACGATAATGACCGGAAGAAACTTTACTATGCCGACACCCTTCAAAGGGGGGATTACATCAGCCTGGCGACCAAGAAGCTTTGGTACACCTTGACCGATGAAACCCCGGAATTCCGCCCTCATGGCTTCAACCTCTACCCGGTGACCTCCCGTTATTTCCGTGCCCTTTGGGCAGGACTATTGGGATACCGGATGGTTGCGGAGTTCCATAATTTTCCAAGCCTCTTCGGTTGGACATACCCCGACGACATGGCGGAAGAAACCTTTTCTGTATATGACCATCCCCGGGTCTACCTGTTCAAGAAGATAGAGACGGTCGCTCCAGGCCGCATCATTGAAATCCTAAGTAAAGACGATTATGTGAAGGGAATCACCCGTGACCAAATGAGGGCCATCACGCCCGAAAACGTGGATGAGTTCATCAGCAAGCACAACCAGAAGTTAACGCAGGAAGGCCTCCTCCAAAAGCTGGACACACTTTCGGCTCCGGTTTCACAAACAGCTTCCGCCCTTCCCACTCCGGCCCTTGCCGTGGTCCCGGCCGTCACCCCAGCCGCCAACCCGGAGGCGGCGGGGAACCTCAACCTTACCAACAATTCCAGTGCCCCCAACGTGGTGGCTCCCCTCGGTGTGCCCGGACTTCCGGACACAAAAACCCTGGACACTCTCAAGGCCCTTTCGGAACATCCAGTGGTCGTGGAGGATATCAACCAACTACCCCCGCCCAAGGAAGAGTCGGCTTCCTATCAATTGTTAGCCTGGCTCAAGTGGGTCTTGTTCATGATTTTCCTTGGCCTTCTGGTCCTGCCCTTTACCTTGAAACTTTTGAGTCCGCTCGCGCCGGGCGCTTACGCGCTTAGTAAAATTTTCGGGTTACTCGTTCTTTCATGGGTGGTTTGGTTCTTCACTTCCTTGCACCTGGGAAAATTCACGATGGGACAAAGCTGGGTTTGGATCCTGTTGTTGGTTGCCCTGGGTTCGGTTTACGCTTACCAGGTCAAAGACGAGCTGATGAATAGCTTCAAGAAACATGGCAAGGGATGGATGATCCAGGAAGTGGTCTTTTTAGGGGCCTTCCTGGCTTTCACGATCGTTCGCATGTACAACCCCCATATCCACGACCCTTACGGGGAAGGCTACAGCGGGGGCGGGGAAGCGGGTATGGATTTCGGGTTTCTTTCCTCCATAGTCAGGGGGGAATCCTTCCCGCCACAAAACATGTGGATGGCCGGACAACCCATCGGATACACATTTTATTTCGGCCATGTGGTCATGGGCGTCGTCACCAAGGCCTTGGGACTGGTGCCAGCCGTTACCTACAACCTGGCGATTATCACCTTGTTTGCCCTGTTATTCAGCGCCCCCTTTGGGATCGCCTATGCCCTGTCGGGGCGCCTTATCGGCGGTTTCCTGGCCGGCACCTTTTGCGCGGTCTCCGGCAACCTGGCCGGGGCGAAAGAATACTTGAACGCCTTCAGGCAAGTATTGGCCCGGGGAGATTTTTCGGCCATGCATTTCACTTTCGATTTCTGGGGCCCCTCCCGCGTGATCCCCAACTCGATCAATGAATTTCCCTATTTCAGCGTGCTCTTTGCCGATATGCATGCTCATACCCTGGGGATGCCTTTCTCCATCTTCCTGGTTGCCCTAATCGGGGCCCTCTACCTCCTGCCATCGGGTCCCAAGATTCTATGGAAGTCCGACTGGCCCTTGTGGCTTGCTATCGGGTTTTTCGTGGGTTCCATCGCCTTCCTCAATACCTGGGAGATTCCCACTTGGATGACCCTTTTGGGCCTCGCCCTTCTAATCAAACATATGAACGGATTTCCTTCAAAGTTATTGGTGCGTTCTTTCGCGACCCTCCTCTTTACACTGACGGTAGGTTTAGTGCTGGCGGGATGGTGCAGCCGCTTGACACGAAACTTTGATTCCCTGGCGGTGGCGGGGGATATCAAGTTGTTCGCCGTCTTTCTAGGTCTTTCCTTGGCAGCCGGTGTAGCCCTTCTTTGGACCAACCCCAAGACCCGGACGGTGGCACTCAGGTTCATTGAAATCGCTCTGGTCCTGGCCGGGATTCTCGCCTCGGCCCTTTTATTATGGCTGCCTCGCTTATCGACCTTTAATCCTCAGCAAACGCAGGTCTTGTGGGTCTGGCCCAGCTTGCGGTCCACCTTGCCTGATTTCACGACCATCTATGGCCTTTTCCTTGCGGTTTTGCCCCTGGGTCTTCTGCTTTGGTTTGGACCGAATTTACTGAAATGGATCGAAAAGAAACAAAAAATTGGTTCACGAAAATCGAGAAAGAAAAATTTTGATTGGCTGGGGATGTTGGAAAAGGGATTTGAGAAATTCTCGAACCCCCAGGGTCCCATTCATGGGATGTTGTTAATCGGAATATGGGGATTGGCAATGATTATCGGGGCCTCATGGGCCCAATGGTGCCAGGAACCGGGAAAAGAAATCATCGCGCGGGCCCTCTTGACCTTGGCCGCTGGATTTTTCTTTACGGCGGTTTATTTCGTGACCGAGTGGGTCTGGTGGATGCTAGGCGGAGTGGTGGTTCTTGTTTGGGTTTCGCTGATGGCGCTCCATCTCTTGCCGCTCTACCAGGAAGCCTCCTTCACCCTGAACCTTGGGCTTTTCCCCTACTTGTGGTTGTTCGGGTTCTTCCAATTGGGGCTCGCTAGCAAGGCGTCCAAGAATAGGCCCCTCTCGTTCCTATATTTGATGAGCGCCATGCTCTTCCTGCTTTTAGGAGCCCTGGAAATCTTCGCCATGAAGGAATACCTGGGTGGGGAATGGGAAAGAAACAACACCCTTTTCAAATTCGGGATAAACGCCTGGACCTTGGCCTCGATCGCCGCGGGGGCGATGCTACCCATGGTTTATGATGACTTCTCAGGCCTGGTGACGAAGGTGCGGAAGGAATCCCGCTTGGGCCGCTCCCTCTTCCTTGGGTTGGCGGGAATCCTAATCTTCAGCCTTCTGGAAGCCTTACTCTCGCCCCTTTTCTTTTTGATTGCCGACCAACAAGAAGCAGGCCTGGGCGGGGCCTTAACCCACATCAGCCTTTACTTGACCTTTTTAGTCGCCGCACTGGGACTGGTTTGGGCCTTCATGAAACGGCTCTTGCCCTGGTGGTTGACGGTGATTTTATCTGTAACCGCCTTGGTGTTATTGGTTCCGCCCTTGATCCCGACGGTGGAGTTCGGGTCCTTCCTGTCCGTCCTTAAAAAATGGGACGCAGGCGTGGTGGGATATTTCATTCTTCCCTTTATTCTCGCCTCGGCCATCGTTTTGGGTTACGTCTATTTGACCGAAAGGAAGAAGAACACGGGGGTCTTTTTCGCCTTCCAAAGCTGGAACCTATTATGGGTGGTCCTTCTGGCTATGACCCTGATTTACCCGGCGGCCGCCACCTGGCGCAAGTGTCATGGGTTTTTCGACGGCATCCGCAGCCAATGGGTTGGAAGCGCGGAGGCGCCGACCCTCAACGGGCTGGCCTATATGTCCAAGAGTAATTCCGCGGATGGCGCCGCCATCCGATTCATGAACGATCGCATCCCCGGCCAGCCCTGCTTGGCGGAGCTGGTGGGGGCTGGCTACAATACCTGGGGTTCCCGGTTCTCGATCTTCACCGGCATCCCCGCCTTAATGGGATGGGACGGCCATGTGCGCGAGTGGGTGGGCCAGAAGCAAGATATGGAAATCAGCCAGCGGCGCAATGCGGAGGAAACCATTTTCACTACGACCGATCCGGCTCTTGCTAAAAGCACCATGGATGCCTATGGCGTCCGCCTGGTCATGGTGGGCTCCCTGGAGCGCAACGGGGTCCCCGGCCAAAGGGGAGGATATCCACCCGATGGCTTGAGCAAGTTCGGGCAGTTTTTACCGTTGATTTATAAAAACCCCGGGGTGGAAATCTATTACAATCCTCCCCCCGCTAAAAATTAAGTATGAGATTAAATTAACCAGGGAGGTTATGAGATGGCCGCTTTAATGGGTTGGTGGCTCTTGGTGGACGTGTTGGGACTTCTGGCCCTGCCGATCACCCTTGTTCTTCTTCGGCATCTGCCCGAAAAGGGATACGCCTTCAGCAAGGTGGTCGCCCTTTTAATTGTCGGCTATTTTTCTTGGATTTTCGGTTACGTCTCCTTCGGTCTGGGCGCGGCCTGTTGTTCCGTTCTCCTGATGGCGCTTCTCTCCGCTTGGATCCTCCGGGACCAATGGATTTCCATCAAAGCCTACTTGGCCCGCAATATCGGTTTTATCCTGGTCGTAGAGTCCTTGTTCCTCATGGCGTTTCTAATCGCGGGGGCCTATAAAATGCGCACCCCCGAGATCGTGGGAACCGAGAAACCCATGGATTTCGCAATGATTAATGGGATCCTTGCCTCGCCTTCCATGCCGCCCCAAGACCCCTGGCTTTCCGGCGGAAGTATTTCCTATTACTATTTCGGTTATCTGATCACAGCTGTTCTTTCTCTCTTGAGCGGGGTTTCCTCCGGTGTGGCTTATAACCTTCAGGTGGCCTTGACCTGGGCCCTCACGGCGATTTGTACTTTTTCCATAGCTTATGCCCTGACCCGCAGGTATCGGTACTCGCTCTTTTCCGTGCTCAGCCTGTCTGTGTTCGGGAACATGGATTATTGGTTAAGGGCGATCCAAAGTTTCACCATCGGAAACCTCCGGGTGCCTTACTACAACCAGCCCTCCGATCCGAGCGCCCCGACGGGCTTAAGCGGTGCCATGGGGTTCCTATTCTCGCCCCTCCAACATGGGTGGGATTATTTCCAGGCTTCCCGAATCATCCCCGTACCGCCGACGGACAAAATGATCAACGAATTCCCATCCTTCAGTTTTTTCCTTTTCGGACCTCCACCCCCACGTCATGGGTATCCCCTTCGTTTTATTGGCCATCGCCTCGGCTTATTCCCTTTTGCGGACCCCCCAGGGTGGCTTGCAGGTTTTGGGAGCCCGGCCGGTCATCCGATGGATATATTGGTTTTTACTGATGATTCTCTTTGGCGGGCTTTCCTTCATGAACAGTTGGGATTTCCCGACCTTGATGCTTTTGTTGGGGACCTGCCTTTTTATCCAGCAAGGCTGGGCCTTGGAGAAGGATTCCAATTTCATGGAATGGATTCTTCAAACGGCCAAGGTGGGGGTTCCCATCGTTGCGGGCAGTTTCATCCTTTACCTGCCCTTTTACATGAAATTTCAATCCCAGGCGAAGGGTCTGGGGCTGGTGGGGGACCGGACGGACTTGTTTTATTTGTTCATCATTTTCGGCCTCTTCTTGCTGGTGATCGTTCCAGCTTTGGTCTTTAAGCTTTTTCTGAACGGCTCCGGGGACAAATTTTCAAAAATAAAGAAAACAAAAACCGAGGAGCCCCTTTGCTCCTTTTGCGGGCGGGAGAACCCGGGGAAAAAATATTGTGGGACCTGCGGCGGTGAGATGGGTCTTGCGCCGGAAGCTGAGTTTTGGGCTCTTCCCACCCAATCGTTGCAGGAAAAAACCGACTCGATTTTATCCTACTTGAACGGAAGCCAGGGGTCCCTGATCCCCTGGGCGGCCGGCCTCGTGACAATCATCATTTTGGCCGTTATGAATCTGGCCCCGCTGAAACTGGGAACCCTGGTGGCTTGCCTGTTGTTGGCGGGTCTGGTGGTCGTCCTTGTAATCCGTAAGGCGGAGACTCGCGACAGTCTCTTTGCGGCCCTCCTTGCCCTATTGGCTTTTCTCCTCGTGTCAGGGTGTGAGGTTTTGTTCATCAAGGACCATTTTTCCGGTAGCGCTCTGTATCGGATGAATACAGTCTTTAAATTTCATTATCAGGCGTGGATTCTTCTTAGCTTGGCTTCCGGATTCTGGCTGAAATGGATATTTGAAAACGCCTGGAATCGATGGAACCTCCCGGTGAAAATCATTTGGGGAATGGTGGGCGGGTTGGCTCTATTGGCGGCCGGCCTCTACCCTGCCCTCGCTTTTACGGCGAGAATGAACGGCTCCTCGGTTGACAGCGCCACCATGGATGGGTCCGCCTATTATTCAAGGACCTTTGCCGCCGATTATCAGGTGGCCCAGTGGATCATGAACAACATTAAGCCGGCCAGTCGGAAGGGGCCGGGCGGTGGTGTGAAGATTCCCGTCATCCTGGAAAGCCCGGGATTGTCCTACCACCAGGACACGGATACGGTGGCGACCTTGACTGGCTATCCGACGGTTTTAGGATGGGATTTCCACGAGGCTCAGTGGCGAGGTTCCTGGGACCAGCCCGCGATCCGCGGAGGCGATCCTGAGGACACCATCCAGCACCGGAAGGGAGACGTGGACACCATCTACACCTCCCCCGATTTGAGCCGAAAAAAGGATTTGCTGTCCAAGTACAATGTTGATTACGTTTATGTGGGCGACGCGGAGAGGCAGCTGTACCAGGCGAACGCCGGGGCACTCGCCAAATTCGCGCAGCTGGGGATGCCCGTTTACACGGCGGGCAACTCGGTCCTTTACAAGTTGAATCCGTAATTTAGAAACCGCAGGAGGAGAGGGAAATGTTTAAGATCGGCGAAAGGGTTGTGACGTTGAAGGAAATCATCATGGCCGGGCTGTTGATATTGGTGGCCCTGGCCGCCGTGTGGGATGCGCCATAAATGCCGTTTTTTGGGGCGATTGACAACACA
>CAWKIF010000055.1:0-5050 GCA_963849485.1 candidate division FCPU426 bacterium | reverse complement strand
CTGGTTCAGGTAGGTCCGCATCACCTGGAGGGGGCGGTTAAAAGGAAGCGTGAAGGGGTAGACCGCCTGGTAGAAGCATCCCGTAGGCCCGCTGGTTGACGTACTGGGGGTTGGCGTCCAGCTCCGCCGACATCAGAATCGCCGTGTCCCCCGCGCCCGGGGCCTCGATTTGAGTCCCAGGGCGACGTAGGACTCGAGAACCTCGTTGACGATGTCGATATAGGGCATGGCGGTGTTGGTATTGGCGCAGGTCAATTTCAGGTACGCCAGGTCCGGCAGGCGTCCGGGGATCCGTTTCCCGGGGTTGCCGATCAGGACGTCCAGGGGGGTGGCGCCGTGTTCGTTCGGTTTTGAGGAGTTGAGGAAATCGAAAAGGTCCACCAGGTACGCCGAGGGGCCGATCGCCGATTCGCATTCGTCGCAATTGCAAAGGGTGAGGGAGCCGAACAGTTCCTCCGAATTCGGGAACCGCTTGACCAGGTCCTCCTTCAGGGAACCTTCTTTATGGCCGGGATGAGGGGCTCCGGGTGTTTCGCCCCCCGCCGGACGGGGGCCCCGCGCGTGACTCCCGTAAGTCCGGGCCATTTCCTTCTGGGAATGGTGGCCCATGCCGCGGGTGGGCGGGGTGCGGAGGGAGTCCTGGATGCTGGTGCGCAGGTGGAGATTCCGGGCGTTGATGAACTGGGCGCGTTCGTGCAATTCCCCGGCCTGGGCGGAACCGCCGAAAAAATGTCCGTAGTGGGAAACGAAGGTCCCTCGGGGGATCACCGCGATGGCATGGGCCGAGTCGAAGGGGGCCTCGAGCAGGCCCCGGAATACGTCCGGGTTGGGGCTGGCCGCGAAGAGCCGCTGGAGGCGCTTCACTTCCTGGAGCACCCCCGCCTTTTTCTCCGCCGGGATCCCCTTAAAAGCGGCGGCCGCGTGGTTGTCCGCGTAGGAGTCGACCCGCGCCGTGGCGATGTCGAAGTCGGGGGAGTTCTCCAGGAACTTCGCCGCGAGCGGATCAACCCGGTGGTTCTTCACCGCGATCCGCCACACGGTCAGGGTCGGGAAGGCGGCCTGCAGCGTCGCCTGGATCGATCCGGCGTAGAACCGCGCCTTGGACTCGGGGGAGGAGCCAGGGATTTCGGGGGGAACCCCCGATTTCGCGATCATTTCATGCCAGGCCGAATCGTCCATTTGGGCCAGGTCCCGCATCGAATGGATGCCCGGCCTTTTCAACAGGGCCTCGATCAAGGGCAAATGCCCGGAGGCCAAAAGATCGACCTGCAGGACGAACTGGAGCCTTTCGATATGAGGCTTCAGGTCGGGGTGTTTTTCCAGGTCCTGCCAAAACGAAGGCGAGTCGCCGTTATGGCTGAAATAAAGTTTGATGAAGGTATCAACCTGCGCGGGGGAATTCAGGGCGGAGGAAGCGTGCAGGACGGCGCGCAGCGCCTCCTGAGGATCTTCGGCTTCCGGGCCGTGCTTTCCATCCGCCGCGTGGCTGGTTTGGGCCTCAGACCCGGCGGTCGGCCCCACGGTGAAAACCACGACATGGCTTTCAGCTTCCTGGTTCGACGGGATCTGGCGGCTTCCGGAGCGGTAGACCGCGACGTACTCCACCTTGTCGCCATCCTTGAACCCCGTCAGCTGCGTGTGGAAATATTCCCTGCCCGGGGTGTTGTGGTGCGTCAGCAGGGCCTCGACGGTATGCGGCGCGCCGTGGTTGATCCTGTACAGGACCGTGATATGGGCGGCGGGATCGGGCGGCTCCAGGCCGATGGTGACGGAGGTATCGCCGCCGGCCGCGACGACCCCTGAGGGCGCGGGAGCGTCCGGCGTGCCGTACCAAAACGACACGCCCCCTTGACTCACTTTCATGAGTTATTCCTTTGGCTGGTCGCTAAGGTCTTACTGGAACTCGAGCCGGATGACCGCTCCCGGGTCCTTCAACCGCAGGGCGAAACGGGTCAGCACCCGGAACAGGTAGTTCCCCGTCGGATCCAATTGGGAAAAGGCCGTCACGGGATCCAGGCCGTTCACCAGGTCCACCGTGTTGCCCCCGAGGGAGATGACCAACCCCATGGCTTGGGGCTGGGTCTCTGCCGGGATCACGCCGCTGGCCGGGTAGAGGTCCGCGGTGGGGATGATCGGCGGGTTCGGCATTTGGGCGGCGACCTGCGGATTCTGGGGAGCGGGAACTCCCGGCAAGGCGACGCTGGCGTGATACCCCTCCTCCATGATGGGCTTGATGCGGTCCGCGGGGAGGATCAGCGTGTTCGCCAGCGGGGCAAAGGAATCGGCCCAGGGATAGTAATGGAGGACGCAAACATAGGGACCGGGATATCCGTTGGCCGAGAGAAGGGCGTAGGCCTTGTGGATCTGCGCCACGGTATTCTCGGAGTATTGCGCCAGTACCGACGCCCCCGCCGCGGGAGGGACCGTAGGGGTCACGGGCGCCACGATCAGGATCTGGTCCTGCGGCAAGGGAGTGGGTCCGCCAATGCACAAGAGGCCCGTATCGGAGGGAACTCCCCGGTTGAGCACGGTTTCCGACTGGAACAGCGGTGTGCCCGAACCGGCGACAGAGGCGACGGGAAAAGCGTTCGCGCCCTGGAAGATGACCGTATCCTGGGCCAGGCTCAGGATGTTGGCAGCGCGGGTGGCCAGTGTGCAGGCGGTGCTGGAACGGTGGTGCTCATGGTGCCCGTGAGCGTCAGGATGCGCCTTTGGATCCGGGTGGGGTTCGGGGTGGGCGGCCAGCTGGTGGTTTTCCTCCTGGACTTGGGCGGGCGTCAGTGAGAACTCCACCCAAATTTCAATGAGGCGGGTGGTGGCGCCTTCGTCGATGTTCAACAAAGGGGGAGTCGTCGGCTGCGCGGCAATCTCCCCATTCTGCGGATTGACGTAGGGGGTGCTGGTATTGAGGTTGGCCAGGACCGTGTCCGCGGGCACGGTGGTAATATGCGGATCGACACGGTGGTGGGGCAGAAATTTCGCGGCGACGCGGGTGCGCTTGAACTCGCGCTGGACCGCGCGGTCGATCCTTTCCCACACCTTCGGGTCCCACGAGACCTTTTCCCTTCCCAGATGGAGGCCCTTCGGCGGAGCGAAATGCTCGCCCGCGTGCGGAGCCGAGGACAAGTGGGCCGTCAAGGGAGGCGGCGTCGCGGATGAACCTGCTGAAGAAGACGGGGGTGCGGCGGTTGCCGTTGTGTCCATGAATGAGCTCCTTTGGGTTTTTAGGTGGGAAAACTTTCGGGATTGTGTCATGAAATCCCCGATGGGACGGATACACCGTCGGTGTAATTTTTTGCTTTTATTTCAAATTTTACCTGGGCCTAACATGGAGGCCCAGGGCCGGCGGTCCCTTGAGGGTTCATCGCCCATTCGGTCCATCTTCCCCAAGATTTTTTTGCTTTTCCGTTAAAGCTTCCAGGTTCCGTAAGGAAACTGTAAAAATTTCCCGAAGGTTGGATTTGGTATCGTTTTACTTTTTCCGCACAATTTTTGGCCGGTTGACCCATGGACCGATTTTTGAAATTATTTTTTTGTGGACGGTATCAAATTAAATAAAAAGTGCCCTAGATTACCTTCAGGTTTTTCTAACTCGGGTGTTGCTTTCAAATTGCAGAAAATTTTGGGGTCCAACCTTTTATGAACCGCGCGCGAATGATTGAAGACGGGATTACTGTTTAGTTAGTAACCCACGGCCTTTTGACTTGCCGGTTCCAAAAATTCGGACGGTTCCCCATCACGGGAAATTCGTATGTATCTTTCCTTCCGGACGACCAAGTTGAAGGAAATCCCCCAATGCCTTCCGCTTGTCCAGGACCATCGTATTTTCACGCCCGATCATCTCCCGCATCTATTGGCTTTTTGGAATTACGTCCTTTCCGATCAAATCGCCCTTTCTTCCGTGGTAGAGGATCACGGGCGGCCCTCCCATCAACGCATCGTGGGCTTTGAGATGAGCTTATTTATCAGGGAGGATTATGCGGCGGAATCCCGCGCCCATTCCCCCGCCCATATGGCGCTTCAAGTGGTTGAGCGCTGGCATCAGGGACGTCGGGTCTTCCTGAACCAGCGGGAAATCGCCCGTCAAAATTCCCAATGCGGCTTGAACGCGCTGGTCCTGCATTTCGGCTACGAACGGCAAGGGCTTCATCCGGAGGATTCCCTGAAGATTCGCCTGAAGTTATCCGAATCCTTCCTGAACTCCTTGCACGGTTACCAAATCAACGAAATTCTGAGGGAGGTTTATGGCGCCGAGGAAAAGCAATCCCTGTCCCGTTCCGGCTTTGTCCTGCGCCGGGAGCCCCCGGCCCAGGATCCCTCAGGTTCGTTGCCCGGACCCTCCAAGCCTTTTTATCTTTTCGGGATCAACCGGGAGGAGGGAAAACATTGCGATCAAAACCACGCCCTGGCGCAGCTTTTCCATTGCCCGGCGGCTCGTTTCTATTTTTCCCCCCGCCAAAAGCATGTCCTGCAACTGGCCCTTCAGGGCCGGTCCGATTCGGAAATCGCCTCCTGCCTCAAGCTCTCCCTCTGGACCGTCAAAAAACGGTGGCAGGGCATTTACGAGAAAGTTCAAGCCGTTGATCCCGACCTGTTGACCCCTCCGGAAGAGTTGTTGTATATGGAAAAAGAAGCGATGCTTCGGCGCCCTTATTTGTTGGATTATTTGCGGAACCATCGCGAGGAAATACGCCCTTCCCTCCCCCTCCTTAAAGAAGGAAAACCTTCCGAAAATAAAAAGGAATTATTGTTGGGTCGGACGGAAAAGCAAGCGGTCAACTAAAAAATTCGGTTTTAAAGGGAGTGAGAACGACATGCCACCCAAAACCTGGAAAAAGTCAATGATCCCCCCCAAGACCCTCTTTGGTCCGGGGGAAGAGGCTCGGGTCGGGCAATACCAACCCTGCGATTTTATCCTGACCCACGGCAATAATTTCTTCGACGGTTTCATCCGTTTCGGCCAGGGGCTCCGGTTCCGGGGGGAAAATAAAAAATTCGCCTGGTGGAGCCATGCCGCCCTGATCACCTCGAAACAAGGCGACCTGATTGT
>CAWKIF010000054.1:0-9867 GCA_963849485.1 candidate division FCPU426 bacterium | reverse complement strand
CGCATTCGGGTCAATCGCGAGCGGCGCTCCTACTACAACCAGCGGCGCGCCATAACGCGGCGTATCCGTCGCCTGTTCTAAGGTTAGCCCTCCGACTGCCTGCACGGGCACCGATACCGCATTCACTACCTCTTTCAACCGGTCTAGCGGCGTATCCGCATGTTGCCCGCGCGACCGCCGCAGTGTGCGCATATCAAAACCAATGTGGTGAATGATGTAGTCGCAGCCCAAATCTTCCATCTGCTTCGCGCCCGCAATCGGATCGGGCATTGCCATGTTGTCGCCCATCACTTTTGCGCCGAAATCGCGACCGGCCTTCACCACCAGTACAATCGTCCCGCTGTGCGCCTGGCCCATCACCACTACCATGCTGGCGCCGGCTTTTGCCATCACCTCGGCCTCCAGCCAGCCACCATCCATCGTCTTTAAATCCGCCACAATCGGCACGTGCGGATAACGCGCGCGTAATTCTCGCACGCCACGCATCCCTTCCGCGATAATCAGCAGCATGCCCACTTTGTAACCAATCAACCCCCGCGCGAATGGCCATATCCGCTGTGCGAATCGCCTCGTCTAAATCAATCAAGTCAAGAGATAGCTGTACTGTTGCTTTCATTCGTTCTGCAAATCCAAAGGAATAGGATGGAAGTCGATAGTTTATGACATCGCGACTGTGCCTTTTCCAGTTTTCTTACCTGTGCCCTGGAAAGCTGAAGCATCATTGGATAGTTGGAGGCTCCCCGCGCCAGAAGCCCCGAGAAGGCCTGGAGGATACGATCCGCCCCCTCCCGATATTCATTTTTGCCCGTGAATTCCGCCAACCGGTAATGGTTATCCGCTAGGGAATTGTGGGGATTGGGGGTGTAGAGGGCGGCGTTCACGTTCCAAGGCAGGTTGGCGGACAACCGGCGTATCTCGGTGGCCATGCTCGCCGAGGCCAGCACTTTATTGGGGGCTTGGTTATAAGGGATGTTCCAATAATAAGGGGCGGAAACGCTTTTGGTGAAGTCCCTCCGGTAATAAGCGTAACCGGTGGAATAGATCGTCCAAACCAGGCCGTTGCCGTTGATGGAATTATAGACCCGGTTGCCCGTGATATCGTGGACCCCGTTGAGGATGGAACTGGGAATATTGTCAGCGAGGGTAAAAGGCAGCTGCTCAGAACCTGATACCTTTCCCAGTACCTTTGGTCGCCGATCGTCGTCGCGTTGGAAACGCTCCCCGCCCCGTCAGGCGAAAACTCGTTCGTCAGGCTGTTACTCACCCAATTGTTCGTCACGCTGGCACCTGAGGGATCGATGGAGTCGGTTGTGGCGGGGTTGCTGATATTGTAGACGGGAGAAAAGACCTGGTCCGCATAGGTAACGGCCATGCTGTTATAAATAAGCGGGTAGCCGATCGATACGGTGCTGGTGGCGCCGCCCGCCACGGGCTGGACCGGTTGGCGCCCAAACCAGCCGATGGCATCCTCCAAACCCGCTTGGGCGGCGTTTTCGGCCATGGCGAGAGCGAAGGATTGCTCATTGGTATTTTTTCTCATCGTTGTCACCAACTGGGCGGCTGTCACCATTAAGGTAGTGGCAAGTACCATGAAAATCAGCGCCATCACAATGGCGGAACCTTTTTCGTTATTGATCGAATAAACAGGAAAACGGGTCAAGCGGGCATGAGGCTTTTTTAAACCTGTTTTGTTGAAATGATTTTTTAGCCATTGAACCATCAGGCTTTTAGAGCCCCTGCGTGACATGGAAGGCAAACCCCTTGTATTTATTACTAATTTTAGATGTTTTTTAAGGTTTTTAGTAAGGAAACAGGTAGGGCGGCAACCCTTGGAAAAACTAGATCATCTGAGGACAAAACTATTATCCCCCTAACGAAATTCATTGTCAATTAACGTTCAACTAAATCTGAGCTAAACGCTTTGCTTACGAGTACCACCCCTTGGGTTTAAACCTTTAAGACTGGGCAGGACTAGAAAGAATCCGTTTGAAAGGCTTCCGGGTTTGCTTTCAGTTGTTTTTTCTGCCTCTTGGATAATCATTCGGCCTCGAAATCGCCTACTAAAAATGTATGGTCGGAGGGCTTTTCAAGGCCCCGGGGCTTGGTGTCAATCCAGATCTTGGCCAAGCGTGTCACCATCGGTTCCGTGCCCATGAGAAAATCGATCCTCCAACCCAGGTTTCTTTTAAAGGCGTCGGGTTGGCGCATGTCCCAAAAGGTATAGTGGCCGCCTTCCTTCACCTTCTGGCGGAACAGGTCCCGCCATTTTGTTCCCATGACTTCCGTCAAGGCGTTGCGGGCGTCGATATGGTAACAAGGATGGTTCAGGTTCCCCTTCGGGTTGTTGAGGTCAATCTCGGTGGGGGCCACGTTTAAATCGCCCATCCAAAGCGCGGGCGTTTGGGGGCCGATGTGTTTCTCGAAATAGGCCCGCAGGTCCTTCATGAACTTGAGCTTGTATTGGTACTTCTCCGAATCGATGGAGTGGCCTTGGGGAATATAGGTGTTGATGAGCCGGACGCCTTCGTAATCCCCGGCGAGGAAACGGGCTTGTTCCTCCGCGTCTTTCGGGTAAAGCCTGTTTTCAATATTCGTGACGGGCTTCTTGGAAATAAAGGCGACGCCGTTGTAGCTTTTCTGCCCGTGAAAGGCCACCTGCCACCCGGCTGTTTCCAAAGGTTCCCGGGGGAATTCCTCGTCCCGCACCTTGGTTTCCTGAACCGCTAAAACGTCCGGCTGGTTCTTCTTCAGCCAATCCAGCAGGATCGGCATGCGGACGCGGATGGAATTGGCGTTGAAGGTGGCGACGCGAAGGGTCCGACCCTTTTTAATTTTGGTCTTGGCCGCCGGCGCGACTGATGTTTTTTTCTTTTTCAAGATCGGCATTTTTCACTCCTAAAATTTATCTTCTTACATTTTCCAGGATAGGGCCATCAAGCATCGAATGGGTTCTTGGAATCTCTAACAAAACCTGCATCAAAAGCAATTTTTACCGCCAAACACTTCGGCCCACAACCGAAGTGTCGATGGCAAAGTTCGCCATGCCAACCTTCAATAAAATTGTTTAACAGGATGCTGAAAAAGTCCCAGAAACGGACTTTTTCCTATTTGCGAACGAGCCACAACACATAAAAACCATATTTTAAGTGGCTCGTTCTATCCCATGGCTGTCGACAGGGTGCTGAAAAATACTTTTTCAGCACCCTGTTAAAGAGGTCGGTATAGTACCGGTTCACATTTTTATTTTTATGGTGAATCGGCACAAGAAAGAAAAAAGCCATAAAGAATTTTAAAAACTTTTCGGTTTTCTTGTTTTTAGTTGTTCTTGGCGTCCTTAGCGTCCTTAGCGTCTTGGCGGTGAAAACGGTCTTTGCTTTAGGCTTTTGTTAATCCGTGATGTAATCCACCGCCGCTCGATCTTCCGTGATCTCTTTGACGTATTTCACGACCTTGAGGTGCTCAGGGTGTTGTTGGTAATTTTCCAATCCCTTCTCGTCATGGAAAAGGGTGTTCAGGCAAACTTCGTAGGAGGGAGCGGGAGAACGGAAGTCAAACCCTACTTTTAATTCCACAAGGTCGGGGATCAACCCCTTCAACGCTTCCAACCTTTTTTTTAATTCCAGCGCGTTCTCGTTCTTGGGTCGACCCCCGGCGGTTTCTTTCAGTTTCCATAGGACAATATGTCGAAGCATCGGGCACCTGGGATGGATTGGATGGGAGCATATTACGGGTCTTTTTAACTGAAACTCCAGCCATCCGGCTGCTTGAAAACGTGATTTTCCCCCGTTACAGGCTTTTTTGGCCTTTAAACTATGGACGAAAAAGGCTAATTTATGTGGCCACAAACGGGGGGATTCCCATTGACGCGCAACGAATCCACAACCACGAAAAGGATGAGCCATGGGATTGTTAAGCGGTAAGAAAGCCTTGATCTTTGGGGTGGCCAACGAAAGGTCCATCGCCTGGGGTATTTCCCAGGCCTTCCACCAGGAAGGCGCCGAGCTGGGTTTTAATTTCCTGGGGGAGGCCCTTGAGAAAAGGGTCCGGCCCCTGGCTGAATCGGTCAACGCCAAGTTGATCCTGCCTTGCGACGTTTCCAAGGACGACCAAATCGAGGCCTTTTATAAGGAAGTGGGGAAGGTTTGGGGCAAGTTCGACATTCTGGTCCATTGCATCGCCTTCGCCAACAAGGAAGAGCTGTCCAAACCCTTCTCATCCACTTCCCGGGCCGGTTTTCAGCTGGCCCTGGATGTCTCGGCCTACAGCCTGATCGCCATCACCCGCCCCGCCCTTCCCCTCATGAATGACAATGGCAGCATCATCACCCTGACCTATTACGGTTCCGAAAAGGTCATCCCCAACTACAACGTCATGGGCGTGGCCAAGGCCGCCTTGGAAGCCTCGGTTCGGTACCTGGCCGCCGATCTGGGTTCCCGGGGCATCCGGGTGAACGCCATCTCCGCCGGGGCCATCAAGACCCTGGCCGCCTCCGGCGTGGGCGGATTCAAGACCATGCTCAAGACCTCCGAGGGGCTGACCCCCCTGAAGCGCAACGTCAGCCAGGAGGAAGTGGGCAAGACCGCCACCTACCTGGCCAGCGATTGGGCCTCGGCCGTGACCGGCGACATCATTTACGTGGACGCGGGCGCCAACATCATCGGGATGTATTTTGATGAGAAGAAAGAGGAAGAACCGGCCAAGAAATAAGGCTTCACCTTCCACAATAAAAGAGAGATCCCCATCGGGTCTTCTTTTTTTGTTGACCCGCCAAACCGATTACGAACCCCTTTTAAAACCTTCGTCCAAAGGCTATTTTTTACCGCCAAGACGCCAAGACGCCAAGACCGCCAAGAACAACGAAAGACAAGAAATTTGAATAAGACTGAAAATTCTTGGTGGTTTTTGTCTTTCTTGTGCCGATTTACCATAAAAATCAATGTGAGAATCGGTACTATACCGACCTCTTTTATCTGTTTTTTTATTGAAGGTCGGCATGGCGGTCTTGGCGTCTTGGCGGTTCATTAGGTTTTGTTAGAGACTCTAAATCAAACAAAAAGATTTTTCCTCCACCATTTGAAGCGGAAGGTGGCTCAAGGTCACCGAGAGCGGTAAGGTGTCTGAAGTTGTTTCTATTTCCGGTGTTAAAAAGACCCTGGCTTGGGTGCGCCGCGCCCAGGGGGAATGGGGGGACCGGACCCAGAATTCCAGGATCACTTCATGGGGGTTCACCGATAGGAAACGAAACCGGTGGAAGGCCCGAAAGTCCAACGAACGGTTCAACCCCAAGGCGAAGCCTTGAAGTTCCGCCGCGTGCAGGGGCCATCCCCCTTTTTCGAGCCTGAAAATTCCAGTCAGGCTCAGGATATCGCTCAAGTCATTTTGATTTTCATCCATGATTTTTCCCCTTGGATCTTCGTATTTAAAACCCCATTCAAAACCTCTAGCCAAAGGCAATTTTTACCGCCAAACACTTCGGCCCACAACCGAAGTGTCGATGGCAAAGTTCGCCATGCCGACCCTCAATAAAAAAACAGATAAAAGAGGTCGGTATAGTACCGATTCTCACATTGATTTTTATGGTAAATCGGCACAAGAAAAAAAATAGTAAGAATTTTTGGTTCATGCTGTGTTCTTGCCATTCGTTGTTCTTGGCGGCCTTGGCGTCTTGGCGGTGAAATAGGTTTTGTTAGAGACTCTTACGTCTTTAGGAAAGCATTCCGGCTTGACGGAAAGAAAAGTGACCCTCGGCCGTCACGATCAGGTGGTCATGCACCGTGAGCCCCATGGCCCGGGAGGCGGTGACGATTTGCCGGGTCAGCTGGCGGTCCCCTTCGGAGGGTTCCAGGCTTCCGCCCGGGTGGTTGTGGGCCAACAAAAGCCCCGAGGCCTGGAGGTCCAGGGCCTTGGCCAGGATTTCGCGGGGGTACACCGCGGTGTGGTCCACGGTGCCTTCCTGGAGCGCCTCATAGGAAAGCAGGTGGTTGCGGTGGTCGACGAAGATCACGGCGAAGACCTCGCGGGGCCGGTTACCGATCTGGTCCCGAAGAAAATCGGCCGCGTCGCCGGGGCCTGAAAGGGGCCGGCCCCGCTTGAATGTTTCCCGGGAGGCCAAGCGTAACAAGTCGCCCATGGCCTTGAAGTGCAGGGCGCTTTGGGAAGGCAGGCCGCCGAGTTTTTCCAGCCTCGTCAAATCCGCTTCCAGGATGCTGCGCAGGTTCTTGAAAACCGCCAGGAGCCTTTTGGCGTAGGGCTTGGTATCCCGGTGCGGGATGGAATAGGACAAGAGCAGTTCCACCAGCTCATAGTCCCTCAATCCTTGGACCCCGGACTCGGCATAGCGCTCTTTGAGCCTCTTGCGGTGGCCCAGGTAATCGGGAAGGGGGGTCTCCCCTTCCAATGGGAGGTCGGCCGCCTTTGAAGGCGCGGGACACCGGGAAGGACGGGGTGGAGCGATCAGCGGCAGCAGGCTTTCCTGCGGATTTTCCATGACGGCGGATAGGGTGGGGGGTGCCATACAATCTCCTTTTTCGGTAGTGTTACAGTTTGAATTTATGTCGTCATTGCGAGGAATACCCGCCGTATAGGCGGGTGGTTATGACGAAGCAACCCCAGTTAAATAAGCCTTAAAATCAACCTCGCAAACCCACCATGAACTGGGATAGCCACGCCGCATACCGCTTTTCTAAAAGTTCTTAAAAGTAAGCGGTATTGCCCAGTCTTCCGTTGCCCTTTATGGCAACGGGGGCATAGTTCGCGGCTCGCAATGGCGTCAAAACTAAACCACTACTCCTTTTTCTCTTGACGAAGAATACAGCCGTATACTAGTATACACCCGTATTCTTTTTCGGCAATCCTTCTCAAGAAAGCGTTTGTTGAAATAAAGGAATACACCCGTATACTATCCGCTGAGGGAGGTGTCTCATGGACTACCAGCGGATGAAAAGCTTCAAAATTCACAAGGAAATCGACAGCGAGGAAAAAGCCCGCCAATGGGTGTGGAAGGCCCGTTTTGGAGGGAAAAACTCTATCTGTCCTCAATGCGAGGGTGAAAGCTTCTGGCAATACGAAAGCCAAGCCTGAAATTAGGGAATGCGACACTTGCCGCAAGGCCGTTAGGCTTCGGGTGGGTACGATTTTCCAGGATTCCAAGCTCCCCTTGCTCACGTGGATAAGGGCCATCGGTTTGATGATGCAAGGCAAACGGGGTATTTCGGCTTTGGAACTTCAACGCCATTTGAGCGTCTCGGAGCCGACCGCCTGGTTGTTATTGCAAAAGATACGGGAAGGCCTGCGGCAAAGGGATGAAACCTATCCTCTCAAGGGCATCGTGGAGGTGGATGGAGCGGCTTTCGGTAAAAAAGCCAAGGAAAACCAGGTTGAAGTGCTGATTGCGGTGGAAAGCCGGGAGTGGGTGGACAAACAAGGCCGACGGAAGGAAAAAGCCGGATTTGCCAAGGTGAAAGTAGCGGCTGAAACCAAACAAGAAGCCCCGGAATTAGTGTATCAGGCCATTGAAAAAGGCTCTTTTGTGAATACGGATGCTTCACCTGCCTTGCGTGGACTCAAGGGGGTGGAGGCTGACTATCGAGTGATGGGCAATGACCCGAAAGCACTGGAAGCTTGGTTGCCCTGGGTACACAGGTTCATTTCCAACGCCAAAGCCTGGATCATTGGTACTCACCATGGCGTGGACGCCAAGTATTTGGGGCGGTACTTAAGTGAATACGCCTACCGCTTTAACCGGCGGCATGACCTGGATTCCTTATTTCACCGGGCTTTAACCGCTTGCGCTTTGGCAAAACCCTTGACTGCGCAGGCACTTTATTGAGAAGCTTTTTTTGAATCCAAGGAGAAAAAATGGCGCCCAACGAAGAGACCTTGACCGACATTCAACGCAACGTGCTCCAATATGTTCAGGAGCACCTCCGGGAAAGCCACCGCCCTCCCACCGTCCGGGAGGTCATGCGGCACTTCCATTGGAACTCCCCCCAATCGGCCCGCAAGCATCTCTTGGCGCTGGAGGAAAAAGGATACTTGGAGCGGGAGGAACACACGGCCCGGGGCCTGAGGCTCACCGATGAGCCCGCGGCGGGAATCTCCATCCCCATCCTGGGCAAGGTGGCCGCGGGGCTTCCCCTCTTGGCCGAGGAAAACCGCGAGGGAACCATGGTGGTGGACCCGCACCTGGCACGAGGCGGGCGGCACCTGTTCGCCCTGACGGTGAGGGGCGATTCCATGGTCAATGCCCACATCCTGCCGGGCGACAAGGTGATCGTGCAGCAGACCACCCACGCTTCCCCGGGGGAAATCGTGGTGGCCCTGATCGAGGGGGAGGCCACGGTGAAGACTTTCCGCAAGACGGGAAACCGGGTGGTGTTGGAGCCGGCCAACCCCAAATACGAGCCGATCGTCATCAACGAAGACCAGGACTTCCGGGTCATCGGCAAGGTGGTCGGGGTCTTCAGCCCCCGCTAGGCGGTTCGGTCCCCTTCATTTATCACCTGCTTCAACTAAGTGGGGCGAGATATAAATTCGTTCCGGGTTTTGCTTGCACGATATTTCCCCCTCTGAAAGAGGGGGACCCAGGGGGAGTTAGCTTTGTCGTACCGCATCGGCAAAGGCGAATACCCCCCTTCCCCCTTTTTCACCCCCATTTCTTCATTTGGAAATAAAAATAAATGAAAATGGGGACGTCCCCATGCTCCATGTCTTTTTTCCAAAAAGAAGCATGGGGGAAGGGGGAGAAGTAAGAATATAACCCGGAACGAAATTACGTTTCGATCCACTAAGCGAACTTCAAGAGGATTCTTATAATGTCCCTTTCGCCTTTCCTGGTTCATGAACCGCCTTCCTCTTATTCTTCTTTTCCGTTACGGGAAATGGTGTACGAGGTTTCCCTCAGGGTCCGGGACTCCTCGGACGACCTGAAAGACTTGGGGCGGGCCCACCGGTTGGTACAGTCCCTGTTGCGGGGCCAGTTGCTCGGTCTTTACGATTTAATGGATTTCGTTTTGTGGCCGGAGGGACTTTTCTTGAGGGTTTCCCTGAAGGGGTTCTCCACCCTTTCCGAATTTCTCAGCTACCTGAAAGGGCAATCGCTTCATCCCGACCCTTCCTCCCATTCCCTTTGGGATGACGATTTGGAATGGATCCGGGTTGTACCGCCCGACCGGCGGGAGGAGTCCACCCGGCGTTTTCTGGAACAGGCCTCCAGGTTGAGGCGGGAACTCGAGACGACGGAAGGGGTTGATCCCAACCTCTTTTTCTATTACCGAGATCCGTCCCTTTAATTTTTTACTGTGGGCATAAAAAAAGCCCCTTCCCCCAGAGGGAAGAGGCTTTTTCATTTGCGGATAGATTAAACCCCGTAAGCGAGTTCCTCATCCCCGTTTCCATTGCCGGGACCACGCTCATCCGACCCTTGCGCGGGCGGGAAGATGGTGTTGGCGTTGGCGTTCACCAGTTCCTCCAGGTTCAACAGCTTGTCGGCAGTGCGGATCATTTCCCGGCTTTGGGCGTCGGGAAACACGGCCAGCTCCACGTGCTTGCCCAGTTCCTTGACCAACCCCATGGCGGGTGAGAAGTCCTGGTCCTCGGTCACGACGATGGCGGTGTCGTAGAGGTCCCTCGCGGCGTAAAACACCATGTCGGCGGCCATGCGGACATCCACTCCCTTTTCCATGCGGTGGCCTTCCCGGTTTTGGATGATGCGCCCCAAACGCAGTTCCAGGTAGGGGGTCCGGTCCAGTGAGTCAAAGAAGGATTGCTGGCTCTTGGCCTTGTCCGAGAAATGGGTCGAGTCGAAGACCGCGTTATAGTAGAAAGTGCGCATCAATTTTCGCTTGTCTCCGGTGAGGGCCAGGGAGA
>CAWKIF010000053.1:0-29224 GCA_963849485.1 candidate division FCPU426 bacterium | reverse complement strand
AGCTAAAATAAACCTGAAAATCCCATAAAACGTCTCTTGTGTTATCATACGGCTCTTCTCAATAGCCCTGGTCGGGGCTTTTTTATTATTCCACCTACGCCATCCTCCTTCGCCAAGGCTTCGGAGGACAGGCGGCTTCGGTGGATATAGTTTTTGCAATGTTAAATCAGGGGGACGAACGTGGCGGAAATGCTCGGCGGATGGAAAAGGACTCACACTTGCGGCGACCTGCGAGGGTCGGATATCGGCAAGGATGTCATCCTCATGGGGTGGGTGCACCACCGCCGGGATCACGGCGGGCTGGTGTTCGTGGACCTGCGCGACCGATATGGCGTCACCCAGATCGTGTTTGACCCGCAGTTGGCCGACAAGGTGCACAAGCAATCCCACCTGATCCGCAACGAGTGGGTCTTGGCCATTAAGGGAAAGGTGTCCCAGAGGCCCGAAGGCACCGCGAACCCCAAGCTTCCCACCGGGGAAATGGAAATCCGCTGTTCGAAGTGAAGGTCTTGAACGCATCCTTCACCCCCGTGTTTCCCATCGAGGAGGACGTGGAGGTGGCTGAGGAAACCCGGCTGGAGTACCGTTATCTCGACCTCCGCCGGAAGTACATCAAAAACAAGCTGATCGCCCGGCACAAAATGCCCATGGCCGCCCGCAATTACATGAGCAGCCAGGAGTTCCTTGAGATCGAGACTCCCATCCTGATTAAGAACACGCCCGGAGGGCTCCCGGGAATATGTCGTGCCGAGCCGCGTCAACCCGGGCAAGTTCTTCGTCTTGCCCCAAAGCCCCCAGCAATTGAAGCAGCTTGCATGATCGCCGGATTGGATAAGTATTACCAAATCGCGAAATGTTTCCGGGATGAGGACCCTCGGGCCGACCGCCAACCCGAGTTCACCCAGGTCGACTGGGAAATGTCCTTCATCGACGAGGAAGACATCTACCGGGTGGGAGAAGGCCTCATGAAGGCCATCTTCAAGGGAGCCTTAGGAGAGGATTTGAAGACCCCTTTCACCGTTTGACTTACCAGGAGGCGGTCGATCGCTATGGAAACGACAAGCCCGACCTGCGTTTCGACCTTCCGCTGGTCAATGTTAGCGTCCTGGCGGCCAAGTCCGACTTCAAGGTGTTCAAGGATGTGATCGCCCGGGGCGGCATCGTGAAGGCCCTGAACGCCAAGGGCTGCGCGGATTTCTCGCGCAAAGACATGGACGACCTGACGGCATTTGTCGGCAAATACGGGGCCAAGGGTATGGCCTGGTTCAAGGTGAAGGACGGCGAAGCTCGATTCCAACATTGCCAAATATTTCCAGCCCGAGGTCCAGGCCGAATTGCTGAAAACCCTGAAAGGCGAGGAGGGGGACCTGTTCCTCTTCGGCGCCGACCAGACTTCAATGGTGAACGATTCGCTCGGGGCCTTACGGGTGGAGATCGCCCGGAGGAAGGGCTTGATCGAGAAAGGCCCCAAGTGGGCCTTCTTCTGGGTGACGGATTTTCCCATGTTCGGAAGGGATGAGAAAGGAAGGCTTTATTCCATGAACCATCCCTTCACCGCTCCCCGGGAGCAGGATATGGCCCTTTTAGACACCGACCCCACCCAGGTCACGGCCAGGGCCTATGACATGGTTTTGAACGGGTTCGAGCTGGGAAGCGGCACCATCCGTATCCACGATTCCTCCCTTCAATCCAAAGTCTTCGGCCTGCTGGATATCTCGGCGGAGAAAGCTCAGGAACGATTCGGATTCTTGCTCAAGGCTTTGACTTACGGCGCTCCTCCCCACGGGGGGATGGCCGTGGGATTGGACCGGATCGCCATGCTCCTGACCGGCGCGCCCAATATCCGCGACGTCATTGCCTTCCCCAAAACGGCCAAGGCCACCGACCTGATGACCGGGTCCCCTTCGGCCATCGACGAGGAATTGATGAAGGAATTGAAGATTAAGATCGAGTTGGAAGATCTGACTTAGAATCATCTGCAATAACCTTAAAACAAAGGCGATTTTTACCGCCAAGACGCATGCCGTCCTTCTATATGACATTAAAAGAGGTCGGTATAGCACCGATTTCTATTTCTATATGGATTTATATGGTGAATCGGCACAAGAAAAGCAAATAAACGATCTGATTTAGGATTTTTAAATTTCCATGACTTTCGTTGTTCTTGTGCTGATTCACGATAAAAATTAATTAAATTGTAACCTCTGAAAAACTCAAAAATTTCACCGCCAAGACGCCAAGTTCGCCAGGAAAGTCTTTAATTTTCAACGAAAACCAAAAGGCGGAAGAACATTAAAAACCCTTTTTCAGAGATTACAAATTGATTAGAAATCGGTACTATACCGACCCCTTATCTGTTTTATGGAAGGTCGGCATGGCGGCCTTGGCGTCTTGGCGGTGAAATGCGAATTAAGCCCTCTGTTTTCAGGCCAATCTTGACGGCCCTCACCCATCACCGGATAATAAGCGGGCTAAGTTTCAGCCATCTTGAGGGGGGTTCCATATGCGTGATTCCAGGACGTTGCTGATGATCGCGGTTTTGACGGGTGTGATGGCGGTTGGTTGCGCCCACAAGCAGAGGATCGAGGGGGAAGAAGTACCAACCTTGCCCCAATCCAATGAGACGATCGCGCCTCCTCCCGCTGCGCCTGAAGCGGAGGCACCCCCGGCGGTTCCCACCGCGGCCCCGACCCCTGTGCCGACTCCGGTTCCTACGGTTGAGGCGGTCGCTCCTCCTCCGGCCGTGGAAACTGAACCCACTAACCCCTCCTCCAAATACATCGTGGTGACGGGGGATACCCTCTGGGGCATCTCGGGCATGGAAATCACCTACAAGGATAATTTCCTGTGGCCCTTGATCTTCAAGGCCAACCGTGACCAGATCAAGGATCCTGACCTGATCTATCCCAAGCAAGAGTTCTCGATCCGGCACGATTTCAGCCTGGAGGACATCAACAAGGCCAAGAAGAACGCCAGCGATACACCGAAATATGTCCCCCACACCGAACCCCGTGAAACCTTGCCTGTGGATTACTTCTGATTCGACGCGGTAACATAAAGCCGTTCCAGATTCATCCACTCCCTTTTCCCAAGCGGGAAAAGGGAGTTTTTTTTACCTGGCGTTAACCGTGGAGGATAGGGCAAACCCTATCCTTTAAGTTTTTGGAGGAATAGAGTTGTCCCAAACCATCAGCCGCCGCATCACACTGGAAGACCACCAGGAATGCGTCCAATTATTCGGGGATAAGGACCTGAACCTGAAAATGATCCGGGAATCCTTCCCGGTCACCTTGGTGGCCAGGGGAAACGAGCTTCTTCTCTCCGGCGAACCCCTCGAAGTCACCCATGCTAGCCAGGTGATCGAGCGCATCCGGCTCCATTTCCACAAGGGGCACGAAGGCTACCTTTCCACGGGAGCCATCCAACGGTTCATCGCTGAAACCAAGGGGGAGGCCCCCGCCGAAACCGCGTCTTCCCATGAGACCATTCTGGTCTCCTCCCGTAAAAAGCCCATTTCCGCCCGCTCGGACAACCAGCAAAAATACGTGGATGCCATCAAGCGCCACGACGTTGTTTTTGGTATCGGGCCCGCCGGCACGGGAAAGACCTACCTGGCTATGGCCATGGCGGTGGCCTCTTTGCGGGAAAGCCAGGTGGAAAGGCTCGTCTTGACCCGGCCCGCGGTGGAAGCGGGCGAAAAACTTGGTTTCCTGCCCGGAGATCTGCAGGAGAAGGTCGACCCCTACCTGCGGCCGCTCTATGACGCCCTTTACGACATGGTCGAGTACGAGAAGCTACAAAGGCTTTTCCAACAAAGGGTGGTGGAAGTCGCGCCCCTGGCCTATATGCGGGGCCGGACCCTCTCCAACGCCTTCATCATTTTGGACGAGGCCCAAAACACCAGCCCCGAGCAGATGAAGATGTTCCTGACCCGCATGGGGGCCGGTTCCAAGATGGTGGTGACCGGCGACGTGACCCAAATCGACCTGCCCGCGGGCAAGGTATCGGGCTTGATTGAAATTAGGCGGATTCTTACCGGGACCGAGGGTATCTCTTTCGTGGATTTCGACCCGCGGGACGTTGTGCGGCACCGTCTGGTCCAGAATATCCTCAAGGCCTACCAGGCCCATGAGGAGAAAAACAAGCCGGAGGCGGGATCGGGCGCTCCCAAACCATGAAATTCATCCTGCGTTCCGACGGAAAGCTGAATATCAAGACAGTCGATTGGATGGAGAAGCTGGCGGTTTTGACCCTTCAAACCGCCAAGAGCCGGGCTTTCGCCGAGACATCCGAATTGTCGCTGGTTCTAGTGGGGGACGCCCAGATGCGCCGGTTGAACCGCCAATACCGGGGAATCGATAAAACCACCGACGTTCTTTCTTTCCCCCTCCTGGAGGGGAAGAAGCTTAAAAGCGGCTTGCCTGCCCGGACCCTCTTAGGGGATGTAGTGATCAGCCTGCCCCAGGCCCGCAAACAAGCGAAGGAATTGGGCAAAACTTTCGAGGCCGAGGCGTCCCTGTTGCTGGTGCACGGAATCCTTCATCTTTTGGGGTATGATCATGGGTCCAAGGCGGAAGAAAAGCTCATGTTTGGCCTACAGGATCGAATTTTAAAGAAATTTAAGGTTTGAACGGAATTATGGACGATTATCTAGTCTCCCACTTGATCACGCTGGGCTTTCTCATCCTGGTTTCCATCTTCTTTTCGGCGGTGGAGACGGCCCTGCTTTCCTTTCCCAAGGCCCTCCTCGAAAGCCGGGCCCAGGAAGCCGGCCTTTTGGCCCGGGCTTTCCGGGAATGGAGGGACCACCCCAACCGCATCCTGACCACCATCCTCATCGGGAACAACGGGGTCAATATCGCGGCTTCCACCCTGGTGGCCTACATGGCCGTTCACTATTCGGAGGCCTATGGCTGGAGCCGGACCGTCACCGGCACCGTGGCTTCCGTCACCCTGACCTTCTTCATCATCGTTTTCGCCGAGGCCCTGCCCAAGGTGACCGCCCGGGCCAATACGGAACCGGCCGCCCATTGGCTGATTATCCCCATTTATTTGTTCGACAAGATCTTGAGCCCCTTTACCTGGGCCCTGGTGCATTTCATGGGGTTTTTCCTCTCGAAGGTGGGCCATCCCAATGTCTCCCTTGTGACCGAGGAAGACATCAAGACGATGATCGAGATGGGCACCGAGTCGGGGACCATCCACGAGGATGAGAAGAAAATGATGCATTCGATCCTCAAATTCACCGACACCAAGGTGAACGAGGTCATGATTCCCCGCACCGAGATGTTTTGCGTGGAGGTGGGCACCGGAATGGATAAGCTTCTGGAACTGGTGGTTCAGAACGGCTATTCCCGCATGCCGGTTTATAGGGGTAACTTGGATAACATCATGGGCATCGTTAATACCCGGGACCTGCTGGCCATCTGGAAAAACAAGGAACTCATTGTTTTACAGGACCTGTTGCGCAAACCCTATTTCGTCCCCGAGACCATGCGGGTGGACCGCCTTTTGCACGAGTTCAAGCGGGGCAACATCCACATGGCGGTAGTGGTGGACGAGTACGGCGGCACGGCCGGCCTGGTGACGCTGGAGGATCTGGTCGAGGAGATCGTGGGGGAAATCCGGGATGAGTACGACGTGGAAGAGGAAAAGCCCATCACCCGTCAGGAGGACGGCACCTGGCTGATTGACGCCGGTGTGGCCCTGGACGAGGTGAACGAGGCCTTAGGGATTCATTTAAAACCCAAGGGGGACGTGGCCACCTTGGGTGGGTATCTCACCGAGTTGGCTGGGCGTCTGCCCCGTAAGGGCCGGTCCCTGGATGACCGCGAGGCGGTCTTTACGGTTTTGGAAGCATCCGACCGCAAGGTGAACAAGGTGAAGGCCCTCAAAAGGGAACAACCTCTTCCTGAGACTGAGGCAGAAGCGGCTCCGGCGGCCAAACCTAAAAAACGAAAGCCCAAGGCCTCGAAACCCAAGGAACCCTCCGAAGGCGTGGAAGCTTCCGAACCCGGGGAAGCCCCTCGGGACCGGGAGACCCCTCCCGACCAGAAGGAAACAGCGTGAAGATCAGAATTTTTACCGCCAAGGCGCCAAGACACCAAGAAAACCTTTTGATGAGTTCGGCAACACCATTTTTTATGGGTGAATTTATTTTGGAAATATTAGGGTTTTTGTCTTTTGGACCCAAAATGCAGTTCTTGGCCCCTGCCCTTTGGGTGCGGTCCCAAAGGGCTTGGCGTCTTGGCGGTGGATTATCTTGAATTTTCTGGATTGTCACACTCACACCGCGGAGTGGTCCGACGGACGTCAATCCATTGAGGAAGTCATGGCCCGGGCCCAGGCCGAGGGGGTTCGGGTGGGCTTGGCCGACCACGCCGGGTTGGCGGAATACCTCAATACCAATGACCGGCTCCTGGCCTACGCCGATTTCCTCTCCCAGTACCCGGTGGCCCGGGGCTTGGAAATGGACCTGGGGCGCAGTTTTATGATTTCCCCCGAGGTTCGGGAAAGGTTCGACTATGTCATCGGAAGCGTCCACGGCCTGCAGGTGGGGCCTTTTCGTGTCGAGTTTCAGCCCTTCGTCAAGTTCCTTCAGGGCCAGAACCCCAGCTATGACCCCCTTGCCCATGTGGGGGACTTGGAAGCCTTTTTCAAGGCCCACCTGGCACTCTTGAAGTCGGAATATGAGAAACAGAAATACGACATCCTGGGCCACAGCACCATGTTGCCGCCTGTGGCGTCCAAGGATCTGGAACAGGTGGTTCCAGTCTGGTGGGAGGAAGGTCTCATCGAGACTCTCTTGAAGCACGGGGTGGCCCTGGAAATATCCAACCGATGGAAGACCCCCTATGATCGGCTGATGGAGCGGGCAGTAAAGGCGGGAGTGCGCTTTTCCGTCGGTTCGGACGGTCATGACCCCAAGAAAACCTGCGTACTGGATTACCCGAAATCGATGATAGAAAAATACAGGTTGGAGACGGACCGACTCTTTGATATCACGCGTTCGCTCGTCGCCGCATGAGCCCAAACACTTGATGGAATCCCCCAACCCCATTTGCGGCGCGGTGGCGGTATTGGGTAAGCCTAATGTCGGTAAATCCACTTTTTTGAATGCCGCCTTGGGCCAAAAGCTGGCCATCGTCTCCCCCAAGCCCCAGACCACCCGGGGTTCCATGGCGGGCATTTTTCAGGATTCTGAATCCCAGATCGTTTTTTACGACACTCCCGGAATCCACCAGCCTAGAAACAAGCTCGCCCATTACATGATCGCGGTGGTGGAGGAAGTTTTGAAAGGTTCGGACGCGGCCTTATTTTTGATTGACGCCCAGGAAGGGATCAAGGATGAGGACCGGCTGGTGGCCAAATGGCTCCAGGAGTTTAAGAACCCCGTCTGGGTTCTCCTCGAATAAGTCGGACCTGGTCTCGCCGCAGGCCTTGAGCCTTTTGGCGGCCAAAGTGGCCGCGGAACTGGGTTCTTGGAACACCTTCTCGGTTTCAGCGCTCCAGGTGGTGGGAGTGACCCAGGTGATCGGGGAAATCAAAAAGCACTTGCCTCACCAGCCCCCCCTCTTTTCCGAGGACGAGCTCACCGACAAAACCATGCGGGAAATTTCCTCTGAATTGATTCGGGAGCAATGTTTCCTTCAGTTGAAGATGGAAGTGCCTTTCGGTGTGGCGGTCCTGATTGACAAGTACGAGGAGAGGGAAAAGCCCGATCCGGTTTTGATCCAGGCCACGATCTACGTGGAAAAGGACAGCCAAAAGGGGATCCTCATCGGGGCCAAGGGGGCCCAGCTCAAGGCGCTCGGCACGGCGGCCCGCCTGGAAATCGAGAAGATGCTGGACCAGAAGGTCTTTTTGGAATTGTGGGTGAAGGTTCTGAAGAATTGGCGTAAAGACTCGGAATTCATGAAACGCCTGGGATATTTTACGAAATAGTTATTATTCCCCGGAGATTGAGGAAAATTATTTATCGCAACTATCCGGCCGGATTAAGCAGATTTTCCCATTCGTTCTGAGGCAAGATCCTTTTGGCCAGCTCCTTCACTTTTTCGAAAACCGGCGGCGGGCTATTCTTTTTTATCTTGGATATAAATTCACGGCGTTCCTTGGGGTTCATGCTCGGGAGGATATATCCCAACATCATTCCCATGTCCTTCGGGGAAATTCCCTCGACCATCTTGGAAAACTCCGAGTCCAGTTCCGAGTCGGTGTAGTGCCGGTGCAGGGACTCGGTGACCTCCCCCTCCTCCCGGTCCATGTGGCGCAGGTAATCGGAAAGGTAACGGTTGTAGGTGCGATAAAAGTCGTTTCCCAAGTTCTTTTCCGGGTGAGCCGCGACCTCTTTCCAGTAGATTTCTAAAAGGGTGAGTTCATTATCCAGGCGGCGGTGGTCCTCCTGAGATTGAAGAATGGATGCAGGATCCTTGGAAGCCACGAGGGGGAACTGGACGCGATCCTCGTCGTTGCCATGCACCCGTAAGAAACGGAGAAGGTTGGTGAATTCATCCCCCGCTGCCTTCACTTCCAGTTCATTCGACCAGTCCAACCGGCTGAGCCGAAGCGAGTGCTCCAAAAGTCCCCGGCGCAGGCCCTTATGGACCGTGACGAAAACCTCCATCCGATTCGTTGAATTCATTTATTCTCCCCGTTTAAATCGTCGGTAAACTCAAAAGGATTTTAGGCGGGCTTGCCGAGAATTTCCTACCCATAGGGCCTGTTTATAGTTTTTTTAAAAAGAAAACTAATTAAATGGCCGTATTTCGACCCCCGTCACCCATCCAGGTTATTAGATCTTGGTATTTTTTGAGCTTCATCCGGTTGAAGTAAATAATTTCAACGTTTCATTGGGAAGATATTGTATTTCGATTATAGGCTTTCGTTTACCTTGAAAGCCTGTCTTGAAGCGGGGAGATGATCCATGCGAATGAGTTTGTATTCACGATCATTAAAGACAAGTTAATAAATCTAAATCAAATTGACGGTATCCGTCGGCGGTTTATAGATTGTTCCCAATTCAGGGGAGAATCCAATTCCACAAAGGTTCTCCCTTGTCTTTTTTTCCTCATCCGTCGTTCGATTGTCCCCTTGCCTTTCTCAAACCCAATTGCCCCATTCTTTCCCCGGGTCATTCCGCTTGCTTGTTTTCAAAGCGGTGCCTTGGATTTATCTCAATTAACTCAGGGCTTTCCTGCCCAATTTTTTGCCTTCGATGGGCCTGGCCTGCAAGCCGGGAAAAAAACTGAATATTTATTGGAGGATTTATGCCATTTCGAAAGATGAACGTTAAGCTAACGGTCTTAGCCGTTTTTTTAGTTTTGTTGGGAAGCGTCACTTCTTTGTGGGCTCAAACGACACCCTTAAGCTCATATACCGATGGTTCGGGTGACGTGAAAACAGGGGGGCTATCATCCGCCACTGGAGGGGCTGGAGACAATTCGGCTTATGGATCCTTCTCCGTCGGCTCTGGAGGGGAGGCCACCGCGGTCGGAGTCGCAAGTCTCGCCGACGGGTCCTTTAGTACCGCTATTGGTGGTGAAAGCCAAGCTACGACAGCCAACGCTTCCGCCAATGGCGTCAGCGCCGTCGCCAGCGGTGTCAATAGCTCTGCCTTCGGAGCTTCGGCCAGCGCGACTGGGGATTACAGCACCGCCACCGGAACCTATAGTCTGGCAACCACGACCAATAGCACCGCGAACGGCGTCAGCGCGGTCGCCGGCGGCGTTAACAGTTCCGCCTTTGGGACCTCAGCCAGCGCCACCGGGGATTACAGCGCCGCCGTGGGCAATAACGCTACCGCCAATAACACCAACGCCATCGCCGTGGGATCCGGCAGCACGGCTTCCGGGTATAGCAGTTCCGCCGTCGGCAATAACGCCACGGCCGGCGGGGATTACAGCTCCGCCTACGGTGTGGGAGCGACTGCGACCGGGGTCGCCAGCAACGCACTCGGTAGTTTCAGCACCGCCAGCGGCGATTTTAGCGAATCATCCGGGGATAACAGTACCGCCAGCGGGTATGGCAGTTCCGCCTATGGCGCCTCATCGACGGCGACCGGGTCCTTTAGTTCCGCTTTTGGATGCGTGGCCACCGCCAGCGGGAGCGACAGCACTGCCGCCGGAATTTATAGCAATGCCGCCGGTACGAACAGTTCCGCCTACGGAACCGGCGCGAATGCCAGTGGGGATTTCAGCACTGCCGTCGGCAATAACGCGGCCGCCAGTAACACCAACACAACGGCGGTTGGATCCGGCAGTGTGGCATCCGGTGTCAGTGGGTCAGCGGTTGGCAGTAACGCCGATGCCGCGGGTACGAACAGCTCCGCCTACGGGGCCGCCGCCACCGCCGGCGGAAACTACAGCACCGCCACCGGGAACGACAGCCAGGCCGTCTCTGCCAACAGCTCCGCCTATGGCGTCAGCGCCGTCGCCGGAGGGATGAACAGCACGGCCGCCGGGGTCGGTAGTACCGCCAATGGTTACAGCGGTTCCGCTTACGGGGTGAACACGAACGCGAGCGGCAGGTTCAGTACGGCCATTGGCAACGCGGCCAGCGCCAGCGCGACCAACAGCACGGCCGCCGGTTCGGGCGCTGTCGCGAGCGGGGTGAGTAGTTCCGCCTATGGAAACGGGGCGGCCGCTTCCGGGGATTACAGCTCCGCCTATGGAGCCAATTCAATCGCTAGCGCGACCAACAGCGTCGCCATCGGAAACGGCGCGAGCGCCAGCGCCACCAACTCCGTGGCGATTGGGCCCAATAGCTTCGGCCACCGCCAGCAATTCGGTCGCTTTGGGATCGGGGTCGGCGGCCAACCAGCAAAATACGGTGTCGGTGGGCAACGCCTCCACGGGTTTGCACCCGCCGGATCACGAACGTGGCGGACGGCATAAACAACAACGACGCGGTCAACGTGGAACAGTTGAATTCCATGACCCAGCAGAACCAGTCATGGCCAAGACCCAGGCCCAGACCTCGGGCGCGGTGGTGGCGGCGGCGGTGAACGCCTCGGTTGCGGCCGTGGGCCAGCCCGGGGAACAACCACCTGTCCGTCGGGACGGGCGTTATGGGGGGCCAAGCCGGAGTGGGCGTGGCCTACCAACACTCGTTCGAGGGATGGTCGGCCACCTTGAGCGCCGCCACCAACGGGACCGGGGATTACACCCAGGTGGGCGGCGGCGTCGGGTTTAGCTGGTAAGAATCGTTTAAAAACGTTACTCATTATTTATAAAAGGAATTGACAACGAGCGGTAAAATTGCCGCTCGTTGTTTTTTTACTTGGGTCTAAATCTGAAGGGTATCATTCACACTTCTAACGATTTTTTAATAAGATTCGCTTATCTCTTCACGAGGGGGATTGCCCATGAAAAAATCAAAAAAACTCAAAACTGCCATTGTTTGCACCATCGGCCCGGCCTCGCGGCCTGAGAAAATACTGACCCGAATGATGCGTGCCGGCATGAAAGTGGCCCGTTTGAATTTCGCCCATGGCACCTTCGCCGAGCATGGAGCCGACATCCACCGCATCCGGAACCTGGCCGTAAAGATCAGCCATCCGGTTCAAATCCTCATCGACCTGCCCGGTCCCAAGATCCGCCTGGGGAAGTTGAAGAAAGAGCCGATCCAGCTTAAAAGAGGACAAAAGGTGACCCTGACCACGGAGGAGGTCCTGGGCACGGAGAAACTCCTTCCCGTGAATTACGAGAAACTGGGTGTCAGCGTCAAGAAGGGCGGGCTGGTTTACCTGAATGACGGGTTCATCCAACTGGTGGTTTTGGCGGTTAAGGGAAAAGAAGTGTATTGCGAGGTGCAGGTAGGCGGGACCCTTTATTCTTTCAAGGGCTTGAACCTGCCCAACGCGCCGATGTTCGTGGAGCCTGTCACGGACCAGGACCTGAAAGCGCTCGATTTTGGAATGAATTACGGGGTGGATCTTTATGGTGTTTCCTTCGTGGAAAAGGCGCATGACATCCTGAAACTCAAGGCCTACGTCCACCAGAAAGGGTTCCGGGTAAGGTCGATCGCCAAGATCGAGCGCGAGGAGGCCCTCAAGAATATCGACTCGATCCTGAAGGTGACCGACGGGCTGATGGTGGCGCGGGGCGATTTGGGGGTTCAGATCCCCATTGAGGACGTGCCGGAAGCCCAGAAGATGCTGATCCACAAGGCCAACCGGGCGGGTAAGCCGGTCATTACCGCCACCCAGATGCTGGAATCCATGGTCCACAATATCCGTCCCACCCGGGCGGAGGCAACGGATGTGGCCAACGCGGTCTTTGACGGCACGGGGGCCATCATGCTTTCAGAAGAGACCGCCATCGGGGATTACCCGGCGGAAGCTGTGGAAATGATGGCTCGCATTGCTTACCGGGCGGAGAATTCGCCCTACCGGCACAAGCATAAATACAATCCCGTAAGGCTATAATCTTTTCCCTTACTTGACCACGGGCCTCTGTTTTTTCCCAACCAATAAATATAATGAGGGGCTCGAAAGGGGAACCCTTGGGTTTTCAAATCATTTTCATTATCGCGATGATATTGGTGGGTCTGTGGATTCTGGGGGGGGCTTTTTCCCTGGCATCCACCCAAAAAGCGCGTAAGGAAAAGGCCGCCCTGATACCCCGCCCGGAACTGAGAATGGCGGAACAATGGCTTCGTTCTTCCCAAGCGGATTTGGAAAACCTCATGGAGCGGATGGATGCCCCCCTCGGGTCCGCCCAACATGAATTGCTGGAATTACGCCTGGAAGCGGGCAGGGTACCCGAAGGCGTGAAAAGCATTAATACGGTCCGGGAGCAACTGGCCGGCGGCCTCAAGGACTCGAATCAGCCTTGTCACTTGAGGGAAAGGGTAGAGTTCTATTTAAAACAGGGCGAATTCCTGGCCCTTTCGGATGAGTGGATGGTCCTGAAGACTCCCCAGGGAGAAATACCGTGTTTCCAAGCTTTTTCCGCGGGGGATCGGCTCTCCGAAGATTCGATCCGGACCTCTTGCCAAACGATATCCTCGAAAATTTCGTCTGAAAAAAATGAGTTTTATTTAGTTTTTTTTCCTGAAGAAAGCCAAATGAAACGATGCCTAGCCAGTCCGGAATGGTCCCGGGCTTTTCAAGACCAACAAACAATCCCCCTGGATTTAAAAGGACTCACGGCCTTATTGATCTCTTTACGCCTGCATTTTGACGTGATCAACATCATGGGAACATTTGAGGAAGGCGTCCGAAGCACCCAAGCCTTAGTGGGCCAGGCGGATCGGATGTCTGCGATCATGGGAAAACTAAACGCGGATACCGTCCGGGCCCGAATCCTTCTGGATGGGGGAAGTAGCTCACCATTGGCAGAAGAATCTAAAGACTCTCGATTGGAGCCGAATCATTAATGGGAACGAAGGATAGTTCCGCTAAAAATTATTATGCGACAACCCCGGAGGACCCCGATGCCTTTTATCGTCCCCGGCGTTACCGGTTCGCCAAGGAAAAGGTCCTGGAAGAGGTCCGTGCCGTGTTGAGTACGCTTTCAGGATGGAAGGCCGGGAATTACCATGAGATTCAGGGACGTCTCCAGGCGGAAAGGCGTGGCTTTTTATTCGGCTTGGGGGAATCCGTGGATTTTTATATCCTTCCCAACCAAGAGGGAAGTGTCGCGTTGGAAATGGTCTCACGCTCGTTAGCGGGCAAAGGTGACTTTGGTCGAAACAAGAAAAACATCCATGAATTTTTGTCCCACCTGGATGAAAGGCTGTCCTCCGAACCCCGCTAATATGATTCCAATCATATTGAAAGAATGAACAAGTTTTCTTTTTCCCATTTTTAAATTATTGTAGGGCTCAACCCAGGTCATTGAAGAAAATCGCCTGTAAGACCTGTGCGTCTTCTTGCCTCGCTTCAATTTCAATTCTAAATGGATGGGACGCGTTTTTTTAACAGGATGCTGAAAAAGTCCGAGAAACGGACTTTTTCATATTTACGAACGAGCCACAATGGATAAAAACCATATTGTAAGTGGCTCGTTCTGTCCTATGGCTGTCGACAGAGTGCTGAAAAATACTTTTTCAGCACTCTGTTAAAGATTTTTCACAAAGAAGGGGAGACATGAACACTTATATCCTGAATCCGAACTTGAAAGGCGAGCCGGCCTACATCCGGGAAGGCCGGTGCATGCAAAAAGCATCCTCTTGGGCCACCGCTTGGCCGCCCATTTCCCTGGCCTTATTGGCGACCATGGCTCAAAAGTGGGGCCAGGCCAAGGTTCTGGATGGCAACGTCGAAAGCGTCACTTTAGAGGAGTTGATTGTTGATTTAAAAACCTTCCAAGCCGATGTGGTTTTGGTGAATACCGGGTTTCCTTCCATCGACAATGACATGATGGTGGCAGAGAACATTAAAAAGTCGCTTCCTCAAGTGAAAGTTATCGCTTTCGGTGTTTATTTTACGATGTTGGAAAAAGAAGCTTTGAAAAACCATCCTTTCCTCGATTTTTGCATCGTGGGAGAACCTGAAGAGACTTTCATGGAAATCCTCGAGCATCTCTCCGGGAAAAAACCGGATCTTTCCTCGATCTCAGGGCTTATGTACAAAGATGAACAGGGAAGTCCCGTCCAGACTGCCATTCGTCCCTTTATCCAGAATTTGGACCAATTGCCCAAGCCGGATCGTGGCTTTCTCAAGAATGACCGTTATCGGCTTCCTACCAACAACAAGATCTTCACCTTGATCAATACCGCCCGGGGATGCCCCTACCCTTGCACCTATTGCATCGTCAATACCTACTATGGCCGTTCTCACCGGAAGCATTCCCTCGACCGGATCATTGAGGAAATCAAGGAATGCGTTGAAAAATACCACATCGACGAGTTTTTGTTTTGGGAAGAGGTCTTTACCTTAAATAAAGAACAGGTCTTGGCCTTTTGTGAGGCCCTGGAAAAAAACAACCTCAAGATCCATTGGGCCGCCACGACCCGGGCCCATACCCTGGATGAGGCGACGATCAAGGCCATGAAAAAGGCCGGATGTTATTTGATGGGGATGGGCATTGAGTCGAGCAGCCAGGAAATACTGGACCGGGCCAAAAAACACCAGAAGGTGGACCAGGTCCGGGACGCCGTGAATCTCTGCCGCCGGCTGGGCCTCAAGACCATGGGCCATTTCATTTTCGGCCTTCCTGGCGAGACGGAGCAAACCGCGGAAGCCACCATCGATTTCATGTGCAGCCTCGGGTTGGATTACATGCAGTGCTACAGCGCGGTGCCCTACCCCAAGACCGAGCTGGGCGAGATGGCCAGGGAAAAGGGATGGATCCGGGCGGAACGATGGTCCCAGTTTGATTTCGGGGGGGCCTCCATCATGACCACGGACACCCTTTCCCAAAAGCAAGTGGACCATTACCGCACCAAGGCTTTCTTCCGCTTTTACTTCCGCCCCTTTTACCTCTTGAAGCGGTTTTTCACGGATATCTCCCTGAGGCAAATGTTCACCCTGGCCACCTTCGGGGAATGGATGAACCTGGTACGGAGGAAAAGTTAATCCATGACTATGGACCTCAGCGTCGTTATACCCTGCTTGAACGAGGAACGCACGGTCGGGGACTGCGTCCGCGCTGCTCGCCAAGCCATCGCCAAGATGAAGCTCAAGGGAGAGGTGCTGGTGGTGGACAACGGCTCCACCGACGGATCGGTCCGGGAATCCAAGAAAAACGGGGCCCGGATCGTCCCCTGCGAGGCGAAGGGTTATGGCTCGGCGCTGAAGAAGGGGTTTGATTCGGCCAAGGGGCGCTGGGTGGTCATGGGGGACGCGGATAAGACCTATGATTTCGGGGAGATCCCCAAGTTGATTGACCTGTTGAAGAAGGGGGCGGACCTGGCTATGGGCAGCCGGCTCAGGGGCCGGATCGAGAACAAGGCCATGCCCTGGCTGCACCGGTGGGTTGGGACCCCCGTATTGACGGCGATCTTGAACCGGTTTTTTGAGTCCAATATTTCCGACGTCAATTGCGGCATCCGGGCCTTCACCCGGGAGGCCGCGGAAAAGATGGATCTGCAAAGCACGGGGATGGAGTTCGCGGCGGAAATGGTGATCAAGGCGGCCCGCCAGAAAATGACCATCCTGGAGACCCCTGTCAATTATTATGCCTCCGCCCCTGGCCGGATTCCGAACCTCCACACCCTGCGGGATGGCTGGCGTCACCTGCGCTTTATGCTTCTCCTGGCCCCCGACTATTTGTTTGTTTATCCGGGTTTGGCGATGAGCTTGGCGGGGTTGGCACTCTTTTCCCTGCTGTTGACCCAACAAGTGACCTTGTTCCAAATTCCTTTGGGTCTGTCCTCCCTTCTTTTCGCCTACGCCTTCGGGTTCATGGGAATTCAAATCTCTCTCTTTGGGATCTACGCGATGGCCTTGAATTACTCCTACGGCATGGGCGGGGAGAGTTCCATCAGCCGCTGGCTTGCCCGTCATTTCACCCTGGAAGGCGGCTTGGTGGCGGGGGGGATGATCCTGATGGCGGGCCTGATCATGGGGGGCTTGGCCTTCTTCCGGCTCGTCGAGGTCTCACACATCGGCAGCCCTTTCAATTTGAAGGCCACCGAGTTTTCCATCGCCTCGATCTTCAGCGTCCTGCTGGGGATCCAGGTGATCTTTTCCTCTTTTTATCTCAGCCTCACTTTACCAAGCAAAACCAACCGAAAATAAATCCAGTGGGGTGGGGCGGAGAAATCCCATTTCCACACCTATTCCTTTCAGGCTGGACGGCTAGGACATCAACCCCTGGCTTTTGAATGGGAGAGGTCAGGCGCCGAGTGCATGCGGTAAACCGAGAAATTGAATGGGGATTTAAATATTTCTTCCGGCTGGATCTCCAGTTGGAACTTTTCCCGCATATAGGTCAGGTACCATTGCAACTCGAAGGGCCAGCAAATGAGAAAGACGTCATTACGGTCCACCATGTCCCGGAACAAGTTATGAAGGTGGAACTGGTCCATAAAATGATAGGCAAAGGGTGATCGTTGGTAGACGGCCAAGCTGATCGTGTGAAAATTGCGGAACGACTCATAGTCGTCAAAAGCGGGAATCATTTCATATTGAATGGAAGAATCCCATACCGCATAAAGCTGATTCGGCTGGGGATGAATGGCGGCTAAGGAGTTTTTAAGAACTTCCCGGTAGTAATTCCGGGTGTGGTTCAATTCCCATTCGTGGGTCACGAAACTGAAAGTTTGGAGGGTCAGGAGGGCGCAGAGGCCCATGCCAATCAGGACAGCGGGTTGAGAAGAAGAGGGTTTTCCGTCGGGAGATTGCTTTTTGGGAACGGCGAATAATATGGCTCCGTTTAATAAAAAGAGGAGGGCGGGCAAGGTCAATCGTTCGGGCGTGCGTAAGTTATAGATCAGGTAAAGAAAGATCAGAAAGACCCAAAGGGTGTTCAGCAGGAGGATTTTCAAGGGTTTGACGGGAACGAAGAAAAGAAAAGCGCAAAAGAAGAGGGTCACGGTCAAGTCGGTGGGGAGCGAAAAAATAGCGGGCAAAGTAGATTCGGGATTACGTCCGTAGAGGTTGAATTTCGAGAAGGCGTCGTTGAGCGCCTTGATTTTCTCCGTGCTGAAAATATTCTCGTCCATGTAATACCAATTGAGGAACATCTGCCAGTCATTGACGGTCCATCCCACCGAGGCCAGGGTCGCTTGAGTCGATTCATCCGGAGGCGGGTTTCGGTAATCCTGTAAGATTACCCTTTGGGCGTCAAACCGGTTGAAGGTCTTCCAGCCGGGGTCATGGTTGTAATGGACGTAATCAAAAAGAATGAGACCGGCCATTAAAACGCCGATGAAAAAGATGTAGAACAGGAACCTTTTTCGGAAGCTGGTGAGTTTTTCCCCCCAGGCCAAATAAAGGCAAAAAGGAAGGGCCATCAACCCGGAAAGGAAGAAGGCGGATGTGCGGGTAATGAGGGAAAGTATGATCAGAATTCCGGCGAGGCCGAATTTGATCCGGGGATTCTTGGGGTTTTCTTGCCGCCAAAGGTCGGCCAACAGGAACAGGGCGCCTTGGGCGGCGATGGAGGCTGATAGAGTGAACTGGAGATCCTTGAAAAAGTAAAAATAAATGGAGGCGGAACCGATAAAAAAGAGCAGGGTTTTAAATTGAGGGAAGGAACCGAATTGAAAGGAATACAAAATGGCTGAAATGGCCAAAAACTGGACTAGATAGAGGTAGCTGGGGTACCAGGGGAGGAGGGGAAAGGCCGTATAAAGTCCCTTTAGCATCAATCCCAGAACGGTGCTGGAATAACCGATGAACTCGGAAGGCTGGTCGCTGGTACCGACACCCTTAGCGAAAAAAAGCTTAAAGGTATCGTCATTCAAATGGAAGTAGGGGGTGAAGAAGGCCAAGGTCGAGGCCATGAGGAGGCCCACGGCCAAGAAGGAGAAGAGCAGGGGGCTGGAAGAAGGGAAATGTTTCAGCTTTTGAAGCATTCCGCCGGGGCCGGCATTTTTTTCGGTCGCGGAATGGTTCTTATCCTCTGGGGCCATGGAAAATCCTCAATAAAAATAATTTTCTATCAATTAAGAGAGGCTCCCCGTTTGGGGGGAAGTCCTTTCGCGGAGAAGGGTGAAAGAATCTTATTTTCTTTTTTTGCTGGTTCCGCTTAATAGACTCAAAATTTTACTCGTCAGGTTATCGCTCAGGCCCAGGCGCCTTTTGGTCCAGTCGTAAACACGCAGGGCCATTTTATCGGCGAAGATAAAAATAGATTTGAAATGATCCTCGGGCCGGGCGCGGTATTCGGTGGAGCGGGCTTGGGGAGCGGTTTCCTGGGTGTAATAGTAAAGCGCGATGGATTTGCGGGTGATTTCCTCGGGGCATTGGATCGGATGGGGATGGCCGTGAAAGGAATCGGGGTCGGTGTTAAAAATCACGCACCGGTTGAAAATAGGGCTTATTTTTTTCTCCATCTGGGTCATTTTTCGGTCCCAGAGCTCCAAGTGGCCGCCATATTCTTCCTGCCAATTCTTGTTCAAATAGACCAAAACGTTCGCCCGCCTTTGCCAATGCCGTTGGTGAGGGTGGACCGTAAAATCGGCGTGGATGTTCAAGAATCCGCCCCGCTTGGATTGGTGGAGTCCCCCTCCTTCCAAGGAGTTGTCAGAAAACAAGTTCTGGATGCCGGTTAAGGCCGTTAAAAACTCAACGAAGGGTTTAGAATTTAACTCTTGGATAATCGCCTGGGGAGTTGGAGGCAAGGCTTCCAATTTGTTTTTTCCAAATTTTTTCTCATTAAAATGAACGTAATGAATCCAGCCCCCCGATTGGATGTCGGGGAATTCGGACAAGGCTTTTTCCAAAGTCTCCGGCTGAAGGAAGTCATCCAGGACAATGTGGGCATAGGGCTGGGCTTCCCGGTATTGCTTTTGAAGGCTTGTTATTTGTCCGAGCCATTTAGAGTAGGGAAAGATGGCTTCCCTGGAGAGAGTTTCAGTCTTACTCATATATTCGTCTCCTGGTAGTCGTCCTCAGTAGGGATCGCCCAGAGGTTGGTTTTGATCGTGACGCCAGCGATGATATTATCAACCGCCATCAAGATTGTCAGCATGGAATAGACTTAATTCTCTGTTTTCTTGGGCCTTTAGCAACAGGCAATAGGTTAGAATTTTCCGAATTTATCAAAGTTTTCAAAGAAACGTTGTGAAGGTCCGATTCGATCGGTTAAGTTTTAACGGCCAGCAATCGACAGGGAATCCGGATTGACCTTTCCTCTAAGTCCGGAAGAATCGAAAAAAGGATCTTTACGAATGAGTTTTTGAATAGGTATCTTTCCGCGGTAGTATTTGAAATACCTTAAAAAATCGGCTTTCAAAATAATTGGAAACTACAACCTTTTGGGAATGGTGCTCGGAAAGAAATCGCCAATACATTTCCAACTCCTCGGGTTTGCAAATGAAATAGACATTGGGTTTTCCGATCAAATCCATGAGAGGGTTCTCCAGACCGAATCTTTTCAGCTGGGGAGCAGCGTCCGGGCTTCTTTGATAGACGGCGAACTCGAAAATGTGGAAGGGGCGGAAGGTCTCGTAGGAATCAAAGGCGTCTATGAGTTCATAGGGAAAGGCCGAATCCCAGATGATGAATAACTGGTCTTCCCGAGGGTTCAGCCGGGCCAGGTCGCTTTTAAGCTGGGTTTCCATGTCGATGTTTTTCTTGTTATCGGAATAGATCCTGAAAATAACCGGGACGAGGAAGAAGAAAGCCAGGGCAATAAGAAAGTATCCCGTTTTCGCGACCCAACGGGGGAATACACCTCCGGAAAGGGGCGCGGGGGAGAACGGCCCCTGGGCCCAAAGGATGCCCAGGCACAGGAGATAATAGAGCTCCTGGTACACCAGCCGGTCCGGCGCCCTCCAAAAATAAAGCATGTATAGAAAAAACAAAGCCAACCAAATGACGCTTCCCAGGAGCCATCGAAATTCCGCGAGTGGGATCAAGAACATAAGACAGAAAAGTATGGAGAGGTTTCTCATGCCGAAATTTGACCGAACGATTTCCAAAAGGGAATGGAATGTAGAGTTCTTTCCCTCGACCCCGAAACGGGGAAAGTGCCGGCTCAAACGCTGAATGTTTTTCCAATCGTATTTGTCCCGGTCCATGAAGTACCAGGCGGTGAACATATCGAGGTCATTCTTGGTCCATCCAGCCTCTTCAAAGAAGGGTTTGGTCTGAGGGGTGTAATCATGAATCCGATAGTCCTGAAACTCGACCCTTTCATGGTCAAACAGGTCGAATTCATGCCAGCCCGGTATTTGCTTGTGCCAGACTTGGGAAAACAATGGAACGCTGATTAGAACCAGGGCGCTGGTCACCAGAAATGGGAACATCGGCTTTTTGAAAACACGGGGCCAGTTCCCGCGAAGGGTATAGAGGATAAAAGGGACCGCGCAGAACAGGGTCACCAGGAACTCGTCGAAGCGGATGAGGACGGCTAAGAGTAACGAGACGAAAACGAGGAGGAACCCCCCGGTTATTTCATGGGGCTTGTCCTTTTCCAGGAGCCGCGCCAGAAGGAACAGCGCCCCTTGGGCCGGGAGGGAGGCCGAGATGGTGAATTGGAGATTGCAAAAAAAAGTGACATCGGCCGCCAGGAAACCCATGATAAGCAGGGCGCATTTCCAAAGGGGAGAAGGGCCCAGGAAAAGAGAATAAAGGAATAACCAAATCCCAAAAAATTGAGCTGAAACGAGACCAAGCCCATACCAAGGGATAGAAGGGAAAAACCCATAGAGCCATTTTAAAATGAAACCCAAGGGGATGCTGGAATAGCCGATGAATTCGCTCGGGTAAAGGTTGGTGCCGACCCCCTTGGCGAATAAAATCTTGAAACAGTCATCGTTGACGTTGAAAAAGGGTTTGAAAAAAAATAAAAAAATGAGGACGGTTGTAAAGCAAATAATAAAAGAGATGGAAAGTGGAAATTTATTTATATGATTTGTTGGTTGAGGACTCAAGGGGGATCCTAAATAATCAATAGAACGATTTTATTCTATTGGAAGGAAGCTTTAACTCATAAATATTTATATGCCGTATTTTGACCTGATTGTTCGAGAAGAAATCGCCTCTCCGGAATCATTTTTCACTTCCAGCTTCAATGAACTTATGAAATTAATAGAATTAATGTTTGTATCTTTGTAAGCGAAAAAACGAGAAACATTTGCTACAACTACTGTTATAGCATGGCCCGAAAGAATAGAATTTTTAACCCAAACAAAAATCATTAAGGCGCCCAGGCGTTTACTATTTAGTTGCTTTTTCTCCAGTGCCAAGCCCTTCTCGGCTTCAAAGTCCAAAGGTAATAAGTCCACCTTCCAACCATGATCGAAAAGTCGAATTTAAACAGATGGACCCAGGCCCTATTTGCAAGGTAAATAAAATAAATAGTCTGGTAAAGCAAGGGGTATTCTTTCTCTTCGCCGCCATTTTTTCTAACGATGGAGACCAACTCGTCGAAAAGGAAACGCGGAGGTCGGCAAATAGCAAGAAGGTACAAAATGATATTGTTCATATTTTTCTTTGTGCTGAGGTATGACGATTTTTTGAAATATTCCACCAATTGCAGATTTTCTTGAACGTAATCAAACAGAGAGGTTCCGGGGAAAACCCTCAGTGAAAACACGATGAGCGTAAAGGGCCTCTTGATCGAATAAAGCAATTCAAGTGTCTCGATTTTGTTGTCGATGGTTTCCACCGGATTATCGCTGATAATATCAAAGGCCGGTGGAATCATCTTGTGTTTCTTCGCCGCCTCCGTGAGAACATTTGCAGATTCTACTATTCTTTTTTTATCCGTTCCTCTGGCAAAAAATTTCAACGTTTCTGTGGAACCGGATTGAACCCCCATTCTTGTCCTGTTCATTCCCGCTGCCGCCAGCAATTCAACCTTGTCTTTTCTTAGGGTATTGGGATGTATTCCAAACACCACGAATGGCAGATCGATTTCTTTTTTGTATTTTTTGCTGAATTCTTGAATAGTTTCAAAGGGGAGGGCGATGAAATTGTCATCGTAAAAGGCAATCGTGGAAATGAAGGGGTACTTTTTCCGGGCAATTTTGATTTCATCAAGGATGTAATCAACCGGCGCGTGCCTTAGTCTCCTGTATCCCGAATCAAGTTTAATAAATGAATCATTTGCACAAAAAGAACAATCGAAGGGACAACCAAGTGTCCAAAGCGTCCTAAATAACAAGCCGTTAAACTGTGAATAATCCAAATGGTGAAAGATCCTGAATTGTTTTACGGACTTGTCATAAATAATCGAGTCATCGAAATAGGAATGAGGAAAACTACCGAGCAATTCGGAAGTATTGAGGGGTAATTTCTGGTTTTTTAAAATAATATTTTCTTTTTTGATCCACATCCCTGGTATATCTGTCGCGAAATTATCTTTTAACGCGTTTTCAAGAAACATGGCCATCGGCCGTTCGCCTTCACCAACACAAATCGCGTCCACAAAGGCGATGGATTCTTCCGGATAAAGCGTGGCGTGGACTCCACCCCACAAGAGATATGCGGAGGGTTTGATTTTTTTTATACGGTTCGCTATTTTTTCGACGAGCCCAGAAGATGCGGTCATACATGAAAACCCGATTATGTCCGCCTCCGCTAAATAAGAAGATATCCTTTCTATATCAGAGTCATTTAAAGTTGAATTTTTATCAGGGAATAGTAGGGAGGTGAACGAATACAAATTATCCGGGGTAACAAAACATATTTCAGTATCTGGGAATATTTGTTTTGCAACCCCAGCTACTTTCCTGAAACCGATGCCAGAAACACCTGATTCGATAGAGACAAGTTTTATTTTCAAGGTTAGAATTTTCCCGTTTCTGGTTTAAGAGGTTTGCTTTTCGGCCATTGGCGATTCCCACAGTTTATCCAAGATTTGTCACGCGTATTACAATCGGTGTGGATGCTAGTGTGCAATAAGGAATATTTATAAATTTCAAAATGTCGGGAACAATATCTAAAAATACTCGAATGGAAATATCATCTGGAAAACCCAGGTTAAATGATTTTAACCGATTATACCTGTAACCCTTCCAGGAACCCCTTTGACCACGGCGGAATCGGGAACATCTCGGGTGACCACCGCTCCAGCGCCTATCATGGCTCCCCTCCCAATGGTGACTCCACAAAGAATAATAGAACCGCTTCCTAAGGAAGCACCCTCTTTAATGTGTATTGGAATGATTTCCCAATCCTCTTCAGATTGAAGCCGGTCCCCCGAGGTAGATCGAGGATACCGGTCATTGATGAACATGACCCCGTGGCCCACAAAAACCTTGTCCTCCAGGGTTACGCCCTCGCAAAGAAAACTATGACTGCTGATTTTACAAAACCGGCCGATTTTAACTCCTTTTTGGATCTCAACAAAAGCCCCGATTTTCGTGTCATCCCCAATTTCACAACCATAAAGATTTACGAGATCAGGCTGAGGGATGAAAGTGTTTTTTCCTAACTTTACGGACGCTGAGATTGGCATGAGCGCTCCTTTTTTAAGCAATATACAGAAAGATTCTTTTGTGCTAAGAAATCAATCTAGAATTTCCAGGATTTATTTGACTAGCATCAATGTGGGATAGGGTGGTGTTCATTATATTGTCGCCTTGCGATTTTCACACTATTTCGACTGTCGAGAACAAAGCTGGAACATGATCCGTCTCGATGTGGTTCTAAACATTCCTTTTACGTTATTGAATTTCAGCTTGAGCCCTGTTTCAAAAACCACCCGAAGAGCATTTATCAATCCTAATTTAACCGTTACTTTTCTCCCCGGCGTGATCTCCAAACCGAAGACAAACCAATATTATTCGACCAATCAAAGCCTTGTTATACTTGGAGAGAATTTCCAAGCAGGAATTCCTGAATGAATGGATTGAGCTGGGGCAAATTGAAGTTCTAGGCCAAATCCAAATAATAGAATTTAATACCAAAATTCCAATTTGAACCAAACATGTTCAAATCATTGGTGGAAAGTTATAAAGGGAAAGAACGATGAATTCATCAATTGAAACATATTATTCTTTCTTGTCCTCAAAACATTATTGTTCCAATTAGAATGAAAAAGAAGTGCTAGGATTAAAAACGACGGATTTGCACCGTTTTAAATAAACGGTTATTTTTAATTGCAAGGTTGGCTTAATAGCAAATAAATCGTTTCTGTCTTTAGGAAGTAGATTTAAGATATCTAATAAGAAGTGTTTTGCATTTTCATTATCACGTTTAAGGGCCAAAAACATGCGATATTATTATGATTAACATCGGGGTCATTGGTTATGGCTATTGGGGCCCAAATCTTGTCCGGAATTTCGTGGTTTCTGATGGTTTGAATGTTTTGAAAGTCGCTGACCTCAAACCGGAAAATTTGAAAAAAATCAATAAACTTTACCCCGCCATAGAGACTACGACCCAAGTTAAGGAAATATTTGATGATCCGCGGATTGACGCGGTCGCCATTTCCACGCCCGTCCGATCACACTATGAACTTGCGCTTCAAGCTCTTCGTTCAGGGAAACACGTTTTCATAGAAAAACCCTTTACTGCAAACTCGACTCAGGCGTTGGAACTCATCGAGGAGGCTAACCGAAGAAAGCTGGTGCTCTTCGTGGATCATACTTTCCTCTATACCGGAGCCGTACGGAAGATTAAGGAAATGGTTGATGGGGGTCAGCTAGGAAAAATATATTACTATGACTCTGTCCGGATCAACCTTGGGTTGTTCCAACATGACGTCAATGTTTTATGGGATTTAGCGGTTCACGATCTGTCAATAATGGATTTTGTGCTCCAACGAAAGGCCATCGCCGTAGCGGCGACAGGAATTTCCCACATCCCAGGAGAACCTGAAAATATCGCATATCTAACGTGTTTTTTTGAGGATAACCTGATTGCCCATATCCACGCGAATTGGCTTGCTCCCGTCAAGGTGCGGAAGACCCTGATCGGCGGTGACAAACAAATGATTGTTTATGATGACGTGGAGGTTACTGAAAAAGTCAAGGTTTACGACAAGGGGGTTGTGGTTACGGACAAGCCCGAAGGAATTTATAAACTAATGGTCGATTATCGTACGGGTGATATTTGGGCACCCCACTTGGATACCACGGAAGCCCTGTTTTATGAAACAAATCATTTTGTCGATTGTGTGAATCACTCCAATCAACCAATATCGGATGGTTGGGTCGGCCTCCGGATTGTTCATATCCTTGAGGCGGCCTCTCGATCGCTAGCTTTAAAGGGACAGCCGGTTGAGTTGGAGTGGAAAAAGTTCAATTTATGATCCCTTTCCTTGATTTGAAAGCCCAATACCAGAACATTAAAAGCGAGATAGATTCAGCCGTAGGGAGTGTCATTGAAAGTGGTCAATTCATTCTTGGACGCGAAGTTCAAGCTTTTGAAGAAGAGTTCGCGGCTTATTGCCAAACGGATTTCGCGATCGGTGTCAATTCCGGCACCAGCGCCCTTCATTTAGCGCTCCTGTCTGCTGGAATCGGTCCGGGGGACGAGGTTATCACCGTACCCGCCACTTTTGTGGCGACTGTTGCCGCCATCCTTTACACGGGCGCAAAACCGGTTTTTGTAGACGTGAATCCACGTACTTATACAATGAACACCGATCAAATCATTCCAAAAATCACGAAGCGCACCAAGGCCCTACTACCAGTCCATCTTTATGGGCATCCCGCCGATATGGGTTCAATCATGCGGATCGCTCGTGAATTTGGTTTAACCGTCATCGAGGACGCCGCTCAAGCCCATGGAGCGGAATATAATGGCCAAAAAGTGGGAAGTATCGGTGATCTTGGGTGTTTTAGCTTTTATCCAGGTAAGAATCTTGGCGCTTATGGTGAGGGGGGGGCTGTCACCACCCGAAACCAGGAATTTGCAAAAACGATAAGGATGCTTCGGGACTGGGGGTCGGACCGGAAGTACCACCATGAGTTAAAGGGCTTTAATTACAGGATGGAAGGTATTCAAGGAGCGGTTTTAAGGGTCAAGTTAAGATATTTGGATTCATGGAATGAGGCTCGTAGAGAAAAGGCGAAAATTTACAATGAATTGCTTCAGGAGTTGGATATTCAGTTGCCCCAAACCGAATCGAATGTCTGCCATGTGTTTCATATATATGCCCTCTTGCTGGAAAAACGGGACGATCTGGCCCAGTTTTTAAATATTAAAGGAATCCATACCCTCATTCATTATCCAATCCCCGTCCATTTGCAAAAGGCTTATAAGGAACTCTCTGGCGAAGTTGGAAGTTTTCCAATCTCCGAGTCGATCGCCCAAAGGCAAATTTCACTTCCGATTTTCCCTGAATTATCTCGGAACCAATGTGAGGAAGTCGCCCGGGCGATTCGGGATTTTGCGACAAAAAATAAGGAATAATCGGAAACGATTGTTTTGAAATATTGACCAGATGATTAACAGCTAGGAACAACCATCCAATGCCGGTTCAAAAACAAAGCTGGTCTCTCGTCATTCTTTGTTACAACGAAATGCCTACACTCGATAGGGTGGTTGATTCCGCTCGCCGAGTTCTTCGAAAAATGGCCCCAGGTCGGTACGAAATCATCATCGTGGATGATGGAAGCGTCGATGGCACCCAGTCGCTGATCCTAAAGTTGGTCAAGCAATATCCGGAAATAAGACCTATCCATCATTCTTCGAATTTAGGTATTGGAATGGCTTTGAGAAGCGGTTATTACAGTTCAAAATGTGAAAATGTTTGCGTCATTCCGGGGGATGGACAATTCAACGTTCATGAACTGCTTCCCTTCAAGACTGTCGAAAATGGAACTTTTGTTTCTTTTTTTAGGAAAAAACAGGAAGGGTACAGTCTTTTCAGACTTTTTATTTCCAAATTCAATAAGGGGATCAATCGAGTATTGTTCGGGATGAATTTACAGGATGTGAATTGGGTCAAAATCTATAAACGATCGGAGCTATCGAAGCTGGATTTAAAACTTCAGAGTTCGCTTATTGAAAGTGAAATTTGTGCGAAAATGATTAAAAGAGGAAATGGATGTATCCAATGCCCCTCGGTCTATTTTCCACGGGCCCATGGGAAAGCGAAGGGCGGCTCTTTTAAAATTATAATCACCGCCTTGTGGGAACTTCTGAAGCTGACTCGCGCCGTTTGGGCATATTCGGTTTGATCGATAATCGTTCGAAACGAGAAATTCCATCCGGAAATTGGCATTCAATAGATTTTTAATGAGAGCAAAGCGATTTTCTTGGGGCCATTGGGCATTTTCCTTTCCGCCCCGATGTTCAAGGATGATATTTAAACCCCGATGTTAGGACAGATGTACTGACTGGGATGCCATGAGGAATTGATGAGTCAAATCCTGATAAAAATGGGCAATGATAAGTTTCGTTATGACCCCCGTTTATATTTCCTGCTTTTTCTTATCGATAATATCGCGTTGGCATATCTTCACTTGGCCATTGAAGTGAAAATATGGATTGGAATCGTATTTCTTTTATCGCCGTTTATTATTGCCCTACTCACCTCTGATCTGGCGGATCCAAACGAATCTTTATTCGATAAAGCCGAAGGAAATAATAAAACCTCATTAGTCTGGTTATTACCGGTTGTATTCGGATTAGGTGTGTTTTTAAGGCTGTTTAGATTTGTTTCGCTCCAGGCTTGGCCTATGTGGGATGACGCTTATAACAGCCTGTTGAGTATCGGGCAAATGGAACATTGGAGTTGGCATTTAACCTACAGCATAGAAAAAGTTCCACCCTTGATGTATTGGTTACAGGCGTTGTTTCTTAAATTATTCAGTCCATCCCTATTTTCCATTTGGTTTTTGCCGGTTCTCCAATCACTTTTGATTGTCCCCTTGGGATACTGGGCCTGCCGGCAGTACGGAACAAGAACTTTTTCCATAATGGCGGCGACTGTCCTTTCATTGAGTTATTGGCCGCTTTTTTTGAAAGCTTATTATCTAGCTCAGGGGATGGTTATTTGGCAATTCGTTTCCCTTGGGATGCTGGGCATTTATCTCAAGTCTTTAGGAACGAAATACCAGAAAGTGTTATTGGTCGCTCTGGGGGTGTGTTTAGGTTCTGGATTTTATGTCTATATAACGGTCTTGCCGACAATTTGTGCTATTAGCATTGTCATTTTATGGCATTGGATTCGCGATAGTAAAAGTGTCCTTCATCCCTTATTGCTTTTTTTCTTACCGATGGGTGTGGTGAGTATTCCGATTCTTGGGGAAATATTGAAATATACCGCCATGGGCCATGCGCATGAATATTCTGTTTTTTACCGAGCCAATCCTTTTTTGCAGCAAGTGAGTGTTTCTCTTTCGTACGGAACTGCGCTTTTATGGGGAACTCTCGACAAGTCCTATTTTAATTTCGGACCGATATGGGGGGGGTATTTAAATCCGCTTCTGGGTTCGGCTTTTTTATTAGGGCTTATCGATGTTTTCCGCTTTAGAAATAGGCCTGTTTTTTACTGGATGATGGTGGTGTTCGTTATATGTTTTCTTCCCGGAGTTCTCACCAATAGTATTGAGTTGATGCGAGTCTTGCCTATATTTCCGTTCGTGATCCTTATGGTTGTGGTCGGGTTATTTAGATTTGTTGAACCCGTTTTAATTAAGAAAAAAACCGTTCTTTTAATGACGGTCATCATCGTTTCAACCCTTTTAGACGTTTACCACTTAT
>CAWKIF010000052.1:0-35043 GCA_963849485.1 candidate division FCPU426 bacterium | reverse complement strand
TCGATCTACGCGCAGATGGCCACCGCGGCCGCTGCCGGCAATGTCGTTTGGGCAAACATGAGAGCAGCACCACCAACACCGGCAACGCCCTGCTCGCGACCAACGCCGGCACAAGCAACTCCGTATCTGCGATCACCGCGCAGTTGACCGCGGGCGCCGCGGCAGGCACCGGGATCGTCGTGACCCACGCGGGGTCGAGTGGCGCGGGCATCTACGCTGACATGAGCAAGTCGTCCAACACCGGAACTACGATCTATGCCGAAAACGACTCGACCAACTCGGCCGCCAATGCGATCTCCGCCATCCTGACCAGCGCGTCCGCGGCGGGCAACGCGCTGCTCGCGACTAACTCGGGCTCGGGCGTCGGCGTCAAGGGCCTGAACACCGGCTCGGGCTATGCGGGATACTTCAGCAGCACGGGTACCGGCGGCGGTTTGTATATCAGCTCGACCAGCGGCACCGGCCTTGTGATCAACACCGGAGGTGCGACGATCTCGGGCGCTATCAGCGACGACAATACGATGACTTTCACCGGAACCGGCGCGGCTATCACCGCAACCAGCGGCAACCTTGTCAATCCGGTCATCCATGCGACTAATGCGGGTAGCGAAGGTTTGCGATTCGCGGCGACAACTCAGGCACGGGCACGGGCGGCACCTTCCAGGCCACGGGCGGCGGCAACGGGATCTGCACAGGCGAACGCGACCGGCGGAGGTGTCGGACTTCAGGTGGCGGGCGGCGGCGCCACGGTCGTGGGTGGCATGGCCGTCACGGGCGGGATTACCGTCAATACGGGCGTGCTCGCGGCCAGCGGTAACACCATCCTGTCGAGCAATGAGGTCCACTGCACCGGAGGCACCACCGCCGCGCTCAACAGCTGCATCACTTCGGCCGGCAGCGCGGGCGTCGTGGTACTCGACGGCGAGACCTCGACCATCTCCGCCGTCACCCTCCCGAGCGGCGTCTCGCTCCGGGCGAGCTCGGTGCCGTGCTCGCGGCGAGCACCAATCTGTCGATGATCAAGCCCGCGGGCAGCAACTCCATCTCCGATCTGACGTTCAACACGACGGGGTCGGGCTGCAGCAGCGCCACCTACGCGATCAACCTCTCCTCGTCGCCGACGACTGTGTCGATCAAGCACAACCACTTCGTCGGCTGCCTTCCTAGCAATTATGCCGTCTATCTGCCGTCCGCCGACACGGCAACTTACCTCGACATCGAGGACAACGAGTTCGACGTCTTCCAGGTCGCGGTCTATCTCACCGGCACCCTCAATGGCGCGAAAATCAACGCCAACATTTTTGAAGGGGGCATAGACGACATCTCCACCAACGACACGGCGACTGTTAACTACCTCACTGTCACCAACAACAACGCCTCGGGCGGCTCCGGCTGGAACCTGTATCTAGGCAGCTCCAGCACCGACGTAGTGGTCTCCGGCAACGTGTTCAACACCTCGGGCAAAACGATCAATATCAGCGGTACTGCCGCGAGCGTCAACGTCACCGGAAACCTCCTGGATGCCGGTACCGTCGGCATCATTGTCCCGGCCGGCACCCTGACGGACCTGCTGATCTCGGGCAATCAAGATCAACAGCACCACGTGGGGCATCCAATTCACTGGCACCGGCGGCTCGGCGGCGGGCTGGTTCCACGATCACCGGCAACCACATCGACTGCGGTGCCACGGCCTCCAGCTGGGGCATGAAGTTCGATACTCAGGACAGCACCGTCATCTCCAGCAACTCAATCAAGAACTGCGACTCCGGGATCAACCTCAACGGCGCCACGCGGACGATCATCAGCAATAACCAGATCTACGGCAACGCGACGACGACCAACCTGGCCTACGGCATCTACAACGGCAGCTGGTCCAACATGACCGGAAACTACATCCGCGCCATGATGATCGGGATCTCCGAGCTCTCCGGTAGCTTCATCGTCGGCTCCAACCAAATCGCGGGCACCGCGACCACCGGCACCTCGACCACCGGCCAATGCGGCACGACCACGCCCCAGTACTCGGTTGGCATCTGTCTGAACACCAACAACGGCACGACCGCCGTCGGAAACTACATCTATCATCTCGGCGTTGGTATCGCCGTGCCCGCGAGCGACGGCTCCATCACCGCCACGGTCACCGCCAACGGCTTCAATGGCGTAACCACCAATACCGGAACCGGTTACTGAGGCCGCTGAGCGGCCCGAGGCCACGCGCCCGAGCGTCGAGATCACATCCGACGCGCCCTTGCGGAGCTGCTGCTGGATGATCCCGTTGAGCAGCCCGCCCAGCCAGAAGCTCACGTCGTTGGAGAGGTAGTAGCGCACGTACACCGTGCCGTCCGCGAGCGGCTGGATCCCCCCATTGGAACTGGAAGGGTAAGGAAGGGAAAAACATCTTGGTTCGGGCTAACAGTAATTGTGATGAGGTGGAGCTGTTCCTGAATGGGACGAGCTTGGGCAAAAAGACCGTTCCCGCCTATTCTCACCTGGAATGGCAGGTGCCCTATGCGCCTGGAGTGTTACTGGCGAAGGGATACAAGAATGGCCAAGAAGCGGCTTCGGCCAAGGAGGAAACCGCTGGTGAGCCGGTATCCATCGCCCTGATTCCCGACCAAACGAAGATCAAGGCCGATGGGGGTGATGTTTCGGTGGTGACGGTTCAAGTTACCGACCAGGAAGACCGAGTTGTTCCAACCGCTAGTAACTTAATCCGCTTTAGCCTGCAAGGGCCCGGACAGATCATCGGGGTGGGAAACGGTGATCCCGCCTGCCATGAGGCAGATCGATATTTTGATACCGTGACCCAGTAAGAATCGAGGGGTTGAAGATGCTCGATGGGGGTGAATTGGGGAAAAGACCGGAGGTGGAGTTTGGGCAGGATGATTCCAAATGGGCCGACCTGTTCCAAGGCCGGAACGATGACCATGGGGAAGTTTCACCGGACCAACCCTCGAACCGGGTCATCCGGGGTCACTTCGACCTGACCGCCTTGGATGATTACAGCGAGATCATCCTCTATCCCAAGAGCCTGGTGGAGGGACAGTCGGTTTACGTGAACGGCCAGTTGATCACGGAGAAAGTCATGCGGGATGACGCGGTCCAGGGCTATCCACTCCCTAAGTCCATCCTGAAAAAGGGCCGCAACGTTTACGCGGTGGTGGGGAAGGAATTACTGCGGAGGAAGACCTGGGAGGAATTGAACCAGGATCCGGGTTCGGTGCGAACCGTCGTTCCGGCGGCGCAATGGAAGCGAAGCCTCTTCTCGGGGCTCGCCCAGGTGATCGTCCAGGGCAGTCCAAAACCGGGAACCCTCACCCTGAAAGCTGAAGCCCAAGGTTTGGCGGCGGCGTCACTTGAGATTAAGTCGGAAGAAGCTCCACTGAGGCCAACCGTTCCGTAAAAAATTTTCTTTTCAATCGGCCCTCTCCCTCGCGGGAAGGGCCTTTTTTTTCTGAAAATCTCTTAACCATATGTAATCACTCGCCAACCAATAATTGGACAAAACGGGTAAGGGCTGGACATTGTTACCCACTTTGATTTTTCCTAAAAACGTTTTTTCCATTCATCCGATCGATTTACTCATGGCATGTCATTTGCCCTATAGGGAAATGGCACTTCTCGAAGATCGGGGTCCCCCCGGGGGCAAGCCGATGGCGAGATGAGAAAGAGGAAATGAATGACGCGAAAGATCCGCCATGAGGCGAAAAAGAAATTAATGCAGGAGCTCACTCAATTGAGCGGGACCTTGATTCTGAAAAAACAAAGGACGGTTGAGGAAGTCGCCCGCTTGGGAAAACTTTATGAAAGCTGGAGCCGCTTGGCGGTGGAGGTTTGCGGGGAATGGGCCAAGGAAAATCTTAAACGGGCCGCCACCGTTGAGGAGGGTTTGAAGGAAGGGGAGCCCGCCGAAACCGCGCTGAACCGGTTGATCCTGGCCATGGTCGTGGCGAACCAATCCTTGGAAAAGGAAATTGAAAAGGCCATCCGTGAAGAGGATGGGGACCTGACCGCTGTTTAAACTAGATTACTTATCCAATCGAATCGCAGTGTTTTTGAAATCCGGATGACTCAGCCTATAGTTTGTTCTTGTTTGTAACCTGTGAAAATTATTTCAAGAAGTTCCAACCTCCCGCCGATTTTTTCCAGAAATCCCCTACTGCCTAGGATAATGTCCCCCGCCACGAAAATATCCGAATCAAACTACGGAGCCCCACGATGAAACACCCCTTGCGGTTGGTATTCGCGATTTTGGCCTTGGTTGTCTTTGGTTTCGGATGCCGGACAAATCAGCAAGCGAATGTAGTTCGAATCTCCATTTTCAGCACCGACCCCACCGTCCTCCAAATCCTCAACCGAACCATCGCTAGTCTTCAAGCCAAGTATCCAGGTTTAAAGGTGAAGTTGGAAACCATCCCCTATGGGGATTATCACGAAAAAATCATGACCGAGACCGTGACCGGCACCGCCCCCGACATCATCAGCACCGAGGCCAGCCAGTTCGTGGACCTTTACCTCCGGGGCGCCTTTGCTGATCTGACCCCCTTATTCCAGCGCGACGGCATGGACGTAAAGGATTACTACCCCACCATCCTGAACCATTTCAGCCCCGGGGGGAAAATCTACGCCATCCCCTCGGACCTGGCCCCTATCGGGCTCGTCTATTACAACAAGAAGTACTTTGATGAGGCGAAGATCCCCTATCCCACTGCCGACTGGAAATGGCCCGACGATTTCCTGCCCATCTGCCAAAAGCTCGTAAAGAAGGACGCGACCGGCAGGGTCACCCGCTGGGCCTTTGTGGACCCCTACGGGACCAACGCGGTGAATTTCATGCTTAGTAACGGTGGCTACTTTACCGACAACGAGGAGCACCCGACCCGGCTGGCCCTGGATACGCCCGAGGCGATGGCGGGCTTCCGCTTCCGCTGGGACATGATCTACACGTACCATGTTTCCCCCACCCCCTCCCAACTCCAGGCCTTCAGTTTCGGAGCAGGGGCGGAGAACATGTTCATGAACGGCCAATCGGCCATGATGTGTTCGGGCGTCTGGCATACCCCCCATTTTTTAGAAAAGAAGGGGCTGGATTTCGACGTGGTGGAATTTCCAAAGGGTCCCGGCGGTAAGCAGGGCTGGCAGTGCGGCGGGACGGGCTACGCCATCAGCAAGACCTGCAAGAACATGGACAACGCCTGGGCTGTACTCAAGGAACTCACCGGCGCCGAGGTCGAGGCACAGGTGGCCTCCACTGGCATGATCCAACCGGCACTCATCAAGGTCGCCCAATCGGACGCCTTCCTCAAAAGCCTCGGCGCCGCGCACAAGAGCATCCTTTTGAATATGCCCCAAAACGCGCGTTTCACGCCCTTCGTCTTGAACTGGGGGGAGATTTGGGACGGACAGGTGGGCCCGGCCCTGGACCCGGCTTGGCTGGGGAACAAGAAGCCGGAGGACATCCTGCCCAAACTGACGGCCGAATTGAACCGGAAGTACTTCAACCAAAAATAAAAAGTTCCATCCAACAATAAAAAAAGCCCGGCCCTGGAAAGGACCGGGCTTTTTTTATGTCCTAGGGGCACATGATGAGTTTGATGTCATTGATATAAATGTTGCCCGTATTCGTCGAGGAGCTGCTGTTGTTGATGAAAGTGAGTTTCGAAAGGGCGGCCGTCGGGGGCATGCCGCCCGCCGTGGCGAGATTTATGGCCCAAGTCACGGATTGGGCGCCGGAAACCAGATTGGGATCGGATGTGGCGATGAGTTGGAAATACTTTCCCGCGCTGCTGGAGTCGGCTACCACAAGGAGCTGATCATAACCCGTTCCCGCGACCACGCTGGAGTCCACGATGACGTTCGCGGTCATCTGGGTAACATTTGCCCAAACCGTCGGGGTGAAGCCGGTTAGGATGAGCATGTTCTGGTTGAAGCTGGCGCCAGTGGTAATGTCCACATCCAGGTAGGGGGTGCCCAGGATCGTGGCAATGGAAAGGGCGGAAGTATAGACCACCCCGTTGCTGGGGGAATTCCAGGTGCCGTTATCCGAAAGGGTTTGGCAAGGATTGAACATGGTGACGGGACAGGTCGCGGTAGGCGTGGCGGAAGGGGTCGAGGTGGACGTTCCAGTGGGGGTCGGGGCGAATGTGGGCGCGTTTTGGTTGTGGCATCCCGAGGAACTGACCCAAAGTGCCGATAGGGTCATCAGGAACACAGGAGCCAGCCAAATTAATCGCTTCATCTTCGAGCCTCCTCGGTAGTTTGAACCGGTTACAACCCTTACAATCTCATGCGCCCTGGAAGAATTATAGCACCGGGGCCTGTGAGCCCGCTTTACTCTTTAGGTACGAACTGCAAGACCGTGATCGAATAGGCCGGAAAAGCGTAATTGAAACTATCCGAAACGTCATCCGCACTGAAGAGGGTGGGCGGTTTGTCGGGGTCGGCATGGTAAGGCGCCGAGTCGGTATTCCATTGGTAATTGTTCTTATCGAAAACCCAACCCTTGGCCGAAGTATCCGGTTTGAATCCCTTGATTTGGATATTGACCGAAATGTTGTCACTGGGGTTTTTGTTGACCACGAGCAGACTCAAGATTCCATCCGGCCGGTGATCCGCGTAACAGGCCAAGAAGCTTACCGGACAATTGGCAAACACCATTTGGTGGATCTTTTCATCACTGGGGCTCGCCCAATCGTTGGTCAGCATCTTCATGGCCCAATAGTCGGCCCTTTCCTGGTACTGGTAGGGACCTTCCTCGGCCTGTAGGTAGCCGTGGTCAGCGCCTTTAGGGTCCTTAATGGCGTTGCCGCCGTTCAGGGTGTCCCACATGGTGGCAAAACCCCGGCTACCGAAATGGCGGATGAACTCGCAAAGGTACTGGGTGAGCCAGAGGCCGTTTTCCAGGTGCACCGAGATGTCGGGGAGGACGTGGTCGGAGGTGTTGAACTCGGACATCCAGACCGGGACCTGGGCGAGGGAAGGGTAGCCTTTGAGTTGCACTTGGATTGCATTTTTCCCGGTCCGCCATGGCGGAAGCGGGGGAACCTAATAATAGAGAAACGGGTTGGTTCCAGTTTGGGTAGTCATGGATGGAGAAGGCGTCCAGGTATTTTTCTTTTTTGTCTTGGGCCAGCCGGTCCACAAAGTCCTTCAGGCTAGGCACGCCGTCGTAAACCTCCGAGCTGTCAGCGTAGCCGCATTGGGCCACGATGGTGATGGAAGGGTCCACGGCCTTCATGGCCTCGTAGAACTCGATATAGCGCCGGGCGTAATCGCGGGTATTGACCGGACCGCCGCATTCCCAATGGCCGCCGACCTCGTTCCCGATTTCCCAGTATTTGACACCGTATTTCTTGGTGATGTTGGCGTATTTCACCCAGGCCGCCGCCATTTGGGGGGTGCCGCTTCCGAAATTGACGATGATGAGCGGGATGCCCTCGGGCTTCATCGCGTTGATGAAATCCATGTACTCCTCGAAACCGAAGATTTTCCGGTCCCCCAGCTTGGAGGCGGTATCGGTGCTGGAGGCGATGGCGCTTCCCTTGGGCCGGTCCATCTCGGCGCCGCCGTTGAAGGCTTTAAGTTCGGCGACCGAGTAGGCGCCCCGGTCCCCTTGGGAGCTTTCGGATGAGGAGCAGTCGGACATACTGGGTGGTGACGGTTTGGAAGGCCACCTCCTGCGAACCGCCATGGCCGGTCACGCTGACCGCCGAGGTGTTTTTCCATCCGTCGGTATCAGCGCCGTAGGGCATCCATTGACGCTGGTGGCCCGGGTCCCAATACTGCACGGAAAAGATCTTTGCGAAGGGGAAATCCTTTTGAACGGCGTCACCCCAGGTGACCCCCACCTTGTCAGTGGTTTTCTTTCCCTGCAAGTCGAGATAGATCCACTGGCCATGGCGGTAATCGGTGTCGGGGTTGGAACGCCAGGCGGTGCGGGGGTTGCCGTCAATGGCCTTCGCCGAATCGTAAAGCTGGCCGTCATCAGCCATCAAACGGCTGGGGGCGTATTCCTTTTCACTCGGGACCCAGTTGCCCTGGGTATCGTAGTCTCCCGCTCCGTTCCAGAAGAAGCAGTCGCCCCAGGAACCGCCGGGATACCGCAAAAGAAAGTTGCCTGCCGCCTGGATCTTGCCGCTGACGGGCGCGGGGCTGGCCCAACCGTTGGTATTGTTCCCGAAGAGGTAGATGGGTTTGAAACTGTTGACCGTGACCGAGGCGTCGATGGCGAGAATCGGAAGTTTTCCGGGGTCAGCGGCCCCAAGGGAGGGAACGGCCATTAAAACCGGCAGAATGTAACGCAAGTAATTCATTGAATAATCCTTGAGTGGGGATAATCAAAAAAAGGGGCGGGTTTTTGGACCCGCCCCTTTTGGAACTCTCAGCTCACGTGTTTCTTTTTCTTTTTGGCGGATGGGGCCGCGGGGATGGCGCCGCTGGCGCGGAGGGAACCTTCGCCACCACCAGAATCGCCGAGAAAGCCGGGACATGGATGGACAGGTTGGCCCCGGGCGCCGGGTGGCTGCCCGAGTCCAGAAGCCGGTATCCCAGGCTTTCCGAAAGGGTGTAGAGCTCGTAACTTGCCGCCGCCTGGGGCAGTTTCACGGTCGTTTCGAAATCCTTGTCGTGGTTGCGGTTCACCAGGATCACGAAGTTCTTTTCCCCGTCCCGTGCGCCGAAAGAATAGAGGTCGGGGGAGGAGGAGGCGCAATTCACGTAATCGCCCTGCACCCGGGAGCCCTTGCCGTCGTAATTGCCGTAGAACTTGTGGCCCAGGAAGACGTAATTGCCTTCCCAGGAAGAGCCCCAATCGCAGGCAATGTCCATACCTTCCCTCATATAAATCCCCAACGTCGTGATCTCCAAAAGCCCTCCATGGTAATAGTGGGAACTGGCCGGGTAATACTCGGTCATGGAAAGCTTGGTGCCGGGGTAATATTTGGCGATCATCTTCTTCAGGTTCGGGATGAGGGGACGGAAGGGGTCGAAGAGGTACTTTTTCAAGCTGGGCTGGGCGCACCAGCTCTCCGGGTCCTCGAAGGTCGGGTCGTAAAAGATCCGAAGGGCGTCGAACTGCTTGGGGGTGAGGACGGGGTCGTAGGCGAAGTCGCCCAGCACGTTCACGTTCTCACCCTTGGCGTTCTTCCCCCAAACCTCCGGGTAGCCGTGGTCGTCCAGGTAGTCGATCAGGCGCTTGCCCGCCTTCTGGGAAAGCTTGTTCATGCCCCAGAGGTAATAGGCCACCTGTGGGAAGTCGCCGTGGGCCTTGCGGTCGGTCCACTGCCCCCCGTCTCCCTGTTCCTTATAGTGGGCCACGCCCCCGGGCATATAGTCCCAGGCCGATCCGGCCAGTTCCTTCACGCCCCAGGCGGTCATGCCGATGACCTGTGCGTCCGGATCCGCCTCTTTCACGGCGGCGGCGTACTGGGCGTTCAGTTCCACCATGTCCTTGTAGCCGATGCCCTTGGGGCAGACATCCCGGTGGTTCCAGTTCCACAAACCGGGCTCATTGTCCATCTGGTAGAAGCGCACCCCGCCTTGAGAGGCGGATCTGAAATTTTTGACGATGGTCTCAACCCACTCTTTTTGGAATGCGGGGGTGGACCGGATGTAGTTGGAATTGGGGTCGTTGTCCCAGATGAAACCCTTCTTGTCGGCCAACACCCCGTTGCCCGAGCCCTGGCCGTCGTTGGCTTCCTGGTCCGGATAAAGGGAAGTGGGATAGGAAGAAAGTTCCTTGCCTCCGGGCGCGGGGGCCTTGGCCACCCATCCGATGGTGGGGATGGTGATGATGGCCTGGGAGCCAGCCTTGAAGGCGTCCTGGATGAACTGGTAGTAACGCTTGTCCTTTTCCGTGGCTCCCTTGGGGAACCCGCCGGTATTCAGGAAGTACCAGTCGGCGCCCCGGTTGTCAGCGTCCTCTTTCCAGTTGTAGTTGGTGGTGGCGTTGCCGCCCCAGCGGTTGACGGTTGCGCCGGTTTCCTTCAGGCCGTCCGAGGACATGTAATTGAAACCATAGAGATAAGGGGAGATGGGGTGGTCCGATTGGGCGGAAAGGGTGACCTCAGCCTTTTCAGAATCCTTGGGCGTCAGGTCCACCATGACCGTCTGAACGCTGGAGGTCTTTTGGTCGTTGGCCGCGGCCACTCCCACCGTATGGGTCACGGCCCCCTGGAAGAGGGAGAGGGGGAGCTGGGCGGTGCGCTCCTTGCCGTCCACCTCGCCGGCGCTTTTCCCGTCCACCGTCAGGAGGAAGCGGCTGACCTCCTCCTCCTGGGACTTGTCCCAGATTAGGAAGACCCGGCCCTTGTTTTTCTGCCAGCCCAGGTTGGCCACGGGGGTCACCATCTTGGTGTCGGTGAAGTAAGCCTTATCGACATGCAGATAAACCGGCTGGTTCTCGGGGTAATCGCCCGAGATGTCGAAGCGCACAATCTTGCACTGGGTGAGATCCAATTTGGAAAGGCTGGGAAAAGAGGTCATGGGGATGATGACCTGGGTCCAATCGGTCCCGATCTTGTGTCCGGCGGCAAAATCGCTCAGTTTGACCGGACCGGTGGAAGAGGCGTCGGAGGTCCCGCTGAGGGAAAGGCTAACTTCCACCCCCGGGGCGCTGGTTTTTACGTAGAGAACAAGGTAATCCGCCCCGGTCAGGTTGATGGCGGTCCAGCTCTTGTCAAAGGCCACGCCCCCGCCCGCCCATTTTTTCCCCCAGAACTTGTCGTTGGGGGTGGTGACCCAGGTGAATTCGTAGGAAAGGCAGTCGCCGGAGGCGCTGTCGCTGTCAAACAAGACCCATTCGGGATGGTCGCTGAGGGTTTGTGCGTCCACCTTCTGGCGGCAAACATCCTCGCGCAGGAGGAAATTGTGGGTGTCGCCTTGGCAAACGATGCTCACGCCTCCTTTGCCGTCCTTGCCGGAGGAATCGGCCCAGGAAGCGCTGTAGAACTGGGTGGTATTGGCGGTGTCGGCGGTTGATTTCTGAAGAGACGTCATGGGGCGGATCGTGCAGCCGCCTTGAAAGAGGGCCAGGGCTCCGAGGAGGAATGCGGAGGACGCAAGGATCAGAAAGCGACGGTTCATGAATGGCTCCTAGGAAGGGATTAGGAAAAATTATTATAGGTTTTAAATTTTAAACAGGGAAATATTCGGGCTGAAAACCGGGGATCAATTTCGTGGAATAAAATATTTTGTTGGGGCTATCGGTCCCGCGAGGGCAGATCCGGCAGGTCAAACCGAGAAATGGGAAACTTCCTTTAAATTGTTTAATGATGTTTCCGGACGCCGGGGCCTATAAGATTTTATTGGTTTTATATATCGGACCCTTTTAGTAAAGTAAGTCAGGTTGGGGAGCGATGGCCCTGGATGGTCCCGGGCGGTTGGTTCGATTCCTGTTCTCAAAGGTGAATATGGTCCCGTCGAAAGCAATATTCACGGTTCTTTTCCCGGCCGTGGTTTTCCTTCTAGCGGGTTGCGGGGCGGTCCTCATCAATGAGGGCTCCAAGGAAGAACCCCTTTCCGACGGTTTGAAAAATCCCGAACTCCAAAAAGTCCAGGTCAAGGTTTCCCCTGCCCAGGCCATCGTCAGCAATTTCGAGGACGGCACGCCCCGCATGAACCCCCTTCTCTATGGGGCCAAGGCGGGCCTCTGGTCCGCCTCCACCTACAGCGGCACCTTGAACACGCCCCTGGTGGTTCCCGGGGGTGCCAACGGGACGGCCATGGCGGTCCATGTCTCGGGCACTCTGGTCAACAAGGGGGACAACACCTACCCCTCCTTTCTCCTGACGGGAAAATTCAAGCCCCGGGGTTTCTTCGACGCGAGCCCCTTTAACGGCATCCGTTTTTATTTCAAATGCCCTTCCGACGACCAAGCCGCCGAGCCGCCGGCTTCAACGTCCCCATCGCGGCCACCTTGCCTACCTCCTCCGGGGGGGTCTGCACCGATTCGCTGCTACAACCATTTCGGGGCCGACCTTCCCACCGCGAACAATTGGGTGAAAAAGGATCTGGCCTTTACCGACCTCCAGCGGCAACAGGGCTGGGGCTCGGCGGTCACGCCTCCGGACTTCACCGAACACTTAAGGGAAATCGCCGATATCGAATGGATGGAAGGAGTCCGGCAACACCGCCGGGACTTACGCGATTGATTATTGGGTGGATGAGGTGGAATTCTTTTAGGGCCATTGTTTCGAGCGGGTAAATTTTGAAGAAAGCCCGGTCGATAGCCCCGGCATGATGGAAGAGGAAAAAAATCTCTTGATGAAACTTAAGAATAAAATCTCTTTCCTTTGGGTCCTGGCGGGGCTCCTGTTCCTTGGGAATGTCCCAGGCTTACGGGCGAACCCCTTTGAGAATCGTCTCGCCGGACGACCCGCTCTATCAGGGCGTGAAACAACTGGCGGATGCCGGTCTTCTCGACCCCCAAGATAAGAATGTTTTGGACCGGGGCTATATGGTCACTCGGCTGGAATTGGCCCTCTATACCGAAAAGGCCGAAAACCGGTTGGACAACAACACCCCCGTCCCCCCGGCGGCTCCCGCCGTTTCGACTCCGGTCGTGTCCTCGCCGGCGGCTCCCGTTCCCTCCTCCCCGGCGCCTGATGCCACACTTCCGGGAGTACCAGCCATTCCTGAAATGGAAGTACCACAGGCACAAGCTTCCCCCGCGGCCGCCGCTCCAGCGAGCCCGGCTCCCGCGCCGCCACCCGCCGCTCCGGCTCCAGCGAATCCTGCCCCAGCGCCTCAACCTGCTGTTGCGCCGGCGGTTTCTCCTTCGGCTACGGCTCCCGTCGTAAATCCCCCGGCCCCTTCCATATCGGCGGCCCTGGCCGTTAGCGCGAGCGTAGAAGAAAACCCGGCGGACTTATCCCTGGCCCCCGAGGCGCCCTCGCCCACCCTGAAAACCGAGGCCGCGCCGGAGACTGTTTCGGCGGGGGGAACCCCGGTGTCGGTTTATAGCGGGCCTTACCTGGCCACCAACCTCAGTCCCGGTCCTTCGCAAGCAGATCGCGGCCCTTCGCAAGGCCCTGCGCCTGGAGTCGGAATATTTACGGACCCGCTTGAGTCTGGATGACCAGAGGGTCGCCGAGCAGGAAGCGGAAGTGGAAAAGCTCTCGGCCACTCAGGATGAAGTGGAAGCCGTTTTTCGCAAGGCCAACCGGGCCAATGGCTCGATTCACTTGAGCTATGAGTCGGATGTGCGAGCTGAAAACCTGCAGGTTACAGGCCCTTTGGGGACAGTCAGCGCCACCGCAAGCAAAGAAGAAGGTAACCTAGGCGTTTGGGCCGACTTGGGCGGGAAAGGTTCCGTCAATCTGGATTTGAGCGGCATCGTGTATAACGGGAACGCCTCCAGCGGACCCGGCTCTATCCTGGTCAATAGTCCTTCGATTAATTATGAACTGGACGGAATGCTCGGCAAATGGAACAACACGGTGGCGGTGGAGTATTACAGCAGCGATACCGACCTGGGGGATTTCACCCGGGGCAACCCTGAAGGAAGCCTGCGTTACGAGGATCCCTTCGACATCAAGAAGTATTCCGGGGATAAGAACCAGAAAAACTGGGACGATTACATTACTAACTTAACTTATGTTCCCAGCTTTACTTCGTGGAGCAACTCTAACAACTCCCAAAGGGTCTTCGACGGACTTTATATGGTCGGCACGAGCCTACCCCTCTTGAGCAAGGACGCCAAGGCCACGATCCTCGTGGGCCGGGTGGAGAAGGACCCGCAAAAATGGGAAGAGGGCCTCAAGTACAACCAACCCTTTCTGGATGGGCACCTGCAGGTTTCTTTATCTAGCGAATGGGTGAACGACAACCTGGGCGCTGCTCCGGCCAGCCCGACGACCCTGGCGCCGGCCGTAGATCAGAAATCTTACGAGGCGGATTTGGGATTTGATCTCAAACCCTTCTTCCTCGACATTGAGGGAGGCTATTCCCATTACACCTCAGGTCTATGGACCCCCAATGGCGGGGCCGCCACCCTGGCGCAAGGAGGGACTTCGCTTGTCAATGGAATCATCAACCCGCCGGCTTTGGAAGCCCCCGCTGGCCAGGCATCCCTGAACATTTATCCCCTCACTTTCTATTACACCGCCATCAGCGACAATTACGTGAATCCACAGAGCAAGGTCATCCTAGCCGGTTTTAACCTGGACCGGTACGGCTATGGGGCCTATGTCCCGCCTGCGGATAGTCAGTTCGGGTTTGTTGGGCTTCCGGACGACCTCATCAGCGACCGCTATGGCTGGCGGGCCAACCTGGGATGGAAGGGGCGCCAGGAATCCTGGATGAAGGATTGGCCCGATTTCCTGGATGACATCGTGGTGAATTTGGACGTGGCCCAAAAGACCGAGTACAGGGTGATCCCGGACGAGACGGGGAACAATGCGATGGAAGCCTATCAGCTGGTGTCGGTTTATTACCCCGAGGACCTCGGCCTTGTGGGGAGGCACCTGGTCGGAGTTCGGCGGGGTCAGCCCCATGGGCAAAAGCTACATGAACAATATCGGGGCCCTGCGAAACCGACGCAGGCAACTCCCCCCAATACGAGATCTTTTCCCGGGGGTTCCTCTACCGAGCGCATCCCCCTATCATGCCGGTCTACTCCTCCCCGGGGTGTGATCCAAATCAACAGTTCGGGGTATAAGGTCTACACATCCTGACCGACTTAAAAACGTTCAACTACGTCACCCTCACCGCCAAGTTCCAGTTCAACAAGATGATGGGCTCGAACCAGGCCTTCTATGGAGGCTTTTTCTTCACCGACAACGAGGTCTCGGGCACCACATCCGACCCCGTCCAATCGGCCATGGGCGACCCCAACCGGCCTCGGCCAGACGCTGGCCAACATCCCCAACCTTTTCGAGCAGACGGTGTTCGATGGTTCTTTCCTCTATCAGGTTTTCAAGAACGTGAATTTGTTGGGGGATTACGGCTTAGAAACCTGGAAATCCAATTACACCTGGCCCCTCGTGCGATTACCGGACCGATTCCATCGGCGCCGGGTTGGCCTATGACATGCCCTGGGGCGGTTCCAAGCTGGAAGCCCGCTACAAGCACCTCGATCTTCCAGGACGCCTACGTGCCGCCAACAATTACCAGGCGGACCAGGTTTACTGTTATTTTCTTATGCAGTTTTAACCGAGAGTCATGAGAACGCGTGAAAAGGCGAATAGGGAAAGTATGAAACGACGGATGGGAACCATGAATGGCTTTTTCTTCCTGGCGCTGGGCTTCGCCCGGCGGCCGGCTGGCCCGTGCGCGCCGAGCATGGGTCCCTGGCCTCCACCCAGCGGGATCCCTGGATCGACTCGAGTGTGGAAAATCTGGTGCTGGCCGGATGGGCCTCGAAACCGGACAAGCCCCTGGAGGAATTGACCAACCTGGAAGTGGCCCAGTTGACCGCCCAGGCGGCCCAGCAGGTCCAATCCCTCCCGCCTTCCGCCATCCCGGGCCAGTCGGCCGCAGGCCGAAGCCTCAACGACCTCCTGGATGAGTTTGACGTGGAACTGGAGGCCATGGAGGTACAGGTGGCCCAACTGGAGGACCGCCTCGGCAGTTTGGAAAGGCTCAACGGGAGGCTTTCGGAACTCCAGGCCCAGTACTTGAATCAGACCGGCACCCAGCTTTCGGGCTATTCGCGCAGCTATTTCAACACCTTCCGCGGATTCGGCCCAACACCCTTTACCATCCTATGGACTACAACGACGTTTTCTTCGCGGATTTGAAAATGAGGAGCGTTCCCGTTCCCTTTGTCCTGTTTGACGTCGACCTGCGTTGACCCGCACCATTGGTTTTGTGTATGGCGACCCCATCACACCCAATTACGATGTCCGCTGGCTTTCCTTAAGCAGCGTCAATGATGTGGCCGACGTGACCGCCGGGGATTTTTACCGGCGTTACACACCCCTGACCCTTTGGAACAACGAATCCCCGTCTACACCTTCATCGAGCCGACTTGCTATTACCGCGCCCGCAAGGACGTGGAGGAGCTGGTTTATATGGACCATGGGCCCGATTGGCATTTCCGGGGCTTGGAGGCCAATTCCGACCAGGCCGTCCTCGACAACCCCCTGGTCAGTTCTTTCCATTTGCAGGCGATGGGGGGGGCATTGAACTCGGCCAATCCCTTGTCCTTCGGTAATAATTACGCAGGCGGCGAAGGTTCCCTGGGCCTCTTTGACGATTACCTGGAAATAAAAGGAGCTGGAATCCTTCTCTGGACCGACACCAGCACGTCCGACATGGCCTATGACCAGTTCAATCCCGTTACTTACAACAGACAGTACCAGGTGGGGAGTCTTTCCGCCGACGGAGTCCTGCCCCTGCAAAAGGGCGTGAGCTTTTCCGGTTCGGCGGAATACGCCCAGAGCCATTATTTGGATGACACCGACCATGACGCGGGGATCTATGACGACTGGGCTTTCCTGGGAAATGCTGCGGTCATCGTTCAAGGGGTTCAGCTCAAGATGAAATACATTTCAAACGGACCCAACTTTTTCTCTCCCGGTGCCCAGACCAACCAATATTCTCCCAATGGGGCAGTGACGGGATATATCAACAGCAACCAGAACCTGGATGACGCCCTCATGGGTTATTTAAACGGCTATGTCTTCCAAAACGTGGCGCGGCCCTCTTTCGCGCCCTACGATCGGATGATGGAAAACGCCCTGCCTTATGGCGACGCCACCCCGAACCGGGAAGGTTATGTCCTTGGTTTCTCCGCCGATATCGGGAAGGGCGGCTGGGTCAAACCCCAGGCCTCCTGCCTCGTGAATATGCACGAGATCCAGCCGGATTATGTCTATGTTTCCATCGGAGGCGGCACGGGGGTCTTGCCGGTGGATAGCGGCGTTACTCAAACTAACACCCGTTCCTTTACCGGATATGAGGGGGCCATCTCCCTCGATTTCGCCAAGGGCCTCCCGGGCCTTCCGTCTACCTTCGACGTTGCGTTCGACTACAAACACCAGGAAACGAACCTGGGGCTGGGGGCGTCTCCCTTCAGCGTGGATACCTTCATAGCCTGCGCGGACGCGGGACCCTTCCCCCAAATTCCTCTTTTGGAAGGCTTGATCCTATCGGGGGCCTTTGAGCAGGCACAATCCAGCGGAAGCGAATACACCCTTGATAATGGAGGGGATCCCCCCATCCTGGCGAGCTATTCCTCCATTTTGGATAACAGCGAGTTGGGGAACTACCAGTACCAGGCCCTCAACATTACCCGCACTTCCTATGCTTTCGGCGTCCGCTGCCCCATCAGCCCCACCTTTGAGATTCACGGGGATTGGTTTTACAACCAATACAGCTGGAGCGACGTTCCCGGGTTCGACCGCCGGGAGCAGATTTGGAGGTTGACCTATGAAGTCAGCTTCTAAATTGAATCCCCTGGGTTGGGCATGGAGGCGGTCGGCCCTTGGCTTTGCCGCCTGGATGGTCCTGTTTGCGCCCTCCGCCCGAGCGACTTCCAGCGATACCCTATTCTCGGTGGTTCCCTCGAACGACCCGGTCTACGGCCAGCTTCACCAGCTCTCCGAAGCCCAACTCCTGACCCCCGGTGAGGCCAACCCTCCCCTGACCCGTTTTGACGTGGCCCGGGACATCCAGAAGGCCCAGGACCGCTACGACGCCATCGTCGTGGCCCAGGCGTCGCCCGCCCCCGCCGTCCCCTCGGCCTCTTCCTCGGCTCCCGTCACACCGAAAGTGATCTATAAGGCCGGCGTGGTTTTGCATAACCTGTCGGAAACCTACCGCTACGAATTGGATAAATTGAGGGAGAGCATCAAGAGCCTGGGGACCTCGATCACCAGCCTGGAAGGCGAGGAATACGCCCTACGCAAGAGGGTGAAGGGGATTGAACAGTACTTGGACATCTCCATTCATGGCTTAGGACGGGCCTTTGGATTTACCCAGCAATATTCGGGGCCATACTCGGGAGTCACCTTCAACTATCCGGGAACCCGCTTGACTGACGGCTACCTGGACCTGGAACCGAAGGCGGTCGTCACCAAGGAAATCAAGTTCAGCAGTGTCATCCGGCTCCAGGCGAATTTTTCCTCCCCGCCCATCGACGCGGAAGAGTCCAGCAACAATTTCCTGGTGGAATTCAGGCGTATGACCCTGGAATTCAACCCCTCCTGGCTCTCGGCCACTTTTGGCGATTTTGAGGAATCCTATACCCCCCTGACCCTTTGGAACCGGGATGACCTGGACTTAATGTACAAGCCTGAAATGTGGGCCCGGCAGGATGAGATTCTGAAATACGAGAGTTACCTGAACCATGAGCCCGATTGGCCCCTGCGGGGTATGCGGCTGGGTACCAATATCCTTTGGCCCGATTCAGATCTGCTGGATCGCATGAAGCTCTCTACCTTCGTCAACATGATTCAAAATGGATTTGATGAGACGGGGAATTACGGCGGATGGTATTTCGGACCCCATCAGTTCACTAGTTGGCTGGTCGGTGGTAGCGCCTCCGTCCAATCGAAAAAATGGTACGGTGCCGGGGCCTCCTGGCAGGCCAAGGTGGACGCCTATGGCCTGGTCCTGGATGAGCCAATCGGTTCCAACCAACCCGGCTACGCTTATAACCCGAATGATCCCTCAACCTGGGCACACCAGTACCTGACCGGGAGCGTGCGGCCCGACTTGAGAGTGGGCTTGGGGGATGAGGTCTACGCAGGCGCCGCGGCGGAGTTCGCCTATTCCGATTATCAGGACGACAAGCTGGATGCCGACCGGGAAATTGGCGACTGGGCTTTCAGTGGGGCGGCTTACCTGCAGGTGGATCGATTCCAAGGTCTCGGTGAATTACCTGGACGTGGGCCCCTATTTTTACGCCCCAATGGCCCAGACCCGGCAGGACGCGGTGATCGATCTAACGAGTATGGGTAAATCCAATATTTCGCCGGAGCTTTGGCAGGCTCCCCAGCGCAGCCAGTATTTCCTCACAGACGTCCCCCGGCCCAGCGAAATCTTCAGTTTCTATGACCGCACCCAGGACAACGTCTTTCCCTACGGCTTCGCCACTCCCAACCGGGAAGCGGTGGGGCTGGACCTGGATATTCAGGCCCTTGAAAAACAGGCCCTGCGGATCAAGGGGGCGGCCTACCTGGCCCAGGAGATCCAGAGCGACTTCGTCCTCTCTGGCGGGCAATATGTGGATGTGGACGCGCCCTTGTACCAATACCCCACGCGCCAGTTTATTTACGTGAATATGGGGCCCTCCCTCAACCTGGGTCCCTCCCTCGGATGGGACCGGGACCTGGAAATCGGCGCCAATGTCCGCATGGAACAGACCACCAGCTCCATTGGCACCCTTACCAGCGTTTGGGGGTTGGGAGCCGTGCGGGCGGAAATCCTTCCGGTTTGGGAGGTTACCGCGGCCTACAGCCAGCAAACCGCCAACGGCACCGACACCGGCTATGTCGTCAACGGGGAACCGACCCTTTGGGCCCGCTACGTTTATATCTACGACGCCACCGATACCGGTCAGTACCAGCCCTTCCACGTGAACGGAACCAATCAAAGCTTAAGGTTCTCCAACGTTTTCAAAATCAACAACCACTCCAATCTTTACCTGGATTACGATTGGACCTTCGGGAACCTGCTTCCGCAGGGCCAGGTCCAGGGAACCCTGAACAACCAGTACGGTGAGGTCTCCTATGAAGTCCTTTTCTAAGAAACGACGGGGAACTTTTGGCCCCCTTTGGGGCGGGGCGCTTCTAGGCCTTCTTTTCTTCACGGGAAGCTTATGGGTCCTGGGGCTGGGCTGCCAGCAAAAGACCGCCCCAACGACCTCGATGATTTTGACCCCCTGTCCAACTCCGATTTTGTTGAATGGGTTTGAAGATCTAACCCCTTCTACAGCCAGTAATCCCCTCACAACGACCGCTGGTGTCACATTAAGCCAAAGTGTGACCTATTTCACGACCAGCGCGGGAGTTACGATCAATCCGCCTGTTGCTTACGTTCCCTATACAACCTTTTTGACCCAATCCAACGAATATGCGACTGAGGGAACCCATTCTCTCGATATCGATATCTCATCCGCCTGTTGCCCGCCTGGAGTCTCTGCCGTCCTAACGGGTTACAATCAGAACATATTTATTCTTACGCCTCCGACTTCAAACCCTTGGATTTGGAATAATATTGAAGCCCTCACGATGGACCTGACAGTCGATCCTTCCGTTACTGCTGGATCTACTTATCACACGATGGTATTGGTCGCCAATACATCCGCGGTACGTGGGACAAACCCCTATGGGACATATTTCCAACCTATCACTAGCAACGATCCGATTATCAACCCAGGAACGCAAACTATTACTTTTTACATCGATTTTGCCGCCGGACTCATTAAACCGGGCGATCCCCTAACCCAATTACAATTCGTCTACAACAATAACGCTACAACCGGTACGGGCAATATTTATGTGGATAATATGCGCCTTATACAAAACTGCCCTTAATCAACCCAAATTAATTTTAAATTAGCCCCTTATATATTCTTCCTGATTCTGGAACTTCCTTAAAACTTCCAAGTGAGATTTCTTCGTCAATATCATCTATTGTGTTATATTTGAACCGGTTACGGAATTTCTCCGAAAGTTTCGAGTTTAAGCACACCATCTACGAAGGAGTCCTCATGGGAGTGACCATCCAGCAAATCGCCCTCAGCACGGGAGTTTCCAAAGCCACGGTTTCCCGGGTCTTGAACGGCTTGGCGGTGAAATACGAGACCGAGCAAAAGGTCAAGGCGATGATGGAAAAGATGCAGTACCGCCCCAACCGTTTCGCGCGCGGGCTGGCGGCCTCCCATAAGACGGGCTTCGTCGGTGTGATCACCCCCTCCCTGAACCCCTTCGTGGCCATCGTGATCATGGGCATGGAAGAAGAGGCCCGCAAACACGGCAAACTCCTGACCCTGGCCACGCTTCCCCAGGGGGCGCCCATGGAAAGGGAAATCGTCCATACCCTCACCGAGCCCCCGGTGGTGGACGGCCTCCTGTTCTTCCTTCCCCCTCCCCAGATGGAGGGCCTGCTGCGCACCCTGAACCAGCGCAAGTTTCCCATGGTGGTGGCCGGGGAAAAGCGGTTTGAGTATCTCCTGCCCACGGTCACCCTCGACAACCTCAATGGGGGCAAGATGGCCACCGAATATTTGATCCAAAAGGGGCACCGGAGGATCGGGTTTGTCACGGGACGCCATGATATGAGCGACTCGTCGGATCGGGAGGAGGGCTACCGCCTGGCCTTAAAGGAGGCCGGCATCCCCGTGGATGAAAGGCTGATTATGCAGGGCGACTACACCATCCCCTCGGGCATTGAGGCAGGCAACCGGTTCCTTCAAATGCCCCAGCCCCCCACCGCGGTTTTCGCGGCCAACGACGCCATGGCGGTCGGCATCTTGAAGGCCCAACAGAATCAAAAGAAGGAAGGGACCATGGCGTTGGTGGGGTTCGACGACATTGAGATGGCGGCTTATGTGACTCCGGCCCTCACCACCGTGGGCTACGACCCCTTTGAGCTGGGCAAGCAGTCGGTCCACAAGTTGATGCGGCTCATCTCGGGGGAAGAAAAAGTGCGCTCCACCCTGCAGATCAAGACCCGCCTGATCAACCGGGACACGGCCTAGCCCGTCCTTCAAGAATTCGGGATGGGGAAATAAAAAGGCCGGTCAGGCCCAAAGGTTTTCGGGGTAATGACCCTCCGAGACCAATTGACCCATCGCCGCCTGGACCCGTTCCCGGTCCTCGGGGTAGGTGAGGCCGAACCAGGAGTCGGGGGTGGGCAGAACCTGGACCGTCGCCTGGCCCCGGGTGATCAGGTCATCCACCGCTTGGGGGATCAGGAACTCTGATTTTTCCACCCCGCCCTTCTCCCTCAAAAAAGTTACCCACAAAGTTTCCAGTGGGCCAAAAAGCGCCGGGGTGAAGCCCCACAGGTTCATGGAAACCAGTTCTGCGCCCGTCAGGGAAAAACGGCCCTCCGCCTCGTCCTCATATTCGGCCCCCGCCCCCTTTTTGAAAACCTTCAGCCGTTCCACGACCTTTTGAAGTTTCCCGGACGGGTCCGCCTGGCAAACTCCCCGGGACACATGCCCGTGCTCGGAAAGGGTGTTGCGCAATTGAAAGCCCACCATGGCATAGGCCGTGCTTGGTGGGCCGGGAAGGCGGGTCAGGTATTCCCCCATGGCCTGGAAACTGTGGCGGCCGTAATAATCGTCGGCGTTCAAAACCGCGAAAGGTTCCCGCACCCCATGGCGGGCCGAATAGATGGCCTGGCCCGTTCCCCAGGGCTTTTGCCGCCCCGGGGGTACCGCGAACCCCGCGGGGAGGTCGGTCAGTTCCTGGAAGGCGTAACCCACCTCGGTTTTGGTTTCCCAGCGGCCGCCCACCGCGGCCCTGAAATCCGCCTCCATCTCCCGGCGGATAATGAATACCACCTTGCCGAAGCCCGCCCGAAGGGAATCGTAAATGGAATAATCAAGCAATGTGGCCCCGCCCGGCCCCACGCCCGCCACCTGCTTGAGGCCGCCGAACCGGCTCCCCATGCCCGCCGCCATGATCAGAAGGGTGGGTTTCATGCCTTTTCCTCCGAGAAAAATTTGCCGCCCGCGGCGGCCTCAAAGACGAGCTTTCCGCCCCCCGGCCGGTCTGGGACTGGTAGAAACTGGAAATCTCCCGCCGGAAAGCCTCCACGCCCTCCGCCATCACCAGGTTGACGGTGCATCCCCCGAAACCGCCGCCCATCATCCTTCCCCCGTAGGCGGCGGCCAGGCCCTGGGCGGCCTCGGCCAAGAGGTCCAGTTCCCGGCAGCTGACCTCGTAATCGTCCCGCAGGGACTGGTGGGATCGGTTCATCAGTTGTCCCGCGTGGGCCAAATCGCCAATTTTCAGGGCCTCCACCATCTCCAGGGCCCTTTGGTTTTCAGTGACCACATGGCGGCACCGCTTGCGCACCGTCTCGGGAAGCAGGTCCCGGTATTTTCGGAAGTCCTCCGGGGACAGGTCCCGTAAGGATCGCAGGCGGGGCAGGGGGAATTGGAGAATCCGGACCGCCTCGGCGCATTCCGCCCGCCTTTGGTTATAGGCGGAAGAGGCCAGGACCCTTTTCACCCCCGTGTCGCAGACCACGATCCGGACCCCCGGGGGGAGGGGCACCCATTGGTAGGCTAGGTCCCGGCAATCCAGAAGCAGGGCGTCGGATTCACGCCCCATATAGGAAGCGAAGGGGTCCATGATTCCGCATTGGACCCCCACGAATTGGTTTTCCGCCGCCTGGGCCGCCTTTACTAGCCCTAAGTCGTCCCAAACCCGTCCCCGCATCCGCTCGATCAAAACGGCGCAAGCCACCTCCAACGCCGCGGAGGAACTCAAGCCCGCGCCCTTAGGCAGGTCGCCCCGGATCGCCGCCTGGCATCCCATGAACTTTCCCCCGGCCCAGAGGTATTGTTGAAGGACGCCCTTGAAGTAATTGGCCCAGGGGTGGGCGGGATCGGGCTGAAGGTTTTCTACCTCGAACTGAACCGAATCGTCGTAGTCGGAGGAATAAAGGCTCACCCTTCCATCCGTGGTTTTCCCGCCGCAAAGAAAGACGCCCCGGTCCACCGCCAGGGGCAAAACAAAACCGTTGTTGTAGTCCGTATGTTCACCGATCAGGTTGACCCGGCCCGGGCCCCAAGCCGTGAACTCGGCCTGTCTTTCGAACTTGGATTGAAAGTCGGCTTTAGTTTGTCGTAGGAGGTTGGTATCCAAGGGTGAACCTTTTTTGGAAATTCCAAGGGTAGTTTCAATCAAAGAACCGGTCCGTGAAGACCGGTCTCTTCCCGTTTAGAAAATCAAAACGAGTGTTCTGCCTTATAACTCTTCCGTCCCAAACCGGCAAATGAAAAATTCTGTTTTATGGGGGGGTTCAATCCCAGCAAGCCTGCCGGTTGAAATTCGCCTGGGGAACTTGCTTGAAATGAATAGGGGCGGGGGCATAATGAACCACCGGCGTCCGCAGTGCCGCGCCAACATCCCAAATCAAGAAACCATAATTGGAGGGGTTATGACCAGTTACCAGCCCAAGAAGGAACACCACTTCTCATTCGGTCTTTGGACCACCGCCAACCGGGGCAGGGACCCTTTCGGCGAGGAAACCCGCGCGAAACTCGACCCGCTCCAGAACATCAAGGAACTGGCCAAGCGCAACGTCTGGGGTTTCAACTACCACGACGACGACCTGATCCCCTTCGGGGCCAGCCTGACGCTTCGCAACCGCATCATCAAGGAAACCAAGAAGATCATCCGCGACTATGACATCAAGTGCGCCATGGCCACCACCAACCTCTTTTACCACCGCGTCTTCAAGGACGGGGCCTTCACCAGCCACGACCCCAAGGTGCGGGCCTTCGCCCTCCAGAAGGTCATGAAGAACATGGACCTGGGCGCCGAGCTGGGCGCGACGGTTTATGTATTCTGGGGCGGCCGGGAAGGCGCCGAGGTGGACGCCGCCAAGACGCCGGAGGAGGCCCTCAAGCGCTACCGGGAATGCATGAACTACCTCTGCGCCTATGCCTCCCACAACGGCTACAATTTCCGCTTCGCCATCGAGCCCAAGCCTAACGAGCCCCGGGGCGACATCTACCTGGCCACCGCCGGCCACGTGCTGGCCTTCATCGAGACGCTGGACGACCCGCAGCGGGTGGGCGTGAACCCCGAGATCGAGCACTCCCGCATGGCCAACCTGAACACCTACCACGACTTCGCCCAGGCCATGGAGGCGGGCAAGCTCTACCACGTGGACCTGGGGGCGCAAAAGCCCGGTCGTTTCGACCAGGACCTGCGCTTCGGCTCGGAAGACCTGAAGGAAACCTTCTTCGTCGTGAAACTGCTCGAGGATAACCACTGGGCGGGAACCCGCAACTTCGACGAGCACCCCTACCGCAGCGAGGATGAGAAGGGCGTTTGGGACTTCGTGGAAGGCAGCATGCGCACCTACCTGATGCTTTGGGAAAAGGTGAAAATTTTCAACGCCGACAAGAAGGTCCAGCAGATCCTCAAGGCCCTCCACGGCAAGGATCCCCAATGGGAAAACGTCATGTCCCGTTTCACGGTGGACGGCGCGGCGAAATTGAAAAAGCAGGTTTTCGACTCCGACGCGCTTTCCAAGAAACGCCTGCCTTATGAGGAACTGGACCAGCGCCTGCAGGAAATCCTCATGGGCGTGGACTAATCCCACAAGCTATTAGCAGTTAGTCATTAGCCTTTAGATAAGCGCTAAAACCTAATAGCCAAGAGCTGACCGGGGGCCGCAAAGTGGGGTGGATCTATTGTATATTGGCGGGGTGAACCCCCGAAAATTCCGCGCGAAAACCCTGCTTAGCGCCCTGGCCCTCTCCCTCCTGGGCCTGGGTTGCGTCCGTCACCCCGGCACCAGCACCATCCGGGTGGCCAATTTCCTCACCGACCCGGTCCTCATCCAAATCCTCCAGGAAACCCTGAAGGATTTGCAAAAAGAAAACCCCGGCCTGAAGATCAAGCTCGAGACCACCCCCTACGGCGACTACCAGCAGAAAATCGCCACCCAGATCGCGGGGAATATCGCCCCCGACATCCTCTATGTCGAGGTGAATAATTTCGTCGACCTCTACACTAGGGGCGCCTTGGAAGATCTCACCCCCTATGTGAAGAGGGACTCCTACGACCTCTCCGGCTATTACCCCGCCGTGCTCCAGCGCTTCAGCCAGGGCGGCGGGCTTTACGCGCTCCCGCAGGATACCGCCCCGACGGGCCTGGTCTATTACAACAAGTCGGTTTTCCGGGACGCGGGCGTGCCTTACCCCTCGGATGATTGGAACTGGCCCGGTGATTTTCTCGCCGTCTGCCAGAAGCTGGTCAAACGAAACGCCAAGGGAAAAATCACCCGCTGGGCCTATTGCGACGCCTATCCCATCCAATACAACAATTTCCTCTATAGCGCCGGGGCGAATTACGTCGATGACCCCGACCACCCGACCCGCTTCACCCTCGACAGCCCGGCGGCCCTCCAGGCCATCCAGTTCCGCTGGGACTTGATCCACAAGTACCACGTCTCCCCCTCGCCCACCGAGATTCAAGCTTTCAGCATCGGCAGCGGCGTCCAGCAGATGCTGGTTAACGGCTCGATCGCCATGATGGATTCGGGCGTCTGGCACACTCCCCAGCTCCTGAAGGCCAAGAGTCTCGACTTCGACGTGGCCCTCTTCCCCAAGGGTCCCGGGGGAGCGCGGGGGTGGGGCATGGGCGGTTCGGGCTACGGCATCTGCAAGTACTCGAAAAACAAGGAAGCGGCCTGGAAGGTCCTGGAAGCCCTGGAGGGCGCCGCCAACCAGGCCCGGCTGGCCCAGGCGGGCATGATCCAGCCGGCCCTCATGAATCTCGCCCAATCCGACGCCTTCCTGAAGGCGCCGGGCGCGGCCCATAAATCGATTCTTTTGGATATGCCCAAGGACGGGCATTACACCCCCCTGATGGCCAATTGGAACGAGATCTTTTACGGCCAGCTCGGCCCGGCCATGGACCCGGTCTGGTTGGGCACCAAGACCCCCTCCCAGGTCCTGCCCCAGATCACGAAGCGGATCAACCAAAAGTATTTCAAGAAGGGGAACTAAAGGTTGGAATACCAGATCACCAAAACGGGGGGATTGGAATTTTCCCATTCCGGTTCGCGGGTCGCCTGGGCCGAAGCGCCGTTGGAAATGGAAAAAGACGGGGAAACCTTCAAAGGCTTGGTCGTCCTAAAAGGGAATCAAGCCGGGTTCGGTCTCTTGGCCGACGAGAAGGGGCCCTTTCTTTCCTGCGACATCACTTTCCTAAATAAGTCCTACAAGGGGCTGCCCACCCTGGTTGAGAAAAGGGTTTATCGCGCCCTTCGAAATATCCCTTCCGCCCTCCTGACCATCCGGTATTACATGAATCCCATTCAAACGCCCGGCCAGGGTTTCCTGGTCATCCCGGCCCTTTGGTACGGGGACAACGAATCCTGGAACAACCTGGCGGTTTACCCCAAGGGTCTGGAGAAGGATTGGAGCTTCAAGGCCGACGGCTCCTCCTGCCCGGCGGTGGTCTGGACCACAGAGAAGGGTTCCTATGCGGTAGCCTCCGACCATTCGGTTTCATTCCCGGTATCCCGCCCCGGTTTGGACGATGTGCTGGGCATCGGTTTTGCCCAAATGGCCCAAAACCCCCAGGCGCTAATCACCTTTCCGGCGCAGGAAATCCCGAAAAGCTATCCCTGGGGCCGAAAACTTAAAGCACCCTTGACTCCCCGGCAAAACTGGAAAAAGGGTCAAACCCTCATCCTCACCCTTTACCATTCGGCGGGCCCCTCCGACCGGGCCTTTCATACCCGGGTTTGGCGCGCCCGCCACGCGCGGGTGGGCAACCAAAACCGCTACCCGGTGGATCAAAAGAACCTCCTTGAGACGGCCGGGCTTTTCGCCCATTGCCTCAAGCACAACCATTACCGGGAGGGAAGGGGCTTTTCCCACCGGCAGGACATCGACGAAATATTTTCAGGCTGGTGCGGCGGGTTCGCGGCCGCCTATGCCGCTATCCGCTGGGGCGACCAAACCAACGATTTGGAATTCAGGCGCATGGGCGAGTCCATGGCCGATTTTCTTACCACCTATGGGGTCTCGCCCTCGGGATTGTTTTATTCCGAAAACTTCAAGGGCCTCTGGCTGGAAAAGGTTTTTTGGGCCAAGGGCAAGGGCCTGCACATGCGCTGCGCCTCGGAAGGCGCCTGTTACCTCAGCCTGCTCCTTGGCTACGAGCTATCCCGGGGCCGGCGTCGAACCGCCTGGGAAGGGGCGCTAAAACAAAACCTCGACGCCATTCTCAAACTGATGCGCCCCAGCGGGGAACTGCCCCACGAAATCGACGGCAAGACCGGCAAACCCTTTTCCTGGGTCGGGGTCACGGCCGGAGCCTGGGCGGGGGCCTTGGCGGTTCAAAGCGGGATGGAAAAAGATAAAAAGCGCGCGGCCGACTACCGGAGGGCCGCGGAGAAGATCGGTTCCTTCTATCTGAAGGAATATATCGAGAAGGAAAGATTCATCGGCGGGCCCGCTGACACCTACATGGCGCCCAATATGGAAGACCCCTACAACCTGCTCCTGGCCTATAGCGAACTGTACCGAGCCACGGGCAAAAAACTGTGGCTCCAAACCGCCAAGCGGCTGGCCGACCATCTCTTGTCCTGGCGCTATCTTTACGACGTGACCTTCCCCAAGGGCACGGTCTGCCACCAGCAAAAAGTGAGGACCTACCACATGTCCCCGGCCTCGGTGGCCAATAAGCATCTACAAAACTGGGATACCCTGGCGGATACCTATCTGTTCGAGTTAAGCCGCTCGCTGAGGGATCCCTTCTATAAAGACTGCGCCCTCCAGCACTTGGCCGCCTCCACCCAGCTGGTCCAAAGGGGGCAGCTGCCTTCCAAGATCCCCTACGGCGGGCAATCCGAGCAATGGTACGCCACCACCTTCAACTGGTTCGGGGATTGCGGTAAATATTCCAAGGGCAACCTCTGGAGAGTCACGGTGGCCCTGCCCAAGGCGGGTTTCTTGATTTCCCTGGCCGACGGCTTCCGGGACCAGGCGGTGCATTTTCGGGGGTAGGGACTTTTCACCTGTCTTGTATAATGACGCCCTGTTTCCACCCCCCCTCGAAAGGCCGGATCGTTGCGCCACTACCTACTTCGCCGGGTGCTGATGATGGTGCCCCTTCTCCTGGGCATCTCCATCCTTTCTTTCACCATCATCAAGCTCGCCCCGGGCGACCCCGCCAGCCTCATGGTCAACATGAACTCCAAGATCGACCCAGGCTATATCACCAAACTGCGGGAGGCCTACGGCCTCAACGACCCGCTTTATGTGCAGTACGGCCGCTGGCTGAAGGGCATGTTCACGTTGAATTTCGGGAAATCCTTCAAGGATGACCGGCCGGTGATCGAGGTCATCGCGGAACGGGTCCCCGCGACCCTGGTATTGAGCGGCCTGTCCTTTGTCCTGCTTTTTCTCATCGCCATCCCGCTGGGGGTGGCCTCCGCCTATTACCGCGGTCGGTGGCTGGATCATTTCACGACCGTTTTTTCCTACCTGGGTTTCGCCTCGCCCATTGTTTGGGTGGCCCTTTTGGTGATTTTGATCTTCAGCGTCCAACTGGGCTGGTTTCCCGTCTCGGGCATGTGGAGCGTGGGAAGCGAGTATTTGCCCTGGTACGAAAGACTGGGCGACCTGGCCTGGCATCTGGCGCTTCCGGTGTCGGTGATCGTGTTCATGGGATTGGCTTCCATTTCCCGGTACGCGCGGTCCAACATGCTGGATGTGCTGGAAATGGATTACATCCGCATGGCCCGCGCCAAGGGGTTGACCGAATTCCAGGTGGTTTTCCGCCATGCCCTTCCCAACGCGATGCTTCCGATCATCACCATCCTGGGGCTTTCCTTGCCGGGGCTCCTGGCGGGAGGGGTCATCACCGAGACCATTTTTGGTTGGCCTGGCATGGGCCGCCTCTACTGGGAAGCCATCATGTCGCGCAACTACCCGGTGGTCATGGGCATCGGCATCATCCTGGCCTTCTTCACGCTTCTGGGGAACCTCTTGGCCGATATCGCCTACGCGGCCCTCGACCCGAGGATCAAATATGAGTGAAAAACAGTCCACAGTCGGCAGTTCGCAGTCGGCAGCCGACATAGGAGAAAGACAGTCGACAGTTCACAGTTCGCAGTCCGCAGCCGGAAGTCTACAGCCGCCGGAATCTTTACTGCGAACTGCCTTTCGCTATCATCCCCTGGTCTTCTGGGGCGGGATGGTTATCTTCCTCTTTGTCCTGGGGGCCCTGGCCGCGCCCCTCCTCGCGCCCTATGATCCCAACCTCCAGACGTTATCGGACAGGCTCCTTTCGCCTTCCCTCCATCATCCCCTGGGCACCGACCAATATGGGCGGGACGTTTTGAGCCGCATGATCTTCGGCGCCCGCATCTCCCTGTCGGTCGGGATGGTCGCGGTCGCCATCTACGTGGTGTTGGGGACGCTCGTGGGGGCGGTGGCGGGCTACTTTGGCGGCTGGGTCGACGCGGTCCTCATGCGCTTGACCGATATCTTCCTTTCCATCCCCACCTTTCCGCTCATCCTGATGGTCATCGCCTTCGTGGGGCCCAGCATCCTCAACATCATGGTGGTCATCGGCCTCACCTCCTGGACGGACGTGGCCAGGCTGGTGCGGGGGGAGTTTCTCACCCTGCGGGAGAGGGAATATGTCCTGGCGGCGCGCCTGATGGGCTTGAGCAACCGCCGCATCATTTTCGTGCACATCCTTCCCAACGCCCTGGGGCCCCTGTGGGTGATCGCCACCCTCGGTATCGGCGGCGCGATCTTGATGGAATCTTCCCTGAGTTTCCTCGGCCTGGGGGTTCAGCCCCCCACCGCCAGTTGGGGCAATATGCTCATGGAAGCCCACGAGCACCTCACCGACGCCTGGTGGCTGGTCACCTTCCCCGGGCTGGCCATCTTCATCACGGTTCTGGCCTTTACCCTTTTGGGCGAGGGCATCCGCGCGGCCACCGACCCGAAGCTAAGCGACTCTCAACAATAAAAATTATTAGTCCACCCCAAAGACGCAAGGACGCCAAGAAAAACATTTCGAAATTAATGAGATTTAATTCGTCGGAATCATTGGAATATAGCACACAAACGATGATGCTTTAATTTGGTGGGTTGGATCAAAAAAAGGTATTCTTTGCGGCTTCGTGTCTTCGTGTTGGATTTTGGTGTTTCTTGAGGAAATTGAATGCCCGAACAATTCGCCGAGGTGGTTTTTCCCGTCTCGATCAAGCAGGTCTTCACCTACCGCATCCCCGATCCGCTCCTGGGGCTCGCGCGGGAAGGCATGCGGGTTTCCGTCTCCTTTGGGCGGCGGCATACGGTGGGCCTGCTGACCCGCCTTTCCGCCACCGCGCCCGCCCATGTGGCCAACCTGAAACCCATCGAAAGTCTGCTGGATGCCGAACCCCTCCTCACCCCCGACCTTTTGGAACTGGGCCGCTGGATCGCCGAATACTATTACTGTTCCCTGGGGGAGGCTCTTTTCGCCGCCATCCCGGGGGGCTACCGCAAAAACCCCAAGGCGTTCCTCCGGCTTCTGCCCGGGGTGGAAGAAAAGCCCGAGGCCTTGGAGACCCTTCTCGCCTCGGTAGGGCCCCTGCGGGGCGTGAACTTAAAAAGCCTTTCCTCGGGCAAGGTGCCCTTGACCGCCCGAACCCGGCCCCTGGCCGAGGCCCTGCGAAAAGAGGGCCTGGGCGAGCTGGATTTCGGCAAAGAGCTGGAAGAAGAATCGGAGCCTGAACCTAAGCAATTTCGGAAAATCCCCCCGCCCACCCTCCATCCCCAGCAGGAAGCGGCCTTTGGGGCCATCCGCGAGGCCTTGAACCTGGGGGTTTTTAACACCTTCCTGCTACACGGCGTGACCGGTTCGGGCAAGACCGAGGTTTACTTAAGATCCATCGAGGAAACCCTGCGCCTGGGCAAGCAGGCCATCGTGCTGATCCCCGAAATCGCCCTCACGCCCCAGACGCTGGACCGATTCCTGGGCCGCTTTGGAAACCAAGTGGCCGTATTGCACAGCCGCCTTTCCCAATCGGAGCGGGCCCGCCACTGGAGCCGCATGGGGGCCGGCACCGCCCGGGTGGCGGTGGGGGCCCGGTCGGCCCTTTTCGCCCCCGCACCCCGCTTGGGGCTCATCGTGGTGGATGAGGAACATGATTCTTCCTATAAGCAGGATGACGTGCCCCGTTACCACGCCCGCGACGCGGCGGTCAAACGCGCCCAGCTCACCGGCGCCCTGGCGGTTTTGGGCAGCGCCACGCCCTCACTCGAGACGGTGCATAACGCCAAGACCGGCAAGTACCAGTGGCTGAGGCTCCCGGAAAGGGTCAACCAGAGGCGCCTGCCCCGGGTGCGCCTGGTGGATTTGAAGGAAGAGCTGATGAGCCGGGGGGATAAGGAAAGGCCGGTCCTGACCCTGGCCCTGGAAAGCGCCATCCGCGAGACCCTGGAAAAGGGGGAGCAGGCCATCCTTTTCCTCAACCGCCGGGGGTTCCACACCCTGGTGCTTTGCGCCAAGTGCGGGGCGCAGGTGCAATGCCCCCATTGCTCGGTGTCGGTGACCCTCCACCGGTCGGCCTCGGCGGCCAAGCCGCTGCTGTGCCACTATTGCGGCTGGATCGGGCCCCTGCCGAAAAAATGCGCCGTCTGCAAGGACGGCGAAATATTGCCCGTGGGGATGGGCACCGAAAAGGTGGAAGAAGAGGTGAAGGCCCGTTTCCCCAAGGCGAGGGTGGAACGGATGGATCTCGACACCACCCGCAAGCAGGGAAGCCACGAGGGCATCCTCACCCGCTTTCGCGAGCGCAAAACCGACATCCTCATCGGCACCCAGATGATCGCCAAGGGTCACGACTTTCCCGGCGTCACCCTGGTGGGGGTGGTGGGGGCGGATGTGGGCCTGGCCCTGCCCGACTTCCGGGCGCAGGAAAGGGTTTTCCAGCTGATGGTGCAGGTGGCGGGCCGGGCGGGCCGCGCCGAGAAAGAGGGTGAAATCTACCTGCAAACCTTCAACCCCGGCCATCCGGCCTTCCAGGCCGCGGTGAACCACGACACGGAAGGCTTTTGGGAAACGGAACTTTCCCTTCGCCGGCCCCTCGACTATCCCCCCTTTTCCAAGCTGGGCCTGGTGGTCTACCGGTCCAAGGAAGAAAAGAAAGCCCTGCTGGCGGTGGGGAAGGCGGCGGAGATCCTTAAACAAGAAGCCACCCAAGCCGGCGTTGAGGTCTGGGGGCCGGCCCCTTCGCCCTTTTCCAAGCTCAGGGGCCAGTACCGTTTTCAAATACTCCTCAAGGCAAAAACCCCCGCGCCCCTTCGCCGTCTTTTGACTTACCTGGATGAGAAGATGGAACTGCCCTCGGGTGTTCTGCGATCGGTCGACCTCGACCCCCAGAGCATGCTGTAAAAACCCATGTCCACCGCCAAGACGCCAAGACCGCCAAGAAAAGCAAATAGAGTTTTTAAGGTTATGAAGGATCGGATTTCAAATAGTAGTTGCATACTACTGTTAGGGTGCGGATCCAATGTGCTTGGTAGTGAAAATCTAAAAAAGCCGTTCTTGGTGTCTTTGTGTCTTGGTGGTGAGAATGGGGTTCTTCTTTCATGAGACACGACCCCATCGACAAAGAAATCACCCTCACCGCCTTCATCAGCAACAAAAGCTCGCAGACCCTCCTCGAGTTTCTGGTGAGCCGGTTCAAGTACTTAAACGAGGTAGAGTGGAAACAGCGAGTCCAGGAGGGGAAAGTCAAGGTGAACGGGCGGGAAGCTTCCTTAGGCCAGCCCCTGCGAGCGGGCGATGAGGTGGCCTACACTACCAACGCCTGGGAAGAGCCGGAGGTCAACAAGAACTACCGGATCGTTTATGAGGATGAGCACTTGATGGCGGTCTCCAAGCCCGCGCCCCTGCCGGTTCACGCCATCGGGGCCTATTTCAGGAACAGTTTGACACATCTTTTACGCATCGACCGGCCCGAGGCGGAAAACTACCACCTGGCCCACCGGCTGGATTCGGAAACCAGCGGCCTTCTTTTGATTGCCAAAGACACCCCGACCCTGAAGAAGATCCAAAAAGACTGGAACGACAATATCCAAAAGACCTACCGGGCGATCGTGTTTGGCTTATTTCCACCGGGCGAGACCCGCTGCGACGGCCCCATCGGCCCCAAAAAGGGAAGCGAGGTGAGGATGAAACTAGCGGTTGTCTCAAAGAAGAATGTGAACAAGACAACCGCGTATTGCGAGCGAAGCGAAGCAATCCCAGTTGAAGGCAAGGAATCGCTGACCCTCTTTAAGGGTCTGGAAAGCAAAGGAAAGTTTTCACTGGTAGAGGCCCAGCCCATGACGGGCCGAACCCACCAGATCCGGGTGCATTTGGAACACCTGGGGTTCCCCATCGTGGGCGACAAGCTTTACTCGGGGGACGACGAGACCTTTTTGCATTTTTACGAGTACGACTGGGACCAATGGCTGGAGGAAAGGGTCTTGTTGAAACGCACCGCCCTGCACGCCTTTCGGCTGGAATTCACCCATCCCCATACGGGAAAGACGATCACGCTGGAGGATCCAATGCCTGAAGATATGTCCGAATTTTGGGGCTCGTTGGCCCCTGACCTTCAAAAGTGATCGTTACTATTTGATATAATAGGTCACCAATTAAAGGGGTTTTCGAGATGACGAACAGAAGCCAATGGGCCACCAAGTTAGGCCGTTTGACCGACCCTGAGTCCGATCCGGAAGTTAGCAGTTCAGATTTGGGTAAAAATATGGAAATGGTGTGGAGCTTGACCCTCGATAATTGGGCTTTTATGAAGGAGCCCCATGCTGAATCAAGATTACAAAGACATGTTGGCCGCCTTATCCGAGGAAAAAGCTGATTTTTTGATTGTTGGGGCTTACGCATTGGCGGCTTACGGTCTCCTCCGGGCCACGGGGGATATCGACCTATTGGTGGGTACGGATCCCGAAAACTCTAAAAAAGTCTACGAAGCCCTGGTTCGTTTTGGCGCTCCGCTGAGTGAAATTAACCCCGATACCTTTTCCCGGAGTGATGTGATTTATCAAGTAGGGGTCGTCCCCCGGCGAATTGATTTTTTGACGTCAATCACGGGGGTTTCTTTCTCGGACGCTTGGGCACACCGTCAATCCACAGTTGTGGAAGGTTTGAAAGTGTTTGTGCTTTCCATTGATGATTTGATCCGAAATAAAACCGCCACTGGCCGTCCCAAAGACCTCGTTGATGTGACTTGGCTTAAGAATCGAAAAAAAGATTAAGAGTTCTTATTACTCCTATTGACCTTGTCCCTTCTTGACATTGCGACTAGGTAAATTAAAATACCGTTCCTTCTTTCAGTAGGTACAGCCCCTCAATGCCCGAGTGGCGAAATTGGCAGACGCAATAG
>CAWKIF010000051.1:0-8314 GCA_963849485.1 candidate division FCPU426 bacterium | reverse complement strand
AAGTCAAGGATACGGGTATCGGTATTGACCCTTCCCAGCAAAAGCTCATCTTCGACAAGTTTTACCGGGTTCACCAGCCTCCGGGAATGCCCGCCCGGCAGGGAAGCGGCCTGGGCCTGACCATCGTCAAGGGTTTGGCCGAGGCGCACGGAGGAAGGGTGGAGGTTAAAAGCGCGTTAGGGAATGGCAGTGATTTCAAAGTAATCCTGCCCAAACAACCGGGGCGGGGTATAACCCGCCCTTCAATGAAGAAGGAGATATGAAACAACCATCGATTTTGATGATTGAGGACGATCCGTCCGTTTTTACCGTGACCCGGGACCTCTTTATTAAGGAAGGGTACGAGGTGAAGGGCGTTCAAAGGCGATGGACGGCTGGGACGCCCTGCAAAAGGGTGAATTCGACCTGCTGGTTCTCGATTTGGGATTGCTTGACATGGATGGATTGGAACTTTGCGCCAAAATTAAAAAGGATCCCGTGAAGGGAAATATCCCCATCTTCATCCTGACGGCTTTGGGGTCTTCCGAAGACACCGTCAAGGGGCTGGAGGCGGGGGCGGAGGATTACCTTTCCAAACCCTTCAATGAGCGGAAATTCTTGGCCCGGGCCCGGGCGATTCTCAGGCGCCGGGAACCCTTGTTAAAGAAAGAAGAGGAGATTGTCTCGGGCGCCATCCGGCTCTCCATTGATTCCCATGAGGCATGGCGGGGGGGAGAACCCGTTCAGCGTCCTTCGGGAGTTTGACATCCTCAAGGTCTTTCTGGCCAACCCGGGAAAGAGCCTGACCCGTGAGGAAATCGTCAAGATGGCCTGGGGGCCGAATACGACCATCGTGCCCAAGGTGGTGGATGTGCATATGGGCCACTTGAGGGCCAAGCTGGGGCCGGAGGGGAAACGGATCGCGACGGTTCCGCAGGTCGGGTACAAACTGGTGCCTCCCAAGGCATAAAGACGTAAGCCGAAATGTTTTTCTCCTTCTGACTCAAGGGGAGAAGGATCGTTTTATATGTATTTGCCAATGGTAGGTTTCCCTCTTGTAATTCAGCTATAATCCCACCCGCCAAATAGCCTTGAAGGGAAAACTATGATCTATCGAAATGTCGTACGGCATCTGCCGACGTTGGTATTTTCATCCATCCTCCTCTTTTCGGCGAACGCCCTCCGGGCCGAAGCCCCGGCGGCTTCCGGAATGGACCTGCCGGTTATTGAAAAAAACCTCAGTAACGGCCTCAAGGTTTTGGTGGTGGAGGAACCGGGAATCCCGGTCGTCTCCTTCTCCTATATGCAGCCCGTCGGGGCCCAGGACGCCCCCAAGGGCAAGACCGGCCTTCCCCACATGCTGGAACACATGATGTTCAAGGGAACCCAGACCATCGGCTGCAAGGATTACTCGAAGGAAGAGCCCATCCTGGAGGCCCAGGACAAGGTGGCCCAGGCCATTAATGACGAGAACGCCAAGATGGAACCCGACCAAAAAGGCTGAAGGATCTATCGGATGAGATGAAGAAGCTCCAGTTGGAAGACCGCCAGTGGGTGGTCAAGGACGAGCTGGACGCCCTCTACACCCAAAACGGCGGCCAGAGCCTTAATGCCTGGACCAGCCAGGACGCCACCAACTACACCGTGACCCTGCCCGCTAACAAGGTGGCCCTCTACGCCACCATCGAGCAGGACCGCCTGACCCACCCGGTCTTCCGGGAGTTTTATTCCGAACGCGACGTGGTGGCCCAGGAAAGGCGCTGGCGCACCGAGTCTTCCCCTGAGGGGAAGCTGGAAGAGGTTTTGGAATGCACCGCCTTCGCGGGCAGCCCCTATAAGGATCCCACCATTGGCTGGATGACCGACATCCATAAGCTCATGCGGCCCGACGCCATCAACTTCTACAAGAGCACTTACCGCCCCGACCGGGGAGTCTTGGCGGTGGTGGGTGGCGTGAAGGCCGAAGAGGTCCTGCCCTTATTCGAGAAAACCATCGGGCAGGTGCCTAACCCGCCGGTGGCCCCCCTCACCCAAGCTTGGACCCAGGAGCCCCCCCAGGAGGGCCCCAAGACGGTCCGGGTAAAATTCGACGCCGACCCGCTGGTCATGATGGGCTGGCACATGCCCAACTTCCCCCACAAGGATTCGGTGACCTTGGATGTTCTCTGCGGCATCCTCACCACGGGAAACACCTCCCGGCTGGTCAAGGAACTGGTATTAAATAAGAAGATGGTAACTTCCATCAGCGCCTCAACGGGATACCCCGGCGACCGGAGCCCGGATTTGTTGGTGATGCAATTCGAGCCAGCCCCCAAACAAAAGGCAGAAAAGATCATCGCGTCCATCGACACCGAATTGGCCTCGATCCGGAAACAAGGCGTAACCCAGGAAGAACTGGACCGGGCCCGCCGGGCCGCCGAATCTTCCTTCCTCTGGAGCAAGACCAACCCCTCGGAACTGGCCACCGATTTGGCCTATGACCAGACGGTCCATGGCGATTGGCGTTATTTGACGAAATACATCGAGATGGTGAGGTCCACGACCTCGGACGATATCAAACAAGCCGCCCAGAAATACCTGGTGGATGACAACCGAACGGTCGCCACCCTGGAAAGGGGGAAAAAATGAATAGCATCGAACAACAAAACCTGATTCCACCGCCAAGGCGCCAAGGCGCCAAGGACGGCATTTTTGGGATTAAAAATCAAATAATTTTTTCATTTTTATCCCAACAATATCATGGTGAATTTATGGGTGTTACTAAGAAAAGGTTTCCTTGGCGTCTTGGCCTCTGCACATTGGGTGCGGTCCCAATGTGCTTGGCGGTGAATATGCTGCTTTTGTCTACCGCCTTTGCCAACCCGCCGCAGTTTCCGGCGGAAAACCCATTGGACATCCAGGTCCCAACCTTCACCTTCCAGACTCTCTCCTGCGGGATAAAGGTACTCTACCTTCACGATGACCGGTTCCCCCTGGTCTCGGGTTCCTTGAGAATTCCCGGCGGAAATGTCACCGACCCCAACGGGAAGGAAGGCCTCTCCAGCCTGACCGCTTCCGCCCTTCGCAACGGCGGCGCGGGCAAGATGAAACCCGAAGCCTTTGACGCGGCGCTGGAAAACAAGTCCATTTCCCTGGGCTGTTCCAGCGAGCAGGAAGATTACAACGCCTCCTTCCAATGCCTGGCGGAAGACCTGCCGGTCGCCTTGGGTTATTTCGGCGACATGCTCCGGCACCCGGCCTTTGACGCCAAACGCCTCGAAACCGAGAAGCTGGACCAGGCCGAGGGCACCAAGAGGGTCGAGGACACCCCGGACGCCATCACCCGGGTGATGTTCACCAAGAGCCTCTTCGGCCATTCGGCCTATGGAAGGTGGGGAAGCCCGGAAACGGTGAGGAAATTCACGGCCCAGGATGTAAAAAATTTCTATAGGTCCCATTACGGCCCCCGGGGGGCGGTCCTGGTGGTCACCGGAAAGTTTGACGAGCAAACGGTTTCGGCGGGCCTGGAAAAAATATTCTCGGGTTGGAAGGCCCAGCCTCAATCTCCAACTTTTACCGACGCGGAACCGCTCGGCCCCACTATTTATTTTTTCCCCAAAGAAGTCACCCAGGTTTTCATTCGTTTCGGCTTGCAAGGCCTGAAACGGCATGACCCCAACGACGTCCCCCTGCAGGTGGCCAATTATGTTTTGGGCGGTTCGGGCTTCACCAGCCGCCTGATGAGGGAAATCCGGTCCAACCGGGGCCTGGCCTACTTCGTGGACAGCTATTTCCTGCCCTATAACATCCGGGGGCCTTTCCAAGTGGTGGGGGGGACCCGGCCCGATTCGGTGAAGGAATACCTGGGGCTGATGTTTGACCAGCTGGCCCTTTACGCAAAGGAAGGCCCGAACGACCTCGAGTTGGAAACGGCCAAGAAGGGGATGATCGCGGAATACGCCTATAACTTCGAGTCGGCCTTCACCCTGGCCAATTATGAGGGTTCCTTGGCCTTCAACGCCTATCCCGACGATTACCTGGCCACCTACCGGGACAGGATCAAGGCCGTGACGAAAGATCAGGCGGCCCAGGCCGCCGCGAAGATCCTGAACCAGAAGAATTGGGTGCTGGCCGTTTGCGGGCCCGCGGGGCTGGAGAAGGACCTGGAAGGTTTCGGCAAGGTCGTGACGGTGAAGAGCGTGTTCGCACCTTTGCCTACGAAACCTTGAGTTAAGGTCGAAAGTTCCTGGTTGATAGTTGGGGTGGTTTTCCCTAAAATTCACCCTCTTCGATGGCTTTTGACGGGGCCCCATCGTCTAACGGTTAGGACGGATGGTTCTCAGCCATTAAATCGGGGTTCGATTCCCCGTGGGGCTACCAAAACTAATAACCCGGGTTCATGATAATGAATCCGGGTTTTCTATTTATGGGTCCCCATGGGGCTGAAGGGCACGGGAAACAGGTGTTGCCCGGGTGTTAGAAGGGGTATACAGGGGGACATTCCTCTGTAAGTGGTGGTTACTCGGGGCGACTACCAAAAAAAACCAGGTTCGAAAGAACTTGGGTTTTTTATTTTGCCTCGGAATCTATCAATTCATGGGAAAATAACCTGATAGTGGTAGGGTTAGAGTCACGCGTTCGACAAGAAAAGGAGATGGTCGATGAAACTTCAACTGTTTTTGGTTCTAACCATTTTAGGGATGGGCATTGGAAGTGGTTGGGCCGACCCCGATCCGAATTCAACTGCGGTTCCGGTCCCCACCTCGACGGCCCAATATGGTCATGTGGATTACACCATCATCCCCGGTGCCGGCGCCCATGGACAAGCCCTTTGCCTGAACGCCCAAGGAACCCCGATCCCTTGCCCGGGAACCAAAGAGACTCACAAGCACAAACCCAAACCGAAGGCAACGCCTGTGGTTCTTCCTGGAGGAAATGCTTTCAAGGCTCAGTAAATCAAAGTGTTGATATCCGGTTTTTCCCAAGTGCTTTTAGGGTTCATTGAGTTGACGGTCCATAGCGGCACAGGCGGGGAAATCACGAAGACCCAGAAGGTGATGGTGCTGTCCGAAAACACATCTTCGGGAATGGGAAATATCACGGCGAGGCCCAATCTTCTCAGCCGTCAAACGGGTTACACCGTCACTTTCAGTTCCGATTCCGCCCAAAACCCGGCCCTGTCGGTGAAAATCTTCAACATGGCGGGCGAAAAGATATGGCAGGGAACCGGCCAGCCCGGTACCAACGACGTTGTTTGGAACGCTTCCAGGGTCGCGAACGGCCTTTATTTCGCGGTGGTGGAAGCCCTGAGCCCCGAGGGCGGATTAATGGGGCGAAAAAGCCTAAAACTCGTGGTGATCCACTGACCGAGACCCGTCATGAAGCAGGTCTTAACCCCTTCTCCCGCCCGATGGATTTGTTTTTACAGGCCGTCCCTTACCTGTGGTTTAATGAAAGCCAACCAACGACCATTGATTTGAAACGGGAAGCGTCGAGTTGAAGCCGCGGAACCGCTGGCGATGGGGGCCTTGCCCCTCTTGATGTGCCTCAGTGTCGCAATTCGTTTTAATGGGTGATAATTCAGGGAATAACTAAATATTCAGGAGAGTTGAGTGATTTCTTTCAAAATTAACCTGCTTGATCAAGCCGGAACTGCGGGCAAGCACCCTTGGTTCGTGATAACCCACGCCCAAGCCGGGCGATAACCGTGAGAATCCCAGAGTTTTTAAACCGGATAACCCAAGCCTTTGAAGCATGGGTTTATAAGATAGAGGTTTGGCTGGCGTCGGTTGTCCGCCGAATAAAGAACGGCAAAGGTTAACCCAGGCCTGCCCACCGTAGTTTTAACGAAGGTGGGCCGGCCTCTGAAGTTGCCTGTCCTCTGGCTTGTCTCCGGAAGCTTTGTAAGCGTAGGGAGAAGATTAGGCGTAAGAGAACAATAGGGGGGCCGCGACCTTTATTTTTTTTATGCACCTCATTGATTTAATCCTGCTGGACAATTAATAATTCCGAAAATTCGTATTTGTTCAGGCCCGGCGAACCAACAGCCAACACGAAGCCACAAAGTAAAGAGAAGATAAGCCCTGATTTTATTTTTTTAAGAATTATTTCTCTTTTGCCGTTCTTTGAGTCTTCGTGTCTTTGTCCCCATTTGCTCCGTAGGAACAAATGAAAGTGGGACTATACCGACTTCTTTAAAAGATTCATTGAGGGTCGGCATGTGTTGGACGTTTTTTTAAAGACGTGCCGGACAGTAATCAAAATTTCAGTCCGTTGACCAAAAGGGGAGGGTCTCGGTATGAAAAACTCGGTTCATTTCGTATTTTTACTTTGCCTCGTTTCCTTGGGGGTGGCGCTATCCGGTTGTCCGGGTAAATCGCCAAGTGGCCCCACTCCGCCTCCGGCTCCATCCAATACCCCAACCCCCGCGCTTACCTTTACGGTGACCCTCACCCCCACGGTGACGACCTCACCCACGATCACGATTTCTCCGACGATCACTTCCACGCCAACTATTACCTCAACCCCCACGGGCACCCGAACCGGCACGGCCACCGGTACCGCCACTTTCACCCTTTCCCTCACCCACACGGTTACACCCACCTCCACCCTCAGCTCATCGATTACCCCAACCCCGCCCTTCACCTCGACCTCGACGGATACGGCCACCGCGACTTCTAGCGCCACACCGACGGCCACCTCCACGCCGACCACCACTTCGACCCCCACCGATACGGGCACCTCGACCTCAACCCCCATCTATAGCGCGACGGATTCGACGACCTCGACCCCCTTGATCACCCTCACCCCTTCGCTAACGGCTACTTTTTCCGCCACCAGTACGGCCTCTTCCACCCCGACACCCTCGATCACCTTGACTCCTTCGGATACCTTCACTCTCACTATTACCCAGACCTATACACCCACTTTTACACTTTCCAACACTTCCACCTTCACACAAACGCCTTCTCCCACCCACACCTTCAGCCCCAGCATTACGATCACTAAGACGGTAACGATGACGCCAAGCGCGACCCTCACCCATACGCTTACGCCTTCGCCGACCCATACCAATACCATTACCTCAACCGCCACGGGCACCTACACGCCGACAGTGACCTTTACGCCAACGACCACCCATACGCCCCTCCCCCACAGCTTGATCTACAGTTTCGGGGGCTATGATTCCAGCGGGGTAGGGGGAGGCCTCTTTTCCCAACCCTATGGCGTGGCGGTGGATAACTTGAACGGCTGGATTTACGTGGCGGACCGGGGCAACAGCTATGTTCAGGTGTTTAAGGTGAGCAACGGGGCCTACGTCACCCAGTATTTCGGCCTGACGACCCTGGGCTATCCCTTCGGGGTGGCGGTGGATGGTTCGGGCAACTTCTACACGACCAGCCAGGGCAATTACAGCGTCCAGGTCGACAACTCGTCGGGGGTCTCCCTGGCCAGTTGGACGGGTTTCCATGTCAATGGGAGCTTCAATAACCCCAATCTGGACTCGGTGAACAGCGCCTCCACCACGATCGCGGTGGCCGATTTCGGAAACGACCAGGTCGATCTGTTCAACACCTCGGGGCAGTCCAGCGTTTCCTTACTCGTTACAGGCTGTACTGGCGTGGGGTTCGACAGTTCGGACAATCTATGGGTCAGTAACTCTACCGACCTCTATAAATACGCCCCGGGAGGCACCAGCCCCACCGTCACCGTTTCGACCGCCAATTCCATCGCCTTCTCGAACCTCCAGGGGGTCTGCGTGGACTCAAACAAAAACGTGTACGTGGCTGACAAGAACAACAACCGGGTAGTGGAACTCAACAGTTCCGGGGGCTACCTGTATACCTTCTCCGGCCCGCCCTTCCAGGGCGTGGAAGGCCTGGCGGTTGACAGCTCCAACGACCTCTACGTCGTGGATACCACCATACACAAGGTCTACAAATACTGGCCCTAACACAGGTCACAACGTCTGCGCCGAAGCCGCAAGATGAGGCGCATGCTTTGGCAGTACCGGATCGATAGAAATATAGATCCGGTACCGTGTGATTGGTTGGGTGATCCCAATTGCATAGGGCAATTGGGGCCTTAACCCTTTGTTTCAATATTTTATCTGGCAATTATGCCCAGACTCTGGGCAAGGTTCTTACCCTCATGGCTGGTCTTGTCCAGGCTCTGGACAAATCCCTATCCGGCAACCCTCCATTGGCCCATTCAACCGACAGGTGATGCCCTTATACCCCAATGCTCGGGGGTTAATTGCTCGTATTACGAGCAATTATAATTAAGAAAAATTGACAAGAAGCCCCGGTGTAATGGGGCATTTGGCCACACTACGGCCAATTCAAAACCATTGCGT
>CAWKIF010000050.1:0-12038 GCA_963849485.1 candidate division FCPU426 bacterium | reverse complement strand
ACATCGTGGGCGCGTCACTTGCCTGGAAGGAAAAGGAAGCGGTCTTCATCCCTTTCAATCAACAGCTGGAGAAAGAAAAGATCGTCAAACTATTAAAGCCATTTTTGGAAAACCCCAAGATCCAAAAAGGCGGCCAGAACAGCAAGTACGACTGGGCGGTCTTCAAAAGCCACGGCATCGAGCCGAAGGGGTTCGCGTTCGACACCATGATCGAGAGTTTCCTGCTGGATTCCTCCTACCGACAGCACAACCTGGATGCCATCGCCTTGAAGCATTTCAATTACACTAAGATTCCCACCGAGGCCCTGATCGGCAAGGGGAAAAAAGAAATCACCATGGACCAGGTGCCCCTGGAGGACATCACCCAATACGCCTGCGAGGACGTGGACTTCACCCTGCGGGCGCACAACCTCTTCGCCCCGCGACTGAAAAAGGAAGGCCTGCAGGAACTTTACGAGGAAGTGGAATTGCCCCTGGTTCTTGTGCTGGAGGATATGGAAAGGGCGGGCATCGCCATCGACGCCAAGTTGTTGGGGGAGCTTCCGCCGAGGCGGAAGTGGAACTGAAAAAGCTCACGAAGAAGATTTATAAGGAAGCGGGGGAAGAGTTCAACATCGGTTCGCCCCAGCAACTGGGTAGATCCTTGAGAAGATGCAGGTGCAGAAAATCGGAGGCACGAGGGTCAAGAAGACCAAGACCGGGTACTCCACGGACGGTGGATGTGCCGGAGGCCCTCAAGGGCGTACCTATCGCGGACATGATGCTGGACTACCGCCAGCTCACCAAGCTCAAGAACACCTATACTCGACGTCCTTCCCGGAATGGCTAGCCCTAAAGACAGGACACATCCACACTTCCTACAGCCAGGCCGTGGCGGCCACGGGACGCCTTTCCTCGAACGACCCGAATTTACAGAACATCCCCCATCCGTTCCGAGTTCGGAAGGCGAATTAGGGGCGCCTTCGTGGCTAAGGATTCAAAGCACGTCCTCATCTCGGCCGACTATTCCCAGATCGAGCTGAGGGTATTGGCCCATATCACGGGCGACCCCAACCTCATTGAGACCTTTGAAAAGGACGAGGACGTCCACCGCCGCACCGCCTCCCTCATCTTCGGGGTTCCGATGGACCAAGTCACCTCCACCCAGCGAAGCCAGGCCAAGACCATCAATTTCGGGGTTATCTATGGCATGGGTCCTCAGCGGCTGGCCCGGGAAAACGGGGTCAGCATGGTCGAAGCCAAGAAGTTCATCGAGGACTACCTGGCCAAGTATCCCGGAATCGAGAAGTTCACCAAAGAATGCGTGGAAACGGCGAAGGAACAAGGATTTGTCACCACCATCCTGGGCCGCAAGCGCCTCTTGCCGGAAATCCACTCTACTAACCCCGGGCTCAAGATCGCGGCCGAGCACATGGCGGTGAACACCCCCATCCAGGGCTCGGCGGCCGACCTTATTAAGATCGCCATGGTTCGCCTGCACGCCAAGCTGAAGCAGAAGAAAATGGAAACCACCATGCTCTTACAGGTGCACGACGAGTTGGTCTTCGAGGCTCCCAAGGGCGAAGTGGAGGACGTGAAAAAGATCATCGTGAAGGAAATGGAAGGGGCCATGGAACTCAAAGTGCCCCTGAAGGTGGACGTGGGGGTGGGGAAGAGCTGGCTCGAAGCGCATTAATAAAGCGGATGGTTGTGCTTTGGCTTTTAGGGTTGGGTAGTCATGCGGCCGTCGGCGACCTTGTGCAAAACGCTTGAGATGAAGGTTTGGTAGGGGACGCCCTCTTCCATGGCTTTGAGCTGGATGGCTTTCAGGTCGTATTCCGATAGGCGGATGTTGATGCGGCGGTTTTTCTTGAGTGTTTCTTTGGCATAGGCCTCGTACTTTTTTTTCTCGGCGGGCAGGTTCTTGACGCTTTTCAGCTCACCCGCCTCATAGGCCCTGAGGATTTCCTCTTCCGCCTTGGTTAATTTCTCCTTCATGGGTCTCACCTCTTTTCAGGTATTTCCGCGCCGCCTTCCGGCTTGGAATGATAGTGATCAGCCTGATCCCGTCTTGCCGTTCCTCAAAGGGCACTAAATAAACGTAATTGAAAGCTTTCACGACGAAAACTTTTTGGCCGGGATATTTGGCGGTGTTGGGATGAGCTGCGATATCCAACAACCCTTCGGCTTGGATGCTCCAAAGGATAACTAGAAGGAAATATGCCTTTCCCTGATTAGGCTCTCGTTTTTTTGAGGATCCCAGGTAAAGGAGGCCATGGATAAATATTTAGCCGAATGTGTGCCTTATGGCAACAGACTCCAGGGACAGGATTCAGGAGATGGTTCGAAGAAATGGAGTAGGAGAGGGCTTATCCAGCGTATCCCGTGAATCTGTGGCGGAAGCCTAAGGCCGTCCGACTTATTAATTAGCTTGGTTAGCGCATTACGCGCAATAGTCGTGGTCCACATGGTAGTCGAAATCCCCAACTGTCGGTTCTTCCAGATATCGTTTTCCCCGCCATCCCGAATAGCCGACATCGGACAAAAATAGTGCGCATTTAAATTTTTCCCCCCTTTACCCAAAAACGAAACGCATTTTTAACACTGAAATATTTTTTAGGTGTATAAGAAATTCAAATCTTTCACATCTCCGCCGGGCAAAAGTCTCACGCCCTTCTTCGCGGGTCCAGCCCATTTAAAAAGTTGGCCCGACCATCAACCGAACAGCCCGGCCCTAGGGTCTATCAAAAGAGAAAAATAAAAATCACTCCCTCGTTCAGCATTTAAGTTTTAAGCGGGTGATTTATTTAAGGAGCAACTCCATGAGAATCATTTCGGGAATAGGCGCCGGCACTTTAGAAAACACTTCCCGGGATTGGAACATATTTTGGGGAATCGGCCGATCTGCGTTATTAGCCTTTGCCCTTCTCGTCTTTTTCACCGGGGCTCCGGGTTTCGCCCAGGTGGCGGGGTTGAAACAACTCACCGGCCACGTTCCTGAGGCTGTATCCACCGCACCCTGGTGGGGGGATTATCCCCCGGCGAACCGCATGATCCTGGCCCTCGGTCTGCCGCTGCGGACTCCGAGGGGCTCAATGCCTTGTTGAAAAATCTTTATAATCCCCAAAGCGCCCAGTACCGGCGGTTCCTCACGCCCGACGATTTCACGGCCCGGTTCGCCCCCACCCAGGGTGATTACCAGGCTGTTATTCAATCGCCTTGGCTCACCATTTAGACATTGTGAAACCCCACCCCAACCGCCTGATAATAAACGTAGCGGGCACGGCTTCGGATTCAAAAAGCCTTCAATGTAAAACTCCATAACTTCAAGCGAAACGATGGGAGCGTCTTTTTCGCCCCCGACAGCGACCCTACCATCGACATGACCCTGCCGCTGGCGCGTGTGACTGGGCTGGACAACTTTAGAAGAGCCCGCAACCACGTTTTGAAAGATCCTAATTGGGCGAAAACCGCAGTGGCACCGCGCGAAAGCGGCGGGGGGAAAATCCAACGCCGGCACGGGATTGGGCGGCCTGTACCAGGGACAGGACCTCAGGGACGCCTATTGCAACGGTGTTTCCCCCACCCTCAACGGCACCGGACAGTCCGTTGGCTTGTTTGAGTTTGACGGCTATTACCCCTCGGACATCAGCTTATACGGAACCACTTCCACCCCTCCCTTCTTGGCCCCCACCCCCACGAACGTATTGGTGGGCGGCTTCAACGGGTTGCCTTTTAATCCTGACGGCACCCTGGAGGTTTCGCTGGATATTGAGATGATTAATGCCCTGGCCCCAGGCGCCCAAGTTGTCGTATATGAGGGCGACCCGGCCCAGGACGTCGAAGTGGAGGCCGACGACCTGCTGGAGGCGATGGCCACCCCGCCCCTCTGCGCCCAGCTAAGCTGTTCCTGGTTCGAGTTCGGGGATTCCACCTTTGCCAACCTGCTGGCCCAGCTCGCCGCGCAGGGCCAGTCCTTCTTCCTGGCCTCGGGGGATTCCGGGGCCTTGGGGCCGGGGGACCTCTTTCCCTCCGTTCCCCCGCCCGGGTTCGTCAGCCCCTTCATCACCGAAGTGGGAGGGACCCTATTGACCACCACCTCGCCCGCGGCGACCCCCACGCCGCCCGCCATTTCCTACGTCTCGGAGACGACGTGGAACGACACCATCGGCGATAATGACGGGTCCAGCGGCGGCGGGGTCTGCACGAACCAGTTGGCGATACCTTCGTACCAAGCCTCGGTCATCATGGCGCCTTACCCCGCCGGTAACAGCGGTTCCATTGCCTGGCGTAACGTGCCGGATGTATCGATGATCGCCGATTTTCTTTTGACCGTCACGGGCGACTATCCCAATGGGCAAAACGCCTATGACGGCCGGGTCGCGGGCACCAGCGCCGCCGCGCCTCTTTGGGCGGCCTTCACGGCCCTGGCCAACCAACAGGCCGCCGCCAACAGCCTTCCTCCCGTCGGTTTCGCCAACTACGCCCTTTACGCCATCGGCCAAAGCGCCAATTACGGGTCCGATTTCCACGATATCAACGACAAGAGCAATAACAACGATCAAGGGAACGATCCCGTCTCCTTCATCGCGGTCACGGGTTACGACCTTGCCACCGGCTGGGGCTCGCCCAACGGGCAGAGCCTGATCAACGACCTGACGGGATCAGCCTTCCGGTCGACCCCCACCCCCACGCCTTCCACGGGCGGCTGCGGGACGGTCAGTTCGGCGAAACTGCAATTGGAGGAATTCACCTCGCTCAACGGCAGCCAGGCCTCCGAAAGCTTCGAGGTCATCAACACGGGTACCACGCCGCTCAACCTGTCGGATATCACGATCAAGTTCTGGGTGGACGACACCACGGGTTATTCACTCCTGGGGGCGGTCAATTACGGGGGCTGTTTCGGCGCTAACTGCACGTCCGTGAACGGCGTCACCCTGACGGCGTCCAATTTCTCGCCCGCTTGTGAAGCCGACCCCACCCACCAGGCCAACTGGGAACTCACCCTTTCCAACACCTCCACCGCCACCCTGGCGGCGGGGCAAACCTGGGTGAACGCCCAGACCGCGATTCACCTTGCCGATTTCGCGGCCTTTTCAAGCCCGGCCTCCTGGTACAGTCCCTCTTCCGTGGGGGCGGGGGCCTACACGAACGACCCGCATTTCGCGGTTTACTACCAGGGCAGTCCGGTGACCGCCTCCGGCGGGTCCGCGCCTTCCTGCCGCCTCACCTGCACCCCGACCTTCACCTTCACTCCCACCAACACCCCGACCCCGACCTTCACCATCTCCCTCACCCCCACGGCGACCATCTGCGCCTGCCAGATCAGCCAGGCCGTGACCGGGTTCTTTAACGGCACCAACTTCGACCTGGCCATCGACCCGGCCAACGGGGTGCTTTACGTGCCCAACGCGGGAACCAGCCAAGTCCTTGAGGTCAACCTGAACGGGGGGAACAACATGACGCTCGCCTCGGGCTCCGTGACCGGTATTTTCGGGCCGAGCGGGTTGGCCTACTCGGGCGGTTTCCTCTATGTCGGCGAAAGGTTGCAATGGGAGAAGATCAATCCGGTTACCAACGCCCACGTCAACACCATCGTCGTTCCCAACCTGAGCACCATCCCGTCCGTCTCGGTGGCCTCCAATGGCGACGTGTACTTGGCCGCGCAACTTACCACCGGGGACGCCATCCAGGTCTACCAGCCCAGCGGAAACAGCTATGTCCTGGCCACCTCCAACCTGGTCGGGATCTCAGAGCTCACCTCGGTGATGATCTCGGGGAACACCCTTTACGCCGGGTATTTGATTTCCGGAACCTCGTCGAGCATCCTTCAATACACGTTATTGTCCGAGACCGCGGGAAGCGTCTCCTTCTCAGCGCCTACGACTCTCGCGGGCCCCTCAGTACTGGGCAGCCTGGTCGAAGGACCGTCGCAACTGGTTTTGGATTCAACCGGAACCCATTTGTACGCGGGAGGGGGGCTCGGGCCCTTGTCGGTATTGAACCTCTCCTCCGGCACCTTGGCCTACCAATGCGACAACCTGGGATGGGCCATGGGGGTTGGGTTTGACGCCTCGGGGAATGTTTACGTGAGCGACGGGGCCCATGGGCAGGTCGACCGGATGGTGAACTGCGGGACCCCGGTGGCCACGGCCACCGTGACGAGGACTTCCACCCCGGCCCTTACACCGACGAAGACCAACACCCAGACCTTAACCGCGACCGTCCAAGCGACGGGCACTCCAACCCGCACGCCCACCGTGTCGCAGACACCGTCGCCTACAACGACGGCCGACTTACCAGGACCTTTACGGCGACACCGTCCCCCACGGGTATTGGAGCGACTCCCACTCGGACGAACACCCCGGCGGTGACATTCACGGCGACTCGAAGCGCGACCCTGACACCCACGGTCTCGCGGACGCCCTCACCCACAGTGACGGCAAACTTCACCAGGACCTCTACCCCGGCACCGTCCCGCACGGTTATTGGGGGGACCGTCACACCCGCGCCTTCGGTTTCCCGCACCGCGACGCCTTCGGTTACGGCCACTAAGACCGTCACCTCGACGGCGACCGTCGGTTCGACGGCAACCTTTACGCCGACCCGGACGGCCACGAGCGTTGCGGGCACCGCCACCTTCACGCCCTCACCGACGCCTGCCTCCGGCTGCGGCACCAGTTCCTTGAGCCTGCGGCTGGAGGAATTCGGCACTTGCGGGGCCAACCAGAACCAGGAAACCTTCGAGGTCATCAACAGTGGTACCGCGGCGGTGACCTTGTCGGATATCACCATCAAGTTCTGGGCTTACGACACTTCGGGCCAGGCCATGGTGGGCGCCGTCAATTACGGCGGTTGTTTCGGCCAAAACTGCACGGCCGTGACGGGGGCGGTCCTCAACACCCTCAACTTCTCACCCGCCTGCGGGCCGGTTTCCACCCAGCAAGCCAACTGGGAAATCACCGTCTCCAACACAGATACGACCCTTTTGGGGGCCGGGGTCACTTGGGCCAACCTTCAGACGGCGCTCCACCTGACCAACTTCCCCAACTTCTCGCCGGGAACGGGCTTCTGGTACAGCCCCTGCGGCGTGGGAGGCGGGAACACCTACACCAACAACCTCAATTACGCGTTGTATATAAGAGGCAACCTGGTGACGGCCTCGGGCGGCACGCCGCCTTCCTGCCGGCCTTTGGCCACTTGCACGCCTTCCGGGAATGTCTTGGCCCGGGCCAAGGCCGAAGGGCTGATGGGCAGTCCCACCCCGACTTATGAGACGGAACAGGCGTTGGGGCTGTCGGTGGTGGCCGCGCCGAATATTTCCAAGGACGATGAGCCCATTAAGTTCCTGGTGAACCTGCAGGCGGCCGCGCCCCTCCAGATCATCCTCTACAACCTGGTGGGTGAGAAAGTGGCGGAGTTGGACGCGGCTGGGTCTCCCCAGGTCAACACCCTCACCTGGGCTTTGAACAACAGCCAGGGTGAGAAGGTCGCCAGCGGGCTCTATATTTATGTTCTCAAGTCCGGGAATCGGGCTCCGCACCGGGAAGGTGGTCGTCTTGCATTAATAGGCGGTTTAGAATCCCGAGACTTTGGCCCTCAGCCGCGACCCGAAGTTGGATGGCGCCCGTTCCATCGTGGAACGGGCGGGTGGGGGACCTTAGGGCTTAGGTTGGTTGATGCATGCAGCGCAGTAGTCGTGGTCCACGTCGAAGATCGGAATGGGTACCTCATCATTCCATCGATAATGAAAAATAATTTATAAGTTCTGCTTCTTTTATTAACTGATACATAAGAAAACCGGCTTTCGCACTTTTGTAATTGGTTGGTTTTGGTGTCATTGCGCCAATCAGGAAGCGCCGTCTGGACCTGGACTCCTATTCGGAAAAACTTATTTCAAAACTCTCAATGCTCGATCCGACTCTTTTTTCATAAGATTATGTTCTGTTTCCATGAATTGTCCGAAATTGTCCAGTAAACACTGACGGGCCCGTTTCAAGCGGCCTTTGACGGCATCCAAGGTGCAACCTAAGATGGCCGCAATTTCCCGGCATTCCAACCCATTAACTTCCCGCAGGGTGAGGATCATCCGGTAATCCGTAGGAAGGATATCAAGTAGTTTGTCCGCCAGATCCCTGTTCTCCATCCTGAAATTTTCCATCAGGTCCGAAGCGAATAATTCCTCAATCTGGGAACCTTTTGTCTCAATCAAGAAGTCCAGTGATTCCGTTTTCCGTCGGTTTCTCATCCGCAGGATATCTTTGCAATGGTTGGCCGTAATACGGTATAGCCACGTAGAAAAGGTTGAATTGCCCTTAAATCGACCCAACCCGTAATAGGTTTTTACGAATATATCCTGGACCGCTTCCTCCGCATCAGTGCGGTTGAAGAGCATGGAGATGCAATAGCCGAAGACCTTATTATTGTATTTACGGATAAGATTCCCATAGGTTTCCGTATGGCCAACCTTGATTTGTTGGATTATTTCCTCATCGTTCATTTTTAAATTTTCCTGTAATGCGTTTTCATCGGGAAACAACAAAACGGATTTCCAAAATACCGGGATTTACTTTCATTTCCCCAGACCATCCGAACAAGGGCGGAACTTCCAATAAACAACCCCATTCCCACGCCCATCAACAACACATTCAACGTCATTGGCTTTCAGACCGTCACACTTTTCGACCGACGTTTACATAAAACGTTACACCGTTTCTTTATCAGGCCCATTCACAGTCCGTCATTTATTGTTTTTTACCGCCAATTCAATCAGCCTCCAAAAATCCAGCCTTTTGGGTCCGTCAAAACTTGGACCATTAGGACCCCCTCCAGGAGGGCCGCCAGAACCACCTGAGCCGCCTCCTGGACCTCCGAAACCACCCGGGCCACCCCCACTTGGGGGGCCTCCCGTGGCTCCGGGCCCATCACCACCCGGCCCCCCAAAACCGCTGGGCATTTCCGACCTGGGTTTCATCGGAATATTCATCTCGACTCCGGCGAATTCCAAACTAAATACGTTGTTCCCATCCAAAACGAGGCCACATGGGGTCTTGCGCGTTGACTCGAGAGGTATTCTCAACTCGCAAACGAATTTTGGGCCCGAGAGGAAAGTCTTGGCCTCAAAACCGTATTGCCTTAGTTCCTGAACCGCGATTTTCTCGACGGTTCCGTTTTCATTATTGATGATCTCAATTCCATCTGAGCGGGGTTGTTCCTGAAAGTTTGTGTCCGGGCTTGGGAGATGAAAAGACGGTGGGCCTTGATCGTCACTTTGTTGCACACCATCCTTTTTGCGAGGGCCATGTGCAGGAGCCTGTAATTATTGGATTTTTTCAATGTTCCGCCGAATTCGTTGAAATTTGGATAAGTTCAAATGCAGATTCAATGTCAACATCATCTTTCACAGAACTTAGCGTATCACTGAAAACCGAATCTTCAAAGCACGACTGGCAGAGCGCACTGACAAAAAACTTCTCGGTCTTCTTTGCGTGTATCAGGGGTCATTTTCCATTTTAGAATCATGGGTTTTCTTCCTGGCTTGGTAGGCTTTTGGGCCTCAAGCGCCAGCCGGAACATTTTAATTCATTGTATCGCCCAGATCCTTGATCATGTTCCGGCAAGTGATCGCGACCTGGCCAACACCCTTACGGTACCGTCAAGACCCGCCTCGCCCGTTTCGGGTTGAAGTTCCCGTTCGTGTCGCTTAAAGCCTGTTCTTCCGCTTGGCTTTTGTCGGCGGGGCTGACCACGTAAAGAAAATGCTTCCCGGGTTTGAGGTTCCGCAAACCTTTTTCCAGCTTATTCCGATCCGTCCGGTTGTCCGCGTCTTGGTCCAAGCCCCAAACATAGTCGCTTAAGAGCAGGCCCGACTTTTCCGCCGGGCCGTCCACCCAGAGGGCCGTCACCTGCCCATCGTCTTTCATCAAAAGCCCTTGGTTCAAGTAAAGCATGCCGCTGACCGGCGCGTTCTTCCCCGCTTGGGCGTTGCGGACCCAAAATTCCAATGCCGAGACCAGGTGGTTCAAGTCATCGGGGGTGGCGCACTGAACCGTGAAACGCTTATTCGGGCCGGACATCACCAAAGAGCAATGGTAGGTGATAGCGGTGTTTCCCGAGTTCGACAGAGTCTCGATCTCATCGCAATGGATGGCCTTCACCTCTTCCCAGTAATAAACCATCCCCTTCTTTGAGCCGTCGCCCAAGAGGTTCGACACATCCCCAATCGAAAACCCACCCAGGAGGGCCAGGGTGAACCCGGAAGCGTAAAAAGGTGCCTGGCCACCATTCAACATTTTAAGACTGTAGCCTTTTTCTTAATTCTAAAATTTCTCATTGAAAAGCAATTACTGGCATTTGATTCCAGGTGCGCCCTTCCAGCATCCGTCCATTCTTCTTTTTCCAAACGCCTCCCCACTGCTTAAAGAAAAAGGGCACTTTGGACTTCTTACATTGTTTACGTATATCCAAAACCCATTCCTTTTCCATCGGTCGAGCGCCAGGGCCGGATTCGCCGCCCACAATGGCCCAATGGATGCCTTTCAGCTTTAGATTGGGGATAGGGCCTAATAAGGGCTCTAAAGATAGAAATTTGATTTTGGCTTTTGTTTTCCGCAATGAATCAATGCGGTAAGTGAATTTATCGGATTCCACACTAACGCCCATCCAAATATTAGTGGTCCAATTCAAACCGGGGCTGAGCTTTTCCAGCCGGTCCGCTCTTTTTGTTAATACCTGGAACTGATGCCAATGGGCTTGATTCATGACCTCAAAGATCTTCTTTACGAATTTCAAAGGAATGTCTTGATGAAAAAGATCGGACATTGAATTCACAAAGATGGTTCGTGGTTCTTTCCACATTAAAGGCAGTTTCAAACGATCCGGCCAGGTTTTTAGGTCAAACCCTTGTTCATAGGGATGTTTCGGTGTTCCGCGCCACCTTTCGGCAAAGCGTTCCGCATAGCAATTCGCGCAACCCGCGCTGACCTTGTGGCAACCCGTCACCGGGTTCCAAGTGGAATTTGTCCATTCAATGGATGAAACTTCAGCCATTTTTTACTCCAATTTAAAATCAAATCCTGTTTGCCGATTGATGTTTTTCTTCGTGTCTGACCAAAACTGCTGGCCCAACGGTCTTCGGCTGAAAAGCATTAAGTGATATAGAAGAACATTCTTTTCTTCGATTGTGACTCTCATGGAATCACCCGGTCCGTCATAAAGATAACGAAGTTCTTTCATCTTTTCACAGAAATAATCCAGCACAAAAAGAGCAAAATCCTTGCTTTTAGTAGCTTTCACTATTTCCCATTCCACTCGCCAGTTACTATCCCCAAAAAAATCATCTACTGATGCGTCCTCTGGATTCAAATAGAATTCCTGATTACGGCGGGCATCAAACCCAGTTGGGATCAAGACTAGAAAATCTATGTACAATTCTGCCAACCGCTTGATGGTCTTAAATTTGATATCGTTAATGCGAAAGGGATCTACTAGGCAAAATGATAGACAGGAATTGCCCTTTCCAAATTTCGGAATTTCTTTCAAAATCTTTTCGACGTTTTGATTGACGTCACCAGGAATAATTTTAAATTTATCTGATTCACAAATAGCTGAAACCCGTTGATTCAAAACCTTACATAAGTCGTGACCTACTTCGCAAAAAATATATTTATCAAACCGTTCCTTAAGATTTAAGGCCAATAACGGCGAACCGGGAACAATGGTCCCTTCCCCCTCCACCCTGGAACGGCCCGCACCCGAAAACAGGTCGATATAAACCCGGTTGGTCCATTTTTCTTTCATGCTTTTACTAAATATTTCCAGGTAATAACTGATCGCTTGATATTTTTTCAACGAATGGTCTTTGATAATCGGCGTTAACAAACCGTCATCAGTTAGACCTTGGATTTCGTGAGGATGATTTTCCATAGAAACATACCGCCCCATAAGGTATACACTAGTATGCTAACATCTCATCCCTACCCTAGCAACCGTCGATTTTTGAGACCGGTTAATTGGACTTGATCAAAGCCCAATTTCCAAATTTCTGTTTAATTTTTGAC
>CAWKIF010000049.1:0-7215 GCA_963849485.1 candidate division FCPU426 bacterium | reverse complement strand
TTGCCGTGAAATTGAAATGGGCCGTGCATCATGGGGTTGTATTCGTAATCGCCATCCTTGAATAGTTGATAGGAGTAAAAGGAGTGCATGCTTTCATCGTGGTGATGAGGCTTGTCCCCTAGGTGGTCAAACCGTGTAAAAACCGTAATGAGAAACAAAGCGATATAAATGAGATTCATCCATGATAAAGATATGCCTCCGCTGCTGGGAAGAGCGGGAAAAGATGCCTGGATTCTTTCCTTTGCTTCTGGTTCATTGGACGCAACGGACTTCGCCGGCTTTACTGTGACCGGGGTTTGTTTTTTTTCGATTTTTTCAATTCGGTCGGGCGATGGAGGAACTGGAGCGGATACATTCAGTTTGCTTCCGCATTGCTCACAAAAACTGTTGGAGGCAGGATTTTTTGCGTTGCATTTCCCGCAGATTTTTACGTCGGGCATTCCATATCTCCTTAACCGGCGAAATGATTCGCATGAAAAACGATTAGCCTATAAAACGGCTAACTATAACGGCCGATTTAATCCTTTGTCAACAAATCGACACTTGAGGCGATACTTGTCGATAAGTTGTTGCTTCTTGAAGCTTGGAAACTGATTTACCGGTTATTTCGACTCAAGAGGTCAATTTAGTTACCGAACCGCCCGATTCACTTGTAGAAGGGTGAAAAAAGTTTAGCGTAAAAGTCCCGAGAAGTCAGTTTAAGCTTCCAATAATCTAATCAAGTTGAATTTTCAAGAGGTGATTGATAAACTTTTTTCATGAAGCCCCAATTTAGCCTGTTCCACGAGAGGAGAAGTTAAGTGGTTTTAAAACGTTATTTTCTGGGTCTGGGTTTAATAATTCTCGCGGGAATGGGAGGCGCACCTCTCCTAGCGCAGTCTACGGATTACACGGCTGAAGTCTTGACCAAGGGAGCGGGAGCGCGACCCTTAGCGATGGGCGGAGCTTTCGCTGCTGCTGCCAACGACGCGACGGCGGCCTATTGGAATCCGGCGGGCTTGGCGCTTATCGATGACATCGAAATCACCACCATGCACGCGGCCGATAATGATCTTCAAAGTTACGATTTCGTAAATATCGCTTTTAATACAAAAGACGCGGGGTCTTACGCCATTAGTTACCTACGATTGGGGGTGGATGGTATCATTCTTACGCCTGCCAGCGGGCCTGTTTCTCTGGGGACCGCAACTTATGCCGATCAGGCAGCGTTTTTTTCCGGTGGATGGAAAATCGCTGATCAGTGGCTCATTGGGGCAAATATCAAATTTCTTGAAACGAACGCCGCCTACGCTTCGGCTTTTGGTTTTGGTTCGGATTTTGGGATCCTTTTCAAACCAGCCAAAGAATTTGCCATCGGTTTAGTCGGGCGGGATATCACGGGGGGCTCTTATGTCACTTGGTCCAACACTCTCACCAGCCCAACCCAAACCCTCCAGCCTAGCGTAACTTTGGGTCTTTCATATACTCAGGAATTAGGGAAGCGTGTCACGACCAATGGAGCGCCTGTTCCTGTGAGTACGCTTCAAATCAACTTCGACGCCGATACACTTTACGCAGGTCAATCCCTGAACAATTACCACTTCGGGGTTGAATATTGGTACAAGCAGTTCGTTGCGATTCGGGGCGGGTTTGAAACAAAGGGACTGCAATTTGATAATGACGACTTTACTCCTTCCGTTGGAGTGGGTGTTTGGGCGTACCTTTTTGAAGTGGATTATGCTTATGTCAGTAACTCCATTGGGGATATTAACTACATCTCACTGATTACCCGCTTATAAAGACCTCTGAAAGGGGGAATTTAAGAATTCCCCCTTTTATCGTTTTTTGTTATCATTTGAATCCTGGTCTTATAAATTTATTCAACCTTTCGAGGTTCTCATGAGACGTTACCCTTCTTTTCTTCTCGGATTGATTATGGCGATCGCTTTCGCTTTTTCTCCCTCGGCGAATGGAACTTATGGGATCGGACCTTCGACGGGAACCGACCTCCCTTATTCGGTGCAATTTAAAAATAATCTCAAAAATCTCTATCACAATGCCTCCTTCATCGGTGGGCAAGTCATTGCTTTAAGGGATACACCCGGCAAGGAATACAGCGGAAACTACATCGATGTGGGAGACTTGGGCGGTGTTAAAAGAGGCGATGTGTTCGCTATTTTCTCCCCCGCGGGAGAACCGGTTGGTTTTATTAAAATAACTGAAGTCCAACGCTACACATCTTCCTTTGAGTTCTTGGAGTTGACCGTCGATCCTTCTGATGAGCTGGTGGCTAAAAAAGTCACGAATGAAATTCGGGACAGGTTACCCTCGATGCTTGCTTCCCATCCCGATATGCGTTATTACCATCACCGCTCGGTGAAGTTGGCCCGAGCAAAACAGGGACCCAGTGTGGTTTCCGTTCCCCAACCTGCGGGATCCTCAGCTTCTTCCTCGACGCTTCCCCCATTGCCTGGTTCGGCTTCTTCAACATTGCCCCCGCTGCCTTCTTCCTCCTCAAACGGTGATTCGGCCGCTGCCTTGCCGCCATTGCCTGGGGCTGCACCTGCGGAATCAGCTCCCTCCGCATTGCCTCCCTTGCCAGGAGCTGCCCCCTCGGAATCCTCCGCTCAGGGCATGCCCCCCTTGCCCGGGTCGACTGATAACAACGTTGCCGCACCCTCTAATGCATCAGCTTTGCCCCCTCTTCCGGGAGCTGCCCCTGAGGGAACATCCTCCCTGGCGCTTCCTCCATCCACACCGGATGCATCTTCCGGTCTTCCAGCTTTACCAATGGATAACAACACCTCGATAGGATCGGGTTCCGGGCTTCCCGCCTTACCGAGTGATAACTCCTTGGGTTCCGCACCTGGAGCATTGCCTGCACCTTCAGCAGGATCAGCTATGGATAATTCGGCGAATGGTTTACCCCCCTTACCAGCGGATAATGGCGCATCGGTGCTTCCGCCATTGACCACGGATAATTCAGTGGCCCCCCCTATGCCGGCGCCTAATGGAATGGCTGTTCCGGGGCCAACTGACTCTGGGTTATCAGCCCTTCCGATGGATAGCAGCGTACCGGCGGGAGTTCCTGCGGCGGACAACGGATTACCTGGATTGCCTGTTGCTTCTCCGGTGGTCCCGGATAATGGGTTGCCCGGGTTGCCAGCTTCTCCGGATAACGAATTGCCTGCACCCTCCGCGGCTCCAAGTGGGTTACCCGATAACAGCGTCCCGTCCCTCCCGGGAATGGACAATAGTTCACCGGCCGGCCTTCCACCCCTCCCCCAATCGGAGTTGCCCGGCGTATCCCCGGAACCCCTCGCTGCGGGCCCCTTACCGGAGCTCCGGATGCGGCATTGAATCCCATGCCGTTGGATAACACCCAGTCCGCTCTGCCGTCCCCGGGAATGGATTCAAATTCCGCCCTCCCTGGGGCCGACTTACCAGCTCCCCAGCCGGATTTAGCCGCTCTTCCCGATGCCATTCCGGCGGGAGATGCGGGATTGCCCAATCTGCCGGATGCCAACACTCCACCTCTCCCAATGCCTGGAGATCAGGTTGCGGTCGGTCTTCCTGAACCTGGAACCGGTGTGGATGCCGGTATACCTACCCTGCCGGTGGGCGATTTGGCTGGGCTTCCATCACCCTCGAGCGCCCCCGCCCCCGATGCCTTGCCCTCTCCCGATGGTTTGCCTGGCTCCGAGTCTTCTGCGGGACTTCCAGACAGCAACTTGGCGGGTATTCCGAGTACGGCGGATGCTGGAATTCCCTCCATCCCGGATGATTCGATGGCGGCATTGCCCATGAATCCTCCCGCGCCCACGGATAATAGTCTTCCTCCCATCCAGGTAGATAACGGATTACCCTCCGCTCCCACAGATAATGCCATGCCTGCTCCTCCATCCGATTTGGCTTTGGACAGCTTGCCTCCCGTACCAACGGATAATGCTCTTCCTCCTGCCCCTACAGATCTGGCGATGAGTGATTCTTCGATGTTGCCCCCTTCAATACCGGAAAACGGAATTCCTTCAGCCCCCTCGGGGTTAGATGGTTTGCCGACGGCAGGAGTCGAATCCCCGCTTCCTCCCGTTCCGGTCGAGACTGCAGGCGGCGCGGGACTTCCGGGTGTGGACGACTTCGGGGTGCCTGCGGTCAACCAACCTGCGGGAGTTGCATCCTCCGCGGAGGCTCTCAGTCTGGGTTTGCCTCCGGTTCCGACAAGGGTGAACGGCCGTTATATCCAGGATATTCCCACCTTCACTTCCCGGGGCTCCAAACCCGCCGCTTAATTTTCAGCCTTCGCCAACCCGTTTTTGAATCCGCTATAATGACCTGGGTTACCATCAGGAAGGGATTTGAAAACGGGTTTTTTCGTTTCGAGCCTTTTCCTTCCCCAGATCCTCAAGGATGACCCAATGCCAGTTTATCTTCGCTATTGTCTCTTCTCGTTGGGTCCCCCTTTTATCCTATCGACCGGCATTTGGCTTTTGATCCTTAATCTTTTATATTTCACCATTCCCTTGAGCCAGTATCTTTTTCTTTATCATGCGGGCATCGGTGAGTGCGTTCGATTGTTTATTTACTATCAACCATGTGTGCTTGTACTTGTCATCCCCATTGGTTTTTTGACAGCGGTACTCATGGTCTATGGACGGTTGAGCGGTGATAGGGAATTCTTGGCCATGCAAACTTGTGGCCTCCATGTCGGCTCCCTGTTGTGGCCTTTGGCAATTTTCTCGTTCATTTGCAGCCTGTTGTTGGTCGTTTTCATGGACCTGGTCCTTCCATGGGGGAATACTTCGTTCATCAAGCTGGATTACCAAATTCAATTGGAGCATTCCACGATCGCAGTTAAAGAGAGAGCATTCATCTCCGATTTCAATGGTTACCAACTTTATGTGGACCAGAAAGAGGAAGGAACGGGAAAATTGAAAAATGTCACGGTCTGGATGCTGGATGATAAGGGTTATCCCTATCGAATCCTCCATTCCGCCGAGGGGTCTTTGCTTCAAAACGCACAGTATCACATTATTTTGCGGCTGGAACAGGGTGTCATGCAGCAGGTCGGGAACCGGATCCTGCCGGGTTTTTCAAATCTTCTGCAATTGAAATATTTAAATTGCGACCTCGATTTGAGCTCCAAGCGCCCCCCCATTGGCCCCTTGGTCGTCAATAGTCCTAGGAATATGAATATCCAAGCACTAGCCCGTCAAATCCAGGAGGAAAAATTAAAAAAGCAAGATACCCGTTACGATGAGGTGGAGTTTAACAAGAAATTTTCTCTTCCTTTTGCTACTTTGGCTTTCGCTTTTATCGGGGTCCCTTTGGGACTCATGACCCGTGCGGGTTCTTATTTGGGGACCATCCTGGCCCTAGTCTTGATTGCTGCTTACGAGGGTTTTTTAATGTTGGGGGATAACGGAGGCTTTTTGGGACAATTTTCCCCTTTTTTAGCCATGTGGGTCCCCAATTTTTTCTTGCTCATTATTGGGACTTTGTTGATGTTATGGCTTGATCATCGGCTGTGGTTCATATTTACCCTTCGGACTATGTGTGGGAAAAGCCCTTCGCCGGCAGGTTCAAAATCATGAATCCCATGAGGTTCTTCAACAACCCATATGTTGGTTGGGTGATGGGGGGACTCCTATTCTTACAGTGGATAGTGCCGTGGCGGGCGTGGGCCGATCTCTCTTTCAATCTCGATACGAAGGTCAAGATCCAGGCTGATTACATTCAATATCTTCGGGATCAGGAGTTAGTCGCTGCGAACGGGAACGTCCATATTCAACAGGGAACGGTGAACCTATACGCCGAGAAAATCCGATATGACGTAACCGCCCAAGACATTCATGCGGAAGGCCGGGTCATGTGGCAAAACGAAAGTGAGGAAATCGAAGCCCAAAGTTTGACCTTCAACCTGAAGACCCAAAAAGGCAAAGGCGTCAACATCCGGACCAAGTCACCTCCCTGGATCAGCACGGGAAGTGAGATCGATATAGAGCCCCAAAAGGTGATTGTCAAAGACGCAATCACCACCACTTGCGATTATGAACCCGACTACCGTCATTTCCACATGAAGGCGGATAAGATCATCATCTATTCGGGCAATTACCTGGTCGCGGAGAACGTTGTTCTCTACATCGGCAAGGTTCCTGTATTTTATTTTCCGTTTTTCGTCCGGACGATCCACGACCTTTCCACTCCCTTCTCGGTGTCTACCGGCCAGACGGATTACTTAGGGAATTATTTTTTGTTCACATCGAGTTACCTTCTCAACCCTAAAAGTTACGGGGCCCTTTATGCTGATTATTTTGCGAAAAAGGGCCTGGGTTTGGGATTGCGACATGAGATCGCGCTCAACGATTACTCAGTTCTATCCCTCTATGGTTATGGAATTCAGGAGGGTGATACTAAAAATTTCAGGTGGGAATCAAGGGTTCGCGGGCTTTGGGCCTTGTCCTCGAGTTTCCAGGGAAGATTGGAAGCTGATATCCCCGGGGACGGTTTTTTCAGCCAGGATTATTCCGTGGCTCGCCGGGATCCCTCACTGGTTTCCACCTACCGGGAATACGACCTTTCAACAACTTTTACCCGGACCCAGTACACCCTCAGCTTCCTTTTGCGCCATCAGGAAAGCCCCAATTTCGGTGATCCCAATGATCCCTTGGAGACTAATTTCCAACGTACGCTCCAAACCCTTCCCCAGATAGGGTTCAGCCTATTTCCTCAGCGCTTCATTGGGAGCAATTGGCTTAAATGGGACGCGACATTGAACGCTGACCACACTTGGACCCTCGCGGATGATTATTATGTAAACCACATCACCGGTGAGCTCGGGATCAGCCAGAGCCTGCTTTTATTCGCCAGCCAAACCCTCTATTCCCGTGCGGCTTTGGATGAAAATTTTCAGGACCGGGCGGATATCAGCGGCACCAACGTTGGAGAGACCCATAGCGTAAACTTCAACAACACCTGGAGTAGTAGGTGGACCGAGTTTTTTAATACTTCCTTTGCTTATACCTACGCCCAGAAATTGAACAATTTACAAGCCACCGATCTTCCCCACGGGATCACCAGCAACCTTCTAAGCGGCTCCCTTGAATTCGATGGGGGGACGATCTTTCGCGCGAGAACCAGCACCACCTATGATTTTTCTCAACCGCAATATGTCGTGGAGTCCCAGCGTTTTTCCTATCTACATCAGGAGTTCTACCTGACCCCCTCCGCTCTTACCGG
>CAWKIF010000048.1:0-8056 GCA_963849485.1 candidate division FCPU426 bacterium | reverse complement strand
GCCCTCCAAATGAATGTAAATCTCCCCACCCTTTACCACTGCCAGGGCGGTTTTCGGCGGGCGGCCTTGGGCTGGAACCATCTCCGCCACTCGAGCCAAGGACTTTAAAAGGATACTTTCGGGGGCGTCCGCTGCCCATTGAAGTTTCTCCCCCTTGGTGTAGAGTTTTAATTGGCCCGCGGGGGGAATATTCAATTCACTGCGGCTGGTACGGACCGCCGTTACCGTCTCTTTTAGAAATTCGAACCGGGCCACGGACTTCTCGTCCACCGGATAATCGGTAGGCTTCGGCCAGGCGGCCTTCATGATCGAGTGGGTTTTTCCGGGCAAACGATGCCAAAGTTCCTCGGTCACAAAGGGCATGCAGGGGTGCAAAAGGCGCAAGACGGCGTCCAAAACCGCCACCAGAACCCCTTGGGCTCGGGCCTTCTCGGCAGAATCCGCCTCGTTATAGAGGCGGTGTTTCACGGCCTCAAGGTACCAGTCACAGACCTCGTTCCAAAGGAAGCGGTAAAGGGTTTGGGCCAATTCGGCGACCCGGTAGTTCTCGTAATCCTCCGTCACCTCGGCGATGGTCTGGGACAGCCGGGAGAGGATCCACTGGTCTTCGAGATTCAGGCGTTTCAAGTCCAGCACAGGAGCCTGCTGGCCGGGTGGCAGGGTCATCAGAACGAATCGGGTGGCGTTATAAAGCTTGTTCACGAAATTGCGGGAAGATTCCAGCCTTTGGGGCGTCAAGGCCACATAACGCTGGCGGGTTTCAATACCCATCAGGGTGAACCGCAGGGCGTCAGTCCCGTATTTTTCGATCATAAGGAGCGGGTCCACCACGTTGCCCTTGGACTTGCTCATCTTCTTGCCTTCCTCGTCGGCCACCAGCGAGTGGATATAAACTTCCTTAAAGGGCACCTGGCCCATGAATCTCAGGCCCATCATCATCATCCGGGCTACCCAGAAGGTCAGGATGTCCCAGCTGGTCACCAACAGGCTGGTGGGGTAGAAGGCGGCCAAGTCGGGGGTCTTATCGGGCCAACCCAGGGTGGAAAAGGGCCATAGCCCGGAAGAAAACCAGGTGTCGAGCACATCCGGGTCCTGCTCCAGTTTTTTGCCCTGGCAATTCGGGCAAGCGGTGGGGGCATCGGCGGAAGCGAAGACCTGCTTGCAATCGCAACAGGTATAGACCGGGATTCGGTGGCCCCACCAAATCTGGCGGCTGATGCACCAATCATGAATTCCGGCAAGCCAGCGTTCGTATTCGACCCGCCACATCTCGGGAACAAACTTGGTCTTTCCTTCCTGCACGGCCTTCAGGGCCTCCTCGGCCAGGGGTTTCATGCGCACGAACCATTGCTTGGAATAATAGGGCTCCACCACCGTTTGGCACCGGTAGCAATGGCCCACATTGTGCTCGTGGGGCTCCACCTTCAACAGGAGGCCCTGGGCTTCCAGGTCGGCAACGATCTTTTTGCGGGCCTCAAACCGGTCCATGCCCTGGTAGGGTCCGGCGTTCGCGTTTAAGGTTCCGTCGGGGTTGAGTATATTGATGCGTTCCAGCTGGTGCCGGTTCCCCACCTGGAAGTCGTTGAAGTCATGGGCGGGGGTGATCTTGACGACCCCCGTTCCGAACTCCCGGTCCACATAGGTATCGGCCACGATGGGTATTTCCCGGTTCAACAAGGGCAAAACCACTGATTTCCCAACAAGACCCTGGTAACGCTCATCCTCGGGGTGCACGGCCACCGCCGTGTCGCCTAAAAGCGTCTCGGGCCGGGTGGTGGCAACTTCCAAGCCTTGGGCCGGGTCATGGGCGAAGGGATAACGCAGGTGGTAGAAGGCCCCTTCCAAAGTCTTGTGCTCCACCTCGATGTCGGACAGGGCCGTCTGGCAGCGGGGGCACCAGTTGATGAGATAATAGTCCTGGTAGATCAGCTTCTCTTTATCGTTATAGAGGGTTACAAAGACTTGGCGCACGGCCTTGGAAAGGCCCTCGTCCATGGTGAAGCGTTCCCGACTCCAGTCGCAGGATGACCCTAATTTTCGCAATTGGCGCATAATGGTGGCGCCATATTGTTCCTTCCATTTCCAGGTGCGCTCAACAAAAGCTTCCCGTCCCAGGTCGTATCGGCTCTTCCCTTCTTTTTTCAGTTCCTTCTCCACGACGTTTTGAGTGGCGATCCCGGCGTGGTCGCACCCCGGCACCCAAAGCACGTTGTAACCGTTCATGCGGCGGTAACGGGCGGTCAAATCTTGGAGACTATTATTGAGGGCATGGCCCATGTGCAGACTTCCCGTCACGTTGGGCGGAGGGATGACCATACAGAAAGGCGGCTTTTTTGAGTTCGCGTCAGCGATGAAGTCGCCGCTTTTTTCCCATACCTGGTACCAACGGTCCTCCACTTCCTTGGGGCTATAGGCGATAGGCAGTTGGTTCTCGGGTTGGTTTTCCATGGTTTTTCCTAGCAGGCTGCTAAAGAATAAAAAAGGGCTACAAAGCAGCCTGTCTACCCCAAAGATTCAGCAGGAATCGTGGGGTTTCCTCAAATGTCATCAACTGAAAAAGTCCGTTTTCGGGACTTATTCAGCAACTATTAGGGTTAAGCATTCAGGCAAAGAAAATAACGGGGATTTGAAGCCTTTGCAAGTTAAGAACGTCAGCAAAACCACATCCAACACGAAGACTCAAAGTCACAAAGAAAGGCAAAATAGAATTGAATTTATCCAGGAATAATCAAACCTTTTCTTTTAGTCGTTCTTATTATCTTTGTGGCTTTGTGTTGGATTTTTCCGTGTTTTATGGGGCGGGTTCGGCGGCCTTCGATGCCGCGGGAAGAGTTCTCATATTCACCTCGGAAGTTCCCAAGGCGTAATGTCCTCCCAAGGTAGGTGCGTCCTTACCGTCCACCAGAATCTTGACCTGACGGACCTCAAAAAAATTAGTGGAAAGCGACTCAATGAGACCCCTTACGAAGAGGGTTTCCTCGAAAAAGCCGAACGATTCTTTGTTGACGCCCGAAAGGGACAGGTCCACTACCGCTGAGCCGTCCACCGTCAGATAGAATTGGTTGAGGGCCATACCCTCCGGTACCGGCACCTGGTCGACCCCTTCCCGGGGGCCCTGTAAATAAGCCAAAACGGCTTGCTTGATCTGGTTGTAACGGCTCTTGCTTTGGCGGATCGTGGCCTTAAAACCCACCATTCGGCCTGACTGCGAATTCCAGCCTTTTAATACGATCGTCATGGGTTTGTCTTGGGGGCCGTAAAGGGGTGCCTGGGCCGTGGAGGGAGGCGGGAGTGTTACAGGGGCGGTATGTTTTTTCCATTTCCACCAGCCAATGAAAATAACCACCAATAAGGCAATCACAGAGATTGTCCAAACCCATCCCGCTCGGTGACCCGGCTTGATATTTCTTGGTTGTATACCTGAATACATGGTCCGGGCCTCTCAGGGAGCCGACTGGAAATAAAGGTGAAGGCCTTGAACCGTTTTGGTAACGAATTCCTGCAGGCCCTCATCGGTCGAGAAATACTTCAAGTCTTTGGAAGAAGATAAAAAGAGAGGTTCCACCACGACTGCGGGAAGGCTCAGGTTTCTCAAGGATTGGTGGGGGCAGGCCCAAATCCGCCCATCGGGAATAGCCACCTCCCCCGGCAAAGCCCTTGCGTCGGAGAGATTTGAAAGTTGGGAGGAAATCCCATAAGCCTGGGTAAGCGATCGGGCAAGCCGCATACTCTGTCGAAACCTGGCCGGCGTAATGGTTCCCCAATATTGGATTCCTTGCCCTTCCGAAGCGGAAACCCCCGTGGGGGGTTCCACGATCACCAAGGGCCCCCGCATTTTGCCGGTCCAATCCCTGTCGGCGTGCAGAATCAAGGCGGCTCCGGCCCCGGATTGATTCACCTGATTGATCCAGGTTTCTTCGGACATCGTCTCATCCCTCAATCGAACCATGACCACATCAAATCCATCAGTCACCAAAGCTTTTTGAAGGGCCTGGGCCAGCCGCAAGGTCCACTCTTTCTCATTTTGTCCGTTGGCGGAGACCCCCACGTCCGTTCCACCATGGGCCGCGTAGAGAACGACACGCGGGGCGGCCCATACCCCTATCGGATAAGCCATTAACAAGAAAACGAAAACTATTTGGGCATTTGCAAAGATGGTTTTATTCGGTTTTGTAACCACAATAAAGTCTTTCTTGGTGCCTTGGCGTCTTGGTGGTGAATTATTAGATGTTCTCTAAAAATAAGGAGGTTCGGTTTCAGCAGTTACTTTTCTTTGATCATACCCATGGCGCGGAATTTCATGTACCGTTGTTCTTCCAAGGCCTTGGGTTTCATCTTTAATAGAGGGTTTAAATGCTTCAGGAGAGCGGCCTTCAAGTTGGCCGCCGTCTTGTCGTAATCCAATTGGGCCCCGCCGATCGGCTCAGGTATGATTTCGTCGATCACTTTGAACTTCAAAAGGTCGGCGGCCGAAAGACGCAAGACCTCCGAGGCCTGTTGGATCTTTTCCCGGTCGTTCCAAAGGATAGCGGCGCAACCTTCAGGGGAAATCACCGAATACCAGGCGTTTTCCATCATCAAGACCCGGTTCGCCACGCCGATGCCAATGGCCCCGCCGCTTCCACCCTCGCCCAGTATGATGGCAACCACGGGGGTCTTGAGCTTTGCCATTTCCAGAAGATTCCGGGCGATGGCTTCCGCCTGGCCCCTTTCTTCCCCGCCCAAGCCCGGATAGGCTCCCGCGGTGTCGATAAAGGAAATGATGGGTTTTTTGAACTTTTCGGCCAATTTCATGACCCGCAAGGCCTTGCGGTAGCCTTCCGGCTGGGACATGCCGAAATTCCGGCGCAGGTTTTCTTTCGTGTCATGGCCCTTTTGCTGGCCAATGATGGCCACCGGTTTCCCGTCCAAAAGGGCAAAGCCCGTAACCATGGCCGGGTCATCCCCAAAGGCCCTGTCCCCGTGGATTTCGGTGAACTCGGTGAATAGGCGGGGGATATAGTCCATCGTAAAGGGGCGTTGGGGATGACGGGCCAGTTGTACCCGGTCCCAGGCGGTCAGGGTCTTCTTGCCCTTGGGGTGATATTTAGCCAGTGCTTTCAATGGTGCTTTTTTAGAAACGCTTTTGGTCGGCATGGTTTCCTTTGGAAAAAGGGGTTAAAACCCGGTCATTATAGGTAGGGGGTTCATGGGTAGCAACTTTAATGGATTCCAGTATCAAGCCCGTCAACTATTTATTCACTGATTCATTTAACCCTGTTTAAAAAAAACTTTTAAACGGCCGTTTAATCGACCGCTGAACTTAAAATAAAACATCATGATTACAAAAAATGACCCAATAACCATAAAAAAAACCCAAATATTTTTCCAAGAAATTCAAACCCTTTTTGATTTTCATCAATATTTCTTAGAAAGGAATACTTGATCTGTTCTTTTGCAAGTGGATTAGCAGACATAAAAACAATCCAACCGATTAAAAAAGAAATTACACCCGCACTAAGTCCTTTTAAAAAAAATCCCATTTATAAGGCCTCATACTTCAATGGTAAGGTTTTAGCCTAAAAAAAATTTAGGCTGCCATCCATATTCTTCAAGGCGCCTCAAACCAAAGAGTCGCCAAGGGAGGCAGACTGATCACCGCCGAATGGGGCTGGCCCTGGTAGGGCGCATCCTCCGAATGGACTCCCCCGTTGTTCCCGAAGTTGCTTCCGCCGTAGATATGGGAATCGGTATTGAGGATCTCCTTGTAATAACCCCACTTCGGCAAGCCCACCCGGTAGTTGTAGCGGATCACCGGCGAAAAGTTGCCCACACAGAGGATCTGTTTCCCGGTCGAAGGGGATTTCCGCAGGAACGCAACGATGTTTTCATCCGCGTTATTCACATCCACCCACTGGAATCCCGCCGGGTCGGAGTCGGCCTCATGCAACGCGGGATGATTCCTGTAAATCTTATTGAGGTCCTTGATTAAGTCCTGCATGCGCCAATGGTCGGCGTACTGGGTCAGGTGCCAGTCCAGGCTGCCGTTATGGTTCCACTCGTAGAATTGCGCGAATTCACTGCCCATAAAGAGCAGCTTCTTTCCCGGATGCGCCCACATGTAACCGTAAAGGGAGCGCAAATTGGCGAACTTTTGCCAGCGGTCCCCCGGCATCTTGTCGATCATGGAGCATTTGCCGTGCACCACCTCGTCATGGGAAAGCGGCAGCATGAAATTCTCGCTCCAGGCGTAGAGGAAGCCGAAGGTCAGGTTGTTGTGGTGGTAGCGGCGATGGATGGGGTCCCGGCTGAAATAAAAGAGGGTGTCGTGCATCCAGCCCATGTTCCATTTGTAGCCAAAACCCAGGCCCCCCGTGTAGGTGGGCTTGCTCACTCCCGGCCAGGCGGTGGATTCCTCGGCAATCATGAGCACCCCGGGGAACTTGGCGTAGGCCAGCTCGTTCATGCGTTTGAGGAAGGAAATGGCCTCCAGGTTCTCATTGCCCCCGAATTGGTTGGGAATCCATTCCCCGTCTTCCCGGCTGTAGTCCAGGTAAAGCATGGAAGCCACCGCGTCCAGCCGCAGGCCGTCCACGTGAAATTCCGAAAGCCAATAAAGGGCGTTAGAAAGCAGGAAATTACGAACCTCATTGCGGCCAAAATTGAAAACATAGGTGCCCCAATCGGGGTGTTCCCCCTGACGGGGGTCGATATGCTCGAACAGTCCCGTGCCGTCAAAACGGCCCAGGGCGAAATCGTCCTTGGGGAAATGGGCGGGAACCCAGTCCAGGATCACGCCGATGCCCTTTTGGTGGAGGGTATCCACGAAAAACTTGAAGTCGTCCGGGGTCCCGAAGCGGGAGGTGGGGGCGTAATAGGAAGTGACCTGGTAGCCCCAGGAGCCCCCGAAGGGATGCTCCATCACCGGCATGAGTTCCACATGGGTGAATCCCAGCTCGGTCAAATACTCGGAAAGGTCCACCGCCATCTCGCGGTAGGTCAGGGGGCGGTTGTCCTCTTCCGGGACCCTTTTCCAGGATTCCAGGTGGAGTTCATAAACGGAAATAGGGCTCTTAAGGCTCGCGTTATCGGCCCTTTGGCTCATCCATTCCATGTCATTAAAGCGGTATTGGCTCTGGTAGATAACGGAGGCGGTCTTGGGGGGCTTTTCCGCTTCAAACGCGTAGGGATCGGCTTTTAACAGATAGCCGCCGTGGCTGGGCCGGATCTCGAACTTGTACTTGTCCCCCGCCCGCAGTTCGGGCATGAAGATTTCCCAAATACCGGAGGTCCCCAGGCACCGCATCTGGTGAAGGCGCCCATCCCAACCGTTGAAATCGCCTACGAGGCTGACGCTCTTGGCGCCCGGCGCCCAGACCGCGAAAGCCACACCGGTCACGCCCTGCCAGTCGATGACGTGGGCCCCCATCTTTTCAAAGAGGCGTTCGTGGTTTCCCTCGCCTAATAGATACATGTCCATCTCACCCAGTGTGGGCCAGAAGGCGTAGGGGTCGGTGTAGCGGAAGGTCCGGTTGCCGGCGTAAACCGCCTCGACCTGGTAGGGGCCGACTTCTTTTTTCCCTTCCCAACGTCCCTCGAAAAAAAAATCTGCAAGGCCACTCCCGAAGAGCTCAAAACCGTTCCAGGCCTCACCCAAAAAGATATCGCCAATATTCTGAGCTTTTGTTCTAGTTTATAATTTTCGGAGTAATCGAAATGGAAATGCTTGAAAATCGGTCGGTCAAGACGGTAAATTTGTTTGCTTTGCATAATTCGAAGTGGGGGGAGATCAATTGGATACATCGCAATTCAAAATCTTGTAAGACAGCTGCCTCTCTTCCCAAAGAAGTTGAGTGGTTAGAATTAAAACACAATAATGAATACCGCTACGGAATGAGTGAATACCTTCTGCGCTATCCAATGCGACAGCTCCTTCTCCAAAAGACATAGCGCCTATATTTTGTGGGGTATAAGTGATTCAACTCATGAAATTCTCGGTACAACATTTCGTCCTAGAGAATTAAAAATAAAAGGACAAGAACTTGAAAGTTGGCTTATTTTTCATCTCGATCCGGCG
>CAWKIF010000047.1:0-10510 GCA_963849485.1 candidate division FCPU426 bacterium | reverse complement strand
ATGCCATAAATAAAAGCGGAAAGCGCTCCTCTTTCGAGTTTTAAATGCTTTCCGCCTTTGATGGCTCGGCTCCCTGGGGCCTGATCCAGGGCAAGAATTCTTTTCTAGACTTGAGCCGCGACCTCTTTTTTCGCCTCAGGGGTCTTTTTCATCTTTTCCTTGGGTACAGCGGTGACAAAGGTCCCGAATTTCTTGATTTCTTCCAGGCGGCAGCTCCAGTAGAGCTTTCCCTCATGTACTGTGATGTCCGGGCAACCATCGCACATGCTCATACGACCGTCGTTCAGAAGATCAACCGGCTGGATGATCGCGAAGTTCTGCATGGATACTTTCGAGAACCATGCAGACGGAGTCGTGAGAAACCGCCATAAAGCCTTGCGCATTTGCTTGTCTCCCCAGCCCAGGAATAGAAGAGTGGACTTCCCGGCGTGTAACAAGGAAAGGGGCGCATAGGAGAGCCAGGTTCCAAACCATTTGTGGTGGAAATTCTGAATGAATTCCATGAAACCCGGGCTGGTGTAACCAAAGGTTTTTTTCCGGTTGGCAATCCGGGTGGCCAGCGTCCATTTCATGTCGTCCGCCTCAATGGTTCCACAAAGGTAGGCGGCAGGCTCATAAAGAGGGTCAGTCTCCCGGATCTTGGCGACGATTTCGTGCGCCTTGAGGTTCTTTTCACCGCCCCAAGAGGTTTTTATGTAAGTTTCATAAAGATCCACTTTTTTTCCAAAGGCGTAAAAATCGAAATTGGCGCTCATGCCGGGGGTGCGGAAAAGGATGAATACCATGGTATTAATGATGTCCGGATATTTTTCCGCCCATTTGACGATTTCGGGTATCTCCTCCATGGTCTGCTCGGAAACTGTTTGGTTGAACCCGCACACCATGCCGCCTTCCTTGGCCACCATCTCGGCCAGCTTTTGGCGTAAATCGATATGGCCCATTTCGGTGGTCGCCTGCGAATCCTTTCGCTTTTGGGTGGTATCAATGTGAAAGGTAAAACCAAAAACACCGGCCTTCTTCAACTCCTTCAGCATCTCAGGTGCTTGAGTCAAGGCCAACCCATTGGTATTCATGATGGGCTTCCAGCCGTAGCGGCGCACCATCCGCACGATGTCAAGAATCTGGGGATGGAGTAGAGGGTCGCCCCCCGCGATGGAGACGCTGTCTGTCTTCCGTAGGCGCTTGATGGTTTTAAACTCTTCCTCGATTTCCGCCAAGGTTTTATGGGCCCCCTTGATGTTTTCGTGGTAGCAGCCCTCACAGGTAAGGTTACACTGGGAGGTGACCTCCAGCCAGAAAATGCCGTTATCGGAAAGGGACCAGGGCAGGCGGTAATAATCCTGGGGATTTAAGAGTTTGGGTTCGGTGATTTGCATCATTGTTCCTCCATAAGGTATTGGCCTCTAATGAGGCCAGTCACAACAGGCATTTATTTTAGTTTCGGGGAACTTCCCCGCAATCAACCCCCAGGGTGGAAAATGGAAAACCGTTTTGAGTCCCTTTTCGAAAATAGCCCTTCTAGTGTCTGCATATTAGAACCTGGGCAGCAGGTTGTTTACCAAAACCCAACCTGCAGGAAACTTTGCGGTAACCATGGGCCCCATCCCTGCCCCAAACACTGCGTCAATTCATGTGAAAAGATCATGGGTCGACCGATTCCCAGAGAGGGCATGCATTTATTTCCCAACACCAAAATCGGGGATGAATATTTCGATATTTTTTTCCTCCACGATTCGGGCCACCGGATCGTGTTTCTTCAGCCCCTTCAGCAGCAGTATGAAGCCTGGCTGAAGCGTTTCATGAACAGGGGTTTGAGCCCCCGGGAGTTGGAAGTGGTCCGCCTGGGTTTGCAAGGGCTGACTAATTCCCAGTTGACCCGGAAACTGGGTATTTCCCGGGCCACCCTCAAGACCCACCTCAACAACATCTACAAAAAGATCCCTGAGGTCCGTTCCGAAAAGTGGCGCCTCCTAAAAAGTTAACCCTTAAAACAAAAAAGCCCGGCCCCCTGAAGGGGCCGGGCTTTTTTTATATCGCTTAATCGTTGGTGATGCGCATTTTGTAGAAGGATCGCCAAACAAAATAGAGGGCCACGGCCAGGAAAGCCACTGCCAGGGGCAGGGTCAAACCCGTCAAGACCGGAGAGATCGCCAATTCAACGGCCAAGAGGCCGAAGAGGGTGGTGAACTTAATAACAGGGTTCATGGCCACGGAGGAAGTGTCCTTGAAGGGGTCGCCCACCGTGTCGCCCACCACGCAAGCCGCGTGCAAGGGGGTTCCTTTTTCCTTCATTACGGCCTCAACGACCTTCTTGGCGTTGTCCCAGGCTCCTCCCGCGTTCGCCATGAAGATGGCCTGATAGAGGCCGAACAAGGCAATCGAGATCAGGTACCCAATGAAGAAATAGGGATCAAAGCAGGCGCAAGCCAGGGTGAAGCAGAAGACCGCGATGAAGATGTTAAACATGCCGTTCTGCGCGTACTGGGTGCAGATGGCCACCACCTTCTTGGAATCTTCCACATTGGCCTTTTTCACCTTCGAATCCAATTTGATATTGGCCTTGATAAATTCCACAGCCCGGTAGGCGCCCGTGGTCACAGCCTGGGTGGCTGCCCCCGTGAACCAATAGATCACCGCGCCGCCCATGACGAGCCCCAGAAGGAAGAAGGGGTTCAGCAGGGAGAAGTTGATGGCGAGGGCGTTCAACTGATCCTGGGAGATGAAGCCGGATGTGATATGCGCCGCGTTCTTGGCCAACAGCACCAGAATGGAGAAAAGAAGCGTGGTGGCACCCACCACGGCGGTTCCGATCAGCACCGGCTTGGCCGTGGCCTTAAAGGTGTTCCCCGCTCCGTCATTCTCTTCCAGGTAATCCTTTGCTTTGTGGAAGTCGGGGGTGAACCCGAATTCCTTCTTTATGTCTTCCTTAATCCCCTTGATGGTCTCAATGGTCGAAAGCTCATACACCGATTGAGCGTTATCCGTGACCGGACCGTAGGAATCCACCGCGATAGTGACCGGGCCCATACCCAGGAAACCGAAAGCCACCAAACCAAAGGCGAAAACGGCCGGCGCAATCATGAGGGAGCTCATGCTGGTTCCCGTCAGGGCCACCCAGGCCCCGATTCCCATCAGAGTCATGATCGACAATCCCATCCAGAAGGCCGAGAAATTACCCGCCACAAACCCCGAAAGGATGTTGAGGGAGGGCCCGCCCTGCTTAGAGGCCGTGACCACTTCCTTGACATGCTTGGAATTCATGGAAGTGAATACCTTCACCAATTCCGGGATGACGGCCCCCGCCAGGGTGCCGCAGGTGATGATCGTGGCCAGTTTCCACCAGACCGTGCCGTCGCCCACGTCAGCGATCAAGAGGTCGGAAGCGATGTAGGTGACGACGATGGAGATGATGGAGGTCAACCAGACCAGGAAAGTCAGGGGGTCCTCGAAGTTCATCTTATCCACGTTCTCATAGCGCGACTTGGCCAAGGCGGCATTGATCATGTAGGAAACAGCCGAGGTGATGATCATCATGACGCGCATAACGAAGATCCAGACCAGAAGCTTGATCTGGATATCGGTGTTGTTAACCGCCAGCAGGATGAAGGTGATCAGGGCAACTCCCGTGACCCCGTAGGTCTCGAACCCATCAGCCGTGGGGCCCACCGAATCGCCCGCGTTGTCGCCCGTGCAGTCGGCGATGACACCCGGATTACGAGCGTCATCTTCCTTGATCTTGAACACGATCTTCATCAGGTCGGAACCGATATCGGCGATCTTGGTGAAGATACCGCCCGCGATACGCAGGGCGGCCGCGCCCAGGGACTCACCGATGGCGAACCCGATAAAGCAGTAGCCCGCCAGATCGTGGGGGATGAAAAGGATGATGGCCAGCATGATCAAGAGTTCGATCGATATAAGCAGCATGCCGATGGAAATTCCGGAACGGATGGGGATGGCATAAGTCGGAAAGGGCTTTCCCTTCAGGGAGGCGAAAGCCGACCGGGAATTGGCGAAGGTGTTGATGCGGATCCCGAACCAAGCCACGGTGACCGAGCCGGCGATACCGACCAAGCTGAAGAAGAGGATGATCAGAACGTTCGCGAAACCCACGGGTTTCAGCCAGCCGAAGTAGATGAAAATGATGGCCCCGATGAACAGCCACAAAATTCCGAGGAATTTCATCTGGTTCTGGACATAGGTTTTGCACGTTTCATAGATAAGTTCAGAGATGTCTCTCATCGATTTGTGTACCGGAAGGTTCTTGAGGTTGAAGAACATCACTGCCCCAAAGACCATTCCTAATACGCAAATCAACAGACCCCAGCAAAGCAGGTCCCATCCAGTGATCGATCCGCCCAAAAAGCGGATTGAGGTCAAATCAGGCAGATTTAAGTCCGCCTCACTCGCAAATACATTGGTCGCCACGGCGAAAGCCGCGAAGAAAGCGAGTGTCCGCATGGCCAAACCGCGGGTATCGCGCAACCACAGGCCGAATCCGTCTCTCAAACCCATTTGATGCCTCCGAAGGATTTATTGCCTACTTAATCTCTACCGCACTTCCCTGCGACACTCCCAACCGGTCCCCTGAGTTTAATTCAAGTCCCAGGATGACGGGCCCCGGCGCGACTTTTGCGACTATGCTTATCGGTACCCAGCTCAATAAAAGTGTGGAAGGAAAACAGATGCGACGGGAGGAGATCCTCCTGCCAAGATACGAGTAATGGGTGAAATGTTATGAACAGAAGCGTTTAATCAAAATGATGGCAATCATATTACAAAGCTGACAGGGTACTTGTCTTTTTTTGTTAGGTTCTTTGGCCCAAGACAAGGCGTTTTGTTAAGGGATTGTTAATATCAACGACCATCAGACCTTGTGCCCGTTTTCCCTTGCGAAATCAATCCAACCCTTTTCCACACTGACTCCAATGAGTTTGACGCGCAACTTGTCCCCCACATCCAAGCCCTTTCCCCCTTGGGCCAGGAAACCTTCCACTGGAGGGTTTAGAAGGCGGACCCAAATTCCCTTGGGAGAAGCGCCAGTTACCAAGGCGTCAAAAGACTCCCCAATTCGTTTGGAAAGGAAGAGAGCGCTAGCACTTTTGCGCATCTGGCGTTCCACTTTATCAGCCGCGTTTTCCTGCTCAGTACAATGATGCGCGAGGGAATCCAAGTCAGGCAAAGAATAGGGAGAAGCCGAATCCGCGAGTGCCGCCTTTAATAGCCTTTGGGTGATCAGGTCGGGATAACGGCGGTTCGGGGCGGTTGAATGATTGTAGTCTTTCACCGCCAAGCCAAAATGCCCCTGGGCGGCCTCGCCCGGCTTGTCCAAGACATACTCTCCCCTTCCCATCAGCTTTACCACCGTCAAGGACAGGTCGGGGAAACGAAGCGGGTCTTTGGCCTTCTGGGTTTGGAGAAATCCGTTCAAAGCCTTGGAATCGGGGGAAAACGGAAGTTTCGCTCCCCTTTCCGCAGCGAGGGAAACGATCCGGTCCCATCTTTCCGGGGTTTTCACCACCCGGCGCAGGGTAGGAAACCCTTTTCGAGTCAAATATTTGGCGGTAATCCCGTTAGCCGCCACCATCAAATCCTCAATCAGTTCCCCCGCCCGAGTCTGTTCCTCATGCTTCAGGTCGACCACCTGCCCGTTCACTGTGACGGCCCGGGTCTGGAGGGTGGCTAATTCCAAAGCCCCGGCCTCGTATCTTTTTTTCCTCAGCCGTTGAGCGGCGGCATCTTGCATCCGCAATTGGGCGTCCATGCCCTTCGCCCTTTCAGCGGGTGCAGGAAGAGGTCCTTTTTTCTCAAGCCATGCGGATACGCTGTTGTAGGCCAGTTTCGATTGATTCTTTACCCGGGCCCGGTAAATTGCGGAATGGGATATCGATCCATCCGACTCCACATCCATTTCCACCACCAGCGCCAGCCTTACCTCGTCCTGGTTAAGGGAAGTCAGGTCGGTTGAGAGTTTTTCTGGAAGCATGGGAAAGGTCTTCACCCCCGTATATACCGAGGTGGTGTTCTTCCGGGCATGCTGGTCCAGGGGAGAGTCCAGGGCCACCAGCGCGTCCACATCGGCAACCCCCACCCATAGGCGTGTCCGGCTTCCGCCCAGGTCCTCTCCCACGGAAATTTGGTCCAGGTCCCTGGAATCATCATTGTCGATGGAACACCAAAGCATTCCCGTCATGTCTTTAAGGCTGCCCGGGGGATCCTGGGCGGGTCCTGTGAGCTTTTCCAATTGCCGCAAGGCCTCTGGGGAAAAAACCGGTTCCAGGCCGAAAGAAACCATAGCCTGATCGGCCAGATGGGATAACAAACTTTCTTTGGATCCATGGTTTTCCATGGGAATCTCCTGTGTATTTGGTGAATGTTAAAGGCGGTCCATTGTATTTCATTCCCCCGTCCCGGGTTGGTTTGTTACAAGGGTTTTTGTTGAAAAATCACCAAGCCGTTCAAATGACGGAGCATCCTAACTTCAATAAAGTCTCGTAGTGAAAACATTCCATGGTGTGGAAATTTACGAAAATCTTAAAAAATGATCAATCCCTCCCATACTTGTTTGGTGGTTTGGGATGTCTAAAATGCATCGGAATGTGTTTCATCGAAGAATCAGGAAGGGTACGAAAGGTCCCTTGTCAACATGGCCCGAGTTGTCTTAACTGCCGAATCAAAAAAAATTGCAGGTGCGTCTTTAGTCAAGACGTCCTGAAGATCAGTTATTTCAAGTCGGGAGAACGGTCGGAGGGGATCTTAAATTCAGCCAGCAGGTCGGCGGTGGCTTGAGCGGCCTTAGCTGCGTCAAAGACGATTTTCGTCCCGAACCAGGCATGATCATCAACCTCGAGGACCTGGTACCCCTCCAAGGGGGTCTTGAGCGCCTCGATCAGGTCTTTCATATCGCCGACGGGCTTTCCGTTGACCTTGGCGAGGATGAGGTTCGCTTGGCGGTCATATCCCACATTGATCTCGTGGGGAAGCACATGGCTGATCAGAACCACTTGCTTGCGGTCGGGGGCGGGAAATCCGTGCAGATAGAGGTCTTTCAAGGCAGGCTTGAAGTTATCCCAGTTACCCATTTGGAAATAATTAGCGGTCAGGGGCACGAAGACGAACCCTGCATACATCAGATAGGTGGGGTGGGTGTTGTCCGGCCGATAGGGAACCAGTTTGGAAATCGGCTTGAGGGTCACCTGCGCCTTCAACGGCTTGCCATCCCTTATCACATCGAGAGTCACCCGCTCACCAATGAGGTAAAAGGTGACCAGGTAAGTCCAGTCGATCCTTTGAGACTTGGCCAGGTTGATATCCCCCTCATCATCAATCGGGTGGCCGTCAATGGCGGTAAGAATATCCCCCTCCCTCAGGACCCCATCCGAGGAGCCCCCGTAGAGGACCTTGGTGACCACCACGCCCGTCTTATCCGGCGGTAGATTGTAATAGTTTTGAAGTGCGGGGTTTTCCAGGTTCTGAACATAGACTCCCATGTCCGGAAACCCGTTGTAATCGTGATTCACCTTGATATTCTTTAGGAAAGCTTTCACCACGTTTATGGGAATGAGGGACCCCGTCTTGTCGGGCTCGTGAACTGATTCGAAGGTCAATCCAACAAACTTCAACTTATCAAATGCCGGGCATCCATCCTTTTTGGCGTCGATGGGGTCATAATTTATAAGCCCCGGTATATAGCGTTGGGCCTCAGTAGACCAAACCATGTCCAACCCGGAGAGTGTGTCTTCTTTCACGGATATCTCATCCCCACCGTGAATCAACAACTTGTCCCCGGGGGAGGGTATATCCCCAAAATCGACTGGCAATGCGTCCTTGAAGAATTCCGGGTCTTCCAGCGACAAGAGGGCCAGGTCCATGTCATAGCCGATCTGTTCCACCTTGGCCACATAACGTTTAGTTTCCCCGAATTTCTGAACTTCGATGTAATTCCCCTTGTCTACGAAATGGGCCGTGGTCAGGATGCGGTTGCCCGGAATGACCACGCCGCAACCCTCCAACTGTGCCTCGGCACCCGGTTTCCAGGGCTCGTAAAAATCGACGTTCTGTATCGTGGTAAAGACCTTCACCACCGACTTTTTAAGATCTTTCTCGCTGCGCCAATGACAAGCCGGAAGCAATAAGGCTCCTGCCGCTAGGAGGATAAAAACCAACCCGGCCGAATGGTTTTTCATTTTTTTATTCATTTCAAGTCCTGGGAACGGTCGCTGGAAATATGGTTCTTCTCGAGGATGTCCAAGGTGGCTTGTTTGGACTTGGCCGCGTCCAGAATGATTTTGGTCCCGACTTCAACCGGGTTATCGATCTCGATGACCTGTTTCCCATCTAAGGGTTTTTCAAAAGCCACCGTCAGGTCTTTCATCTCGGTAATCGGGACGCCGTTCACCTTCTTCACGACCAGATTGTTGTATCTCGAACCATATCCCTTGTTGATCTCGTGGGAAAGGATATGGCTGATAATCACGACCTGTTTTCGATCCGCCGAAGGCAGTCCTTCGAAATAGAGGGGCATGAAGGTAGAGGAAGAGTTTTTGGCGGCTTGAAAATAATTTGCGGAAAGAGGGGTAAAGACCAGGCCACCGAAGATGAAATAGGTCGGATCGGTGTCGTATTTCACGAGTGGGACCAGCCGCGCATCTTCTTTTAGGGGGACCGTCACTTTCAGGGTTTGTTTACCACGCAGGACGTCAAAATCAATCGAGTCACCGACCCGGTGCAAACAAAGGGGGTACTGGAAATTTACCCTTTGACCTTTGGTGAGCGCGATGGTGCCGTCGTTGGCGATCGGGTACCCGTCAATGGAGAGAAGAATGTCGTTTTCCTGGAGTTGACCCCAGGCGGAGGAACCGAAAATGACCGTGGCTACCAATAACCCCGTCTGTTCCGGCCCCATTCCGTAATAGGCCCTCAAGGAGTCGTTTTCCATGGATTCACAGTAGAGGCCAAGGGTGGGAACCGGGCTATAGGCCCCTTCTTTGATTTGTTTCAGGAACCTTTGGATCAATTGGACGGGAACGATATAACCTGTGTTTTGGGCCACAACTGCGTTGTAACCCTGGAAAGCGACCCCCACCATCTTCTTATGGTAAAAGACCGGCCCGCCGCTGTTGCCGGGGTTGATGGCGGCGTTCGTCTGGATTCCCAGGAGGTTACGCATGGAATGCGAATAGGTAATGACCTCGATGCGGGAAACCTCACCCTCAGTGATGGAAAGCTCTTCACCGCCCACAGGGTAGCCGTAAACGGCGACATCGTCTTTCAGGGCGGGCAATCTGCCGAACGTAACGGGGCGGGTCCCCTTGAAAAAACTGGGATCATCCACCTCCAAGAGGGCCAGATCGCAGTCATGGGCCACATATTTCTTTTTCGCGGTGTATTTTTTGGTGTCGCCGTCCTTGAGTACCTGAATGAAGATCTCGTTGGAAACCACGTGGGCGTTGGTGAGGATGAGGTTCCCCTTGATGACACATCCGCTCCCGCTGACGTTCTCCTCGGGCCCGACCCTCCACGGCTCATAGTAGTTGGGGTTCTGGATGGTGGTGAAGATTTTAACGATGGATTTTCGCAAGGGATCTTCCGCAGCTCCCGCGGCTCTTAGGAAAAGATTTCCCCCGAGGGCAAGGAAGACCAAAGTGACATGAAAACGCCTCGAAATAGCTAATCTCGCTAAAACTTTTAGGGTGCCAAACCAGGCCATCTAAGGGTACTCCGGAAAAGAAAAATAGAAAACTAAACCTTGACAGCCTAAAAGACGCGCCAGTTTAGCATGAGATGATCTAGGGTTTAGGCCTAATTATGAAAAAACATCACGACCAACATCGATCGAATAGGAAAAAACCTCCCGTTCCATCCGCTTGAGGATTGGAAATACCATTACACGGAAAAGAACGGGAATTCTTGAAATAACGACTACCGCACTAACCCCTATGGAGTTTATTCAAACCCATAGAAAGAATAAGGAAGAGTTTTAGAGTCCTTCACCGTGCTATTGACATATACAATTCCGCTCGTACTGTCATACAGCCAGCCTGAGGAACCAGCCGTGGGTATCGAGCTTGCGGAAGTTATGACCACGATATTTCCTACCGGATTAGGCGAGTTAGCCACGAAAGCGCCCGTAACCTTGACGGCTGGCAAAGTTCCCATGTATTTACTGAAAGTGTAGGTACTGAAAGAATTAAGTGTGGTTGGCCATAGGCCTTGTTGATCACCATAGTAAATAGACGAAGCCGATTTAAGGCTCCCGAGATTGCCTTTCGTGGCACCTTCGCGCGATTTCTCAAGCATTTGAGCGAATTTGGGGATGGCAATGGCCGCTAAAATCCCAATGATGGCAACGACAATCATCAATTCAATCAAAGTAAAACCTTTACTCTTCAAACGAATCATATCCATCCTCCACCAGAACCTAGCCCGATGACTCTCTGACCCTTAGGGCTTACTTATTTATTTTATTACGTTTTCAATGAACTAACATAATATTAATTCACCCAAATTC
>CAWKIF010000046.1:0-5935 GCA_963849485.1 candidate division FCPU426 bacterium | reverse complement strand
CAATGACAACAAGCTCCTGCCCCGCCAGGCCAGGGTTCTGCTCCAGACCGGCCATCGAGGCGAGGCCCTCTCCATTTATATGGAATTGGCCCAGCATAACGTGAACGAGGGCAAACTCGACACCGCGCATATCTACCTGGATACCATCCTGATGCTGGAACCCGACAACGCGGACGTTCTTAAGAAAAAGGCGGAAGTTTACCTCAAGCAGAACAAGAAACAGGAAGTCATCGATACCTATAAAAACTCCAGGCCGCCTATACGGCCAAAAAGATGGTCGAGGAAGCCAAGAAGGTGGCGTTGGTCCTCGTCCGCCTGTCCGGAATGAAATAACCCGAACTATTAGGAGCCAAGGCTCAACCGGATGGTTGGGGGGCCGATAGAAGTTATCCGAGGCATACGAAATGGAATCCCGCCCGAAGAGCTTTGACGTCAAGTGCCTCCGTTGCGGGGCCATGAATATTCCCGATAACCGCATTTGCGGGGCCTGCGGGGCGAACCTGCCGATCGTCTATGACGAAGAGGGAAAGCCCTTCTCTTCAGGCGAATTGATGGAACAGTATTTCCCCCAACCCAAGAACGAGGGCGGAGTGCCCAAGGGCGTGAACCGAACCCGTTGGATATTGAGGATGATCGTCGTTCTGTTGGCCCTTTGGCTGGCTTATCAAATCATTCACCACCCCCGCTAATTGACAATAAGCTGGACCCAGCCGTTGCCACACCCCTCCAAAGCCTTTAAAATCGGTTCCCCCTGACCTATCAACCGTTAAGAAAACTTAAAGAGAATATGGAAAACACCCTTACCGAAACCCAATCCAAAAAAGTCTATCTCGAAACCCTGGGCTGCCAGTCCAACGTGGTTGAGTCGGACCATGTAACGGGCCTCCTCCTGAAGGAAGGCTTTTCCCTAACGGCGGATTCTTCCGAGGCGGATGTGATCCTCTTTAATACCTGTTCGGTGCGCCAGCACGCCGAGGACAAGATCTTCTCGCGCCTTGGGGGAACTGACCGATTGGAAAAACAACAAACCCGGCCGGGTGTTGGGGGTTCTGGGATGCATGGCCACCAGCCACAAGCAAAATATCATCGACCGGGCCCCCCAAGTGGATCTCGTGCTGGGGCCGGACCAATACCCCAAGGCCGCGGGGGCTATCGCCCAAGCCTCGCGGGGGATGGGGCCCCATGTGCTGGCGGATTTTGATCCCAGTTATTTCCCCCAGAACGACCCCTCCCGGCTTTCCGCCCCCCACCGGGCCTTTGTGGAAATCATGAAGGGCTGTGACAAGTTTTGTACTTTCTGCGTGGTGCCATTTACCCGGGGGAGGGAGGTTTCCCGCGAGCCCGGCGATATTCTTGACGAGATCACCCGTATCGCCAAAGCGGGCGTGAAAGAAGTGATGCTCCTGGGACAAAACGTTAATTCCTACGGGTTGGCGTTGCACAACCAAGGGCCAGTTTCTTTTCCCGAGCTTCTGAGACGGGTCGGGGTGGTGCGGGGAATCGAGAGGATCCGATTTATGACCTCCCATCCGCTCGACCTTTCCGATGACCTGGTCCGCGCGATGGCGGAAACCCCGGCGGTTTGTGAGATGATCCACCTTCCCGTCCAATGCGGCTCCGATACCGTCTTGAAACGCATGAACCGTAAATACACGGTGAACCATTACTTGGGCCGTGTGGAAGCCCTGAGAAAGGCCATGCCCGAGCTGGCCATCACCACCGACCTGATCGTGGGATTCCCCGGCGAGACGGACGAGGATTTCGAGGGCACACTGCGCCTCTTGGACGAGGTGCATTACGACCTGGTTTACAGTTTCAAATATTCCCCCCGCATAGGAACTCCCGCGGCCCGGATGCTTCACCAGGTCCCTGAGGAAGTGAAGGATGAGCGTCTGGCCCGCCTCAACGAGAAGGCCTGGAAGCACGCGGCCGACCGGCATTTGTCCCGAATCGGCTGGGTTGAGGAGGTGCTGGTCGAGGGAGAGGCGGACAAAACTCCCGGGGCCTACTATGGCAAGACCCGGCAGAACCGGACGGTGGTTTTCCCGGCCGTGGGGCTGAAGGCGGGGGATCAGGTGAAAGTCAAAATCGAGAAAAGCAAGATCGCCAGTCTTTACGGAAAAATTGTAACGGAGAACGCACATTGATACGGGAAACAAAACAAACACTTCGATGTTTACCGCCAAGGCGCCAAGACGCCAAGAAAGTCCCCTTTTGGGTTGGCTTTAAAGAAAAAGTGTTTTTTTGTTTCGGCATAATTCTCACCTTTTCATGTCTTTTGAGCACTTCAACGATACTTTCAGCCCAAACGCCGGTGGTCACTCCTTCAGCGTCCAATAAAGAAGACTCCCAACCCCTTTTCGATAAGGCGAAGGAGTACTTCAGCCAAAAGAATTATGACCAGGCACGGGATTCACTCTCTAAATTCGTAGCCGAACACCCAGTGGACAAGCTCATCCCCCAGGCCAAGCTGCTTTTGGCCCGAATGGAGCAGGACTTTAGCGAGTCCACCCGGCAATTCTCCCAATTGGCCAAGGATTACGCCGACAAACCGGAGGGGGAAGAGGCCCAAAAAGACCTAGGCGCCCGCTACTACCTGGCGGACAAGTACAGTGACGCGGCCCAAACCTACAGTGATTTCCTGAAAACCCATCCCCAAAGCGGGTCGGCCCCCGAGGCCCGCTATTGGTACGCTTGCTCGCTTTTTTCCATGGAGAAATACCAGGACGCTTTGGGCCAGTTCGAGAAGGTGGCCCAAGATACTCCCGACAGCCCCTGGGCCCCCAAGGCCCATCTGGGGGCGGGAAACACCTATGTCAAACTCAATCGTTACCCTAAGGCGGAAAAGGAATACTTGTTGGTGATGGACCGATATCCCCAATTCGGAGAGATGAACTTGGTTTATTACCGGCTGGGCCGGGTTTATGAACTCGAAAACAAGGCGTCCCAGGCCCATGCGGCTTACGCCACCCTGGCGGACCGTTTTCCCCGGGCTTTGGAGACCGAGGACGCCCTTCAAAGGATGTCCGAACTTGAACGGCTGGACCCCGCCTTGACTCCCGTGGTGATTGCCGCTCTTCCGACCCCTACCACCCCGCCGGAAATTTCTACTCCAATCGCCATGGTCCCGACATCCGCAGTAGGTCTGGCTCTCATTCCCACCCAGACTGTAAATTCTACCTCCGAGGAGGAGGCCGAATCGGACACTCAAGAGAGCGCCGCGACCCCCTATCACCTCCAGGTGGGTGTCTATAGCCGGACAAGATTCATGGCTTTGACCCTCAAGGCGCTGGAAAAGGCGGGTTATAAACCGAAAGTCCTGAAGGTCAAAACGTCGGATATGACCTACCCCCTTTATAAAGTGAGGGTGGGGGATTATCCCGACCACGCCTCGGCCATGAAGGCCGCGAATGCCCTGAAGAAGAAGACGCGGCTGAACTGTTTCATCGTTGAAGATTAAACCGAAGATAAGAACCAAGGTCCAACACAAAGCCACAAAGAATTAAGGTTTTTAAACCGTTATAATCTTCGTGACCTTTGTGTCTTCGTGTTAGATTTTGTTCTAATTTTAATTAGGAGTCGCATGGAAGACCTCACCCCCATGATGAGGCAGTACCTGGACATGAAAAGGGTCCACAAGGATGAGGTCCTTTTCTTTCGGCTGGGCGACTTCTACGAGATGTTCTTCGATGACGCCAAGACGGCCGCCCGGGTCTTGAACCTCACTCTCACCGCCCGGGAAGGCGGCAAGGGGCAAAAGGTTCCCATGGCGGGCATCCCCTACCACGCCGCCGAGAATTACATTTCCCGCCTCGTGAAGCAGGGTTTTTCCATCGCCATTTGCGAACAGACCGAGGACCCGGCCTTGGCCAAGGGGCTGGTGAAGCGCGAAATTTCCAGGGTCATCACGCCCGGGACCATCCTTTCCGCGTCGATGCTCGATGACAAAGCCAACAACTACATGGTGTCCCTGGCCTATTCCCCCCTGGCCTTGGGACTGGCCGTAGTGGATGTGAGCACTGGGGAATTCAAGACCTGCGAACTGCACGGCCCCGCACGCTGGTCCAAGGCTGCCAATGAGATCTTTAAATTCGCCCCTTCCGAGGTCCTGACCTCCCAAAGCCAGCCCGACGCGCCCGAATGGCGCCAGCTTTTGCAAAACCTCAAGGGGGTCAAGGTCTCGCAATTGGAAGACTGGAAGTTTTCCGGCGCCAGTTCCGAGGAAGCCTTGCTGGAACATTTTCAGGTCAAGACCCTCGACGGGTTCGGCCTGACGGCGGAGGAACAGGCCGTCAGGGCAGCGGGCTCCCTCCTGCAGTACTTGAAAGAAACCACCCATAGTGTCTTATCCCACATGGTTTCCCTCACTCACTTTCAGGTCGGGGAAGGCATGGTTCTGGACGCTACGACCCAACGCAATTTAGAGATTCTGAAAAACATGCGGGACGGAGGCCGGGAAGGCACCCTCCTCTCCGTTCTCGATGAGACAGTGACCTCCATGGGGGGCAGGCTCCTGCGACAATGGCTCACCACCCCCCTGACGACCGTTTCCGAGATCAAGCGCCGCCAGGACGCCGTGGCTGAGTTTTTCGCCCACCTGGAGGAAAGGGAGACGGTGCGCGATCTTTTCCGCCAGGTATCCGACCTGGAGCGCCTCGCGGGCCGGGTGGGATGCGGTACCGCCAACGCCCGGGACATGGTCGCGCTCAAGAACACCCTGGCCCTTCTACCGCAGGTTCACCGGGCCCTTTCTTCCTTTAAATGCGCCTGGATCAAGGAACGGATGGATGGTTGGGACAACCTCAACGAGGTTCAGGGCCTGCTGGAAAAGGCCATCGACCCCGAGCCGCCCCTGGCCCTCAAGGAGGGGGGGCTCATTCGGCAGGGATACGACAGCCGGTTGGACGAGTTGAAAAGGGCGTCCCTCGAGGGCAAGAACTGGATCGCCCAACTGGAGGAAAAGGAAAAATCCCGCACCGGCATCGGTTCCCTCAAGGTTCGATATACCTCGGTGTTCGGCTATTACATTGAGGTTTCCAAGGCCAACCTGGTCAAGGTTCCTTCCGATTACCACCGCAAGCAGACCCTGGTGAACGCGGAAAGGTTCATTACCCCCGAGTTGAAGGAAATGGAAGGAAAAGTCCTGGGAGCCCAGGACAAGGCCAACCGGCTGGAATACGAAATCTTCGAGGGCATCCGCGCCGAGGTGGCCAAGGAGCTATCCCGCCTCCAGCGGGCCGCCCATATCCTGGCGGAGCTGGATGTCTTTTCGGGGATGGCAACGGTGGCCGATCGGGGGCGTTTTGTTCGCCCCGAAGTGGATGATTCCAGGGAACTCTCCATCGTTGACGGCCGCCACCCGGTGTTGGACCGCCTGCTTTCCTCCGACCAATTCGTTCCTAATGACACTCAGTTGGGGCAGGAAGGGACCGAAATCATTTTATTGACCGGCCCCAACATGGCGGGCAAGAGTACCTATATCCGCCAAGTGGCCCTGCTCTCCCTCATGGCCCAGGTCGGCTTTTTTGTTCCGGCAAAAGAAATGAAACTAGGCGTTGTGGACCGTATATTTTCCCGCGTGGGGGCCTCCGACGCCCTGACCCAGGGTCAAAGCACCTTCATGGTTGAAATGGTGGAGACCGCGAATATTCTTAACCATGCAACCGATAAAAGCCTGCTGATCCTGGATGAGGTGGGGCGGGGAACATCGACTTACGACGGGGTTTCCATCGCCTGGGCGGTGGTGGAATACCTGGCCCAGAAGATCAAGGCCCGCACCCTCTTCGCCACCCATTACCATGAGTTAACCCGGCTTGGCTTCCACCTTCACCAGCGTGCGTAATTTCAACATCGCTGTGAGGGAATGGAACGATCAGGTGCTCTTCCTGCACAAGATCGTGGAGGGGGGCGCCGACAAGAGCTATGGCATCCAGGT
>CAWKIF010000045.1:0-13041 GCA_963849485.1 candidate division FCPU426 bacterium | reverse complement strand
CTACCATTTAGGAACGCCCTTTTGGGGATGGCCCATCGTGGGAGCCTGTTCCCCCTTCACTCCGCTTTATTTCATTTTCCCTGTCTCCTATGCCATCACCTTGGAATACTTACTTCACTTTTTCTTTTCCGCTTTCGGCACTTACCTGTTCCTTCGAACCATCGGGGGGAAATGGGTCGGAAGTGTGTTAGCCGCCATGGCTTATACTTTTGGGGCTTATTACATGTCCAAAGTCTACCAGGGTCAGGCCTGGACAATTTTCACCGCTGCGTGGATTCCGTGGATTCTCTGGGGCGTTGAAAAATCCATACAAGAAAAAAACAAACGGCTTTTTTGGCTGACCTTAACATCCATTTTCTGCGCACTTACCTATTTCGAAGGTCATCCCCAATTGACAGAATATGCCCTCTTAACCATAGGGTGTTATCTTATGGGCAGTTGGCTTTTCCGCAGCGTCAGTTTCAAAACCTTTTTATTCTCGGGCCTGGGGTTAGCCGCCGCCTTTTTGGCCTTGGCGGCATTGGCTTTATTACCGCAATCCGAATACGCCATGCTGACCAACCGGTGGGGTTGGCATTACGGCGATATCATGGACAATTGGGTGGCTCCCGATTCACTTCCAACCTTCTTAATGCCTTTACGGGGCTCCCCTTTCGATCCCACGGGTTTCAAAACTCTCAAGTCTTACCATGAGACCTGCAACTACATCGGTTATCTGCCTTTTTTACTTTTTATCTCCGGCTTTTTCCTCTTCCGGAAAGTGCCCAAGGTTTTGTGGTTCACTCTGACCGCTATCTTTTTCACCTTAATGGCCATGGGTATAGCGAATCCCGTTTCTAAAGCTATCTTTGATTTCTTTTACCAATTCGTGCCGGGTTTCAACCACCACCGAACCATCGGGCGGATCATGGTCATTTCCACTTTCTTTATGTCTTGTTCCGCTGGATTAATTATGGACTATCTCAAGAACCACTTCCAAGTTCGGTTCGGAGCCAAGGCCCAATGGGCTTCCTATTTTCTGCTCCTTTTCACTGTGTTGGAATTATGGTTTTACGGCCATCGTTTCGTGGGTTTGGAAAACCCTGATAATTATTACTCCCCCCATATGGTCTTTTCCTCTGATCGGGTATTAAAAACAATTATGTCCGACCCTTCCTATCCTCGGATCCAAGGGGAACATGACTATGCAACGAACATGGTGTGCAAATTGACCCAGCCCTTGTATTGGGAAGATACTTATCCCGCCGACGAGGGCCGTTACGTCATCGATATGCATGATGATTGGGACACACCCCTCTCCGACTTGATAAATTTGAAATACATCGCCTCCAGACAGTTTTTTAACAAACCCACACGGCGTTGGCAGCCCCTGTTCGATAACGTGGTGATCAACACCATGGCTTTACCTCACGCTTATGTGGTGGGAGGTTACCGGGTCTGGACCTCGGGAATGAAAGAAGACGTGGAAATGATCCGTTTGGGGGATTTGGATTGCAAAAAAGAAGTGCTCCTCTATTCCCAACCTCCCCAAATGCCCCCTTCCCAACCTCTATTCTTAACGGAAGCCAAAATTACTCATTACAGCAACAATGAAGTGGATATGGAATGTTCAGTGGTTCAACCGGGGATCCTCTTTCTTTCCGACCCTTATTTTCCCGGATGGAACGCCTGGGTGAATGGTCAAAAAGCCGAGATTCTCAAGGCCAATCGGGTTTTCCGGGCGATTGTGCTTCCCAAAGCCGGAGACTATAAGGTCAAGATGGCCTACCAACCCGGAAGTCTTCGATATGGAATTTCCATCAGTTCCCTGGCTTGGCTCGCGGGCGCCGTCATCCTTTTCCGGGGCAGGAGAAGCGTCAAGGAAAAGCCAAGAAAAAAAGCCAAACGTACCAAACGGCGGGTGAAAGGTCCTAAAAGAAAATAAACTCAACGGGATTTTTTTTATCTTTCGCTAGTCTTAAGAGGGTGTTCCTCTACCACCCTTTAAAACAATATGTATAATAAGTTGCCTTACCCTTGAGACTAATTTTTAAAAAAAAAGCTTAAAATCCCCCTTTATCAGGAGTTTTTTCATGCCCTTGGCTAGGTATCGGAAGTATATCCCTCCCCTTTTGTACAACCTTCTGGAACCTATTTCCCGAATGGGCAAGGGGCTGAAATCAAAAAAAACGTCGGCTTCTCGAAAAATTTTCACTGTTCGATCCAAAAGCAAACCCACTCGCAAGCTCGTTGCCGGGCCCAAGGAATTCTTTGACTTAAAAAGATCTCTGATCCTACTGTTCTCCCTACTCTTGGCCGCGAAGGGGCAATGGGATTGGGCGACCGTCGGGCAATCCAACAGTCTTTGGACCGGTTTGGCTTTCTATGCCGTTGCCGTTGGTTTGTTTCTTTTTGCCCTTCATCCTTGGAAAAAAGAAAATCTCGCTTCCGTGGAGATGCCTCCCTTCGTTGAATGGGGCTCTCTGGCCGTCATTCTAGCGATAGCCGCCTTTTACCGGGTCTACCGTTTGGATGAGATCCCCAACGGTATTTTCATGGACCAAGGTTTTGAAGGTTTGGGCGGCTTGATGATCGGCCATAATGATTTCCAACAACCTGTCTATTCTCTCGGGGACCAACCCGTTTTCGAGGTCGGCAAGTCTTTTTGGCAACAATCTTTTTTCATCGGCAAACCTCTAGAGGCGCCCGCTTATCTTCTCTACCTACTGGCGGTTTGGTTCAAATTTTTCCAACCTACTCAGTTCACCCTTTATTTGTTCTTCGCCTTTTTGGCCCTGGCGTCCTTTCCCCTGATTTATTGGACCTTCCGTCAGGTCGCAGGTCCCCGCATGGCACTTCTCACACTCTATTTCCTCGCGGTAATGCGATGGCATGTTAATTTCAGCCGCAATGGTTTTCCCACTATCGAGGTCCCTTTTTATATGTTCGGTACGCTGGCGTTCCTTCTCTATGGGTATCGCAAGGGGAAAACTTGGGCTTTTTGCCTTTCTGCCATATTCATGTCTTTAGGACTCTATACCTACCAGGCTTTCAAGATCTTTCCCCTTTTACTTGTAGTTTACGCGGTCTATGAGTTTCTAACCGACAACCCGAAAGTAGAAAAGCTCTTGAAGCACAAAACTAAAGCTGGTCCCAAAACAAAATGGCCTGGCTGGGCGTTTCCCTCCGCCATTTCCGTGGTCCTTTTGGGGGTCTTGGCGGCTGCGTTAGGTCAACTTCCGGCTTGGTACCTTTATCTAACATCCCATTCCCCTATCTTTATTTTGGTGAAAATTGTTTTTGGGCTGGTGGCGCTGGGGATAACGGGATTTGTCCTTTATCTTTTTACTGGAAGTCAAAAATTCACCGGGCATTTGCGCCAAGCCGGAATTTTTTTCGCGATCCTTTTGGTCCTGACCTCTCCCATTATTTACAACATGATTAAAACTGGTAGCCTCGGTTCCAGGGAGGGCTCCGACAACATCCTGGGCACCATCTTGCAGGAGCACAGTTTTTATGGGCCCGTTTCCAAGATGTTGGGCAAAACCCTGTTGATGTGCAACCGGATGGGAGATGACAACGAGCGCCATAACATGCCCAACCATCGGATGATGGATGATATTTCCGGGACCTTGTTGATCCTGGGGTTTTTTACGCGCTCTCCAGAATAAATCGAAGAAAGTATTTTTACGCCCTGACAGGGTTGGGGATCATGAGTTTTGCCTGTCTTCTTTCCGTCGTGCCTGCCCATGCCAATCGTTTGCTGGCTACTACCCCTTTCCTTTGCCTTTTGATTGCCGCGCCCCTTGCGGCGCTTTGGGGCCGGATTCGGCAGCAATGGGGAAGTATTGGGGAAATCGCCTTTCTCCTTCTATTAATCGAACCTCTCCTGTTGGTCGGCTTCTTGAACTACAAGTTTTATTTCATTGAAGAACCCAAGGACGGCTCTTATTGGAATTCCAGTTATTGGGGAGGATATTCATACGACGCGAGCCAAGTGGGCAAACTAATTGCCCAAACGGGCGACGCCTATGATTATTCGCTGACGAAGAGATATTTCTACCACAACACCGTCAAGTTCCTCACCTACGGACTCAAAGATCACGTGAAACTTTTCACTCTTCCGGAAAGCCTCGCTCCCCTTCAATCCGCCCCTAACCGTGGGATTTTGTACGCCTTTATGGCGGAACAAAAGGGTTTGGCCCAAAACATTCAATCCCTCTATCCCCACAGTCAATTCGAACCAGTGCCAAACCCTAATGGCCAGCCCTTGGTTTACTGTGTCAGGGTGCCTGCAGAGGATGTGACCCAGGCCAAGGGACTCATCCTGAGTACCCGTGATGGAAAGACCAGCCACTTGACTTCTTTCCCCGAGGGTCTGCCAGCTGGACCTTATCAAGCTGTCATACAAGGGTCCATCTTTCTGGATCGAACAACGTCTTATCTTTTCGACATGAAATCCAACGCCTTGGTTTCCTGGTCGATAGGCTCGCATAAGATCCATTCGGGACAACCCTTGTCCCTTGCGAAAGGGTTTTACCGGGTGGAGATCCGGCTGACCGCGCCCCCAGGGCCCGTCTCCCTTCAGCTGATCTCTAAAGCCGGAATCAACGCCCCTATTGACCTCGGGAACAATTCATTCACCACTTTAGATTTGGCCCGTGGATTAAAGGGTTCCTATTATGACCAGGATCAGGACAGTGTGGGTCTGCCCCTGATCCAACAATGGGATCCCTTTATCAACTTTTACGACAGCTCGGACTTTCCCTATGTCAATTCCAGGGAATCCATCCGATGGGCAGGGACCCTGACCGCCCCCACCACCGGGACCTACCGCTTCCTCGCCAGAACAGAGGAATTTGCCAAGGTGGTGATTGACGGTAAGGAAGTGACTCCATGGAACCGGGGAGGTTCCACCGGTTCCACACAATTAACTGCCGGATCTCATCGAATGGAAGTCTTTTTCCAGAAGATCTTGGGTCCCAGCTTGACCCTTTGCTGGATGCCGCCGGGAACCAAGGACATGGAAGTCATACCCAACCGTTGTTTCGGATTTACGGACTGATCCGATTTTTAGCCGTTGATACGCAGTCATCCTTTTAAGGAGTCCCCTATGTTTTTAAAAATTTTGAGTTTGATCCTCCCGCCGGCGCTTTATGAGGCTATGGTGAAAAAAAGCGCCAGGAAGAAAACCATTCGGAGGATAAGCCGGGCGAAGAAAGTAGTCATCCCTTCAAAGAGATCTCCATCGTTTTTAAAAATCTTGAGCATGGTACTCCCTCCGGCTCTTTACGAGGCGATGGTGAAAAAAAGCGCACAAGAGAAAAAATCCTTCAAGTTTAACCAGGCTAAGAAAAAAGTGAGTTCCAATCCTGCCCCCCCAAAAATCTCCTCCGTTCCACCTTCTTTCGGCCTTTTGAGGCTTATTTTAATCCTGATTTCATTTGGGCTCGCAGGACTCGCCCAGACCCAGTGGATTCAAATATCTGATTATTCAACCATTTTCAGAGGTTGGTTCTTCTTGATCCTTTCCCTGGCCGTCTTGGTGGGTGCTCTTTGGCCCTGGAACCGAGAACCTACGAAAACCGAAAGCCTTTCTACGGTTTGGGAGTATCTTTGGTTGGTCATCATCATCGCGATCGCGGCTTTTTTCCGAATTTACCGCCTCGGAGAGATGCCTCCCGGCGTCTATGTCGATCAAGGTTTCGCGGGTTTGGCAGGTCTTCAAATTCTACATGAGGGTTGGCGGCCATTCTGGGTTGAGGAGCCCATGCATTGCAGCGCTTATCTCTTTTACCTATTGGCGGCCTGGTTCGCTGTTTTCAAAGCCACCAAAGTCACGCTATTCCTATTTTTCGTTGTTATCTCCTTGTTGACCCTGCCCTTGGTCTACTGGACTTTCCGCCAATTGGTGGGTCCCCGAACCGCGCTCCTATGTGTTTTTATCCTGGCGGTCATGCGTTGGAATGTCAATTTCAGCCGGAACGGTTTCCCCACCATTCAAATCCCCTTTTATATGTTTGGCACTTCCGCCTTCCTTCTTTACGGGCTTCACACAAAAAAAAGGTGGCCCTTCATTGCCTCTTCCCTCTTCTTCGGGTTGGGATTTTATACCTATCAAGCCTTTAAGATTTTCCCAGTGCTCCTTGCGCTCTGGGGGCTTTACCTTTTCTATACGAACCGGAACAAGGTCCAACAAAACTTCAGGAATCTGGTCCTCTTCTTGGCGATCTTCGCAGCACTTCTCTCGCCCTTCCTCTGGGTTTCCTATCAAAATAAAAACCTTGGCCTTAGGGAAACCTACTTGAACATCTTCTCTGAAATCCACGAGACGCATAGTTTGGAACCTCTTGAGAACATGATATGCCGTACCGCCAAGATGTTTAACCGGGAGGGCGACTGGATCGAACGGCACAACTTGCCCAACTACCGCATGTTGGACGACATTACGGGCCCCCTTTTCGTGCTTGGATTTTTCTTCTCTTTATTTCACATCCGCAGGAAAAATAACTTTTTCGCCCTGACAGGATTTTTGATCATGAGTTTGCCATGCCTGTTGTCCCAGGATGCGGCCCATGCCAACCGCATGCTGGGAACCACTCCTTTCCTGGCCCTCCTGGCAGCCATGCCATTAGCCACCCTTTGGTTGAGGATTAAGGAGCGGTGGGGTGGAATCGGGGAAGTCATATTCCTTGTACTACTTTTTGAACCCCTCTTCCTGATGGGTTACCAGAATTTCCAGATTTTTTTCGGCCCCCAGTTGAAGAACAACGGGATGTGGACCACCTCCGTCTGGGCCGGCTATTCGGTTTCTGAGACAAAAGTGGGAGAAAAGGTCGCGAAAGAAGGCCCTCGAAACGACTGTTATTTACCCGGACGTTTTTACGGTTTTTCCAGCACGAGCTTCTTGGGTTATGACTACAAAGACAAGGTCCGTCAGACCAAGTGGCCCCGGGACTTGGCCCCTTTTCAAACCGCCGAAAAGGACAGGGGCATATGCTATGTCTTAACTAAAGAGCAGGTGGCGGTCTTGGAAGATTTAAAGTCCCTTTATCCCCAGGGCATCGAGGAAAAAGAAAGGGACTTGGAAGGAAATCCCATCGCCCTCTATTTTACGGTTTCCGCTAATGAAGTGCGGGAAGCCCGCGGCTTATACGGCGTGATCAATGGAGTTCCAGGCCATTACCCCGACTTTCCCCAGGGGCTACCCGCTGGGCCTAATCACTCGGTTTTTAAAGGCACTCTCTTTGTGGATGGCTTTGGCCATTTCACGGGAGCAGCTGAAACCCGGGGTAAGGTTTCCTGGAAAATCGGCGGACATCTGGTACTTCCCAACCATCCCCTGAACTTGTCTGAGGGTTTTTATTCCCTGGAAATTCATTGGGAAGCCCCTTCCGGCCCCCCTGATTTGAAACTTTACCTCACCAACGAGCAGAACAAGACCCAAATTTTGAACCCAAGTTGTCTGACCACCTTGCCTCTCAACCGTGGATTGGAAGGCCATTGGTATGGGGCTTCGGTTCCAACCAATCACCCCAATCTGGTTCAGTGGACTCCCTTGTTGAATTTCCCAGTAGGAGAAGATTTTTCCTACCCATCCTCCGAGCTCTATATCCAATGGGAGGGTTTTCTCCAGGCTCCGGAGTCGGGAGACTACGCTTTTAAAGTCATTACGGACGAGTTTGGCAAGGTATCAGTAGATGGAAAACCCGTATTTGATTTAGGGCCCAATCAAACAGGCCTGGCCCGATTGAAAGCGGGACGACACACTTTCCAGGTGATCTTCCGGAAGAACCTGGGCCCCACGTTCACATTGCTATGGAAAACGCCAAAAAGTTACAACTTCGAACCGATTCCCTTGTCGGATTTCGGCGAAACGCACTAACCCCCCAAAAAAGGGAGTGGCTGCGCCACTCCCTTTTTCGTCTTTAACTAGTTGGATTGTTAAGCGGCTGCGTATCCTGACCCTTCCTTATTTTGCATCGGTCGGCATAACCCTCAATAAATAAACCGTATCCCCCTGACCCACCAAGAGGGTTCCATCTTGTGCGAAATTCATTCCCCTGGGGCTCGTAAAAATAACTTGTCCCTTCGCATCCTTTAGATCCCCCTTATATTTCCCATCCGGATCATAAACCTTGATGAATCCGCCCCCCTCTCCGGATGCCACGTAAAGATTGCCGAGTCCATCCACCGCGATATTGTTGGGCCGGGCCTCCATCTTAGTGATCCGAAGTACTTTTCCATTTGCGCTGAGATGTTTAACCCGAAGGTTGTCGTAATCGGGAGCGTAAAACCCTCCCTTTCCGTCCGGCACAACCTCATAAACATTGTTAAAGCAATCCTTACAATTCCCCGGCATACCCCACTTCTCCAGCATTTCCCCCGTCGAGGAAACCTTGATTATTTTCTGGCCACCCGTATCGGCAACATAAAAAAAGTTCCCATCCCAGAAGGCGCCCCGGGGAACATAGCAGTTCATGGCCGCCAGGCTTAAATTCTGTACGTTTTTGCCTGTCAGGTCGTAAACCCGGATGGAGTTGCTTCCGTTATCAACTACGGTGATCTCGCCTTTATCATTCGCCGAGACATCCGCAAAACCAACCTTGTCCTGGGGCGTGTCGCCCAGGGCTTCCCCAATACTCTTTAGGAAATCCCCCGTCCTGCTAAATAACAGTATTCTGCGGATTTTCCGGTCAGTAACGACAAATTTGTCATTACCAACGGCGGCCAAATCCTCGGGCTCAAAATCCCCGCAAGCCTTGCCCAAACCCGTAATTTGGCCGAGCACCTGCGCCTGGAGGTCTTTTTTAACTTCCGTCCTAAAGAAAAAATAGTTGAAAGCGACAAACAAGACGGCGTAAACGATCACCCCGAAAAGGATCAGCCCTTTATGGCGGGCAATCTTTTCACCCCATCCTTCCTTCTTGCCTTTGGACTTGGCCTTGTCGGCTTTCACCCGTAATTTCTTCTTGGCAACCATATCGTCCTCCCTCACCCAGGCTTGAATCACATAGCAAAAACGGAAGCATCTTAAACCAACCCTTTAAAAACAGGCAAGAATTAATCCCGACACTTCCGGGGATCATCTTGAATTACCTATTGGGGAAGGTTTTCAGTCTCAGGAAGAAGGCCCGACCCAGGTATTTCAACAGCGTGGTCATCCCTAGCTTAGATTGTCCCTGGGTTCGATTGATAAACTCGATTGGTATTTCCCTCACCCTTAAGCCGGTTCGAAAACACCGAAAGAGGATTTCCGATACTGTGAAGGGGTCGCGAGCCTTCAAACTTTCCACCCGGATTGATTTCAAAGCGGATATGGAAAAGGCCCTAAACCCCGAGGTCGGGTCTTTCACATCTAATCCCAATATAAATTTCAGGTAATAACGGGCGAAATTACTGGTCCATTGACGGTAAAAAGGGCGTTCCATATCTTTGCCACCGGGAATATAGCGGCTTCCAAGGACGACATCCGCGTCTCCCTTTTCAAGCGGATGGAGCAGGGCGGGAATGAACTTGGGTTGGTGGGACAAATCGGCATCCATCTCAATAACAGCCTCGGCTCCCATTTCCAGCGCCTTCACGAAACCATCCCGCCCCGCCCAGCCGCGCCCCTTGACCGCGCGGTCACGCAGAAGAAGATGGAGTTTCTTGTCTTTTTTTTGGAGACGACGCACTTCCTCGAAAGTCCCATCCGGGGAAGAATCGTCCACAACTAACACCTGGGCCTTGGGGACATTTTTGTGAATGAGTTTAACCAATTCCCCGATATTTGACCGTTCATTATAGGTTGGGACCATCACGATGATTTTCAATCGTCCTCATTTCTGCCTATGGATTAAATTGACTTGGGAGAGCTGCCTTATAACCGCAGCCAACATATCCTTTTCCTGCAGATGGTCCATGCAGGAAACTTTCGCGGTACATTGGTTTTGGTAATAACATTGGCAGGGGCTAGAGGGAAGCACCTTCTCCCCCATGCCATAAAGGTCGATTTCCGTATCCGAGGTCGGTCCGAAATAAGCTACCAGCCGCTTGCCCAAAGCCACGGCCACATGCAAGGCCAAGGTATCACCCGTCACCATTACCTGGCACAGATCCACAAGGGAAGCGAAATGGCGAAGGGTGTTGCCGGTACCCGTGGGGAGCACCAAGCCCTTCAATCTTTTCGTCAAAGCGGGCATGAGTTCATTCTCTTCCGGACCGCCATAAAGCAAGATCCCGGTCTTTGGCTGTTTCTTTTTCAAATGGCGGGCCAACCAGGCGAAGCCGTCCAGGCGCCATCGCTTCATGGGCCAGCGGCCCCCAGATCCGATATTGAATCCCACTATTTTATCAAACCTGGAAAGTTTGTTTTTCCGAGCAAAGTTGGCGGCCCAATCCTTCTCCTGAGAGGAGAGGATGAGTTGGGGTTTTTCCCCCCCGTAGGAGAGACCCGCCAATTGGAACAAGTGAGATTGGTAAGTACGCCGGTTCGCCCGCTTGACCGTATCAAAAATGCCCATTTCGAACCATTCCTCCGCTGAGTTGTCCAACGGAACGACGGACCCTTCTTGGGATAGGCCGAACCCTTTCTTTTCGGCGCTTTGGGCGAGGGCCAAAACGCCTGCTGCTTTGCGTCCCATGTCAAAATTATAGGCCCGGTCAAATCGTACAGAAGCGAGAATACCCGTCAGTCCCGCATCTACACCCAGAAGCACGTCGATATGAGGATTCTTTTCAAGCAGGGGTTTCGAAGAGGGTTCGGTCACCCACCAAAGAGCAGTGTCCGCAAAAGTGTCTTTCAGAGCGGGCAAGAGGGCGGTGGATCGCAATACGTCTCCGGCCGCGTCCAATTTGACGATCAAGACACGCTTTTGAATTTTTTCAAAACGGGGGCAATCCAAACAAAGGACGCCTTCTTTCTTATGGGGGAGGCAGGGTTTTTCACCCGTGAAATGGCGGCAATCCGGTCGGAAAAAAAACATGGGGTTGATAAATTCCTTGTGTCGAATCCTAGTCAATGCGAGGTTGGATTATACCCCGCCTAGACTGGGTCCTCTACTTTTTTGGGCTTTTCTTAGCAGAAGCGTAAAGAAGAAGACCGTTGACAGTCTTAACGCATGTTAGCTCAAAACCGTTTGTTTCGAGCGCTACCTTCAAACGCTTGCGAGTGAAGTGGTGGATATGCCCACACCGGTACCGATGGTATCGGCTACCCCGCAGGTATCCCATATAGAGGCAATTTAGATTAAACAGAACGAAAAAGGGCCCCAGAAAATAATCATAGGGGACGGTTATCAAAAAAGTTCCTTGATCCTTGAGTATCCGCCGAACCTCACTCAAGACCTCTTCCAGATTGAAAACATGCTCCAATACTTCGCTCATCAGAACAAGATCCAGGCTTTTGGGCTTTAATCCGGTTTTGGATAAGTCCTCGCAAACTTTGAAATCTGTTATCCTTCCCCGTTTTTTTGCGAACTTCAGCATTTTCGAGTTGATATCGACCCCCAGAACGGGGAGCCGGTGAACGTTCCAAAAACAATCGCCGCATCCCAAGTCGGCGATCTTCATCCCTCCCTTGAAATGGGACATGACATGGGCTGTTAGGCGTTCGTAACGGGAACGGTGGTACCAGGCGCGAAAGCGGCTTACCTTCGTTTCGTCCGTCATCCCATCATAGTAATCCTCATCCATTTCCCGATATTCCACTTCGGCCATCCTGGCAGAGCTGAAAGTGGAAATTCGATTCAAGAGGATATTGGAAAGTGCCAACAGGAAAAGGCAGCCGAGAAGCGAGGGAAAAAATGGTAAAAAGAGGACGCTCATAAAAAGCCAAAGGAGTAAAGCGCCTCCCACCGAAACACTAAAAGTCATCAAGAAGTGGGCCAAAAACGAGGTCCTCATCCTGATTTCCTGGTTCACGTACACTAGGTGGTAATAAACATAATGGAATGCTTGGTTCAGGAAAGTTCCAAGAAAAAAAGCGACGAAAGGTGAAAAGGGGGAGATCGATAAGAGGCGATAAATGAAGGTGGTAATACAAATGTTAATAGCAGCGCCTAAAAACCCTCCCAACAAGAAAATCAAAACAGCGGGATGGCGCCATCGTTCGACAAGAGCGTGTTCCTGCATGAATTAAGCTTTCCTAGCCTTCAAGAAATATGCCGCTCCCTGCTCGGTTTTCGATATTAGGGCTTTTCGGACCAGCCTCGGGGCCCAAATCCGGGTGAGTATCCGAGGAGTAATAACCCATTGTCCAAAGAGCAATTTATAGAATTTCGACGGCAAAGAAGGGATCAGCCACCTCTCGTAGGAATGAAACGCGTCAATGGAAACAAAATATTCCGATTCCACTAATTTTAATCCAACCCTCTTGAACCTTTTTCCCCAGGTAAGGGCATTATCCACGTGGTGATGCTTAAAAATTTTATTCAACCCATCAATATAGCTTTTTTCTACGAAATCCAATCCTAAGATCCGAGCAATCCCACCAAAAAAGGAATGGGAATTATAGCACTCGCTGGGAACGGTGATCATCAATTGGCCCCCGGGCTTTAAAACCCTGGATATCTCCTTCAATGCCCCATCAATATCCGGAACATGCTCCAGAACGCAGTTGCTGATAACTGTTTTGAAACTCTTTGAGGGAAAAGGAAGCTGGTTCACTGTGCCTTGCAGTGTTTTTTGATATGCGTTTCGCCGGATGGCGCGGGATACCTCCCGGGGATCTAGGTCAATCCCTGCCTCTAATGGTTTGCCGTAAACCGTTTGGGAAAAAAAACCGTCTCCGCAACCCACGTCCAAAACCGGGCCTGGGGCCGTCCTCCTCGCGAATTGCTCGCATTCCAGAGATCTCCAAAAGGATAGAGCGATGGGGCATTCACGTATATAAATTTTGAAAAACTCTTCACGGTTTTTCATCCATCCTTCTTTCGTTGAGTGCGTCCCTGTCAAATGATCGTAAATGTTTTTAGAGAATAGCCTTGGAGATAATCGAAATCCAGTCGAATCTCTTTCCCATCTTCTGAGACGCTCTCGGGAATTTCATAATTAGCGAGAGATCTTGAAACACTAGCTGAT
>CAWKIF010000044.1:0-8806 GCA_963849485.1 candidate division FCPU426 bacterium | reverse complement strand
GCCCACCTGTTCCAAGGTTTGGGGGCTGCCGTTTGTGAGCCCGAAACGCATGCGGAGAATTTCCGCTTCCCGCTCTTTCAACGTGCTCAGAACCTTGGTGATTCGCTCCTGCAAGAGCACAAAACCCGCGGAATCGGCGGGGGAAACCACGCTCTTATCCTCGATGAAATCTCCCAGATGCACATCCTTCTCCGACCCGACGGGGGTCTCCAGGGAGACGGGGGACTGGGCGATCTTCAAGACGGAACGCATCTTCTCCACCGGCATTTCCAACCGTTTGGCGACCTCATCCACCATGGGTTCCCGCCCCAGTTCCTGGGTCAGGTCCCTGGAGGCGCGGGTGGACTTGTTGATGATTTCGTTCATGTGCACCGGCAGGCGGACGGTTCGGCCCTGGTCCGCGATGGCGCGGGTGATGGCCTGGCGAATCCACCAGGTGGCGTATGTTGAAAACTTGTAACCGCGCCGGTAGTCGAACTTCTCGACCGCCTTCATCAAGCCGATGTTGCCTTCCTGAATCAAGTCCAGGAATAGCATGCCACGGTTCGAGTATTTTTTCGCGATGGAGACCACCAACCTCAAGTTGGCTTCCACCATTTCCATACTGGAGGTGTAAGCTTCCCTTTCGCCGACGCGGATGTTCTTCATCATGGCCCGGATGGCGCCCCGGTCGGCCATGGCGTCTTTTTCTATCTCAATGATGGCACGGCGGGACTTATCCCAAGCCAGCGCGCACTGCAGGAAATCCTCACCCTTCATAGGGCTTTTTTTCTCAAAGGGCTTCAATCGGGTAGGGTTGGCGCCCAAGTGGGCGGGCAGTTTGGCGAGTAGTTCGGGAGATAGGCCCATGCGTTTTTCTTGAACGTGCATGGCGTGTTCCTGTTCCTCCAGGTTCTCGCCCATTTCCTTCAACTTGTTGTTCAGCCGCTCTCGGACTTTCTTCTGAAAGCCGCAATCTTTCACCACCCAGATCAAATCCAGAAGAAGGGCGTCCAGCTTTTCGGCGAGGGCCTTTCTTTTTTCTTCCTTGGTAGATTTCAACATCATCTGGCGGCGCAGAGCCTGAATTTTACGTTCCAACGCCTTGAGCTTCAAAAACCCTTTGCGGATCTTGGCGTAAATTTTGGCCTCCGGAATGCCTTCCGGCAAATCGGCGTAGGGGGTCAGGTCTACGGCGTCTTTTAATAGGATGATTTTCTTCAGGATGGAATCATAAAGCTCGTGCAAATCCTTCAAGCCACGCGGCGATCCCAGGGCTGCCTTGCCCACCATGAACTCACCGGCTTCCATGCGTTTGGAGATGGCGATTTCCTGCGCCCGGGTCAGGAGGGCCACCCGGCCCATCTGGTGCAGATACATTTTCACGGGGTCGCCCATGCGGCTTTCCGCGCCGGAACCGGCGAAAGATGTGTCGACCTTTTCCTCTTCCTCCGCCTCCGCCACGGGGGCTACCTCGGAAGCCGATTCCTTTTCCTCGTCTTCCTCGTCCCCGGCGATGGGGATATCCTTCTCACCCAAAGTGAGAAGAAGATCATCCACATCCTCGGGTGTCACAATCTCGTTCTGAGGGAATTCCTGATCCTTCGGGCTACCGTTTCCTTTTTTTGGCCTTGGCATAGTTGTCGTCACACCCCTTCGCGAATTTCAAATCCCCTCCCGGGTGATTGATCACCGGGAATAAAAAAGCCCCGTTGGCGGATACCAGGGGCCTATCCTTTTAAAGAAAATCCGATGTTAATTCTACTGCTTTTTTCAAATTTATGGCCTTTTCCCGGCCCAAAGGGCTAGTTCAACCACCCGTCGGACGGTTTTTTTACCCTATTTTGAGAGTTAATAAGGGAAAAGCCCTTAATAACACCTTATTTTACCGAAATCATCACGTTCAATTAACTCATCAATAAGCGGTCGCCTTTAGAGTCGACGTGGAGGGTATGTCCTTCTTTAATCTCGCCATCCAGCAGTTTCAAGGCCATGGGGTCGACCAGCTCATGTTGGATTAGGCGTTTCAATGGCCTGGCGCCGTAAACCGGGTCGTAGCCCCGCTCGGCCAGGTAAGCCAGGGCTCCTTTGGACATTTCCAACTTTATTTTTTTGTCCGCCAAGCGGTTCCGCAGGGCTTCTAACTGGATATTCACTATGGATTCCAATTGATCCTCAGCTAGCCGGTGGAAAATCACAATATCGTCGATCCGGTTGAGGAATTCCGGTCGGAAGAATTGACGCAGTTCTTTTTGAAGCGCGTTCTTGAGATCCTCATCTTTGGTCCCCGCCTCCATGATCTTTTGGGAGGCGATGTTGCTGGTCATAATGAGGACCGTGTTTTTGAAATCCACCACCCGGCCTTGAGAGTCGGTCAAACGGCCGTCATCCAAAACCTGGAGAAGGACATTGAACACATCCGCGTGGGCCTTTTCCACCTCGTCAAACAATACCACGGAATAGGGACGGCGGCGCACGGCCTCGGTCAGTTGCCCGCCCTCATCGTAACCCACATATCCCGGAGGGGCGCCGACCAGCCTCGACACAGAATGTTTTTCCATGTACTCGCTCATGTCGATGCGGACCATCATCTTCTCATCGTCAAAGAGATAACCCGCCAGGGCCTTGGCCAGTTCGGTTTTGCCCACACCGGTCGGTCCCACGAAAAGGAAGGAACCCAGGGGGCGGTTGGGATCGGCCAATCCTGACCGGCGAACGGCGGATGGCATTGGCCACGGCTGAAACCGCCTCGTCTTGCCCCACGACCCTTTCCTTAAGTTTGGCTTCCATTTTAATAAGCTTTTGCGGTCTCCCCTTCCATCATCTTGGCCACTGGAATGCCGGTCCACTTGGCCACCACCTCGGCGATTTCCTGTTCCGTGACCTCCTCTTTCAATAGGGCGCCCTTCTTTTGGAGTTCAGAAAGCTTCTGGCTCAGTTCTTCCATTTGTTTTTGGAGCTTGGGGACCTTGTCGTAACGAATTTCCGCCACCTTGTCGAGTTTCCCGTCCCGTTCGTAATGGGTTTCCTGCAATTTCAAGGTGTCCAAGTCTTCCTTGATCTTCTGCAGGTCCTGGATGACCTTTTTCTCGGCTTGCCAACGAGCCTTCATGCCCGCCGAGTTTTCTTTTAAATCCGCCATTTCCCTCTCGATTTTTTGAAGCCGGTCTTTGGAAGCCTCGTCCTTTTCCTTTTGAAGGGCTTGTTTCTCGATCTCCAGCTGGCGAGTTTTTCGTTCAGCCTCATCCAGGGCCACGGGCATGGAATCGATCTCAATGCGAAGCTTGGAGGCGGCCTCATCCATCAGGTCGATGGCCTTGTCGGGCAGGAAGCGGTTGGTGATGTAGCGGTTCGAGAGGACGGCGGCGGCCACCAAAGCCGCGTCCTGGATGCGCACCCCATGGTGCAACTCGTAGCGTTCTTTCAATCCACGAAGAATCGAGATGGTGTCCGCCACGGAGGGTTCCCCCACCAAAACCTGCTGGAAACGGCGTTCAAGAGCGGGATCCTTTTCAATGTATTTACGGTACTCATCCAGCGTGGTGGCGCCCACGGCCCGGAGTTCCCCCCTTGCTAAAGCGGGCTTAAGCATATTCGATGCGTCCATACTCCCCTCAGCGCGGCCCGCCCCCACCAGGTTATGGAGCTCGTCGATGAAAAGGATGATCCTGCCTTCGGAAGAGGTGACTTCCTTTAAAAAAGCCTTGAGCCGGTCCTCAAACTCACCCCGGAACTTGGCCCCGGCCACCATGGAACTCAGGTCCAACGACACTACCTTCTTCCCCTTGAGACCCTCGGGCACGTCTCCCGAAACGATGCGACCAGCCAAGCCTTCCGCGATGGCGGTCTTGCCAACGCCCGGCTCCCCGATTAGTACGGGATTATTTTTGGTTCGGCGCGAGAGGACCTGGATAACCCGGCGGATTTCCTCATCCCGCCCGATCACGGGATCGAGTTTGCCCCTGCGAGCTAAATCGGTGAGGTCTTTCCCATACTTCTCAAGAGCTTGAAATTTGGCCTCGGGATTCTGGTCCGTCACCCGGCTGTTGCCTCGGGCCTCGGCCAGTGCCAAGAGTACTTTGTCCCTGTTCAGCGAGAATTGTTTGACCAGTTTTTTCACGCCCCAATCTTCGGGGTGGCCCTGGGCCGAAGGGGCGTCAAGGAGGGCGAGGAGAAGGTGTTCAGTCGAAACATACTCGTCTTTCATCTTGTCCGCTTCTTTATGGGCGGAGTCGAGAGTCTTGGTCAGGCGCTGGGTAACGTAAAGTTGTCCCCCACCTTCCACTTTGGGAAGCCCCTCCACGTCCTTTTCCAACATTTTTTCCAGGGCGATGGGGTCAAGTCCGATTTTCTTTAAAAGAGCCGGAACCACGCTGTCTTCCTGTCGAAGAAGGGCCAGAAACAGGTGTTCGTTATCAACCTGTTGTTGCCCGTATTCGCTCCCGATCAACTGTGCGGATTGTAGGGCGTTTTGACCCTGATTTTGATCCGCCTGATTTGGGTGGCGGTGGCGGCGGTGGCTTTCCAGATATGTATGGCACGAATCTCTGGCTGTATATCGCGGGAGTGTCAAACAGCACTGCCGGAATGTTTCTAATAAATACCGAGCCGGATATTTCTTACGAAATCCAATCCAAGACCGATCTTTTGCAAAGCAATTGGGATTGGAAGGGTTTGTGGTGGGGTCGGAACTCACTAACTGGACGGAAATGGACATCCCGCAGGGCGACCGCACCAACCTTTTATGCGGATCAGGTCGTGGCAAAGCAGCGATGGAAGCGGTTTGGCAGATTGGTGGGAGTCATTGTATTTCGGAACCAACGGCGTTGACCCAAATGCGTTTGATTCGGCGGGCGACGGCTGGACAATTTACACAAAATACCTAATGGGATTGAATCCCAATGTTTTTACCACGCCGCCCGCGCCGCAAAATCTGATCAAATCGACGGCACGGGAACGCAAATCGTGACGCTTTCATGGCAGGGCGTGGGTGGTGCGGTGAACGAATATGAGATAGATGAAAATGGCAGTCTGCTTGGCTATGTGTTAGCTTCGCAGACGAATTACACCACCAGTCTTGACCAAGTTTATTTCGGGACGGAAGAAGGCGCGCCCGTCTTTCAGTGTCACCGCTTTGTTCACCAACGGCGATGCCGGTGCCAGCGCAACGGTCAATCTGGAGCTTCCGACAGAATTAAGCCAAGCCGCATTGATTGGCAATGCGCAGGGACAAGTTGAATTGTTGACCGGCTATTTGCCGCCCAACGCTACCACGCTTTGTTGTCGTGGGTGACTAACATTGATTTTCTCACCGGAGCTGATGAAAGCGCTTATTATGACGTGGCCGCCAGCAACATCGTCAACGGGGTTTATGTGACTTCCAACAGCGTGGTGGAGGCGTATGCCTCGGCTTACGATACTTTCGTTCAACCGCTCTACCAATCCGGCCAGTATGAATCAGCGGAGCCGGTGGAAATTACATTGGGGCTTGGATCAACGGCTCGACAAACATCAAGGCCAACTTGAATTTTCTCCTGCGCAGCGCGACGGCGGATCATTCGTTTTCGATGAATCCACCGTGAATTACGGGCCATACATATATTTTGGCCGAGCCGAGCCGGGTTCCGATTATGAGTATTCGGGCTATCTCTATGATCTTGGCTTCAGCACTTGCAGCCCAATCCCCTGCTGCCCGTGGAAGAAAATTATCTGTGGCGCAATTTCGCGATGTGTCAGGTGATTTGAGCACCGGCGCAGGCTACGATACGGGTTCATCGGAGCGGCAGCTTGATCTCGTTTCCCGAATATGAATATACCGGCGGCGCGTCAATGGCTCCGGTGCTGACTGACAGCACCGCTTCATTCTTTTATTACCGTTCGAGCGTTAATCCCGCCACTGCGCCTTTGGCCTATACGGAAGTCGGCATGGGCGTGGACGGCGGCGGCAACGTGTTCCTGTTGTCCGGCGTGCAAAATCTATATGGGTTGCCGGTGCTGGCCGTCAAAAGTTCCGAGTCGGCGGAAGTGGACGCGGGCGGGGCCGCCACCCTGCCTTGGGCAAGTCTTGCTCCTTCATGGTATGTGGAAACGGCGACGCCATCGCTGGAAACCGTGGGTTATTATTTCGCCAGCGAATCGCCAAATTATTATTTTGGTTCCCCGCTTGCGCCGGTGCCGGGTTTGGCGGGATTTTCCTCGACCAACACCACGCCGCTGCTGATTACAGGCGTCGGCCAGACCTACAATGTCATGGGCTGGGCGAAACAGGCCATCCTGCAACCGGCTACACCAACAGGTTTGCATACTTGCAGCAATACTTCGATCAGGCTTATGTGATGGACACGAACGGCACCGCCACAACCAACAGCGCGGGCGGCCTGTCGCCTTACGGCGACTTCTTCCCGACGCAACCGGGCGCGGCGGCACTGGTGACGATGCCGGACATTGACACAGGAGAGCGCGGCACTTGCACGGTCTATTCCGTCAATTTACAACTGGACGCGAATCGTGACGGCACCATGGACTTGACTTTGGGCGGGCCGGATAACACGTCACAATCAAACCCGATGAGGTTTTGGGTCAATAATGAGACACGATGAGCCGGGTATCAATGGAAAGTTGGATAAAGATTTGGAAGTTCCGCCAGCTTCAACCAATTATACCCTGGGAGAAATTACCTGTCCGCGTGATTTGGAAAACTGCGCGCGATTATGGGTTTGCGGAGTGCCCCAATTACCGACAGGTCAGGGCTACACCGTCCGCTACGTTAAGTATGTCGCCATCGAGCGGCAATCCGGCAATCAATATCTTTTATAGCTGTGAAACCAATGGCGGCATTGGATATTTGACCGATACCAATATTGCGGCGACGCAAACCGCGCTCGAATACTATTTCAGAACATGGGGCATAATCTAGCAATGGCCAGAGTTTCACAATGCAGATGGACAGCTATGGCAACCTTCTATACACGAATTTTCTGTTTGAAGGGGCTGGCATTGGTGCTGGCCAACTGACCATGACGATCTCGCAAAACACAAATGTCATCGCTCAAACCTCTGCATGGCTTGATCTGCATGACGTAAAAGACTTTTACGAACGCACAGTCATTACCAATGTCATTATCGGCTCCTATACTAATTGGCATGGCGTCATTCAGTCCGAGCAATATGCTTCCTCATCCGCTTTGGGAGCCGATACAAATCTTATTGTTTTTGTCCACGGCTTAAACGTCCCGTATTGGGATTGGCTCGACGACAGCGACACGGTATTCAAGCGTTTGTATTGGGCGGGCTATCAGGATATTTTGCTACTGTGAAATGGCCGTGCAACACAACAGACCCGGCGCTGCTTTACAATCTAAGCGAATTGGATGCTTACAAGGCTAGCATAGGATCGACAAATTATCTGAACCAATTGCGAAGCCGTTTCCCAGAATATCGCTTGAACATTCTCGCGCATAGCCAAGGCAATGCCATCGTGAGTGAAGCTATTGAGCATGGTGCGCCTTTTGACACTTATATCTTGACGAAAGCAGCGATGCCTGCCAGCGCTTATGACGTGAATGCGCCGACCAATACCACCTTGCTTGATACGGAATCTAGCTTTCCAACGCCCGATTCGCAGCCGATGGGTTATCACGGTGTTTATACAAACCTGACGGGAAAGATCGTAAATTTCTTTAATTCACAGGACTACTATTTGAACAAATGGATTGTTAATCAGGTCTTAATCCGAATCGCCGTATAGCTCTGACGGAACAAATGTATGGGAAGACGGTTACGTTCCGGTCACAGACCGGAGGTGTCGCGGGCGTTCGCTGCGCGTTCGCGGACTTACGCTGTTGGAGCACAAACAGGGCTTAACGGAGTGATAAACAGCACGGTTGACCTTCAAGCGCAATTTGGATTTGGGGTGGTTCCGTCGGAACACAGCGCACAATGGACTCGGCCAATTCAGACAAGTCGTCCTTATTATCTCCAAGTCATCAATTCAATAAAGCCATGAGAATAAGGGTCGTCATTTTTTGCATTGTCATTCTTGCGGTCTGTTTGTTGCTCGTGTTACATCGTGGCGCAGAACAAAATAAAACCACCGATTTGCATGAAGCTGTGGCGGTATCTACAAATCAGCCATTGATCAATCAGGCAGTATCGCCGCAAACTATTGAAACATATCAGGCCTCAAATGCGCAGCCAAGGCTCGACGCAAGCGCTGCGGCCATTATTAGAACAAAAGATGCCAGCTTTCAGAAAATGCTAGCCTTGTGGCAGACACCCATTGAATTTTATGGAAAGTTGTAGATGAAAACAGTAATCCGGTCGCCGGAGCGAGTGTTCAATTTAGTTGGATGGAAACACCGACAAATAATGTTGAAAGCACAGCCACGACACAAAGCGACGAGGATGGATTATTTTCATTACAAAATGAGCGTGGGCCAACACTAGATGTTTCGGTCAGCAAAGGCGGCTATTATGCTCTCGAAAGGACAGGATAGCATATTCCTATGGCGATTTATCCCCCGGAAAGTTTTCCCCATCTGTGTTAAATCCAGTTATCTTTCATCTTCACAAAAAAGGGCAAAGCGCAAAGCTAGTGACATCCGATCACGGCGTTACGCCGGATTTTCCGATTCTTGTTTCAAGAGATGGTAGTCCTGTCAACATTGACTTGTTGCACAGAGCAATTGACCCGTCAGGCGACTTGCAGATTAATCAAGTTAAGCCGGATAGTTCACTTTGGCAGCAGGCGACAAATTGGTCTTTCCGCATGAGCATATCAGATGGTGGTTTTATAGAAGAGGAGGATGCCTTTCCTTTTACCGCGCCA
>CAWKIF010000043.1:0-7388 GCA_963849485.1 candidate division FCPU426 bacterium | reverse complement strand
CTTTGGTTTCTTTCAAGCAAATAGTCTTCCATTTCCACATCGGTAATATGCTCTAAAACGGCCGTGATCGAACCGTTGCGGGTGACGAAAATGGGCTCTTTTTCGCTCAGGGTGAGAAATTGCGAGAAGTTATTTCGGACTTCCGCCAGCGATGCGACTTTCATGTTGGTTCCCCTTTGTTTTCAAGATAAAAAGCCTTCGTCTGTTCCTTGCTGAGAAGCGAAGAATTTTGACTGTCTTGCCCACGATCATGTAAAAGACACGGTAATCACCGATCATCAAGCGGTAATCGGCCGGCTGTTTACCCCTCAAGCGTTTGATCCTCGACCGGCTTTCCATCGCCGGTTGATAGCTCAAATGTTCCTCGATACCGTCCAGGATCTGGGTGGCGTCGTATTTCCGAAGCCGGTCCAAATCCGTAATCGCGTCAGGCTGTAAATGAAGTGAATACTTCATAGCATAATTATGTATTTATTATGTACATTGTCAATAGGGCGGGGGTATGTCGGCGGGATGAAAGGTCGTAAAGTGGAAAATGTGGGCCTGACCCCTCTTTTTTCTTCTTTTTTGTTTTTAAAGAATTTCGTGGCGGGTCAAACCAGCAAAATTATCAAAATGGGAATCCAAGGCGAAAAGTGGGGTCTTGAGCCGAATGGCCAACGAAGCGATCAACGCTCGGTAACCGGCACCTTGTGGCCCTTTCGGCGAAGCGCGTTGCAGGTCAAGCCAGCCGCCTCAAAATCCAACCGGTTTAATTCAAGATAATGGGCTTCCTGGAACAGTTCCTGGAGTGGGCCTTTTTCATCGGCTCGGACCCCCTGCAACAATTCGGAGACGATGACCCCACAGATCGCCAGGCGGTTTTCTTCCAACAGCAGGCCGATTTCATCACGAATATTTTCACGCCCCCCCGGACGAAAAAACTCGATCAGGACCGAAATCAGCGAGAACGTTTTGCATAAAGTCTTTCCGTTTTCTTGAGTTCGAGGCCCCGCAATTCACCCAGGTCTCCGTCGAATCGGACCTTGCCCGCCCGGGCCTTGATGCGGTCCACGCGTATGCGGCGGGCCCATTCTCCAAGGGCTTGGTTCACCGCGGCCGTAATGGACTTTGCCCGCGTTTCGGACCGGGCCAGCTTGAGCAAATCATCGCGAAGTGTGATCGTTGTACGCATGAGAGTCTCCTTCCCCACATTTCTTCACCAGTATTATACAAATTTTTCATCTATATATACAACATTTGATGCTGTATTAAATAGACACCCCGACCTTTCAATGCGTCACTGAGGCCGATGACTCCCACCCGGTCTCGGTTTCTGTTAAACCTCTTGTACAAAAAGGGGTTTGGATTTTAGATTTTTCTGCCCGGTTCATTCGGTGGCCAAAGGTGTAATATGTAGGCCTGGCCCCTTTGTTGCATTTCAATGCGTCACTGAGGCCGATGACTCCCACCCGGTCTCGGTTTCTGTTAAACCTCTTGTACAAAAAGGGGTTTGGATTTTAGATTTTTCTGCCCGGTTCATTCGGTGGCCAAAAGTGTAATATGTAGGCCTGGCCCCTTTGTCTGCAACGGTCGCCGTCCCCCTTCCAGCGGGCCAGGTCCAGGGTCCCGCCTAGGGACAGGTCGTACTGGGTGAATTCCCCGGAAACAGCCAGGCTGTATCGAGGCTCCCGGGGGTCCGCCCAAAGGGGCGCGAAGACCGGGGCCGGGGCGTGAACCGGGGCGGGATCGTCCTGGGCCAACGCGGAGCGAAGGCTCCGGCGCCTAAAACCAGGGCCAGGAACAAGAAATTAAACGGCCGCCGCATACCCGCTCCTTATTCCCGCTTCACGGGTCGAAATAAATACCCAGGCCCCAATGCCGGTCGTCCTGTCGGTAAAACTCCCCGAACTCAGAGAGGCCGTTGTAATAAAGAAGCGCCAGGCGAAGGCCCGACCCGCCCGGAAGGGCGTTCCATTGAAGGCCCAATTGGGCCGCGTGGTTGAAGGTCCCCCCCGCCTGGTCCTGGTACTTGAAGTGGTAGGCCCCGTAGCCCCGGCAGGGCGAGCCCAACAGGAAAAAAGGGGCGGTGTGGATCTCCACCCCCGAGAAAAGAAAGACCTGGCTTTCGCCGCGGTCGAAATCATCCCACCAAACCCGGGCCCCGCCCCCCGCGTAGAGCCTTACGTCCGGTAGGGCCTCCCAGGGAGAGGGTGAGGTTCTGGTTGTCCCGGGTGAAGTTAACCGGCGCACTTGATGGGATATACGAATCCCCCAGGTCGGATTTCTGGTCCTGGAACTCGAACCGGAAGGAAAAGGGGCCGGTCTTCCCGCTCAGGTAAGCGCCTGAATACCAATCGTCCGCGATAAGGGTTGAAAAATCCGCTTCCCCGCCCAGGGTCCAAAGCCCGGCAAAGATGCCCAGGCCCCATTCCATATCCGGCGAGGACCGCCAGCGCAATAGCTCCAGGGTGCCGCCGAGGGAACCCTCATAGCCCGTTTCGCTCGTGTAGCCTGCCAGGCCGATGGAAGGCTCCCGGGGGTCGGCGCCCAGGGGCGCGAAGAGCGGACGGCCCGGAAGGAACGACAGGGCCCCCTCCCCGGCGGCAAAGGTTGGGATAAGGAGGAAAGCCGCGATGCCCCAAGCGGCGGCGCTCCAGAGGAACCTTTTCATCGATTTCGTTCCCTTCTATATACCTACCCCAGACCTTTTATCTTGGACCCGTCACGATGCCGACAGAAGCGAGAGCGACACGCCCCAAACTTCCCCAGAACTTCCCCATTTCCAGCCAGAAGTCGGGTTCCAAATACCAGTGGTCCGGTACCTTCTCGAAGAAATAGGGTTCAACTGTTATTTCTGTATCGTATTTTTGTGATGAATCCTTCGATTCTTGAGTTTGCTTTAACCCGGAACCATCTTCGTTTTTCTCTGTGTCTCTGTGCCTCTGTGGTGAATCCTCTTTTGGCCCTTAACAGATAAAGCCGTGTGAGAAACAAAGACCTAGGTTGGTGGTACCAGTTGGTCACTAGCACCGCGTGATGGTAATTCCCCGCCTTGAGGAACTTCACGGCGTTCCGTGCGTTCTGGTCGGTCGTGCGGGCGTAATGGTCGACCGTTATCGGGACATTCACAGGGCCGAACCGCCTTTGCACATCCTCCGGCCCGCCGAAAATATCTGATATGAAGATAGGGATTTTCTCTTTGTTGGCCAGCTCGACCCCCGCTCTTGTGCGGGTCAGATAGCCACCATAAACCAAAACTACATCACAACCCGATCGGTTCGACGATGAGTCGCTGTATGTGTGTTGGAAATAGAATCCTTCGGAAATAATTGCTATGAAAATCGCAATAACGATGAAAAATTTATATTTTCTCTTCATGTGATATTAAATTCGGTCAATTCTTGAATTTCATTCTCTTTTTAATGAAACGGGCTGGATTCCCCCCTACCACGGTCCATTTTTCAACGTTCTTAAAAACACTTGATCGTACACCAACCACTGTTCCTTCTCCGATAGTCACGCCTGGCCCTATATAAACATCTGCCGCAATCCAAGCATTACTACCTATAGAGATGGGTTTAACAATCAATTCTCTTGTCGATGATTCGATATTATGGGTTGCAGTGCAAAGAAAACTGTACTGACTTATACATGCGTTCACACCAATAATTATCTTTCCAACGCTATAAATATCGGTCCAAGGACCAATATTGCTATAGTCCCCCAATTCTAAATTCCAAGGAGCCCATATTCTTGTCGAAGGATAAATCACGCAACCCTGGCCCACCTTAGCGCCAAACAATCGCAATAATAACCGGCGCCATAGCCAAAATCCGGGTAAACGCGGCGAGAATCGAAATAATAAATTCCACGTTAAGCCCCATACAGCCCGAGCAATCTTATTACTAAAACTAAGTTTATTTATGTAAGGTTCCATTAGTTCATTTCAATGCAATCAGGTTTTGCTTCTTTTCCCAAGAGCCATTGATACACGCTTATCATCTTTGAAGCTACCATAGGCCAAGAAAAATAATCCTCAACCAACTTTCTGCCTTTTACGCCCATGGCTTGTTGTTTAGAAACACTCATTTTCAAGAAACGCTCCAACGATTCCGCAATTTTCTCCTGATTAGTTCCAGTTTCCAAGGCTGCACCAGTCCTAAATCCTTCGGGAACATTGCATTCATTGCTCATCAAAACAGGCAAGCTATAAGACCACGCTTCAAGGATAGCCATAGGTAAACCCTCGCTTAAAGATGGTAAGACAAAGCCAGAAGCATCTACTAAAAGTTCTTTCTTTTTCGACTCCATCTAAAGAGCCCCTCTAAGGACACGCTTTCATCAACCAAATCAGCCAATTCCCTTCGATAGTTTTCATCACCCCAACCAGCAATTCTTAACTTCCAATCGTTTTCAATGTTTTTGGCAAGGAACGCCAAGCTTTAATTAAAGGTACCAAGTTTTTCTTTTTATGAATTCTTCCAATGCTAATGATAGTTCGGATTTTTTGTGAAGTTTGTTCAGTTTTTGATACAAGTATTGGAAGATCTACCCCGTTTGGAATCACAGCAATGGGTCTGTGCATTTTTAACCGGATAATAGATGCAGCCTCTGAATTGCAAAGGGCCCTGAGGCAACTTGCATTTTTTAGATTATGATTTTCATAGACCCAAGAAGCCAACATTTTCTTCCACCATGAATTCTTCAGGGCCCAAGGGTCAAGCATGCCATGCGCTGAAATAATTAATGGTCGTTTTGTCTTTGAAGCCCAATTACTCGCCGCCGTTGCCGGATACATCCACAAACCATGTGAATGAATAACATCCGCGTTTTCTTCAAGAAGATTCGATAATAAGCCTGGCGCAAAACCATAAGACTTTGGTCCGAGTGTTTTAAAAACTTTTATCGGGACAAAATCCCATTGGGACCGATCACGATCAAAATCCGCATCATAGAGCCCAACAGCCTGAACGCTTAAACCTGCTTTTTGTTGCGCTTTAACCAAACTTGAAACGGAATAAAAAAGCCCACCACCTCTTCGCGATACAGAAGCAGTTACATTGATAACTTTCATTTATCCCGCTTAACAACGAATGATGGTCTGCGTATCATTAATTGCGTCACTAACTTTCCAATGGCTGGATCTCTTTTTGTCGTATTAATAATTGCACATTCGGAAGCCGCTTTCATTCCATCCGCAAAACGTTTCGGTGACCAACTTCTAATAATCTTCCTGCTTTTTTCACCCAATGGCTTCAATTTCATCTGGGGATCCGTAAGTTTTATCATCAAATTAGTTAGTGCTGATCGATCGTAAGGATCAAAGGTAAAACCGTTCATTCCTTCTTGTATTAAATCAGATGAACAACCACAACGATTCGACACCAACATAGGCAATCCAGCAGCCATGGCCTCATTTACAACTAATCCCCATTGTTCTGACGTGCTCGCATGAACAAATACATTTGCTAAACCATAATACGATGGCAAAAGGTCGTATTGGACAAAACCGGGCAATTTCATTAATGACGAAATCCCCATTTTCTCTATTTGCTTGATGATTAGACCTTTTAATGGACCATCCCCCAACAAAACAAAACTCCATGGTTTTTTAACTTTTCTAACATATTGAGCGTAGCTATTAATTAGACCCGGAATATTTTTTTTGTCTACGAAACGGTTTGATGCAAGAAAGTAATCGGCGGGTAAGCCTAATTTATTTCTAATACTTATAGAGGACCGTCGAGCTTTATCTGAATTGCTTTGGAAATAATGATTATCGACTACATCATACCCTAGAAATATTGACTCACTTTTAAACCCAAGTTTTATCAAATAATCTCTTGCTCTTAGACCACCCACTAAGGCAGAAGAGAAACGATTGACAATACTGGATTTAATCAACTCTTTAATTGTATATCTTTTAAAATCCGCCTCAGTGCTTTCCGACATGAGAATGATTGGTACTTTATTCTCATTGCACCAATCAAGAGCAATTAAAGCCACCTTATCTGACCATCCGGGTATAGCCACAACATCCGGTTTAGTACTTTTCAAACTAGAATGCGTTTTATTTCTTACGAATTTAATTTCTTCTTTATTAAAATCTTCGTCTTGGAACAAATTCACAATCCCATAAGCACTTTTATCTTCTAACTCATTCCATTGATAAGTTCTATCCGTCTTACAAATCTCTATAGAAGTAACGTCAAAGTATTTTCGAAGACTCTTAAGTCGAGAATCATGATAAGGGCCCAATCGGTTAAAAATTACTGATATTTTTGTTAGTGATTTATTTAGCATGGTTTGGAAAACAATTCACGAATCTTTAAATGGTCTTATAAATCTTATAAAAGCGCAGAGCCGCGAATGAACGCTCATATTAAGTAATAGCACTTATTAATCTATCTGAATAAGCATTGATTGAAATGAAATTACGAAGATTTTTACCAACAACGGGGTATTTCATTTTTTCTTTTCTTGATATCAGTACCCAAACGGCTTTCTCGGCTGCCAAAAGATTAAAAGTAGGTACAATTATTAAGCCGTCATCCTTTACTTTTGGCGGTCCAGAGTTTTCGGTGCATATGACAGGAATCCCCATACTTGCGCCAGAAATTTCCGTGGTTTCCTAATATCGATCCTGATGCCTGCCGCGCGGATTTGCAGTGCCTCAATTTTTGTCCGCACGACGTGTTTGAATGGGATCCCCAAACCGGCCAGCCGGTTGTTGCCCACCCTCTACGCTGCCTTCCCGGTTGCCAAATCTGCCTGGAAGGTTGCACCACTGGCGCTATTTCCTTGCCGACCAAACGTGAATTTCAGGTCAAGCTGGAAAAGCTACGCACGGCAACAAACAAACCTGCCACTTCGCCATAAACACAAACGCTGGGTGGACGCAGGGCCGAGCTTTATCCTCCTTCAATCAATGGCGCCGACGCATCAGAGTACCGCCGTCGACTTCCACAACGAGTGCCGAAATCCTCAGAATTTTGGAATTATCAAGACCTTCATCCCACACTGGGTCGGAGCCGAATACGACATCTTGTCGCGTTAGAAAATAACCACTGACGTAATGATCATATCTAAAATTTTCTCTTGTAGGTAATAGAGCTCGGGCGTAGAATTCCCTGTTGTAATTTCCTAGTCGCAATGCCGTCTCTGCTGGCTAGACGATTCAGGGAATTGGCAGTCATGACCATGTCCGCACCCACTCACTCCTCTGTTAGCTTCATCCACTTTCATTCCCGTATAAATTACTTTTCCACCCGGTGGTGCCTTATGAAATTGGGAGTATTGCTGACCCGAGTCAGTCTTGTATTCGCTTGCATTGGGTTTTCCGCGTTGAGTGGGTTGGCCCAAGCCAACGCCGTTCCTGCTCGCGTGACGCAACCGGTGGACATTCT
>CAWKIF010000042.1:0-10202 GCA_963849485.1 candidate division FCPU426 bacterium | reverse complement strand
GGTTGCGCTGGCTGTACACCAGGTTCACCGGCGCCTCGAACCCGGGGGTCAACCGCTTGTAGCTGTTCACCGTGGGGGTGATGATCGCGCAGAAGGACGGCGCGTGTTTCAAAAGTCCGCCGATGTAGTAGAGGGCGTTCTGGGACAATCCGCCGTACCCCTTCTCGTCGAACATGATGTTGGTGCTGCCCTTCCATAACGACTGGTGGACATGCATCCCCGAGCCGTTGTCCCCGAAGAGGGGCTTGGGCATGAAGGTGGCCACCATGTTGTGGCGGCGGGCCACTTGTTTAACCACGTACTTGTACTTCATGAGCTTGTCGGCCATGGTCACCAAGGTGTCGAACACCATGTCGATCTCGGCCTGGCCGCCGGTAGCGACCTCGTGATGGTGGGTCTCGATCTGGATGCCGATCTCCTGCATGAGGGTGGTCATCTCGGAGCGGATGTCCATCTGGCTGTCGGTTGGGGGAACGGGGAAGTACCCTTCCTTATTGCGCACCTTGTAGGCCAGGTTGGGATACTCGTCCCGGCCGGTGTTCCACAACCCTTCGGTGGAATCCACCGAATAGAAGGCTCCGTTCATGGTCTGGTCGAACTTCATGTCGTTAAAGATGAAGAACTCGGCCTCGGGGCCCCAATAGGAAATATCCGCGATACCGGTGGACTGCAGGTATTTCTCTGCCTTTTGGGCCACGAAACGCGGGTCGCGGGAATAGGACTCCCGGGTGACCGGATCGATCGCGTTGCAGGTCAGGACCAAAGTCGTGGCCTCAAAGAAAGGATCGATAAAGGCCGAGTTGGGATCGGGGATCAAAAGCATGTCCGATTCGTTGATAGCCTGGAACCCACGGATGGAGGAACCGTCAAAACCTTTCCCATCCTTGAAATACATCCTCATCGAAAAATTTAACTGGCGAGGTGGTGTGCTGCCAAATACCGGGAAGGTCCATGAAACGGAAATCGACGTATTTCACGTCCTTCTGCTTGATCAAATCCATGACTTCCTTGGGAGTCATATGTGTTTCCTCCTGTCAAAGTTGAGCGTGTCGTTGGAAAAGTGTGGAAAGGGCCTCGCTCACGGATCGTCAAAAAACGCGAGCAGTCTACCAAACCAAACCCCTCTACGACACTTGAGTTGCGGGTCTATTTAAAGCAAATGTCCTGCCAGCAGTAAAAAAAATCTTTGCCTTATCGTTTAGGTTTAAAAAATTAGGATTTTCGTTATTATTTAGGGGCTTTTTTTATCCTGACATCTCGGAAACGATTTAAGAAAAAACATCCCTAAACCCGGGGGGTTTACGACAAAAAAGTAGGTTTATACCCAATTTTGTATTTCTTGAGTTTGTATCCTAACTGCCGGGGAGTGATGCCCAAGAGTTTGCAAGCCCGGCTTTGGACCCCCCCGCTTTTTTCCATGGCCTCCATGACCTTACGCTTTTCCATGTCCGTCAAGGTCAGGCTTTCGCCGAGTCCCAATAAAGCGCTCCCTCCATCCGCGCTTCCCCCTCCCGCAGATTCCCGATGGATATGGCCCTAAGGATAGAGGAACCCCATCCAGGGTCAGCTCGTTTCCCTTGGCCATCACCGCCAATCGCTCGATGGTGTTTTCCAATTCGCGCACATTGCCCGGCCAGGGGTGATTGATAAGGGTTTGCGTGGTCTCAGGATGCAGGCGGTAGCGGGTCTGGTTTTCCCGGTTGTACTTGGCCAGGAAGAAATTCAGAAGCAACGGTACGTCTTCCCTTCTTTGTCTTAAGGGTGGGAGAAAGATGGGAACGACGTTGAGACGGTAATAGAGGTCCTCCCGGAACTTGCCGTCCCCGATGGCCTGCTCCAAGTTTCGGTTGGTGGCGGCGATCACCCTCACGTCGATGGAGATCGTCTTGGTGCCTCCGACCCGCTCAAACTTTCTTTCCTGCAAAACCCGCAGGAGCTTGACCTGAGTGGCCAGGGAAATGTCCCCGATCTCGTCGAGGAAAAGGGTGCCCTGGTCCGCCAACTCAAATCTCCCCTTCACCATTTCCGTGGCGCCGGTGTAACTCCCCTTTTCATGCCCGAACAGCTCGCTTTCCAGTAGATTCTCCGGCAAGGCCGCGCAGGAAACCTTGATGAAAGGTTTGTCCGCCCGGGGGCTGTTATAGTGAATGGCGCGGGCGATCAGCTCCTTGCCCGTCCCTGATTCCCCCCGAATAATGACCGTTGAGCGGGTGGGGGCCACCTTCAGGACGCTTTTATAGATGTCCACCATGGACTTGGACTCGCCTACGATATTCTCCAGGCGGTAGCGGCCCTTTAATTCGGTCTGGAGTTCGAGTTTTTCCTGGATCAGGGTTTCCTTGTCCTTCTCGATCATCTGGTGGAGTTTCAAATTCTGCCCGATCAGGGAAGCCACAATCGTCAGGAGGCGCACATCCTCGCCAAAGGATATATCCGAATCCTTGAATAACCGGTCCGCGGAAAGGACGCCAAGGGTTTCCCCCTTGATCTTGATCGGAACGCAAAAGAAGGAAATATTCTGGCGTTTAACATCACCCCGGGAACGGGTCCGGTTTAAGAAGAGCGGCTCCTTCCCGATATCGGGGATGAACATGGCCTCGCCTTTTTCCATCACCTTCCCCGTGACACCTTCCCCGATCTTGTACTTCCCTCTCTCGATCTCCTCCCGGGTGAGTCCATGGGCCGCCACGATGGAGAGCTGGTTGCTCTTGGGGTCCAAAAGGGTCACCGTCCCACGGTTCATGTCCAGGTGACGGGAGAGGATATCCAGGATGCCGATGAGGCTGTTCTTGAAATCCAGGGTGGAAGCCATCATGTGGGTGATTTCGTAGAGGGCCGTGAGTTCTTGTATCTTCCGGATCAGCTTTTTTTGGTTTTCCTTGATAAGGTCGGTCATGATTTTCTTTCCGTTCTTCTTGACAAAATAAGACAACTGAATCATTTGTGCATAAATCTACATATTTGTCAATCACCCGCTTTTCATGGACACCAACACTTTATTCTTCAGCGGACCGTCTGAACCTGAGCTTTTACAGGCTTCCATCGTTTTTTTCATGTTATAAAGGCGCGTCATGAGACCCATAAAACATTTACTTTTTCTCTTCCTTGCCGGTGGGACGGCCCTCCCAACCCTGGCTCAGGAATCCCTGACATTCCAGCAATGCGTCTCAGAAGCCGAGACTCAAAATCTGGATCTTCAGGCCGCGGAACAATCAGTAAAAGCGCAAGAGGCTTCCCACATGGCCAGCCTGGGTCAGTTTTTCCCCCAGATTACTTTCAATGCCTCGATCAACCGTTCCGGTCCTGGCGGTCTCAATGACGCCATCAATAGCCCCCTCTATGGTCAAAATTCCAGCCTTTCCCTCAATGCCTCCCAGGATATCTTTTCCGGATTCAGGGATTTCGCTGCGGTGGATGAGGCCAACGCTCAGCTCGATTTGGCCCGCGCTCAATTGATCCAGGCCAAAGCCCAGCTTTCCCATGATTTGAAAACCGATTTTTACACCCTTCTTTATACCCAGCAGGAAATTACTCTTTTAAATGACATTGTCAAAAGGGACCAGGCCAATGAGGATTTGGTCCGAATGAATTTTGAGGGCGGAACGGACAATAAGGGATCGTTATTACAGGCCGAAGCCGCCACCGCGCAGGATCAGTTCGCCGTTCAAGAAACCCAAAGGGCCCTGAGAGTGGCCCAAAAGAATCTGGACCAGGTCCTGGGTCGCAACCCCATGGAAGACGTCACGGTCCAGGGTGATTTTGACGTCCCCCCCCTTCCCGATTCCAATCCGAATTTCGTTGAGCTAACCAACCTCACACCCTCTCACTTGGAGGCTCTCGCCCAGCTCCACTTGTCGGAAAGCGGTTATGTGACCGCCCGGGGGGCCTTTCTTCCCACCCTTTCGGCGAACGCCTCCCTCTCCCGCGGAGGATGGAACTTTGATGAAAGCCAACCCGGTTGGTCCGCCGGTTTGGTATTAAGCATGCCCCTCTTCACCGGCGGCAAAGATTTATTCACGCTTAAAGGCGCAGAGGAAACTAAAAAAGGTTCCCAAGACGCATTGGAAAGTTCCGACTTGAAAACCGAAAGTTCTTTGGAAAGTGCCTACGCCTCCTATGTGGACTCCCTGGAAGAAATTCAAGTCCAGGGACTCCAGGTCCAGGCCGCCCAAACCCAGGAGGAAATCGGCAAGGCCGAGTACCTGAACGGACTTTTGATTTTCCAGAACTGGAACCAATTGGAGACCGCCCTGACCAATCAGCAAAAAACAAAACTGTCGGATTCGCTGAATATTAAAACGATGGAAGCGAACTGGGAATTAACCCAAGGAAAGGGAGTGATACCATGAGGAAACCGATTTTCATCCCGTTGCTTTTGGGACTGGCTCTCATCACCGGATGCGGGGCCAAGCCTAAAAACGCCAAGTGGGTCTCACCCGTCCCCGGCTACCGCCAGATCCCGGTTCAAAAGACGGATTTGCAAATCACGGTCCTCGCGACCGGGAATGTCCAACCCAACAACCAATTGGTGGTCTACCCTCCCATCGCGGGCCGGATCGAAAAGATTCATATCAAGGAAGGGGATATAGTTCGAAAAGGTCAAAAACTAATGGACCTGAGTTCCACCGAGCGGGCTACCCTTTTGGACGAAGCTGCGGCCCAAGGTGCGTCCGTCCTGGCCTACTGGCAAAAACTTTACCAGGAGACGCCCCTGCTTTCCCCCGAAAACGGTCAGGTCGTCTACTTGCCCACCGTCCAGGGACAAATCGTCAATACCGGTACCCAACTGATGGTCATGTCGGACCATTTAATCGTCAACACACAGGTGGACGAGACTGACCTGGCCCAAGTGCAAATGGGGCAGGAAGCCACCATTACCTTGGATGCCTACCCCGACCAGTCCATCGACGGAAAGGTCCGGCGCATTTCCTACCAATCCACCCTGGTTAACAACGTGACCACCTACGAGGTTGATGTTTGGCCCGATGATATACCCTCCTTCCTGCGAAGCGGGATGACCGCCAATGTGGTCTTCAACATCTCCGAGAAAGATGACGTGCTCGCGATACCTTCCGAATCCATCCAACAAAACAGCGGTCAATCCGGCGTCCTGATCGAGGATCCGGACCACAAGGGAAAACCCAAATTCATCCCTGTCCAGACAGGCATCACCGACGGCAAACAGATCGAGGTCATATCCGGCTTGAACGAGGGCGACAAAATTCTGGTGAAAACCTTCTCCACTGGGTCTTTATCGGCCAATTCCACCGGCACCAATCCCTTCATGCCAAGCCGCGCCCCGAGCACGGGCGGGGGCAACCGCGGAAGCGGGGGCGGCGGCCGTTAAACCCCAGCCGATGGCCATTAGCTATTGGCCACCCAGTCATTTAGAACTATTGATAACTAAGTTGCTATCCGCCAAAGGCTAATAGCTTCTCTAAAGAGGTTCGGTTTGAACGTCATTGAAATAAAAGACCTCACCAAGGTCTATACCATGGGGGACACGGAGGTCCGTGCCCTCAATGGCGTCTCCCTTAAAATTGAGGCGGGCGAGTTCGTGGCCATCATGGGTGCCTCGGGCTCGGGCAAGTCCACCATGCTTCAGATTTTAGGGTTGTTGGACGCCCCCACCTCCGGCTCCTACAAGCTTTTGGGCAAAGAGGTTTCCAGCCTCAATGAGGACGATACCGCCGCCATCCGGGGCCAGACCCTGGGATTTATATTCCAGATGTTCAACCTATTGGCCCGCACCTCCTCCCTCGAGCAGGTAGGCTTGCCCCTCCTTTATTCCGATCCCTCGGCCCCCCACGGCGACCCGAAGGAATTGCTGGAAATGGTGGGGCTGGGGGAACGCCTGGATCACAAGCCCAACGAACTTTCCGGTGGGCAACAACAAAGGGTGGCCATCGCGCGGGCTCTTGCGAACAAGCCTAAGCTGATACTGGCCGACGAGCCAACCGGGAATTTGGATTCCAAAAGTTCCGAAGACATCATCCAGTTCCTGGGAAGTATGAACGAAAGCGGAATCACAATCGTTTTGGTCACCCACGAGCCTGATATCGCGGCCCACGCCCGCCGGATCATCACCATGAAGGACGGTAAAATCCTTTCCGACAAGCAAAGTTCCAAATCTCAGGCTTCCGCGCCCTCCCCCAAAAAAACCGCCGAGATCCTCAAAACCGCCGAAACCAAAGGCCACTCATCCTTCAGTTTTCGCCAGGCCAAGGAATATTTCCGGCAGGCCTTTAGGGCCCTCTTGGCCAACAAGGTGCGGTCCGGACTCTCGGTTTTGGGCATTCTCATTGGGGTGGCCGCCGTCATCGCCATGCTGGCAGTAGGGACGGGCGCGCAGAAATCCATGGAACAACAACTCGCCTCCTTGGGCACCAACCTGCTCATCCTCATGCCCGGTTCGGTCCAAGTAGGGGGTGTCCAACAAGGCGTGGGCGGCACCAGCCGTATCCTGCTTCAGGATGTGGATGCCGTGGCAAAGGTACCCATGGTCAAACGCACAGCTCCCGAGATCTCGGGCCGTTGTCAGACCACCTACGCCGACAAAAACTGGAACACCTCCGTCACTGGGACCACCCCCAACTACGCCGATATGCGTGCCGCCCAGCCCATCTATGGCCGATTCATCACCAAAGACGATGTGGACAAGCGCAACCGGGTCTGCCTCTTGGGTCTGACCGTCATCAAGAATCTATTTCCCGAGAACCAAAGTCCTATTGGAGAGTGGATCAAGATTAACCGGGTTAATTTCCAGGTCATTGGCGTCTTGCCGGTGAAAGGTTCCAACGGTTTCCAGGACCGGGACGATACCATCGTGGTTCCCGTGACAACCGCCATGTACCGTCTATTTGGGAAAATCTACGTGAACTCAATCGACATTGAGGCGGATAACGCCCAGGATACGGGCCCAGCCCAGGACGCGGTCCTGGCCTTCATGATGAAGCTCAAGCACATCCCCAACCTGCCCGCCTATCAAGGCGCCTTTCAGGTGCGCAATATGGCCGACATCCAGGCCACCTTGAGCGCAACCACCCAAATCATGACGATACTTCTTTCCTCTATCGCCGCCATTTCACTTCTGGTGGGGGGCATCGGCATCATGAACATCATGCTAGTCTCGGTGACCGAGCGCACCCGGGAGATCGGTCTACGTAAGGCTATCGGCGCCCGTCGGTTCGATATCTTGGCCCAATTCTTGATCGAGTCGGCGGCCGTGGGTTTAGCGGGCGGAGCCATGGGCATCCTCTTGGGCTGGATCACGGTTCTAATTATCTCAAAATTCGCGGGATGGGCCGCCATCGTAACGCTCGGGGCCGTCGTGATGGCCACCTTCTTCTCACTCCTCGTTGGGATTCTGGCCGGTCTCTGGCCCGCGGTCAAAGCCTCGAAACTTAGCCCCATCCTGGCCTTGCGGTATGAATAGATAACCCTTCGGCAATCGAAGTAACCACGCTTGAGGGAGTTCAGTCTCTCCTTTTCCCCCAATCCGTTTCCTTTTGTCTTTAAGACCATTATAGTAAGGCGGTTTTTAGCCTTCTCGACGAGGCCACAGATGCGCAAAATTCCCCTATTTCCTATCCTGTTCTTTCTGGCAGGTTTTATTCCATTCGTTTTATTCCTATGGATGATTCCGTCGGTCTTAGAAAGACATTTCAAAACAGTCGTTTCCAACGACCCCCAAAACAGCCTTTCCCAAAGCCTGGCCGCCCTCTCCAACACCCAGGGAAGTTTCCAAAAGGATCTTTATTTAAGAGCCTTGAGAATCGCCTCATCGGGAGAGCTTCAGAAAGCCATCGGTAAACCCGCCCCCTTACCCAAGGATTTCCAATTGGCTTTGGCCAATACCCTGGAACCCTCATCCGGGATTCAAATGGCCCTATTGGATTCGAACGGAAACGCCCTCTTCAACAACATGGGTTTAGTCGCCCCTTCCCCTTCCCCCACCCCTATTTTGACCAAGAAAAAATACAAAGCTCATGCGCCAAAGAACATCAAACCCCTGTACCCCACCCTAAAAGATTGGCCGGGGCTGGGCCCCTGTTTGTCCGGCGTTGTACAACAAGGGGCATTCGTCAAAGCGGGGCAGGCCTATTGGGGCTGCGATCTTCCGCTTTCTTTCCCAAAACAAAAAACCGGAGTCCTGGCGCTGGCGGTTCCTCTCGACCCGGCCTGGTTAAAACGTCTCTCCAAGGAAGCGTTCAACGACCTTGTTTTTTATTCCCAAGGCCAGACTTTTCTTACCTGTCCCAGTTCCGTCCCTGCCTTACAGCCTTCCCAAATCATCGCCCCGGAAAACCATCCCGAAAAACGCGCCCAGATCGACTGGGATGGCCTGGCTTTCCTCGTGGACGGAATAGGAATCCCGGGCATGGATGGAAAACTCTTCGGCCGGATCGCCCTCTTCCAGCCCATTCGGAAAACCGTCACCTTGATGGGCAATCCAGCCGGGGATCTCCTCCGCCTGGGAGGGTTGTTTTTGGCCGCTATGGCGGCCTTTCTCATAGCGGTGGGGTGGGGCTACTCCCAATCTTTCAAGCAGGCCCTGGTTTCCATCGCGGGGATCAAATATGGGTCACCCTCCATGAGCCTCCCGGTCCACCGGGGGGATGAATGGGGCCGCTTGGCCCGGTCCCTCAAGGAAATGCGGGAAAGATTCAAAGAAAAGGAGCGGGTGTCTCTTATTTTGGGAAAGTACATGGCCCCCGATGTGGCCAAGAAAATACTGGTGGAAAAAAACTTTTTCGCCCTGGAAGGCGAAACCCGGGAATGCGCCCTGATGGTGGTCGAGTTGAGGGGAACCGATGTATTGGAGTCAACTTCCACTCCCCAAATGGGGGTTCAAACCCTGAACCAATATTTCACGTTGATTCAGGATTCAGTGGCCCGACAAGGGGGTTTGATAGATTATTTTTTGGGCCACCAAGCCCATGCCGCCTGGGGCGTCCCCTTTCCCACGGTAAACCCCGCCGCGAAGGCCGCCCATGCCGCACTGGAAATCATGGAAAATCTGATTGCACTTAACACGGAAAAAATATCCAAGAATGAGCCCACCCTCGACTTTTCCATCGGACTCCATTTTGGCCCCGTCACGGCGGGCAATATCGGATCGGACCGTCTCTATGGTTATTCCGTCACCGGACGCCGGGTGGAAACCGCGAGGGCCCTGGCCCGATACGCTGACCCAAGGCAAATCTTGGCTACCTCCGAATTCATCCGGCAGGGGGGGGACAGCCTCTCCTCCACCCTTCTTCCCAGCCGAAGCTTGGAAAAGCTAGGCGAAACGGCCCTATATGAAATCTCGGCCAAGACTTAAAAAGGGCCAAGAAGCCTTTCCTAAAAACAAGGCCCTGGGTGCCAACTCTTCCTTTCAGAAAATTCTTTTGCGATGGTACGACCAAAATCAAAGGCCACTTCCCTGGCGAATGACCCAAGACCCTTATCACACCTTCGTCTCGGAAATGATGCTCCAGCAAACCCAAGTGAAAACGGTAATTCCTTATTTCGAGCGGTTTATCAAGGAATTGCCGGATTGGAAAACCTTGGCCAAGGCGCCCGAGGACCAGGTGCTCAAGCTTTGGGAAGGCTTGGGTTATTACCGCCGGGCAGAAGCTTGAAGGCCGCCGCCCAAATGGTTTTAACCGAATTTCAGGGAGCCTCCTCAGCAAATTGAAGAGATCCTAAAATTGCCGGGGGTCGGCCCCTATAGCGCCGGAGCCATCCTTTCCATTGCCTTTCAAAAACCCTTTCCCCTGGTGGACGGGAATGTCATCCGTGTCTTTTCCCGCCTATTCTTGTTAAGGGGCGACTTGAAAAGGGGACCGGTCAAAAGAAAGTTTGGGAACTGGCCGAAAAGCATCTCCATCGCCAGAGGCCGGGGGACTATAACCAGGCTTTAATGGAACTGGGGGCGCTGGTTTGTTTACCTAACCCCGAATGCCTCCTCTGTCCGCTCTTTTCCCACTGCGCGGCGGCCCAAAAGGGCGTCCAGGAAGACCTGCCCAACCGAAAAAAGCAAAATAAATGTGGAATTCCAAATGGCCGTGATTTTGGCGGAAAGAGGAGGAAGATACCTGGTGAGAAAAAGGGGAGATGACGAAAAATGGCTCCGAGGTCTGTGGGAATTCCCTTCGGCCGAAGGAGAAAATTTCGAAAAAGAGCAATACGCCAAACGAAGGTACTACAAAACATAA
>CAWKIF010000041.1:0-15469 GCA_963849485.1 candidate division FCPU426 bacterium | reverse complement strand
CAGTGATCAAACACATTTCATCAAAAATGGGCAATATTCCGCAAACTGGGATTTGTCTAACTCCATCCATTGATTCGATCAAAAGTCATTTAAAAAACTGCGCTAAACCCGAAATAAAAAACCCGGTAAACATTTTCGACATCCGATACTTCTTTCACTAACCATGACTATGAAAAATTAAATTCTATCCCTTAAAAAAACGCGCCAATGAAAACAAGAATCACTCCAGTAAGTAACAATCCATCTGCGATTTCGGTGTTCCAACCTGGTTTTGAATCGCTATGGGCCAGCTTGACGACATAGCCGTTCCACACCAAGGCCAGAAATAAAACAGCGCAACCGGCTTCAAGGGCGGGAGTTAACGGCAAAAAGTTGAATTGGTTCAAGGAGAAAAGCGCGATAAGAAGAGCCAGAATGATCCCGACGGACCACTGGCGCCAATGGATGACTGAATCGATGTTTTTCATGCGGGGATTATGTCTTTATTCGGCCGTCTTACAAGCCTTCCCCGCTTAATTCAGAAGTGGGGAAGCTTCAATTGTTTGAAACAACCTCTTGGTGCCGAATGTCTTTTCCCTCAACCAGGTAAATCACGTTGATGGAGATATTCACGGCATGGTCAGCGATCCGCTCCAGGTACCGTGAAATCAGGATCAAATCGAGGGCCTGCTTAATCACGGCCCGGTTGTCCAACATATAACTGATCAACACCCGGATGAGTTGGTCGTTCAGATCGTCCACCTGGGTATCCCGGGCGCGGACTTTTCGGGCTAAATCAGCATCCCGGTTCACCAACGAATCGAGCGAACCCTTCAGCATTTCCTGGGTGATCGCGGCCAGCAGGGGGATATCGACGTAGGGCTTCAGGGGCTCCACTTGGTTCACGGTCAAGGCCCTCTCGGAAATATCGGCCGCCAGGTCGCCCATGCGCTCCAGGTTGGAGTTGATTTTCATACAGCTGGTGACGAACCGCATGTCCCCCGCCGTGGGCTGGAAGAGGGCCAGCAATCGGTGGCAGGTCTCGTCGATTTCCATTTCCATATCGTCAATGTCACGGTCGTTTTGGATGACTATGCGGGCCAGACTGTTGTCCCGGCTGACGAGTGACTTGATGGATAAGCGGATGGCTTCCTCAACCCTACTTCCCATTAATAAAAGTTTTTCCTTTAAGTTTGAAAGTTCTTCTTCAAATGTGGTCGGCATATTTTCTCTCCCGTTGGAACAATCAGCCAAATGACTTAACAGTTTACGTCTAAACAAGGCTGTCCAATGTTAATTCCTTGGTGCTTAAAGGGAGTAACGATCATTCAAAAGGGAAAAGCCCTTATGGAGTTGTCAATTTTCAGAAATTTTCACAGATTTAAGTCTTCAAGCCTCTTCCAAGACATAATCACCTGGTGAGTTGCCATCCAATACCCAATCCACCAAGCCTTCGATTTCTTCTTCCCCCATTCCCTTCTCAATGGCTATATTGACGACTTCTTCAACAACTTTTTGGGTTTCCTCCAGGTCTTTGGAGACATCTTTTAGGGGAATCAAAGGCAGAACCAACCATTCGGTGAACCGGTAGCCGCCTAAATCCGTCCTTCCCTCATGGCATTTGAGGATACTATTCATGATCGCTACCCTCGCGGCTCGATTGAGTAGTTTCATTGCCGGATAAACTTTTACCGTAAAATCCGGATCCATTCCTAAGCTAATGGCCTCCTCTGCCACAGTACTCTTAGGATCTAAGCTCAAAAGCTTTTCGATCGCATAGTAGCCCTCAACCCAGGTGCTACATCTGGTAACCCTATCCAGCGAGTTGAGAAGCCCAATAGCTTCCCAGACATCCATGTCGTAAAAAACGTTGGCGTCCACCGTAGGCCAACCCAACCTCTTGGCGGCTTCCAGTTCCAGCGGATCATCAAACACCTCGTAATCATGGTCCGGGTCGGCTGCCCTTTCTTCAGCCGAAAGGGCCCGGACCATAATCACCTTCTGGAAACCTGTCGCTTTCATGGACAGGGTCTTCCGGTGAAGTTGATCGGGGGTAAAGTCTTTATAGTAGGTGTATGGGTTGACGCTTATACGTAAGGTGTCAATTTTCTTAGTTTCGTGTTTAAACCTTTTATTTTGCTTAGAACTGGTTCTCTTTTCCTCTTTTTGCTTCCGTTCCTTAACCGTAGGCTCAAACTGGGCGGGGTCCTTCCCTGATTGAATCCATTCCACAAGGTCTTTAACTTGGGGTTCGGTTAATTGGAGGTTTAAAACGACCGGTATAGCCTTTTCAATGAGGTTAGGGTCCCCCAAATCGGTCAGACGGTATATGGGTCGCTCGGTTATTTGCCACGTTCCTTCGGATTTTTTGAATTGTTCAAATAGTAAGTCCTTAGCACCGGGTGTCAAAACCCTTATTAGGTTTAAAGCTCTGGTCACAATGGCATTATCAACCTCGAAAAGAGCAGCTATTTCTTGCTTTTGGATATTAAGATCTGTTCTTTCGAATTCCTCCATAGCCAGGTACATCTCGAACCAATTGGGTTTAAACCCAAGATTGCCCTTGATGGACTCTTTGAAGGCTTGTTCAGGTGTTAGATTCTTGATAATTGCGTCTATTTCCGTATCCCCGTTCTTCTTGGCCGCCCAATAGCGGATTTCCCCATCCACAATCTCAAAGAGGATGTTCTTATCCGGTTCTTCCAATTTCTCCTTGTCGGTAAGGGGTCGCAAGACGATGGGATTGGTTTGGCCACCGGAGGCCATACTGGCCCGCCTGGCTTCTACCATGTCTTCCTGGATGATTTTGCGGGTATTGCGCTTGCTGGGACGGATTTGGATCAACGGAATTCGATGTATTTCAGGCATAGTGGAGACCTCCAAATAGATGGAAAATATCTCCCCTAAACCGGAATAATAATTTGGTTTTTATTTATATCCAGAAAAAAACCAAAGAAAAATGGGAAAAAGTTTTCCCGAGGACAGAAAAGTTGCGGTTTCAGGATAAAAAGGTTTGCCGTCAACTTTTCTGGGGTTTGAGATTACCACTTAAAAAAACACGAATTCATCAATTTTCATCAATTTTTCCAACGCTGAAAGGTACTGATGGATGGCCCCTCGGTCAAACGGTAATTAACCTTCTTTTCGATGCTATAAGCACAAATAAGAACGCAATGAAGGGGTGGTTTCAAGTGACAATTGTCTCCAAAAGGACCCGTTTCCCACAAAATCCATTTTCCGTCAGGGCTCAAATAGACGTCGCCATTGGAATCGCCTATGTTTTGGAAAACTCCATCGGCGACATCATATTCCCAAAGCTCTAACGAATGACCTATTGTATCCCCAACTGTCACCATGAAGAAAATAATTGGTTTCTCCGGATGCCAAAACAATGGCCACATTTCTCCATTGCTTAAGGCAGGAACCGTTATTTTCCTTACATACCCTTTGTCCACATCACGAATAATCAAATGATCATTATCCAAATCATCATTGAAAGTCTTAACCCCGAGCGTTTTTACGCCCCATCGCTTATCAGCAGATATGATTTCCTTACTTTCATCCAGGTCGTGGTTGGCTGAAGCTTCATCAGGATAAAAAAGTCTGTTACCCACAAGTTCCAAAGGTCTTATAGGCAATTCTTTAAATCTTGGCGCCGACTCCCAAGCCCCTTTTTCGTTGAACAAATAAGCATTGAATGAATTAGGATTTAGAAGATTTTTACTTTCAAAAGCGTAAAAGGCCGGCAAGGAAGGATGATCATCGGAAAGATTGTGGAATGGGACAGGTGTAATTGAAACGCGGTTACATCCAACCAATTGAATCAACATCCCAAAAATAATGCTTAAACGTTTTATACACATAACCACACCTGAAAAAATGTTTCTTATCCCTCAGATAACTTCTTCAAACTATTAGAAAGCTCAAACACAGACATTTCTTGGTCTTGGCGAGTAGAAAGCTGGCGTACTTTGAACTTCTCGGCACCCGTTTCAAAAGCCGTAATGGCGTATTCGAAACCATTCTTTTGGGCGCCTTCCAATTGCTGACCCAGTTTCTTTTCTTCCAGAGCTGTCTCGGCCTGGATATTTGCCGACCGTAATTTCTCAGCCAAGGTCAGGATGTCTTTCTCCGATTGGCCGTTGCGGGCAATAAAAACGGCGTTTCTGGTTGCCGTGGAGGCGGTTTTGTTTTGCTCCATCAATAGGATCAGGCGCTCAAAACCCAGGGAGATTCCAACCGCCGGGGTGTCTTTGGGACCACCCAACTTTTCAATGAGGCCGTCGTAACGCCCCCCGCCCCCGATGGAGAAGGTGAAGTCCTTATCCTCAACATTGATCTCAAATACCGGGCCGGTGTAATAGTCAAAACCCCGGACGAGCAAGGGGTCAAAAACCACATTGGCTTCAGGATTCACTTCTTTTACCCGAGTTTGGATAGACTTAATCCGATCGCCCAGCTCATTGATTTTGATTTCCTTGAAATCCTTCAAGTCGAGAAAACCGCTCTTGGCACTATTGAGAAAGAGGAATATCTTCTCGGCATTGTCGGCTTCGAGGCCGAGGCCGGATATTTCCTTTTTGACTCCCTCGAAATCCAATTTATCCATTTTGTCGATGCAAACCGCCACCTGGGCGATCTTCTCACCCGGCGTCCCGATCCGCCGAAGGATGAGGGTCAAAAGCCCTTTGTCGCTGATACGAATCTTGAATTTGCCCACGTTCAAGGCTTTTAAAACCCGGTCGGTAGCCAGTAGCAGTTCTACTTCATAGGCGTCAGAAGCCCCGCCCACGATGTCGATGTCGCATTGATAGAATTCGCGGTAACGCCCCTTCTGTGGCCGATCCGCTCGCCAAACAGGGCCAATGTGATAGCAACGGAAGGGTTTTGGGAGGTCATTCGAGTGGTTGGAATAATATCGGGCGAGGGGGACAGTCATATCAAAGCGGAGGCCCATGTCGGCTAAATTAGTAAGCCGTTTTTTATTAACTCGGAAGGGTCTTCAACGCTTACAGCTTCAAGTCCTTCCGAACTATATAAGTGTTCTTCAATAACTTTTACACCCTTCGGGATTTCGGAAAATATTTTATTTATCGTTTCTTTAAAATCTTCTCCACGTTTCATGACCTGAAACATTAACTTCTCATTCTCGCCCCCACCCTTGCCCTGCAAGACCTCAATGTTTTCCATGACCGGGGTATCGATGGGTTGGAAGCCGTAAAGCTGGTAGTGGGATTCGATGAGGCGGATGAGCTTTTGGCGCAGGAGGGTTTCCTGGGGAAGCCAGTCCCTCATGCCCTTGGGCGGGCCGAATTTGGTGTTATCGCTCATTGGAAAGCCTTAAGTGATTTTTAGAATACTTACAAAACCCATTTAACCGCCAAGACGCCAAGAACAACAAAGGAAATAATGTTTAAACGATATTTAATCCTGGATTTAATCGATTTTCTTGGCGAACTTTGCGTCTTGGCGGTGAATATCGTTTTGGTTTTATTGTACTTGCTGGTACTTCCCGCCCTTGATCTGAAGGATCGGAACCTGCTTGTCCGCTTCGCCCTTGCCGTTGAAGTTGGTGAGCCCGCTAGCCCCCATGAAATCGTTGATCCGGCTCAATTGGTCGCGCAGACCCTCCCGGTCGTTCGCCCCGTTCATCGCCTGGAGCAATAGACGGGCGGCGTCATAGGATTGGGCCGCCAGGAGGTCGGGTTTGCTGGCATAGGTTTTCATATAGTCTTCGGTGAATTTCTTGGTGATGGCTTCCTGGCTGTCGGCATAGTAGCCCGTCACGAAATAGGCGCCCTCCACATCCTTGGCCCCTTCCTGGATGACGTTCGGGTTGCCCCACAAGTGGCCGCCCAGGAGGATCGGGCTGAGGTCGTAAAAGTGGATCTGAGCCGCCAAGAGTGGCACTTCCGCCGAGTGGGCGGGCATATAGAGGGCCTGGTACTTGACCGTGCTTTGACCGGAGGAGGGTTTGAATAACCCGTAGAGCAGGCGGCTTTGGTAGAACTTGATGTATTCGCTTTTTCCATCCGGAAGTAGATAGGCCTCCAGGTAGAGGGAGTAATTCCAGGTTTGATCCGCGGGATCATTGTCGTTGGGCGGGTCGGTCTCCACCACGCGCCCGGTGATTAAGACCTTGGCTTGAAGGTCCTGGGCGATGGGGCCCCAGACCGTGGCGTCCCCGGCCTTCGTATTGCCCTTGAACTCCGGCGGCAGGCTGGTGAGGGCCTGCTGGACCAGGTCGTTGGTCCTTAACTCGAAATCCGCCTGGGAGGCGAAGGCGTCCCTCAAACCCCCGTCGATGGTTTGGGCGATGGAGGGGCAGGTCGTATTAGTTAAACCTTCCACGATCGGAATAAGGGCGACCGGCGTGGGCAGGGTGGAGGGGCCCGAGGCGGGCTGCGCCGCCGGGGACAGGTCCCTCACTTTGAGGAGAATCTTCCCCACTTCCTTCTTCAAGTTGTAATGCAGTTCGTCGAATCCGGCGGGCGTTTTCCCGGTCGTTTTCCTTGGAAGAGTCGGGGTCCAACCCGCCCATGTCGAGTATCTGTTTTTTGAAATCAGTGGCCCCGGGAGGAAAAGTACTCGAGGCCGTGATCGTGCCCCCCAAGGCCTCGACCGTTCGGGTGAATGCCTGGGTGAGGATTTGCCCGTAGGAATCCTCGGGCGCGAGAATGCCGAAAGTCTTGATCCCCAATTTCTGGACGGCATATTGGGCCATGGCCCTTCCCTGCATCTCATTGGTCATGCTGTTGGAGAAAATATAATTTCCGAGGGAAGACAAGCCGTCCCGGCTGTTGGTGGGGGAGATCAGCACGATCTTCTGCTGATTGGCCAGTGCCGCCACGCCTTGGATTTCGGAGGGCAAAACAGGCCCGATCACTGCGTCCAGGCTGTTGTCCTTCGCCATGTCCTGGAACACTTTGACGGCCTGGATGGGGTCCCCCCCCGTATCCTGGATCACCACATGGGTATTTCGTGTGGACCCGCCCGTCAAATTCACGTCATGAACCGCCAGATTGATCCCGTTGATCACCGAATCCCCAAACTCCTTCCGGTCCCCGGTGCGGGGGGCTAAAACGCCGATGTTCCAGGTCTTGCCCTGTTGTTGGCTTCTCATCGTCTGGGTCAGCAACCGAGCGGAGGGAACAGAAGGGTGTTGGGGACAGAGCTGGACGAACTGATCCAAATGGTCCAAAGCCTGTCCGTTCGCGCCCGCCTGGTATTCCTTATTCCCCAGTTGAAAAAGAGCCGTGCATTTCTCGCTGGAATCAGGGTAATTGGTAACGAAACTCTGCAAATCTTCCTGACTTAAGCTGTAAGCGAGGATGAATTCCATCATTTGCTTAGAGGCCATGACATAGGGAGAGGAAGGCTTTTTGAGCACTTCCTGGAAGGAAGCCAAGGAAGATAAATAAGACTTTTGGGCGTAATAGACCTGGCCCACCATGTATTGGGCCTTGTCCCTTTGGGGGAGGACAGACTGGATCGAAAGCACTTTTTTATAGGTCTTGGAACTGGAATCCAGGTCATTCTGGTTGAACTGGTATTGGGCCAGGGTCATGAAATCACCCGAGTTGTTGGGTCCTGGTTCGGAAGTTCCGATTCTCGCCTGGGCCGCTTGGGCATCTGCCGTTGAAACAGAGGGGTGAATATCCATTTGGGCGGGAACTGGCGGAACCATGGGGCTGGGGAGGGAAGTTGGGGTTGGAACAGCCTGACCGAGCGGATTTATGGGAGTCGTTTTTATAATGGGCTGGGTCGCGCAGCCGGCCAGGATCAGGGTTGCCCAAACAAAACACAGTGTCTTTTTCATTCAAATTCCTTTCTTCAAAATTTCAAGCATTTCCACGTCCAAGGGGGCCGTCCCGCCCTCCGCCGTCTGGGGCCATACCCCAAAATCCAGCCATTTATAGTTCCAATAGGACCAACCGATTCCCAAATCCTTGAAAATATCTACCACATCCCGGGTCCATTCGAGCCGTGAGGAACGGGAGACCTTTTCATAAACTCCAAATTCCCCGCAATAGAGGGGCGCGCCCTCTTGAATAAGCGGCAAGAGGGGTTTGAACCAGTCCCGCAAGGATTCCCTGTCCCAACGCCTCGTCCCTTCCCTCTCCAGGAAAAAACGAGTGGCGGGAGGAATCGGTTTTGCCAAGTATTCTTCAACCTTAGGGAGAGAACCCGGATATTCCACCTTTTCGGTATAGGGCAACCCGTCTTTCCACCAAGGGGCGGATTGATGGGTCACGAACATGGGTGAATAAAAGTGAAAACTATAAACCAACCGGTCATCCCGGAGGGCCTGGTAGAGGTCGGACAACCGGTCGATCGACCCCCAAAAGGTTGATTCGATCACGACAACCCTTTTGGGGTCGGCCCTTCGGATGGCCGCCAAGGCCCGGCCCGCCACCCGGTTCCAATCCTGGGATTCCTTGGCCGTCGGCTCGTTGAGGATCTCCAGCCAAATCCCCTCGCCCGCGTGCTTTAGGTCGTAAGCCAGTTCTTCCCATTTTTGGCAGAAAGAGTTTAAATCCTCCTCATTTCGCCACAAATTTTCAAGCTCTGGATGGGCGAAAGAATGCCAAGGGACCTGGTGAAGATCCAGAATCACCAGCAACCCCGCGTTTCGGGCCCAACCCAGGATGGTTCGTAGAAGCTCCCACTTCTCGGGGATGCGGGAACCCAATCCCTTCTCCCTGAATAACCAGGGAGCGTCCAAGGGTATCCGGACAGAATTAAAGCCCCATTTCGCGATGATCTTAAAATCTTCCTCATGGATAAATTCAGCCACATGCTCATCGGAGAGGCTGGATTGGGAAATCCAGCCCCCCAAGTTAAATCCGACGGGGCGCGCGAAGGGTTGAAAGTTCATGATTGGAATCACCTGCCAAATGTCGAGAGTGAGCAAGGATTGTATCGAGGCTCAACCCATTTGGAAACGAATTCCAAACTAAAATCCCATTCTTAGAGTCTCTAACAAAACCTATTGAACCGCCAAGACGCCAAGAACAACTAAGGTAATAAAAGTTTGAAATCCTTTAAAACTTGATTAGTTTTTGTCTTTCTTGGCGAACTTTGCGGCTTGGCGGTAAAAATCGCCTTTGCTTTGAGATTTTGTTACAGGTTCTTAATTCATTCAATAAAACTTCGCGGAAAGGGATTTCAAAAACCGTTCAGATAAACCCTTTCATGAATCCTTTCACAAAAATACAAATGGCTAAACAAAATCATTTACCATTTTCGTTATATTCCAGCAGAAAACCTCTTACTTTCCCGGGCCCAAAGAGGTTGTTAATCCATATAATGTTTTATAGGTTTAACGAATAAAGTACCGGAGGAGAGAATGAAAAATATATTTTTCTTTCCCTTTTTAATCTTGGGTTTTGTTTCTTCCACCTTCGCCGGGACGGCCGATAAAGCCGCCCACACCGCGAAAACGAACCTCCCCTTGATCCAGAAAATGGCCGCCGATCCCGCCGTTCTAACGGATGTGAAGGCGCAAAACATCCAGAATATGACCGCCGAACATGCCAAAAGCATCCAGGCGGATTGGGAAAAAATCGGGATTTCCGAGACGGTCAAACCCTATCTCAACAAGCCCTCGGTAGCCGTGATGAAAAAGGCCATGGCCCAAAACCCCCTCCTGATCAAATGCTTCATCCTGGACAACAAAGGGTACATTGTCTCGACCAACCCCAAATCAAGGGATTTCATCCACGGCACCGAGGATAAGTTCGTGAAAAGCTTTAATGGCGGTTCGGGCAAGACCTGGGTGGGGCCCGCGATGCTGGATGTTTCAACCAAAATCTATTCCGTTCAGGTGGGTGTTCCCGTCAAGGACGGGAACCAGACGATCGGGATCTTGATCGCGACCCTTTCCCTCGAATGACCCAAGCTCCCCGAACCCCCATGACGATCCGCTTCCGATTAACTTTGATCGTCGGATTGCTGGTCTTCCTCATGTGCGTTTTTCTTTTAGTGGGGTATTGGACAGGGAGCGCCAACAACCAGAAACTCCGTTCCATTTATGAGCTGACCAACCAAAAAACCATCCTGGCAGTCAAACTCTCCGACGCCTATTCCAAAGACCTGATCACCTTGGTCCAGAAACTTTCCATGGGGGTCTACCCTTGGGAGGTGGGCCTGGGACGGCTGAAGGAGATCGAGGATTCCGTCCAAACTTCCCAAGCCCAGCTTCAAACCTTACCCTTCAGCCCCGAGGAGCGGGAACTGGTCCAGGATATCACCGAGAAATCCAACGCCGCAGCGGCACTCATGAAAGATTTGGATTCAATTCTTCATGCCCAGGACAAGGGGAAACTCGGACATTTGGTCTCCCGGCTTTACCTGAACGTGGACCCGGTCAGTTATTCCGTCCAAAATTTTCTCGACTATGAGTTGGGCCAGGTCAACGACCAAATCGATAAAAACAGGAAAGAGTTCCTGAATCATTCCCTGACCTTGGGCCTCTTTGCTTTTTTCTTGATGGTTCTCGCCCTCTGGTTCGTGGGCCGAATGATCCAAAACCAGATCACCGGCCCCTTGCAGCGGGTCAACGAGGGCTTGAAGGAAATAGCCCGGGGGGAGGGGGACTTGACCCGGCGTCTGCCGGTTTCCAGCCGGGATGAGATCGGCCAGCTGGCGGAAGGTTTCAACACCTTCGTGGGAAAACTGCAAGAGATGATCCAAAGCCTGGAAAGGACCGTCAACCGCCTGAGCCTCGCCTCCGGTCAATTAAGCGAGGTGGCCGCTTCGGTGAGCTCCGCCTCCCAGCAATCCTCCTCCCAGGCCACCATCATGGCGGCGGCCTCCCGGCAGGTCAGCCAAAACCTCCAGATTGTCTCCAAGGCGACAAACGGCATGAGCCAGAGCATCCGGGAAATCGCCGTGAACGCCAACCAGGCCGCCCAAGTGGCGGACGCGGCGGTGGAGGCCGCCCAGGCCAGCGATGAGAATGTTTCCTCCCTGAGCCAGAGCGGCAAGGAAATCGGGGAGGTCCTCAAAGTCATCACCGGCGTCAACAAGCAAACCAACCTCCTGGCCCTTAACGCCACGATCGAGGCGGCAAGGTCGGGGGAGGCCGGGAAGGGGTTTTCCGTGGTGGCCGGCGAGATCAAGGAACTGGCCCGCCAAACCGCCCGCTCCGCTGATGACATCGGCCATAAAATCGAGGCCATCCAGGCCCGGACCCTCCTTTCCGCCCAATCGATCCGCAACATCGGGGAGGTCATTCAACGCGTCCACGAAATAGCGAATTCCATCGCCAGCGCGGTCGAGGAACAGACGGCTACCACCAACGGAGATGGGGCGGAATTTATCGGAAGCGGCCAAAAGCGGGGAGGAAATATCCGCCAATATCTCCAACATGGCCCAGGCGGTGAGCAGCGTCTCCAAAGGCGCCGTCGATATTCAAACGGCCGCCCGATCCTTAAGCGAGGTCACCCATCAGCTCAAGGATTTAATGGGACAGTTCAAGGTTTAGAAACCCTCACCAAGCCCCAAAGCAAAAACAATTTTCACCGCCAAGACGCAAAGTTCGCCAAGAAAACCAAAAACAACAAGGAATTTTCTTTTTTTGCAGCACTTCGTTGTTCTTACCGGCGATACAGGATTTATCAGAATCTTTAAATACCCCGGAATCGCAAAAAATGTTAGGGAAAGTGAAAGTCGCGGGAAGGAAAAGAGGAGGCTAACGTCCCGTATGGCCGAACCCACCCTCACCCCGGGAAGTATTCGTGAGGCTTTCGACTTGCCGGACTTGGGCCCGCGCGACAGGCGAAACCAAAAGTTGGGCCACCCGGTCTCCTCTTTTCAAGGTCACGGGTTCCTGCCCCAAGTTAATGACTAGGACTTTAACCTCTCCCCGGTAATCCGAGTCGATGGTTCCCGGAGCGTTGGTCAGGGTCAAGCCTTGTTTGAGCGCCAGGCCGCTTCGGGGCCGGACGCAGCCTTCAAAACCTTCCGGAATCGCCATTTTGAAACCGGTGGGGACCACTCCCCTTTCCCCGGGTTTCAGCACCAGGTCACCGGTCAAGGCGGCCCGTAAATCCAACCCCGCGGAGCCCTGGGTGGCGTAGGCCGGTAATCCCAAGTCGTCGTTGCCGGTTAAAATCTCGATTTCCAAAAGAGGTTGGTCCAAGGGAGAAGTTCCGGTCAGGTCGCGGGGATCAGGGCCCGGACCTTTGTTTTTAAATCCAAAATGGCGTCGGGGCTGTAGCAAAAATAGGGATAGAGGCGGAAAGATAGGACCTCATGGATTTGATGAATCTGCTCGATGTCCCACTTCCCCTTCTCCACGGCTTTCAAGGCTTCCGTCAAACCCTCAAACAAGAAGAGGTTGATTTCCTTGATCTTCGCCGCGGCTTGGGGCTTCTGGGCGGGATTTTGCAGTAAAGCGAGCCATCGGCCTTTCTCGGCCGCTTTATCGGCCAATTTGGAGTCGTTCAAACAAGACTGGAAGGCCGGATGCATGAAGGGAGGCAATTCCGATTTCCAGGATTCCACCCGGTTGAAAAGGGATTCCGGGTTTTTTTCCAGCAGCCGCTCCCATGTGAGGATTTTCTCCCCATAGGAAAGAACCTTGTCCAACGCTTCGCTTTCCTTGGGATCGACCAGCCATGTGGCGGTGGCCGTCCCGAAGGCTGGAGGTTTGACCCCCAGAACCCTCTCGATAAACAAGTCGTTCACTTCCTCATAAGCGCTTCCCCCGGTGCCGTGGATGAAGAAGTCGCACAGGTACATCCGGAAGAAAAAGGTTTGGGGAAGAGCCTTGGGCCAAATCTTGATCGGCAGGGTCGACAGTTCCACCTTAAGGTTGTCATGGTTGGCCTGGAAGGTCCCTTCCCCGCCCTTGATCTTGAGGACCAGGTGCCGGCCGTCATCCTTGGCCCAAAGGGACTGCCGCTGGTTGTATTTCGTCACGCCCCAAAAGGGTATCTCAAACCACCAATTCTCGAATTTCAGGTTAGGAAGGGGGGTCAGGTCATGCTTGATCCCATAACGGGTCCGGTAATCCGCCAGGGACTTGTTGTAGGCCTCGCACAACTCGGGCAGGTGGGACAACCAATAAGTGAGGAATTCATAATAGGGGTCCGTTTCCCAAAGTCGGTGCCCCTCCAGGTAAAACCTCTGGGTTTGGCTGAGGGAATCCAGGTTTTTCAGGGTGGAAATGTGGAATTGGTTCCAGGTAGGGTTTTTGAGGAGGTCCCCCAGGAAGCGGTCCTCGATCCCCCTCATGGCCGTTTTTACGGGGGTCGGGCAGTAGACCTGGGCGTCGGAAAAGATGTGCTTGACCGCCTCCTGGTCGGGAGCCGGCATCAGGCAATAGGGCGTGGTTTTTTCCTGGTCGATGTATTCCTTACTCTTGAAAAACTGGAGGGTTTTCATCCGGGCCTTGCCGTTTTCCTCGACCTCCGGCAGGTAATGGAGGTACTCGGCGGGAAGGGCCGTGTCGGTTAATTGGTGGCAGGCTGTGCCTTGGACCGATTCGGCAAGATAGGACGCCGCCAGGCATTTGACCCAAAGGCCGGGATGGAAAAAAACCGGCTGGTGGCCCGAGAGGATCAAGGGTTGATTGGAGGGCAGTTTCAAGGCGGCGCGGACCTTGAGGGCGTTTTGCCCCCAGATCAGGGCCTTGACGGATTTTTCCCTGTTTCGAAGGGCTTCTTCCTTCCAGGAGGCGAGGGGCGGGTTGAAATACAATTCCCCATGCCGCTTGGGGGTTTTATCCGTGAATTCTCCCATGCATCCTCCTTAACAGGATGTTGAAAAAGTCCAAGCCCTGTTAACCTCGGGTCGGGGACGATCCCAACGGCAGACCCAACGATCGGGCCTCCCGGTCCATAACTTCCAGGTAATGCTTCAATCTTTCGTCCCGGGTGTTAAAACGGTTGTTAAAGTTCCGGGTATGGTCCTTGTAGATCAAGGGCACGGCGCATTCAGTGACCGTGAGACCCGCCTTGGCGGCCTGAAGCCAGAGCTGGATGGGAAACCCATAATTGGTTTCATTCAACTTGAGTTTTTTCAAGCCTTCCACCCGATAACCCTTAAAACCGCAAAAACTGTCCGTCAGATTATATCCCGTCAAGTGCCTCAATTTATCGGTGATCAAGGTGTTAATTTCCAGGCGTTCGGCGGGGGGATGGTCCGTGGAAAGAAGGGGGTTCAGGTAACGGCTGCCTGAAACGATGTCGTAATGGGCCAATTCCTTCAATATATGGGGGATAAAGGCGGGTTCATGCTGTTCATCCGCGTCCAGGGTTACGCAAAGGTCGTAGGAATGCTCAGTTGCGAAGCGGAAGGCGTCCATGAGGGTCTGGCCATAACCCAGGTTCTCGGCATGGCGGATGATGGCAGTGACCTTTAGGCGCTCCAAAATGGAAGGGGTGGCGTCCGTGGAACCGTCATCCACCACCACCACATCCCCATCCGTGACCGCCGAAAGTTTCTTGACGACCCGTTCCAGGGTGGGAGCTTCGTTATATACGGGCAAAAGGATGGCGAATCGCATGGTTGGGCTTAAGCTCCTATGAAAGTCGTATTAAATGGGGATGTCTTTTAGGAGACTTAATAACTGTCCGTCCCTTGAAATTCCACCCCAAGAAATATTTATTTGGGCAGGGTTGCAATATCGGAAGGCGTGGGTTGCACGATGTCCACCGGCACGAGTTGCGGGGAAGAGGTGGAGTTGTTGGGGGCGCTTTCGGGAGGTGTGGGCGTAGGGTTGGCGGAAGCGGCGTAGGGGTTGGAAGGGCCCCGGGGTTCAGACTCGGCCGTATCAGGCGCCGGGACGGGGACTTCCACCGGCTTCGCCCCATTCAACAGGGGGTTCGACTCAGGAACGGCAGTGGGGGTCAGGTTCACGCTGGGCTGGACCTGGTTTTGGAAAGACGCCATCTGCTCGGCCTCTTTCTTGGTTAAGAGGGGCTTTCGGATCTCCTCGATATGCTTTTGAACCGTTTGATCCGAGGGGTTCAAGGCCGCGTATCTTTCCCAATGGTAGAGGGCCAAGCCCATCTCATCATCCCGTTCGTAGATTCTAGCGGCTTCCCGGTGGGCCACGGCTTGCCGGTCGTCCAGGGTGATAATCATCAAGGATTCCTTGCGGGCCTTGGGCCAATCCCGTATGTCCTCGAAATGTTGAGCCATTTGATAATGGGCCGGGATATTCCGCGGATCCAAGTCGGTGGAAGCCTTGTACTGCTCGTAAGCCTTTTTATCTTTTTCTTGGAGGGTGTAAAGTTCGCCCAGTTTGGAGCGGGCGGAGGTATTCAAAGGGTCGACATTCAAGGCCTGGCGGTAATAGGCGAAAGCTTCCTCATTCCTGGATTGGGCCTGGTAAACATCCCCCAGGCGTTCATAAGCCTCTGAATTCTCCGGAAAGGCCTTAATGGCCTTTTTGATTTCTCCCTTAGCCTCGGGATAATTTTGTTGGGCAAAATAAGCCAAACCCAAGTTGTAATGGGCGGAACCTAAGCTGGGGTCC
>CAWKIF010000040.1:0-12863 GCA_963849485.1 candidate division FCPU426 bacterium | reverse complement strand
GGACTGACGAAGGACTTGGCGTTGAGGGTTGCCAAGCAACTCAGCGCCCATAACCGGCTGGGCGCCCATATGCGGGATGAACTGGGGATCGATCAAAAGGCCCTGGCTCGCCCGGTTCAGGCGGCGTGGATCTCGGCCGCCAGTTTCGCCTCCTTTGCCCTGGTTCCGATCGCGGGCCTTCTGGTCGCGCCCGAATCGTTGCGTATTCCTTTGATCGCGGTTTTTTCGCTTTTGAGCCTCGCGGTATTGGGGGCACTCGGGGGACGCCTGGGAGGCGCTCCAATGGGTCGGGCTGCCCTTAGGGTCACCCTGGGGGGCGCCCTGGCGATGGCCGTCACGGCACTTATCGGCCGATGGCTGGGGACGGCGTTGGGTTCGTGAGCCTCTTGGGGTATGTCATGAAAAGTAAGTTTGAATCAAGGGGGGAGACGATGAATCTTGAAACGGCAGTCCTGGATGTTCGCCGGATGGCGGAAGCCGACCGTTTGACGGTTTTGGCCGGAATCCCCGTCTCCGCCTTGATGGAAAACGCTGGTTGGGCTGTGGTCCATGAGACCCAAAAACGTTGGCTCCATCCGTCCCGCCGTGGTTTTATGCGGGCCCGGGAACAATGGGGGGGATGGCTTCGCGGTCGCCCGGCGCCTTCGCGAGACCGGCTGGCCCGTGCGGGTGGGCTTGATTTGCCCCCTGGGGCAATTGATGGGGGAAGCGCGCTTGAGCGCCCAGGGCTGGAGTGGCGGGATCGAGCCCTTGACGCCCGACATCCTGGGAAAAGCGGAATTGGTGGTGGACGCGGTCTTTGGCTCGGGTCTCACCCATGCGGTGGAGGGTGCCGCCGCCGATACCCTAGCCGCCGCGTCACAACGGAAGATACCTATCGTCGCCGTTGATGTCCCCAGCGGCCTGTTGGGTGATAGGGGTGAATCCCTGGGCGCGGTCCCGGCCGCTTTAACGGTTACCTTTTTTCGGAAGAAACCGGCCCATCTTTTGTTTCCGGGCCGGGGGTTTTGCGGGGAAGTCGTGGTGGCGGATATAGGGACCCCGCTTTCGGTTCTGGAAACCCTCGTTCCGGATACTTTCGAGAACAGTCCCTGTCTTTGGGGGGCGGACCTGCCCTTGCCCCGTCAAGACGGGAACAAATATACCCGAGGCCATGCCTTGATCTCGGGGGGTTATCCCATCACCGGTGCCGCCCGGATGGCGGGCCGGGCGGCGGCCCGGGCTGGGGCGGGTTTGACCACGATTGCGGTCAGCGAGTGTGCCTTCCCCATATACGCGGCTTCGCTTGAAAGCGTCATGGTCTATCTCCTGAACGGACCGGATGATTTCGTGCGGATGCTTCAGGACCGGCGTTACACGGCTTTCCTGATCGGCCCTGGCTCGGGAATAGGGGAGGAAACCCGTTCCCGGGTCACCGCCTTACTGAGCACCGGCCGGGCCACGGTGCTCGACGCGGACGCGCTCACATCTTTTCAAGATAATCCCCACGCGCTGGACCAGGCGATTCAAGGGCCCTGCGTTCTCACCCCTCACGAGGGCGAGTTTGCCCGTTTATTCGATCCCGAAGGGGACAAGCTGGCCCGCGCGCGAAAAGCGGCCCAACGTTGCGCCGCCATCCTCGTGCTGAAGGGCGCGGATACGGTGATTGCCTCACCGGATGGGCGGGCGGTGATCAATTCCAACGCCCCTCCCACCCTGGCCTCGGCGGGTTCAGGCGATGTGTTGAGCGGAATCATCCTGGGGCTTTTGGCCCAGGGGATGGAACCCTTTCTTGCCTCGGCCGCCGCAGTTTGGCTTCATGGGGAAGCGGCCCGCGGGTTCGGGCCGGGGCTCTTGGCCGAGGACCTACCGGACCGTTCCGGGCCTCTACCGGCGCCTCCAGTCGCCTGATTGGAAAAATTGAATGCGCGCCATGGTGCTTCAAAAGACCCGGACCGCCCTTGAATTGAAGGACTTGCCGGACCGACTGCCGGGGCCGGGCGAGATCCGGGTGAGGGTGACAGCCTGCGGGGTCTGCCGAACGGACTTGCATGTAGTCGACGGCGAACTTCCCCATCCCCATTTGCCAATCATACCCGGGCATGAGATCGTCGGACGGATCGATCTTCTGGGAAAAGGTGTCGTGGACTTGAGGATCGGGGAACGGGTGGGGATACCCTGGCTCGCCCAAACCTGCGGGGTCTGCCCCTATTGCGGGAGCGGAAGTGAAAATCTCTGCGATGAGCCCCTCTTCACCGGCTATACCCGCGACGGGGGTTTCGCCGACGCGGCTATCGCCGACGCGCGGTTCGCCTTTCCATTGGGCGAGGCCGGGAGCGATGTGGCCCTGGCCCCATTGCTTTGCGCCGGATTGATCGGTTGGCGGTCCCTGGGAATCGCGGGAAAAGGAAAGAAACTGGGCCTTTATGGTTTCGGAGCCTCGGCCCATATCGTAGCGCAGGTGGCGAAACGTCAGGACCGTTCGGTTTTTGCCTTCACCCGGCCGGGAGACAAGGCGGGCCAAGCTTTTGCCCGGTTATTAGGCGTGGAATGGACAGGCGGATCGGAGGAGGCACCGCCGGAACCCTTGGACGCGGCGATTATTTTCGCGCCGGTCGGTGAACTCGTGCCTTTGGCTTTGAAGGCGGTTCGAAAGGGAGGGCGGGTCGTTTGCGCGGGCATCCACATGAGCGACATCCCCGGTTTTCCCTATCGGTTTTTGTGGGAAGAAAGGCAGGTCCGGCTCGGTCGCCAATCTCACCCGGAAGGATGGATTGGAATTTCTTCCCCTGGCGCTGGAGATGGGGATCATCGCCGAAACCACCACCTATCCCCTGGCCCAGGCCAACCAAGCCCTGGCCGACCTGCGCGAAGGCCGATTCCAGGGCGCAGCGGTACTCGTGCCATGAGTCAAAACACAATTGTCAAGGTGGCCGAAGGGGGGATCAAAAGCGGATTTGTGAACCTGGGGAAAGTGATCTCGGTTCGCGGCAGTGTGGTTGATATCCGGTTCGAAGATCGTTTGCCAGCCATTAATACCTTACTGCGAGCGAAAAAAGGCGGAATCTCTATTGAGGTCCTGGCCCAGATGGACGCCCATCTTGTGCGCGGGATCGCTCTCACCCCGACCCAGGGTTTGGCCCGGGGAACCGAGGTGGAGGACACGGGAGGGACCTTGCGGGTGCCGGTCGGACCGGGAATCCTCTCGAGGATGTTCGATGTGTTCGGTCAAGTCATCGACCGCCAGGCCCCGCCCCAGGACGTCCAATGGCGATCCATCCACCGGGAACCGCCCGAATTGTCGCGGCGTTCCACGAAGTCCGAGTTCTTTGAGACGGGCATCAAGGTCATCGATGTGCTGGTGCCGCTCGAGCGCGGCGGCAAGGCGGGATCTGTTCGGAGGGGCGGGGGTGGGCAAGACGGTGCTGCTCACCGAGATGATTCACAACATGATCGGGCACCAGAAGGGGGTTAGCCTTTTTTGCGGCATCGGGGAAAGATGCCGGGAGGGGGAGGAACTTTACCGCGACATGAAGGCGGCGGGCGTGCTGCCCAACATGGTCATGGTGTTCGGACAGATGAACGAGCCGCCGGGCAGCCGGTTCCGGGTGGGCCAGGCGGCCCTGACCATGGCCGAGTATTTCCGGGACGACGAGCATAAGGACGTACTCCTCTTGATCGATAACATCTTCCGTTTCGTCCAGGCCGGCATGGAAGTGTCGGGCTTGATGGGCCAGATGCCCTCGCGGCTGGGATACCAGCCGACCATGGGAACGGAGCTTTCCCGGCTGGAGGAACGCATCGCCAATACCGACGCGGGGGCCATCACCTCCATCCAGGCGGTCTATGTACCGGCGGATGACCTGACCGACCCGGCGGCGGTGCACGTGTTTTCCCATCTCTCCGCTTCCATCGTCCTGTCGCGCAAGCGCGCCGGGGAGGGCCTGTATCCGGCGGTCGACCTCTTGCAATCGAGCTCCAAGATGGCCACCGCCGGAATTGTCGGGGAACGGCACTATCTTTTGGCCCAGGAAATCAGGAAGACGCTGGCCCAGTACGAGGACCTGAAGGACGTCATCGCCATGCTGGGCCTGGAACAGTTGTCCCCCGGGGACCGGCAGGTGGTCGGCCGCGCCCGCAGGCTGGAGCGGTTCCTCACCCAGCCTTTTTTCGCCACCGAGCAGTTCAGTGGCATCCCGGGAAAACTCGTGAGCCTGGAAGATTCACTCTCGGGATGTGAGCGGATTTTGAAAGATGAATTCAAGGATGTTCCCGAAAGCGCCCTCTACATGATCGGGGGGATCGGCGAGGCCAAGAAAAACGCTCCGCCCGAAAAAACAAAAACCCCGCCTATGGCCGGAGCCCCCATTAAGGCGAAGATGCCTCCGAAAGAGGAAATGAAAGCGAAGCCAGCTCTTAAAACAGAACCACCGGGGAAAACCGAGGCGGAGATAAAAAAGAAATGAATCACGCAATTGGTCAAACCCTATTAAGCGAAAGATTGGTTTGGATATCTCTCCTTCTCCCCTTGAGGGAGAAGGATGGGATGAGGGGTAGCTCTGCCAGTCAAGCACCACTGGGCCCCTTTCCCGACCCTCTCCCCCAAAAGGAGGCGGTTCGCTTTTGCACCAATTCCGAGCGCATGGCTTTGAAAAAGAAACCGGAGGCCGAACCTGCCATCCTCGCTCATGAATCTTAAGGTGCTCCTGCCTTTCAAGGTTTTTGCCGATAAAAGCGGGGTGACCCGCGTTATCGCGGAGACTCGCAAGGGTTCTTTTGGCTTATTACCTCACCGGTTGGACTGTGTCGCGGCTCTCGCGCCGGGGATCTTGACCTACCAGCAAGAATGGGGGAAGAAGTTTACGTGGCCGTTGATGAGGGGGTACTGGTCAAGACGGGCATGGACGTACTCATCTCGGTCCGCAACGCCATCGGTGGAACGGATCTCGGGCAGCTCAAGGCGGCGATCGAGAAGGAGTTTTTGAGCTTAAATGACTTGGAAAAAAACGCCCGTTCGGTGATGTCGAAAATGGAGAGCGGATTCATCTACCGCTTGGCGGAATTCCACCATGGTTGAAATGGATCCCGGCACGGGAGGGAAAAAATCGCCGGCCTACAGTCGGGAAGTGGGGTTGAAAGCCGCGCGCAAGATCCAATCGCGGCGCAACCCCGCCCCGGGCGTCTGGTTCGGGCTGGGCATGATGGGACTGGTGGGCTGGTCGGTGGTGGTGCCGACCCTACTGGGCGCGGCTCTGGGCATTTGGCTGGACAATCACCATCCGGGAAGACATTCCTGGACGCTGGCGCTTTTAGTGGCCGGCCTCACGATCGGCTGTTTGAACGCCTGGCACTGGGTGGCGAAGGAAGACAAGGAAATGGGAATGGATCGGGAGGATGGAAATGAATGAAATGGTCAGCCTGGCCTTAGCCTGGGCGGCGGGGGTTTTGCTTGGAACGATGTTCTTCGGGGGCCTTTGGTGGACGGTTCACGAGGGCGTTTACATCCAAAAAGCCGGGGCTTTTCTATTTCGCCAGCCTGGCGGTCCGGACGGTGATCGCCTTGGCCGGATTTTATTTGGGTTTCGCGCGGGCCTTGGATGGGGATTCCGTTCTCCCCCTCCTTGGTTTTTTAATCGCGCGCCTGATCGTGACCCGCCTCATCCGAAAGGGTGAAAAACCGGCAGGCCCGGAAAGCGAGGCCGCCCATGCGCTTGACACCCGATGAGCTGATCCTCTGGCCGACGGTTTTTTCAAGGTCAACGGCACCATCGCATTCACCTGGGGGATCATGCTCCTGCTGGTTTTGGGGTCCTTCCTCCTGACCCGAAAACTTTCCACGGGTTCGGACCGGTCTCGCTGGCAGAACCTATTGGAGATCGCCGTCACTGGGCTTGAGGAACAGATTGGGGAAGTGGGTTTGGAAGAACCCCGCGAAATACCTGGGTTTCCTGGGTACCCTCTTCCTTTTCGTCGCAACAGCCAGTATCTGTACGGTCCTCCCCGGTTATGAACCCCCGACGGGATCGCTTTCAACCACCGCCGCGCTGGCCTTTTGCGTTTTCGTGGCCGTTCCCGTTTTTGGGATCAAGGAACAGGGGCTGGGGGGCTACCTGAGAACCTACGTGAAACCGACGGTCATCATGCTGCCGTTCAATATCATCAGCGAGCTATCGCGCACCCTGGCCCTGGCGATCCGCCTGTTCGGCAACATGATGAGCGGGGCGATGATCATCGCCATCCTGCTTACGATCACTCCCTTCGTATTCCCGATCGTCATGACGGTGCTCGGCCTGCTCACCGGGCATGGTCCAGGCTTATATTTTTGCCATCCTGGCGGCGGTCTACATCGCCGCCGCCACGCGGGTTCGTAAGCCGAAGGTTGTGTCCGAGGTGAAACCCTAAAGAAGCATCGGTTTGGCCAGATTTTTAAACAAAAGGAGAATTTATGGACAGCACGACGTTGATCGCGGTGGCATCCATTGTCATCGCGGGGATTACCACGGGTTTTGGAACGATGGGGCCCGCGCTGGCGGAGGGAAGAGCGGTCGCGACGGCCTTGACCTCCCCTTGCCCAACAGCCGGACGCCTCCGCCACCATCACCCGGACCTTGTTTGTCGGCCTGGCGATGATCGAGTCCACGGCCATCTACTGCTTCGTGGTCTCGATGATTCTCATCTTCGCCAACCCCTTCTGGAACCATATCATCGCCCCGCGACGGGGAAGTAAACCATGCTGATCGATTGGTTCACTGTCGGTGCCAGGCGCTCAACTTTCTCATCCTGGTCTGGCTGATGAAGCGTTTCCTTTATAAGCCCATTCTCAATGCACGTCGCGCGGGAAAAGACGATCGCCGCGGAGCTGGCCGACGCCGCCCCAGAAAAAGGACGACGCCCAAAAGGAAAGCGACGAGTTTCAAACGGAAGAACGAGGACTTCGAGCGACAGCGCGACGCCCTTTGGGCGAAAACCGTCCAGGAAGCGGGTGCCGAGCGGCAGAGACTTCTGGAGGAGGCGGGCAAGGCCGCCGAGGTTTTGAGCTTGAAACGACAGGAAAACCTGAGAAGTGAGGAACAAAATTTGCGCCAAGCCCTCAGTCGGATGGCCGGGCGGGAAGTGTTTTCCATCGTACGAAAGGCGCTGGCCGACCTGGCCGGGACGAGCCTGGAAGAACGCTTAGCCGTGGTCTTCATCCGCCGCCTGGGGGAAATGGACGGACCGGCGAAAGCGATCTTCGCGGGGGCCCTCCGAACGGCACCCGCGCCCGCGGTTTTGCGCAGCGCATTCGACCTGCCCGGGGACCAACGCTCGGTGATCCAAAGGGCCCTCAACGAAACTTTTTCGGCTTCCATTCCTATCAAGTTCGAGTCTTCGCCGGATCTGGTGGGCGGGATCGAGCTGACCTCGAATGGACAAAAGTTAGCCTGGAACATCGCCGATTACCTGAAAGCCCTTGAAAAGGGCGTGGACGATCTATTGAAGCAGAAGGAAAAGGCGACGCCCCCCCGGATAGAAACGCGAAAATCGCCGTGCGCGCCTATGAAATATACGAGCAAAGGGGCCATCGAAGCGATTCGGCGGAGCAGGACTGGAGCCAGGCGGAGCAGGAGATCCGAAAAAGTGAAGCAAAACCGGTGCCCAAACCCGATTTGAAGACGGAGCCCAAGCCTGAAGTGAAGCCCCCGACGATGCCAGAGGCTGTGGGTGAACCTAAACCCGAAGCTCGACCTGAATTCAAGCAAGAAGCGGCTGCTGAGGCCAAGCCGGAATCCAAGCCGGCGTTGAAGCCTGAGGTCGTGGCTAAGCCAAAACCTGGGGTTAAGCCCGAACCGAAGCCGGAAGTTAAGGTTGAATCCAAACCCGAAGTTGAACCTGAGTCGAAGCAAGTATCCACGGCTGAAGCCAAACCGGAATCTAAGCCAGTGCCGAAACCTGACCCCAAGTCAGAACCTAAGCCTGAGGCCGTAGCTAGCCAAAACCCGGGATTAAGGACGAGTCAAAGCCGGAAACTGAATCGAAACCCGAAGCTAAATCGGAGCCGAAGGCCGTCGCGAAACCTGCGCCCGAACTTGTTGAACCTGAACCTGAAAAAAAGGCCTCCTAACCATGGGAACGGAATGCCTCCAAGAAATATTCGATGGCACCTTCGCTGGAATGAAAAAGGCGCGAAAACTTCTCGCCCGGATTAGCGCCCAAAGAGGTGGGCACCCTCACCAGTGTGGGCACCGGGATCGCCAAGGTATCGGGCCTTCCCGGCGTTGGGTTTGACGAGGAACTGGTCTTTCCAGGCGGAGTTTCCGGCATCGCGTTCAATGTGGATGCGGACGAGATCGGCGTGATCCTGCTGGGAGAATACTGGGAACTTCACGCGGGGGATGAGGTCACCCGGACCGGCCGGGTCATCGACGTGGGCGTGGGGGAGGGGTTGCTGGGCCGGGTGATTGACCCCATGGGCCGCCCCCTGGATGACCAGGGTCCGGTGGCCTCGGAAAAACGCCTGCCTGTGGAAAGGCCCGCCCCCCATCATGGATCGGGCACCCGTCACCATTCCCCTCCAGACGGGCCTCAAGGTCATCGACGCATTGATTCCGGTCGGGAGGGGACAGCGCGAGTTGATCCTCGGTGACCGCCAGACAGGCAAGACCGCCATCGCCATCGACGCCATCCTCAACCAGCGGGACCAGAATGTCCTGTGCGTTTATTGCGCTATCGGCCAGAACGCGGCCTCGGTGGCGAAAACCGTGGCTTCCCTCAGGGAAAAAGGGGCGATGGAATATACCGTGGTTGTCGTGGCCGAGGGCAATGATCCCCCAGGACTCGCCTACATCGCCCCATATGCCGCCACTAGCATCGCTGAATTCTTCATGGAATCGGGAAGGGATGTCCTGATTGTTTATGATGACCTGACCCATCACGCAGAATCCTACCGCGAACTCTCCCTCCTGCTCCGCCGCCCGCCAGGGCGCGAGGCCTTTCCCGGTGATATTTTTTATGTCCACTCGCGCCTGTTGGAACGCTCGACGCACCTGGGCAAGGAACTCAAGGGAGGTTCCCTGACCGCCCTGCCCATCATCGAAACAGAGGCGCAGGATATCTCGGCCTTCATTCCCACCAATTTGATTTCCATTACCGACGGGCAAATCTATCTATCGCCCTCCCTGTTTAGTTGGGAGATACTGCCGGCCGTGGATGTGGGAAAGTCCGTCTCGCGGGTCGGACAGGCCCAGCTTCCGGCCTACCGGGGGGGCGGTGGGATCCTCAAGCTCGCTTACGCCCAGTTCGAGGAACTGGAATCCTTTTCGCGGTTCGGGGCTCGACTGGATGAGGAGACCCGCAAGGTTATTGAGCATGGCCGGAGGATCCGCGCCTGCCTGAAACAGCCGGAATTCTCGCCCGTGCCCGTGGAGGCCCAAATCGCCGTTCTTTTGGCCATGGGAGCGGCGCTTTTCGACCCCGTGCCGCTGGAACGGATGAAGGAAGCCGAGCAGGCCCTGCAAACGGCGGTTGCGTCACTTCCACCCCAGGTGCGGGTCAGGTTGCGATCACCCGAAAAACTGGGGCCGCAGGATCGAGAATCGATTCTGAAAATCGTCCGCGATGCCCTCGCGCCTTTCCAGCCTCAGCCCGCGCCCCAGGCCAAAACCGAAGAACCCAAACCCGGGCCAACCCCGTCAAAAGTGAACCCTCAGCCGGAAGAACGCAAAGAAACCAAACCTGAAGCCAAGGCCGAAAATCACCAAGAGGCCAAACCCAAGACCCCGTCCATTCCTAAGCCCAGTCCCAGGGTGGACCCCGTGTCTATACCGACTCCAACGGAATTGAAAAAGGAACCCGAACCGGTAGTCTCGGTGCCTGCCCCAGCCCAGGCGAAATCCGTGGAAAAGACATGAGCGACTCGACCGCGAGCCTGCGTCGGAAGATCGGATCAGCCGGGGATCTGCAATCCGTCGTGCGCACGATGAAGGTGGTGACCGCTGCGAGCATCGGCCAATACGAAAAATCGGTCGGGGCCTTGGATGATTACTATCACGCGGTGGAACTGGGCCTGGGAGCTTGTTTGAGGGAGATCGGCCCCGAACCCCTGGCCCCGAAACGAAAGGGGGCCGCTGCCGCTGTTACGGTGGGAGCCGTCGTTTTCGGCTCGGATCAGGGGTTGGTCGGCCAGTTCAACGAGGTGGTGGCCGACCAGGCGGTGAAGACCTTGGCGGCCCGCACGACTCGACCCAAGGTTTGGGCCGTGGGTGAGCGGGTTTACTCGCGCCTCGCCGACGCGGGAGTGCCTCTGGAAGGGCTTTTGACCGTGCCGAATTCAGTCATGGCGATCACTCCGCTGGTGGGGGAGATCCTCGTGGTGGGTGAGGCGGATTATGACCGGGAAGAAGGGTTCGAGCTCCATCTTTTTTACAACCGGCCCCTTTCGGGAGTGGTTTATGGGCCGGTCCACCAGCGTCTGCTACCGTTGGACGAAATCTGGCGTAAAAACCTGGTGGAACTGGCCTGGCCGGGAAAAAACCGCCCGGAGGTCATGGAAGGGGGACTGGCGACCCTGCGTCCGCTAATCAGCGGATACCTGTTCGTTTCGCTTTTCAGGGCCTGCGCCGAATCCCTGGCCAGCGAGAACGCGAGCCGCCTGGCGGCGATGCAACGGGCCGACAAGAACATCGATGAACTGCTGGTGGCGCTCAACGGTACGTTCCACCGGTTGCGGCAAAGCGGCATTGACGAGGAACTTTTTGACGTTGTCTCCGGGTTCGAGGCTTTGAGCGGGGAACTGTGACGAGTTGAATTCTTTTAAAGCTAAGGGAGGCGTGAAATGAGCATGCAAAAGTTAATGGAAACCGTCCGGGCGTTGGTCGGGGGCGACAAGGGTCTGCTGGCGATGGATGAAAGCAATCCGACGTGCAATGAGAGGTTCGCCAAACTGGATATCCCGCAAACCGAGGAGGCCCGGCACGCTTACCGGGAAATGATCGTGACCGCTCCCGGCCTTGGGGAGTCCATCAGCGGGGCGATCCTTTATGACGAAACGATCCGCCAGAAGAAAGGGACGGCACTCCGTTCGTAAAGGCCCTGGCGGATCTGGGGATTATCCCCGGAATCAAGGTCGATACGGGCGAGAGGGACCTGGCGGGCCATCCCAAGGAAAAGATCACCGAGGGCCTGGATGGTTTGCGCGAACGCCTGGCGAAATATTCCGAAATGGGGGCCCGATTCACCAAATGGCGCGCGGTGATTGGCGTGGGCGAAGGGGTTCCCAGCATGAGCTGTGTCGAGGCCAACGCCCAAGCCCTGGCCCGTTTCGCCGGCCTGAGCCAGGAAGCCGGGATGGTTCCCGTCGTGGAGGCGGAAGTGCTCATGGACGGGGCCCACACCCTCCAAAGGTGCCGCGAGGTGACGGAAGAAGTCCTACGGATGGTTTTCAACCAGCTTCATTCGCAAAGGGTGGCGGTGGAAGGCATGATCCTCAAGCCCAACATGGTGCTTCCGGGGTGGGCCTGTTCCCGGCAGGAAACGTTGGAGGAGGTGGCGGATACCACCGTGAGGTGCCTCTTGCGTTCCGTGCCCGCCGCCGTTCCGGGAATCGCCTTCCTTTCCGGGGGGCAATCCGCCGAACTGGCCACGGAGAGGTTGAACGCCATGAACGCCAGGTTCAAATCGAAACTGCCCTGGGCCCTGACCTTCTCCTTCTCCCGGGCCATCCAACAGCCCGCCTTGGAACTTTGGGCGGGCGAGGAAATCCACGCGGCGACGGCTCAAAAAGCACTGCTTCACCGGGTTATGTGCAACCGGGCCGCCCGTCGGGGCGAATATTCAGCGGTCATGGAAAGGAGCCGGACATGAAACCAAACATCGAGCCTGAACCCTTGCCCCGGACCGAGGACCGTCCGGAACCGAAGTATGAGGACAAACCGAAACAGAGGACCGGGGATAAACCTGAACCGAAGACAGGGGACAAGCCAGAACCCCAAATTGAAGATCCGACGGGCCCCAAGCCGGAAGCGAGTGGATCTTCCGGCGGAAAATAATATTTTCATCCGAACAGGTTAAAGAAAGTCGGCCCGGAAACCCGGGATTTAGGAAAACAAGGAGACGCTATGCCCATTCAAATGGTGGAGGAACAAGGCGGAAAACTGCTCGCCGTCCACATCGTCGGAAATTTAGTTCGGGAGGATTACGGGCGTTTCGTTCCCGAGTTTGAACGGCTTGTCCGAATCCATGGAAAACTGCGCCTGCTGTTGGATATGACAGGCTTTCTCGGATGGAAAGAGGGATCGCTATGGGAAGAACTCAAATTCGACCTGAAGCACTTTTCCGACATCGAACGGATCGCGATGGTCGGGGAAAACAAGTGGCAGCAGGGTATGGCGACATTTTGCAAACCCTTCACGCAGGCCACGGTCCGGTACTTCGACCATGCCAAAACCGCCGAGGCCCACCAGTGGCTGGCGGAACCCTAAGGCCGGTGCCCGGTGGGGCCTCCTTGTGACGGCCCGCTCTTAACCGTTATTTCTTTTTTCTTTTAGCCGCGGCGAAGGCAATCGCGATGATCTGGTCGCGTCCCCTCTTTTTGCCCGCGGGCTTAAAATCGTTGGCGTGGTACAACTCGGCGATATTAGCTTGAACGGCTTTTTTCCCACCTTGTTTTAGCGGCAATGGTAATCCTCCTCCGTTTATTTTCCTTGAACGGCTGAATTTCGACTTCTGCGCCTGAACACCCGGCGGACGCGTTAACAGGGTGCTGAAAAAGTATTTTTCAGCACCCTGTTAATCCAGGTTTTCCTTCACGGCCTTTTCCGCCTCAAACCAATCGGTGGATGGGTCTCCGGCGCGGGAATCGCGGTTGCGTTTCAACCCGATGTAATAAGCGGCCTCCTCGATCGATTGGC
>CAWKIF010000039.1:0-25552 GCA_963849485.1 candidate division FCPU426 bacterium | reverse complement strand
TCCGACACCACCTCAAAAAGAACGTGGGTTTCCCCGCTGGCTGTTACGACTTCCTGCATTTTCTGAAAGACCCCGAACTCACCCGTCTTGACGTTCACGACCTTGTCATTTCTTAGAAATTCCATCTGATTCACGACCTTTCCCGAGGGCCACCAACTGATCCAAGGCCACTATCCTCCGATACTGAAGTAAATACAAGGATGGGTTCCAATATCCCATTGGGATAATCCAAGGTAAAACACCCAAAACAGGATTTAGTTCCTGTGTTGGGTCATGAGGAATTCGCCGTGCTAATCCCAAATCCCAGCAACGAGTTTAGTTTATCTTCGTTTTAAAACTCCACCTTCGGCGCTTGTTGTGCGGCTTACAAGGACCTTGAAATAAACGTCCCGAACCTTAAAGCTGAAGATGTTGGCGATGATCTTTGACAGGGAAACTTTGCACCTTTGTGTTGTAATCCTGGACCGCTTGGTTGTAACGCATCCTTTCCACCGAGATGCGGTTTTCCGTACCCGCCAACTCATCTTGAAGTTTCAAGAAGCCCTCATTCGCCTTCAAATCGGGATACTTTTCCACCACGACCATCAGCCGGCTTAGGGCCCCTTCCAAATCGTTGGAAGCCTTAATCTTGCCGCCGGTGTCCTTGGCCTCTCCCCATTGGCTGCGGAGTCGGGTCACTTCCTCCAAAACACCGGCCTCATGCTTGGCGTAACCCTTGACGGTTGCCACCAGGTTGGGGATCAAGTCATAGGGGCGTTGAAGAACCGTCTCCACCTGGGCCCATTGGGAATCTGCCGACATTGGCCGAAACCAGGCCGTTATAGGACCCGATCATGGTCAGGAAGTACAAACCCACGAGCCCCAGCAATATCCACAGCCAGGTTTTCGGCGACATACCCCACCTCCACGTTTATTGATCGATTAATCCGCAACCCTCATCTAATTCAACGACAGTTTCGACTAAAACATCCGTCTAAAAGTGCGCCCGGCCAATCTGTTCCATCAAGGTTTCGATGGCTTCCAGGTAGCCTTCAAAGGTATTCAACGGGTCGAGGTTTTTCGGGTTTTCCCCACGCTTGGCCCGGTCCACCGTCTCAAAAACCTAATGCTGAACTTAAATCGCTTCCCTAATTGTCGTAAGGCTTCCATCTTTTTCAATGGGGGCTTTTTCCCGGTAAGCCAGATGCAATTCTTAAACAGAACCAGGAAAGTGGCCAGCGATTCAACCATGAGGTGCCAAACCCGGTCCTTTTTTCCTTCGGTGAGGATATATCGGCTTTTAAGTTGGAGTAACTTTCCTTCCAGTTCGTGTTCCAACTCGACTTTCAAACGGGTTTTGGACACTTTCAGTTTGGCGAGAATATCCTCACCTATAAGAACCTGGTGAGCGGACTGCATATCGAGAATCTCTATTGGAAATATCTCCACGTATTTCTTTAAATGCTCCTTCGTTAGAAATAGCGGAACCGGGTTTCCCGCTTCACCCACGGAATGACTGTTTGGGAAAGGTTTAAAAGTTCTTGGGGCTTTAATTCAAGGGTTACCACTAGAACATTCATGTCCGATTTTTTGCCCGCGTGATCCCCCGCCGCCGCCGAGCCATAAAGGATAACGGAGATTAATTTGTCCCCCAATATTCTCTTGAGAGATTCGTTTAGTTTTTCAATGCTCCACTGGGCCATAACTTACTCCTCTGAATGTTTCTCACCAACCGCCGCTGGCACCGCCACCGCCGGAGGAACCACCTCCAAAACCTCCGAAACCGCCGCCCCCTCCTCCAAAGCCCCCTCCGCTCCAACCGCCCCCGTAATAGCCTCCGCCGCCCCAAAAGCCCCTGCCCCGCAACATGACCGAGAGAACGATATAGACCAAAAAGAAAAGAAACAGGATTCCCCATATTCCAAGTTGGGCGCCACCGGTGTCTGTGGTTGCTTCTTCATAATTTAACTGGCCGTTGAGGGTGACCCCATATCCTTGGGCGATCACCTGCACCGCGGAATAGACCCCATTCTCGAACCCCTGGCCAAAATCCCCTTTTTTAAAGAAAGGGGTGATGTCTTGCCGGATGATGGTGCCGCATTGGCCGTCAGTCAGGATGGGTTCTAACCCATAACCCACCTCAAACCGCAGCTTATGGTCGTTAATCGCCGCCAAAAGAAGAAGGCCGTCATCTTTCTTTTTGTGGCCGATACCCCAGGCTTTGAAAAGATCCACCGCCGCTCCATCGATATCCGCGCCCTCCACCGATTGAACAGAAACGACCGCCACTTGGACCCCCGTCTTTTGTTCTAGTTCAGTCAAGAGAGTCTCGATGGCCTGCACCTTATCGCCTGGAATAACCTGGGCAAAATCGTTCACATGGCCTATCGGCGAGGGCCATTGATTGGCGGACCAAAGCGGAAAAACTCCAACAAAGAAAAGAAGACAGGTCTGTTGGAGGACGGATGAAAAAGAGGGTTTCATTTTTCTATTTTCTTTAGCCTAAGATAGTCCTTCGAAAACGTTTGGCATGGGTATCTTAGTGGAAAGGCGCCCCGGCAAGTTTTAATTGTTTGAAAATCACGAGCAAAAAAACTCAATAATGAGCCAATAATAAAAAACGCCTTCCAGAAGAACCTGGAAGGCGCGGGACCTAATATCCCCAGAGGAGGAATTGAGTTAGTTTGAGTCACCCGACGCGGTTGAAGGTGAAGAATCAGCGGGTGCCGTAGCACCCAAAGCCTTACCGTCCTTCTTTCCGTGCCATTTGTGTTTCCCCATGCCGTCCTTTTCTTTCATTCCCATGGGGCACTCTTTGCCCATGCCGCAGCCTTCTTCAGTACTCATTCCGCAACCACCCCTATGGCCCCGGCCCCAACGGCCGTGATCCTTCATGGCCAATAGGAACTTGGCCTGCTGGGTGGGCGTCAATATTTGTTTGGCTTGGTTGATGAAATCCTCGCGTTTGGCCTGAAGCTTTTTCTTTTCAGCCGAGAGGTTGTCCAGAAGGGACTTGATCGTGTCGTCCGCGGCCTTTGAATCGATCTTGAGTTTCAAGGTGTCCATGTCCACCCGCATCTGATCGGCCAGGGTCTTGGTTGCTTCCCGTTGATCCTTCAACAGGTCCTTTAACTTCGTGACCTGGTCATCGGTCAGGCCCATCCTTTCTTTCCACATTCCCATCGGGCCGCCCTTATCCCAGCCATGGCCTTTGTCCAGCTTCGAGGGACCGTCGTTATCGCCGGACGAGGGATCGTCCGCGTGAAGTAATTGAATGCCACCCAAAAGTAAAAACAAGGACAACGCTCCTAAACCAGCCCAACCCAGTAATTTCTTCATGTAAAAAAACCTCCGGAATTTGAGAGACCCCGTCAAAGGCGGGCTTGTGACTCTTGGGAGTTTGGACGCACGAGTGTGTGGGAAGTGTCACAAACCATCAATGGGCTTTCTTTTTGGCCATTCTCCCCCTATTCTTTCCCCCCGTTTACACCCCTTTGAAAGTGAATAAACTTGGGCATCCTGGTTAGCTGTCAAAATCTCTCCAAAACCTTTGGCGCGAGGCCGCTTTTCGAGAAACTTTCCTTCGGCTTGTTCGAGGGCGAACGCACCGGCTTGATCGGGCCCAATGGCACCGGCAAATCCACCCTCTTGAAGATATTGGCGGGCGTGGAAAAACAAGATGAGGGCCTGGTTTCCCAGCGTAAGGGGTTGAGGGTGGGCTATCTGTCCCAGCAAGACCGCTTTGAGGATCCCGACCAGGGTCTCACGGTCCGGGACGCCCTCCTCCAAGGCCTCGAAGGCTTGGGCTTGGAGGATTGGGAGATGGACATCCGGGTCGACCAGGGCCTGGAAGACGCGGGTTTCACCCTGCCCGACCAGGAAGTCTCGAAACTCTCGGGAGGCTGGCGCAAACGCCTCGCCATTCTTACCCAGGTCTTGCGGGAACCCGACTTGCTTTTATTAGATGAACCCACGAACCACTTGGATATGGAAGCCGTCCTTTGGCTCGAGGGTTTCATGGAAAATTTAAAATTCGCCTTCGTGGTCGTCACCCATGACCGCCGCTTTTTGGAGCGGGTGGGCAATCGCATCATCGAGCTGAACAAGCGCTACCCCGAGGGTTACTTCAGTAACCAGGGTAATTACACCGACTTCCTGGAAAAAAGGGAAAATCTCTTCGGCGCCCAGGCCAAGCGCGAGGACACGGTGGCCAACCAGGTGCGCCGGGAAATCGAGTGGCTGCGCCGGGGCCCTAAGGCCCGCCAGACCAAACAACAGGCACGCATCGACCGGGCCGGGGAGTTGATGGGGGAACTGGACGAGCTTCAATACCGCAATTCCCAGGGCAAGAACGTCAATATCGACTTCACCTCCTCCAACCGGGAAACCCAACGCCTGGTGGCCGCTTCCAAGGTAGCCAAGACCCTGGGTGGCCGGAAACTTTTCGGGCCCCTGGATCTACTTTTGACTCCCGGTGACAAGCTGGGGCTTTTGGGCGAGAACGGCAGCGGCAAGAGCACCTTGTTGAAATTGTTCGCGGGCGAAATCACCCCCGATACGGGCACAGTCAAACAGGCGGAAAAACTGAGGGTCGTCACCTTTGACCAGCACCGCGACCAGTTGGATTTGAAACAAACCCTCCGGGAAGCCCTCTGCGAGAAGGGCGATTACGTCTATTTCAGGGAAAAACCCGTCCATGTGGCCAGTTGGGCCAGCCGCTTCCTTTTCTCTCCTGACCAGTTGGAGCGCCCCTTGAGCCGCTTCTCGGGCGGGGAACAAAGCCGAGTCCTGATCGCCCAACTTATGATAAAACCCGCCGATCTGCTCCTGCTCGACGAGCCTACTAACGACCTGGACATCCCTTCCCTGGAAGTGCTGGAACAAAGCCTGATGGAATTCCCCGGCGCCCTTGTTTTAGTCACCCATGACCGCTACCTGCTGGGGCGGGTGAGCCGCCAAATTTTGGCTTTGGACGGCAAGGGGAACGCTGACTTTTTCGCCGACCTGTCCCAGTGGGAAGATTTCCGGCTGGAACAAAGGGCGAGAGAACTTTCCAAGACCAACCCGGCTCCCATTACCAAAAAAACCGATTCCGTACCCTTCACTTCCCCTGTCAAAGTAAAAAAAGCTCTCTCCGCCAAGGAACAGAAGGAATTGGAAGGGATGGACGCGGCCATCCACACTGCTGAACAAACCCTAAAGGCCGCCAAAGCCCGTTTGGAAGATCCAAAAATCGGCACCGACATCGCCAAATTATTGGAGGAACAGAAGAAAGTGGAGGCAGAACAAGCCAAAGTTGAGGTCCTTTTCAAACGTTGGGAGGAACTGGAAGCCAAAAAGAACCAAATGGTGTAAGTTACATTCCATTGATTAGCCGAAAGGGTGTTCCCACATATGAATCAAAGCGTCAATTCTACTGGCCCCATCCATCTCTACATCGGCACCCCCTGTTATGGCGGCCAGGCCACCAGCCTTTACTTCACCTCCCTGCTCCAACTTGAGGAAAATTGCGCCCGTTCCGGGTTCAACCTGACGGTTTTGACCCTTTGGGGGGATGCCCTCATCACCCGGGCTCGCCAAAATATCGTCGCTTGTTTTCTGGAAGACCCCACCTCCACCCATCTTCTATTTATCGATTCGGACATCGGTTTTGATCCCCGCCAGGTCTTTAGGCTTTTACATATCGGGAAGGATATCGTTTCAGCTCCTTATCCGAACAAGCCCGGGTCTTTGCCCCTAGTCCCCCAAGCTGAAGTCAAGACGGTTCCAGATTCAAAGGAAGAGTTCGTAAAAGTTCCCTTCGCCAGGGCGGGTTTTTTAATGATTCGGCGGCAAGCCCTTTTGGCGATGATGCAGAAATACCCCCAGTTGAAGTATTCCGGCGGGTCCAGTCCCATGAATCCCCTTAAGAACAGCAGTTATCTTTACTCATTCTTCAATTGCCAAATCGACGGACCCAACCATCGGTACCTTCCCGAGGACGAGAGCTTTTGCAGGCTTTGGACGGAGATGGGCGGAGAGATCTGGGCCGATACCCAGAGCCGGTTGGTCCACTTGGGAATCCAGGGGGTCCAGGCATGAGCGATCCTAAGATTCATCTGGTGGTGGCGACCCCCTGTTGGGAGGGGAAACTTTCCAGCCTTTACATCAATTCCATGCTCCAACTCCAGCCCGCCTGCCGAAAAAAGAGCGTGGCATTGGAGGTCTGGGCCCATCCCGGTGACGCCTTGATTCCCCGGGCCCGGCAGGACCTGGCGGCCCGGTTCATGGCCAATCCCGGCGCCACCCACCTGCTTTTCATCGACGGGGATATTGGGTTCAAGCCTGAACAGGTCTTTCGTTTGCTTGATTTCGATACCCCGGCCACCGCTGCCATTTATCCCCATAAGTGGCTGGACCCCCAAAAGCTGAAGGCCCTGGTTCTAGAAGGAAAAAACCGTCCCGACGAGGCGGCGCTGAGCTATGTGTTTGACCCCGAAAAGCCCGGAATGGTTGAAACCCGAAACGATTTCGTCCGGGTTCGCTATGCGGGCACCGGTTTTCTCATGTTGAAACGGGAAGCCCTAACGCTCATGATCGAAAAATACCCGGAGCTTCTTTATAAGGGATCAGAAGGTGAAACCGGCGCCCTTTTCAATTGCATGATCGACCCTGAAACGGGAGAGTATTTAAGCGAGGATTACAGTTTTTGCAGGCGTTGGCTGGCAGTGGGTGGGGAAATCTGGGCGGATATGAAAAGCCGCCTGATCCACTCGGGCCCCACCGCCGTTCAAGGGGATTTTTCTACTCAATGGAGTGCTTAAGTTTTATTTAAATTTTATATTTGAAATGGGGCTGCCCTTCACAGATACATATTCAGAACTTATTTCTCGAATTGAAGGGCAAGCCGGTTTTTCAATTAATGTTAATGATAAAAAATGGCTGGGAGACAAGGACTCGAACCTTGATAAGCAGATCCAGAATCTGCTGTCCTACCATTAGACGATCTCCCAAACTAGAAAAAAGGTCAGAAAAGTCCTGAACAGGGGTGGGATTTTAGCATAGGCCCCCTATCCCGTTAAATACCGAAATGAACAAGGGCTACAAAAGCAAGTTATTACCACCAAGACACCAAGAACTTCCCTAGACTGATGGATAAACAAACAATCCAAATCTATTACTTTGCTTTTCTTGGTGTCTTTGTGCCTTGGTGGTGAAATTTTCGTTAAGACTCTTAAGGTTAGATCTTGGGATTGACCACCGACATCAAGGTCTGGTCGTGCCATTCCCCGTCCCGCAGAACGAAACTCTTGCGGATTCCCTCGATTTGGAATCCCGCCTTCTGCAAGGCGTTCAAGGAACGCACGTTATAGGCGGCGGAGACGGCTCCGATGCGTTTGTACTGCAATTGCTCCAGGCCGTATTTGACCATGCGTTTGGCGGCCTCGGTCCCGATCCCCATACCCCACCATTTCTTGTCGCCGATGAGGAAGCCGAATTCGGAGCCCTTGTGGGAGGGCCGCTCGTTATAAAATTCCGCCGTGCCGACGGGGATCCATTTATCCCCATCCTCCACTTCCATGACAAAGGACCGGGGAAGTTTTTCCTCGTCAGGGGAATTCGTGCGGGCGAACCATTTTTCTGCGTCGGAAAAGGTCTGGTCCACGAAATGAACGTCAAATAGCCTGCGGACTTCCGGGTCGTTCCACCAGCCCACGATTTGGGCCCAATCCTTCCGGTTAACCGGCCTCAGCCGTCCCTTTTTCTCGCCCCGATGGAATACGAATTCAATAATCTCGCTCATGTCTCCCCTCCAACATTATGTCTGTTCATCATCAACCATACTAGCGCCGAATAAACTCAACGCCCTGCTAAACTACCCCAAGCCCCACCGGATGGCAACCTTCCCGTGAGCCCGGTTATCCTTGTTTTTCCTGGTTTCCCGAGATGCTCCCGGCCGGGACCTGGTTTCGAATCATGCGGATAAACCGGAGAATTCTCACGATGCAGCGGCCTTTCCCTAAAATCTCTATCAACTCGAACAGGTTGGGACTGGCGGTCCGCCCGGTGATGGCCAGCCGCATGGGATGGACCATTTCGGCGAATTTTATGCCCAGCTCGCCGGCGGCCTCACGCATCCTGGACTCGAGGGTCATGGCCGTGAAATCCATGGTTTCTTCCATGACAAAGGCGCTCTTTTCCAGCGTTGGGATGGAGGCGGGGGTCATCCATTTGGCCAGGCCCTCCGAATCGTAGGTATGAACTTCCCCCAGGAAATAGGTGATTTGGCCCCCCACGTCTGAAATGGTCTTCAATCCGCTCTTGACCGAGGCGATCATTCGTTTGAGGGCTTCCCCCCCATGTCGCATGAAATCCTCATTAATGGCGTCTGCGTCCCAGAGGTATTCCAGACAGAGTTGGTAGACCCGTTCGGGGTCCGCCTCGCGGATGTAATGGCCATTCAACCATTGGAGCTTATCGTAGTCAAAAGCCGCAGGGCTTTTCTGTACCCTTTCCAAAGTGAACTTACGCACCAGTTCGGCCTTATCAAACAATTCAGTTTTGCCATCCAAAGCCCAGCCCAGAAGCGCCAGGTAATTAAGCATGGCGTCCGGCAAGTAGCCCTGCCGCTTGAATTCACCCACCGAGCTGGCGCCATGGCGCTTGGAGAGGGGACTGCGGTCCGGACCCAGGATCAGGGGAATATGGGCGAACTTGGGCGGAGTCATCCCCAAGGCCTGGTAGATCAGGATCTGCTTGGGGGTATTGGAGATATGGTCCTCGCCCCGGATCACATGGGTCATTTCCATGAGGGCATCATCCACCGCCGCCACGAAATTGTAAGTAGGTTCCCCGCCGCTTCGCACGAGAATGAAATCATCCAATTCGGCGTGTTCCACAGTCACTTCACCCCGGATCAGGTCCTGAAAGAGGGTCTTTCCCTCCGGCACCCGAAGGCGGACCGAAAAGGGATCACCCGCCCTTTGCCGGGCTTCCGCCTGTTCTTTGGGCAATGACCGGCACTTACCCGAATAATGGTAACCCTGTCCCGATTCTTGGGCCTTGAGCCTCTCGGCCTCTAATTCCTTATGTCCACAAAAACATGGGTAAGCGTTTCCTTCCGCCAGGAGCCTCTTGAGTTCCTTGCGGTAAAGCGGAGCCCTTTCCGTTTGCCGATAGGGACCGAAAGGCCCTCCCAACCCTGGACCCTCATCCCAATCCAGGCCCAGCCACTGCAGGTCCCGGATGATACCTTCCTCAAACTCTGGTTTGGATCTTTCCCGGTCGGTATCCTCGATCCGAAGAATGAATTTTCCGCCCATATGCCGTGCAAACAGCCAGTTGAAAAGGGCGGTTCGGGCCCCACCCACATGGAGATACCCTGTGGGGCTTGGGGCGAATCGGACTCGGACATTGGACATAAGATTTCTTCTTCCTTCTAAAAAAGAAAAACCCTACCTAAATAGGGATTTTTCACCCCTGGGAGGGATGTGAATGTTATGCTATAACGGTAAACTGACCAGGAGAACCCACATGAAAAAGATTCCCCGGCCGAATCCAGAAAGCTTTAAGCGGACCAACAATAACAGGGTCGTGATGGTCAAATCCATCAAGGGCCGACTGTTGAATTCCACCCAAGGGGATCTTTTCCGGGCTCACCTGGTCAACATCAGCGCGACCGGGGCCCAAATCTATTCCAATAAAACCATGGTTGAGAAAGCCGACCTCTGCCTGGAACTGGATTCCCTCGACGGCAGTCTGGCCATGTCCTTCAACGGTAAGGTGGTTTGGGTCAGGAAGAACCCTATGAAAACCATGGGCCGGTACGCTTACGGGGTCAATTTTAACAACCCGACCCCTGACCATGTCAGTTTTCTGGAAAAGAATTATTCCCTGACGACCGTTCCGGACGCCTAGGAAGGCTTCCGGCGACTTTTGCTAACCTATTCCTCCCGTTCCTTTGGAGATAATGGCCTTTTTCAGGGAAACCAAAACACGTTTGTGCAGTTCCTCGGTGTCTTCCGCGTTGGTCATGGCCTTTTGAAATTGAGGGTTAATCGTCAGGGCCTTTTTGAATTCTTTCAAGGACCGGCTGACATCAAACCGGCATTTAATGAGGTATGCCACCCCTAAATGGTGGTGCAGATCGGCGTAATGGGGATACTCCTCGATCACTTTGGTGAGTTTTTCGATATATTGCTCAGTCATTTGTAGGTCGATGCCTTCGCTGCCGTAGAGCAAGGTCAAGGTAAAGAAAAAGATAATCTCATCGCCAATCCGGGGTACATACCTGGGCCGGATGTCCAAAAAGGCTTGGAAAGCGTTTGAAAACCGGCGGCTCTTCAAATAATCGGTCGCCATCATAAAGGCCCGGTTCCGGAGTTTCGGATTTAAAGTAGCCGCAGTTTCCGCTTCCGCTTTGGCCCTTTCCGCCAATTCAGCTGTTTTTCCCCCGTCGCTGACGCTCAAATCTCCAATGGTCAAATACCCTACACAGGCGGTCGCCAGGCGCAACCGTGCGTCAGCGTAGCGGGGATTGATTTGTAGGGCCTGGAGGTAGGACTGGACGGCCTCATCCAATTCCCTGCGATAAAGATGAACGTTGCCCAAGTGGTAATAGATATCGGCGAAGGAGGGACCGATTTCCCGTGCGTGATTCAGGATGGCCAGGGCGCCATCAAAGTCATCCATGAGGGTCAGGTTGATCCCATAACATTTGAGGGCCTGAAGATGCTGGGGATCCATTTCCATGGCCTTCAGGAACCTCTGCCGGGCGTCCTCGTAAAAGCCATTTGAAAGCAGGATTACCCCTATTTTCCAGCAAGCATCCGGGGTAGGTTTTTCGTCGATTTTGCGGTTCAATCGGAAGATAGACTCCAGCTCGACCAACCGGTTTTTGTGGGTCTCCTGGGTAAACTGTTTCTTGCCGTCGTCATCCAGCCCCTCCGGCAGATCAAATTCACGCTGGGAGAGAATCCTTCCCTCCAGCTGGGCCATTGAAAGGACCCGATTTTTACCTTGGGCCAGACTAGTCTCAACGGTGAAATGCTTGCCGTTGATATCCAAAAGTGAATTAAGGGTGTTGCTGTCCATGGGGGTCCATTTCTAGGATCTTCAAATCCTAAGGTTCAAGAGCATCCGGCCACTCGGGCGGACACCTATCCAAAGGCTCCTTTAAGCTTTATCAAAACCTTTTTTCAGGGCGGTATCCACATTGGGATAGGATTTCAAAATCGAGTTAAATTCGAGCAATTCAAAGACCTCGCTCACCTCTGGGTTCATGCCCACTAGTATCAAATCACCCTTCTGGGATCTGATTCGCTTGATTTCGCTGATAAAAATCCCCCAACCGGCGGAACTAATGTAATTGACGTCCTTCAAATCCACGATTAATTTGTATTTTTTTTCATTTAAGACACCTAGAAATTTCTTTTCAAATTCCGGAGCGGTTGTGGTATCGATAAACCCTTTGACCGTTAAAACAGCAATATCTTTATGGTTAGAATGATCGGCAATACTCACTGTAATGTTATCCATGATTCCTCCAGATTAAAAAAAGGGAAAGAGATGTTTTATTATGGGCTTTGCGGTTTCTCACTGTCAACCGAGATGGCGGCAAAGGCCCTTCTTTGACTAACGGTGTTCAAATTTTTCCGTTTCAAGTGCTCGTAGATAAGCCTTGATTCTACCCGGATGGGTGGCGTCAGTCTCCGGAGTGCCTGGGAGAGCCTTTGGGGCCCGAAATCCGGGTTCTGGCAGAGCAAAGCAATGAGGGCTTCCTTCTGGGGTTGAGTCAGCTCCCGGATCTCGCTGTCGCGCTGAGCCCGTGTAGGCTTCAGGCTGGCCCGGCCCTTGTCAGCCACCATTTTTTTGAACCGGTAGTAGGCCTTGGTCGACACGTTCATCTGGCGGCAGGCCTGCGGCCACGGAAAGCCCCTGCTTTTCAACCAGATCCAGTAGTTTTTTCCGGAATTTGAATTCCACTGATTCGGCGCGCATTTTTTCCTTGATGGCCACAACGGTAATGTCGTCGTTTTGTTCCGCCCCCTTGGTGAATTGGGCGATGGCCAGGTTCAACTGCTCGACGAATTCCTGCGGGGTCAGGTGGGAATTATCCTTGATCACCTGCACCAGCCTGTCTCACCAAACTGGGCCTTGTCGGGGTCCATGGCCTCGGTGATGCCGTCCGTGTAGATGACCAGCATATCGTCTTTTTCCAAACTGACCTTTGAAGGGCAAGGTTCTTGGCGAACATTTCCTCCTCCGGCAGGTCGATCCCCACGGGGAATCCCTTGGGTTTAAGAAAGTAAACTTCCTTGGTTTTTCCCCTAAAGAGGATCATGGGGTTGTGGCCGGCGCTGGCGAAATTAATCGCGCGGGTCCGGGAATCCAAAATGATGTAAAACATGGTAACGAACATACCCCGTTTCATGTCCGAGGTCACATGCTGGTTGACCTTGGCCAGGACATCCGAGGCGCTCTTGTTTCCCCGGGCCTCCAAACGCATGGCGGTCCGGATCATGGTCATGACCATGGATCCCGGCACACCCTTGCCCGACACGTCCGCCACGACAATCCCCAGGGTGGTCGGGTCCACCCAGAAGAAGTCGTAATAGTCACCGCCCACTTCCTTGGCCGCCCGGTAGGTCGCCCCGATCTCGTAACCCTCCACCTGGGGGAAATCCGCCGGGAGCAGGGTATGTTGAATCTGCTGGGCCACCTGCATTTCCTTTTGCATTCGCTCCTGTTCCATCATCCCCTTTTGGGATTCCTGGAGTTTACTGGTCATTTCATTGAAGATACTGGCCAATTGCCCAAATTCATCCTGGGTATCGATCTCGATTTTCGCCCCCATATCGCCCGCCGAGATGGCGTTAACCCCCTCCAGGATCTTGCGGAAAGGCTGAATAATAATGCGGGACAAGAGCCAGAGGAAGACCATGATGATGAAAGACGCGATCAGGAGTTGGTTTCGAATCTCGTTTTTGAGCTGACGGGTGGCCTCCTGGATGGTCCGGGCCGTCATACCCACATGAACCTCACCTAACCATTGGCCCTTGTAATAGATGGGAGCGACCGAATCGGTAATGTCCCCGTCCGGCCCATGGAGGAGATAGGCATGGATTCCCGCTTGTGGTTTGAATTTCTCCCCCTGGGGCGGCGTATAGGTTCGGAGGATTTGTTTCAAGTCGGTATGGGCCAAGTAAAAACCCTCCGAACCCACTATATAAATGTAATCCAGCATCCTGCCGACATCCTGGTTTTTGACTTGCCGCAGTAGGTTCGCCAAGCCCAGGTCATCCTTGCGGGACACCGCTTGGGCCGATTCGGAGGCCAGGGATCCTAGGATCAAGTTCACGTTATCCCGCTGGTGCTGGATCGAAACTTCCTCCTGGTGCCGGCTCATGGTGAAATAAAAGCCCACGAAAAGAAGGGCCACCAAAGCCAGGGCCCCGATCGTGAACTTGATGGAAACGGACACCGCCCCCTTTTTCATCCCCATCCGCAAGGCGGGAACCTTGGAGAGGCGGCGGTACATGACTAACTCATTATGGTCGGGATAGGCTTTATAAGAGACCCGGGTCATGACCTTGCGGATCAACCAAATCCCCAGCCCCCCCTTCTTTCCAATCTCGACATACTGGTTGAGGTCCGGGTCCTTGATGGCCTTGAAATCAAAGGGTTTCCCAGTATCGATGATGATCGTCTTAAGGTCGACCAAGCCGATCCCCATTTCAAGTCGGATCTTCCCGTCAGCTTTGCCCTGGTAGGCGTGCCGGATGATATTGGTGCAGGCCTCGTCAATGGCCAGTTTGATCCCGGAAGTTTCCTTTTGGGTGCATCCCGCCGAGTCGCAAACCCGCTGGACGAATTCCTTGATGGTTAAAAGTTCAAGTTCCTGGGCTGGAACCTCCACTTTGAACTTTCGGCGTTTGGAGTCGGTCGCGAAGATGGAAAGGATTCGCAGGCGGATGGGTTCGAAGTTCAAGGGTTCGCCTTCGCGGGAGAGGGTGTCGCGGACTCGTGGATTTGGGTCCGGGCCTCCTCCAAATTCCGCGCCACCAGCCGGTTGCCCGGAACCTTTACCAGTACTTTTTCCCAAACCACGATGGCCTGGGCATACTGACCCTTGAGATAAAATTCCACACCCTTGGTATAAAGATCGGAAAGATCCTTCGGGAGAGACTCCAGGGGCTGGACCCGGCTTTGGGAATCCCGGTAAAGGAAGGCTACGTCCCGGTACTCGGGGTTCGCTTCGTAAACCCCGCCCAAGTCCTCCGCGGCCTCGCGGTAATTCTCATGGCGGTAGGCCTCCACTCCCGATAGATAGGCGCTTTCCAATTCGCGTCCTTGATCCACTTGCTTCAATAAGCGCCGGGCTTCCGAGTTAGAGGGATCCAAGGCCAGAACCTTCCCCAGGATGGGAATTCCCTTCCCAAAATCGCCATTTTTCATGGCCGGGCGGGCTTGCTGAAGCAAGCTTTCCACCTGTTTCTGGCGGCGCTCCTTCAGACTTTGGACAGCTTTTGGGGTTTCAATGTCCCGGGGATATTCTTTAAGCACATTCCCCCAGGCCTTGATAGCGGCGTCATAGTCCTCATCCTTCTCGTAACTCTTGGCCACCCATTTAAGCATCTCCAACTTCTGATTCTCCAATTCTTTCTTTTGCGCGATCACCGGGTCCAGGTATTCCCCGAACCGGTAGGACACGGAAAAACGGTTGAGCGTTCCCAAGTCCCTCTGGTTATAGGCGTAATCCAGCTCAAAACCCCCGTAACTGACCCCCGCTCCGGCGGTCGGGCTCACCCCGTCATAGCCCACCCGGGCGAAAAATGTATTTTGGAACGCGTATTCGGCTCCGGCTTCAATGACATTTCCCGCTCCTTGGGGCATATCGCTCTCCAGAACCAGCCAAAATCGGTCCCCGGCGGGCGAGATATCATACCGGAAGCCCAGACCAGCCTTATAAATTTCCGCTGGCTTGTCGGCGGTCTGATAAAGGGTGACTTGGGGGGAAATCAAGTTCGCCACCGCCACCCCAACCGTGAGGTTGGAAAGGCCGAGTTTGGCGTAATCCTCACTTGAGGAAGCCAATCGGTAGACTAAACCAGCGTCCAATCCAACGCCCTCCCCGCTGTAATTGGCGATATCTTCCCGCACGCCTTTCGCAAGTAAACCCACTCCTAGTCCAGGCAGAATATTACCTCCTAAAGCGGCGGTGGCCTGCCATTGCTGAGTCGAAAAAGTGGAAATGGGCTGGATGTTGGTCTGGGTTTGAAAGACATTGTCCACTCCCAGCCGCGATAGGCTCAAGGCGATCCCGGAGGAACCGGACAGGGGTTGTACGTAGCCTAAACTGTCATAAAGGGTATCGATAAAGAGGGGTGAATGGAGGCTTAAGAGTTCCCCTTCGGTGAGTGTGGAAAGAAGCGCGGGGTTTTGGAGAAAACCCGCCCCATCCCCTGTCAAGGCCACTCCCGCCCCGCCCATCCCCAGGATCCGGGCGGAAGCCCCTAATTCGAAGGGATCGATGATGCCCCCGGATTCCGCCGTCTGGCCGTAGGTGTCCATTCCTCCTATGCAGAAAGTAATGACCAACCAGGTCATAAAGGTCGCGCGAAGGATTTTCATTATTTAACGACCGCCACTTTCAAAAGATAGCTAGTTCCGTTCACCGTCAGTTGGGCGTAATAAACGCCGCTGAGTACTTGAGCCCCCGAGCCGTTCCGGCCATCCCACGTATATCTTTGAAGACCCGACGGGAGGCCTTCCCCGTTCACGAAGGTCTTCACCTTGTTCCCCAGCACATCATACAGGGTCAATGAAACAGTTGAGGTTTGGGGCAGGTAAAATTCGAGGGTCGTGGTCTCGACACCGGATCGGAAGGGGTTGGGATAATTGCCGAAAGTTTTCGAAACATCCGCCGGTTCAAGAGTCAACAGGCCTGAGGCCATGGGGAAACCGGTTGAATCCCCTTCGGCCAATGCCGCGGCCGAGATATTCGACACCGGGTCATGGGCTACCACGGAGGAACTAGAGTCCAGCCAAATTGAAATATTCTTAGCCGTGGCCGTTGTGGATAGATCCCCTGTGAGAACGAGGGTCATCGGGGATCCGGCCGTTATAGGAAATGTTCCCCCGAGCGTCACAAACGCCGAGGAAATTGACGCCATGGATTGAACGATAGTTTGCGCATTCGATAAAAGAGACATGTTTTGGAAGGCCGTGTTGAAAGCCACATTGGTGCCGTTGGAATCTTTCGCATGGAGGATCAGGCTATCCAAGTCGATTGTGTCCGTTCCACTTTGAACCGCAAGCCGGAAAGTAAGGAAGGTCACTCCTGCGGCCCCCAGCCCCTCTCCGGAAAGGGTCGGAGAAGTATGAACAACGTCCAAAAGAGTACTAGCGGTTCCTTGCAAGACGGTCAGCAGAGCACTGGTACCCGTCTTAGGTGGGACTGGAACCAAATCAGTTGCCGTGACAGCCTGGTTACCAGGGGAATAAAAGGCCACAGCTTTTACGGTCGTTCCTGCGGAGAGGTTGGCAATTCCACCCGCCGGGGCCGCCGGATCAGTCAGGATGAGAGTGACCGGGTCATTGACGGAGGAAAGCCGGTTAAAAAATGCATCCACGGCGTTCAGGGTGACTGTGACGGGGGATCCAGCCAGCGCGCTGGAGGGGCTTCCCAACACCCCGGCAGGATCCGGCGTAGGCCTGCCGGGATCGGCCGTTTGGCCCGGCAACAGGACCTGCACGCCGGCATAAGGTCCCGGAATCACCTGGAGAGCTGCGGTCGCGGCGGTGAAGTTAAAGGCAGACTCGGTCAAGATCCAGTTTCCTGCCATGGTATCCCGGTAATAAACCACGGTTTGGGCGGCGGCACCGGCGAGGAAATTTATCGAGATTAAGGGTGTGCCTCCGGAGACGGTTGAAAAGGCATATTCTCCGCTGGAGGAGGAGGTCAAGCTGAGGGTCAGAGCGGTCTCCAAGGTTGCTGGTTGACCCGAGCTGTTGAGCACTTGAAGGGTTACCGCCGAGCTGTTCCCCACCGCTACCAAAGGAACAGAGGGCACCAGGAGGACCAAACTCGCGGGAGGTTCCGGGGTAAAAGTGGGGGTGGGTGTAATCGTGCAGGTATAAGTGGGTGTGAAAGTGCTCGTATAAGTCGCCGTGGATGTTGATGTGAATGTGGAGGTAAATGTGGCGGTGAAGGTAAAGGTGGGGGTGGATGTCGAAGTGCTCGTAAAGGTGGGAGTAAAGGTCGGGGTGACCGTAACGGTGGCAGTTGGTGTGAAAGTATTTGTTATTGTAGGGCTGGGGGTAAAAGTAGAAGTCGAGGTGGAGGTGGGCGTGTTCGTAGCCGTGGACGTGGGTGTTGGCGTTGCCGCCTCCACTGTCATTGTATTTCCAGTGATGGAGTTCCCGGTCACGACGGCTCCCTGTCCCGTCGTTTGGCCGTTCGCCGTGATCCCGCTAACAGACAATCCATTAAAGAACGTCTTGTTCGCCAATCCGGGCATGTTCAGGTCGAACACCAACAGGAAGGTCTGGGGCGCGCCTGAAACCAGGGGCGGCGTAATGCCATTCGGGTTCTGGAATGTCACCGATCCAGCTGTATTAAAACTCCCGCCTCCCATCAATTCCGTGTCCGAGGAGTTTGAATAGATTCCGGTACCTGAAGCGTCTTGGTATAAACGGGCGCTCCCGGCCGCCACATCGCCGGCCCAATTCAGGGGATTCACTCCTCCACCTCCGGTAAACACCAGTTGTTTCACCAGCACATTCTCCTGGGCGGTGGATGTCAGAATAAACTGTAAGCTCGAGACATTCGGTTGGTTAAAGAAATAGAATGCGGAAGTAGGTTGGTTGATCCACGAAAGAGCCAGTCCCACTGTCGGGGTCACAGTTAGGGTCGAGGTGGTCGTAAAAGTTGCCGTGGGAGTCGAAGTTGAGGTAGGTGTCAAGGATTCGGTAGATGTATAGGTAGAAGTCACGGTATAAGTCGGAGTGAAGGTGGCAGTGGAGGTGAAAGTCGTCGTAGATGTGGACGTCGATGTAGCCGTATGGGTCCAAGTTGCGGTCGGTGTCCAGGTCGTGGTATTGGTTACCGTCGGGGTCGCCGTTGCGATCACTACCTGCACCCCCGTTACCGGCAGGTTCCCGACCGATACCTGCACCACCTGTCCCGTGTCGTCCCGACCGTTCAATCCCACTAATGAAACCCCGTAGGTCCCAGTCGTCGAATTAGCCTGAAAGTCGTAACTTACCCCATAGGTCACAGTGCCCGTCATCACCGTCAACGGCCCCCCTCCCAGTGTCACCACGCCCGAGGCATAAGGCTTGCTCACTAGCGCCGTTCCCGCCATACCCCCGCCCAGCAAATTCACCGCCGTTATCTGGTTCCCACTCCCTATCGCGTCTAACACCACTCCAAACAACGTCACCGGCGATCCCGGGTTCGAGACCGTGAATTCCAATACCCCCACATCCTGCGCCCCGGGTAACTGCGTCACCGGCGACGTCAGCGACACCGTCGCCACGCTCAACAAATAGGGGGTCGAGGTCGTGGTCTGCGTTACCGTGAAGGTTGTTGTACTGGTCATCGTTGATGTCGGTGTGAAGGTCGGCGTAATCGTGGAAGTCCATGTATAGGTGAAAGTCACCGTTGGGGTGAAAGTGCTTGTCTTTGTCCAGGTCGTCGTCCAGGTCGAGGTGGTCGTCACCGTCGGCGTTAGAGTGACCGTGGGCGTCGGGGTGTTAGTTACCGTCGGGGTCAGCGTGATGGTCGGTGTATAGGTGGCCGTGGATGTATAGGTTGTGGTAATGGTCCATGTCGATGTTGCCGTCGGCGTCCAAGTCGTGGTATTGGTCACCGTGGCTGTCGGCGTGGCCACCGTGATCGTCGCCCCAGCAAACGGCACTCCTGTCAGCACAACCGCCGTTCCCGAGGCCTGCCCCGTCCCCGAAGCACCAGTCACATTCAATCCGTAGCTGTTGGGCGCCGCCGTCCCCGAAAAGTCATAGGTGATCAGGTAATTCTGCGATAAACCCGCCCCAATCCCGTCCAACGGGAACCCCCCCAGTGTCACCAGCTGGTTCGGGCTGATTCCCGTATATACCGAGCTCGCCAGCAGCGTCGACCCCTTCAACAGGTTCACCGCCGTGATGTTCGTTGAGGATGAGTCCCCCGTGCCTGTCGCCTGAAGCACCAGGTAATTCAGGTTCACCCCTTCCCCGTTGTTGTTCGTCACCTTCACCTGCACCACCGACACTCCCTGCGCCCCGGGGATCTGCACCGAGTCCACCGGCGGATTCACCCGCACGATACTCACCACCGGCGGCGTCTGCGTCACCGTGAAGGTCGTCGTGAAAGTCGTCGTGATCGTTGACGTCCAGGTAGTTGTAAAGGTCGGAGTAATTGTGGAAGTCCACGTATAGGTCGTCGTCACCGTGGGCGTCCAGGTCGTCGTCCAGGTCGAGGTGGTCGTCACCGTCGGCGTTAGAGTGACCGTGGGCGTCGGGGTGTTAGTTACCGTCGGGGTCAGCGTGATGGTCGGCGTATAGGTGGCCGTGGATGTATAGGTTGTGGTAATGGTCCATGTCGATGTTGCCGTCGGCGTCCAAGTCGTGGTATTGGTCACCGTGGCTGTCGGCGTGGCCACCGTGATCGTCGCCCCAGCAAACGGCACTCCTGTCAGCACAACCGCCGTTCCCGAGGCCTGCCCCGTCCCCGAAGCACCAGTCACATTCAATCCGTAGCTGTTGGGCGCCGCCGTCCCCGAAAAGTCATAGGTGATCAGGTAATTCTGCGATAAACCCGCCCCAATCCCGTCCAACGGGAACCCCCCCAGTGTCACCAGCTGGTTCGGGCTGATTCCCGTATATACCGAGCTCGCCAGCAGCGTCGACCCCTTCAACAGGTTCACCGCCGTGATGTTCGTTGAGGATGAGTCCCCCGTGCCTGTCGCCTGAAGCACCAGGTAATTCAGGTTTATCCCTTCCCCGTTGTTGTTCGTCACCTTCACCTGCACCACCGACACCCCCTGCGCCCCGGGAATCTGCACCGAGTCCACCGGTGGATTCACCCGCACGATACTCACCACCGGCGGCGTCTGCGTCACCGTGAAGGTCGTCGTGATCGTCAGCGTCACGGTTGACGTATAGGTCGCTGTATAGGTGGGCGTGATGGTTGAGGTCCATGTATACGTGGTCGTCACTGTGGGCGTCAGGGTGACGGTCGGAGTTGGAGTCAGGGTGATGGTCGGCGTCAAGGTTACCGTCGGCGTCGGGGTTAGGGTGATGGTAGGTGTCAGCGTAATGGTTGGCGTCGGGGTCAGAGTGATGGTCGGCGTCAGCGTAATGGTCGCAGTCGGCGTCAAGGTCACGGTTGGCGTTGGCGTCAACGTGACTGTCGGCGTCAACGTCATGGTCGGTGTCGGAGTCAGGGTGATGGTCGGGGTGAATGAGGCTGTGGAAGTATAGGTTGTGGTATTGGTCACCGTGGCTGTCGGTGTGGCCACCGTGATCGTCGCCCCAGCAAACGGCACTCCTGTCAGCACAACCGCCGTTCCCGAGGCCTGCCCCGTCCCCGAAGCACCAGTCACATTCAATCCGTAGCTGTTGGGCGCCGCCGTCCCCGAAAAGTCATAGGTGATCAGGTAATTCTGCGATAAACCCGCCCCAATCCCGTCCAACGGGAACCCCCCCAGTGTCACCAGCTGGTTCGGGCTGATTCCCGTATATACCGAGCTCGCCAGTAGCGTCGTCCCCTTCAACAGGTTCACCGCCGTGATGTTCGTCGAGGATGAATCCCCTGTCCCTGTCGCCTGCAACACCAGGTAATTCAGGTTCACCCCTTCCCCGTTGTTGTTCGTCACCTTCACCTGCACCACCGACACCCCCTGCGCCCCGGGGATCTGCACCGAGTCCACCGGCGGATTCACCCGCACGATACTCACCAACGGCGGCGTCTGCGTCACCGTGAAGGTCGTCGTGATCGTCAGCGTCACGGTTGACGTATAGGTCGCTGTATAGGTGGGCGTGATGGTTGAGGTCCATGTATACGTAGTCGTCACTGTGGGCGTCAGGGTGACTGTCGGAGTTGGGGTCAGGGTGATGGTCGGCGTCAAGGTTACCGTCGGCGTCGGGGTTAGGGTGATGGTAGGTGTCAGCGTAATAGTTGGCGTCGGGGTCAGAGTGATGGTCGGCATCAGCGTAATGGTCGCAGTCGGCGTCAATGTTATGGTCGGCGTCAATGTTATGTCGGCGTCAAGGTCACGGTTGGCGTTGGCGTCAACGTCATGGTCGGTGTCGGAGTCAGGGTGATGGTCGGGGTGAATGAGGCTGTGGAGGTATAGGTCGTGGTATTGGTCACCGTCGGTGTTGGCAGTGCCACCGTGATCGTCGCCCCCGCGAACGGCACTCCCGTCAATTGAACCGCCGTTCCCGAGGCCTGACCCGCACCCTGTGCCCCCACCACGCTCACTCCATAGCTGTTGGGCGCCGCGGTCCCCGAAAAGTTATAGGTGATCAGGTAATTCTGCGATAAACCCGCCCCAATCCCGTCCAGCGGGAAGCCCCCCAGCGTCACCAGCTGGTTCGGGCTGATTCCCGTATATACCGAGCTCGCCAGTAGCGTCGTCCCCTTCAACAGGTTCACCGCCGTGATGTTCGTCGAGGATGAATCCCCTGTCCCTGTCGCCTGCAACACCAGGTAATTCAGGTTCACCCCTTCCCCATTGTTGTTCGTCACCTTCACCTGCAGCACCGACACCCCCTGCGCCCCGGGAATCTGCACCGAGTCCACCGGCGGATTCACCCGCACGATACTCACCACCGGCGGCGTCTGCGTCACCGTGAAGGTCGTCGTGATCGTCAGCGTCACGGTTGACGTATAGGTCGCTGTATAGGTGGGCGTGATGGTTGAGGTCCATGTATACGTGGTCGTCACTGTGGGCGTCAGGGTGACAGTCGGAGTTAAGGTCACCGTCGACGTAAAGGAATCCGTCACGGTCGGGGTCAGGGTGACCGTCGGTGTCAAGGTTACCGTGGGCGTTGGCGTAAGGGTGATAGTGGGCGTCAATGTCTCCGTCGAGGTCGAGGTTAGGGTGATGGTCGGGGTAGAGGTGGCGGTGGAAGTAGAAGTCGTCGTATTCGTCACGGTCGGCGTCGCTGTCGCGATCACCACCTGCACCCCCGTCACTGGCAGGTTCCCGGCCGTTACCTGCACCTCCTGTCCCGTGTCATCCCGCCCGTTTAACCCTACCAACGAAACCCCGTAATTTCCCGGCGCCGCGTTCCCCTGGAAGTTGTAACTTACCCCATAGGTCACCGTACCCGTCATGACCGTTAATGGCCCTCCCCCCAGCGTTACCACCCCTGAATTGTAGGGGCGACTCACCAACACCGACCCGGCCATCCCCCCGCCCAGCAAGTTCACCGCCGTGATTTGGCTCTCATCCCCGATCGCGTCCAACACTACCCCATATAAAGTCACCGGCGCCCCTGGATTCGTCACAGTGAATTCCAGCACCCCCACATCCTGCGCCCCAGGCAACTGCGTCACTGGCGACGCTAACACCTCGGTCGCCACACTCAACACGTAGGGGGTCGAGGTCTGGGTCAAGGTTACTGTGGGTGTCAGGGTGTCCGTCCCCGTATGGGTCGCCGTCCAAGTAAAAGTGTCCGTCACCGTCGGGGTCAAGGTCACGGTCGGCGTCGGCGTCAAGGTCTCCGTGGGTGTCAACGTGATGGTGGGGGTCGGCGTTAATGTGATAGTCGGTGTCAAGGTCTCTGTCGGTGTGAGGGTAACAGTCGATGTTGGCGTCAGCGTGATGGTGGGCGTCAGGGTCACGGTCGGCGTTAACGTCACCGTTTGCGTCGGCGTATTCGTTACCGTAGCCGTCGGCGTGGCCACCGTGATCGTCGCCCCAGCGAACGGCACTCCCGTCAATTGAATCGCCGTCCCCGAAACTTGCCCCGTCCCCGAAGCACCGGTCACATTCAATCCATAGCTGTTGGGTTCCGCCGTCCCGGAAAAGTCATAGGTGATCAGGTAATTTTGCGACAACCCCGTCCCAATCCCGTCCAGCGGGAACCCCCCCAGCGTCACCAACTGGTTCGGGCTGACTCCCGTATAAACCGAGCTCGCCAGCAGCGTCGTCCCCTTCAACAGGTTCACCGCCGTGATGTTCGTTGAGGATGAGTCCCCTGTCCCCGTCGCCTCCAACACCATGTAATTCAGGTTCACCCCTTCCCCGTTGTTGTTCGTCACCTTCACTTGAACCACCGACACCCCCTGCGCCCCGGGAATCTGCACCGAGTCCACCGGCGGAGTCGCCCGCACGATACTCACCACCGGCGGCGTCTGCGTCACCGTGAAGGTCGTCGTGAAGGTAAGCGTCACGGTCGGAGTCGGGGTCAGCGTGATGGTGGGCGTCAAGGTTACTGTCGGTGTCGGGGTATTCGTCACCGTTGGGGTTAGCGTAATCGTCGGTATCGGGGTCAGGGTGATGGTAGGGGTTAAGGTCACCGTCGGTGTCGGGGTCAGGGTGATGGTAGGTGTGCGAGAAAAGGTCGGGGTATTGGTGGTGGTGCAAATCCCGGATATCACGTTGAAATCTTCCACCGAGCAAGTGCCACTAGTAGGGCTATTATCTGAAGCGAACGCTATTCCGACCACATAGGGGGAGGTGGTAAAACCCCCATTCGCGATATTGACGAATCTAGTCCAATTAATGCCATCGGTTGAACAATAGGCGTCAAAATTATTCGCCGACTTAGACATCCGGACATAAATGGGGAAAGCGTTCCAAGTCAAAGCGCTGATCGCCGGGTTGACCGAGTTGCCGCCTGACACGGTTCTATCCATCGTGAAAAAACCACCTACCGGACCCGCACCTGAGGTAAAGGCTCCCACAAAGGTGTAGATATTCCCCGCCCCCGGGGTGGTGACGTCACGAAACATCAGGCCTACCCGCGAGTTGACGATGGAGGGCATCGAATCTATTCGGAGGGTTATTTCCGGATCTGCCGAAGAAGTTTGGTAAATATAATAAAAGGAATCAGCTGCCGAGGTGCCGTTGATCCCTTGATCAACACTCGTAATAGTAAGGGCCGACCCAAGTACGGTGGTGCCACCCGAAGCCGTTCCAATTTCAGCGGTTGTCCAAGAAGGAAGAATTTCGTTGTTAAACGCATCAGATACCAAACACTGGCCAAAAACAGGGGACGTGACAATAGAAAGGAGCAAAGAGAAAAACATTGATGATAGGAACAAGTTTTGACGTTTCATTCAGCCTAATTTAAAAAGTAATGGGGGTTAAATTTACTGGGAATTATACAGATTTAACGTCGAAACAATCATTACCCGATAAATACTTATTCCACATTAATTTGTTTGTATTTTGAGGTAAATTCCTTCATATCGGCCCAAACGTCCTTCTTATAACCGTCAAAACGCAATAAAGCAGCTGGATGGTAAGTGACCCTCAAGGGAATACCCAAGAATTCATGCCAGCGGTTTCGGAGTTTTCCCACCGATTCTTTGGTGTTTAAAAGGGCCTGGGCGGCGCTGGCGCCCAAGGCCATGATCAGTTTGGGTTGGATGATCCTGATTTGCTCTTCCAAATAGGGCCGGCATTGTTCCACTTCCTCCGGCAAGGGGGTCCGGTTTCCCGGCGGGCGGCATTTCAAGACATTGCAGATGAAAACATCCTCCCTTTTCCAGGTTTTGGTGGATTCGATGATCTTGGTCAACAATTGTCCCGCCTGGCCCACGAAAGGAAGCCCTTGTGCATCCTCATCCGCGCCCGGAGCTTCCCCGACAAACATCACCGCCGCGAGGGGATTGCCGCTCCCGAAGACGAAATTCGTCCGGGTCGAACCGAGGGGGCATTTTTGGCATTCTCGGATGTCCACATCAAAGGCGGTCAGTTCCATCCCTTGGACGCTTTCCCGGTTGAGGGTCATCCAGTCCTTTCGGGCCGTGGGGGCCGGTAGGGGCAGGCGGGTCTCCCTCGGGGGATCAGGGAAAATCTCGACGGCCGGTCCCGGAAGGGGCCTAGCCGGCGTGGGCGCTTCCAAGGACGGTCGAGGCTTGTTGATGACCGCCGATGGTCCCGAAAGATATCGGATTCCAAGCCTGCGGCAGAGTTCCAGATATTTTTTCCATTCATCGCTATTTGACAATTCGCTGTTCCTTTAAAAACAAACTTGCATTTCCGGGACGGTTACATGAATTTTCCCGTGGCCGTGATTTGGTTCAAGACCGCTTCCGGCTGTTGGGGATCGGGAATCAGTGAATAATCAATGACAATCTGATCCCCCCAAGCCCGGTCCGGGATCATGGATCTTTTCAGCGGAATATAGAACCCAACCCCGCAGGTCAAATTGACCGAAGGTTGGGTTTGTCCATTTCCCACTGTCAAATCCCCCGCCCAAACTCCCGCCCGGAGGGCAAGGACATCGAAGGGGAACCACTCGACGCCGAACCGGGGCCGAAGTCCCAGGTCTTGGCTCCATTCCAGGTCAAAGGCCCAGGTTCCACGCAAATCATTCTCCCGGCGGTTCATCCCCCACGCACCGTGGTCGG